>CAZLLP010000030.1:0-35051 GCA_964560345.1 uncultured Gemmatimonadaceae bacterium
GTTGTTCGCGTTCGCTGCGCCGTTGTTCGCGTTCGCCGCGCGGTTGTTCGCGTTCGCCGCGCGGTTGTTCGCGTTCGCTGCGCCGTTGTTCGCGTTCGCCGCGCGGTTGTTCGCGTTCGCCGCGCGGTTGTTCGCGTTCACCGCGCGGTTGTTCGCGTTCACCGCGCGGTTGTTCGCGTTCGCCGCGCGGTTGCTCGCGTTTGCCGCGCGGTTGCTCGCGTTCGTCGCGAGGTCCTCGGAGTCTACTGCGCGCTCGTGCTGGACTCCAGCGCCGCGGGACGGTTCTGGCTCGCGGCGGCCCCGCGAGGCGGGCAATCGGTCAGGACGGAGGCGTGACGCGTTCAGTGCGAATTCGCGCGCGGACCTGTCCGCGCGCACGCCAACACCTCTGTGTCACGCGATGGCGTGAGGGTCGCGCGAATCAGCCCCGCCGTCGCGACCCCCGTCCCAGCAATACCCCCACGCCGAACATGAGCACCACGAACGCCGCCGCTGCTGCCAGTCGTTTGCGCCCCACGTGCTGCAGCAGGCGATTCCAGAGCGGCGGCGGAGGGAGCGGTTCGTTCACGATCGCATAGCGCTGCGGCGTGAACTGCCCCGACGACACTTCGGCCACCGTGTGCACCTCGATGTCCACCGCCGGGCCATCCACGTGGACCTCGAGGTAGTTGTCGAACTGGCTGGAGAGGATGCGACTCGCCAGGCGCATGCGCTGGATCCCCGTCGAGACGTTGTCCTCGATGGAGCTCTGGTAATAACGCACGCCGTCGCGCGTCATGGTCGAGAACTTGAGCGGGCCATAGTCGCCAGAAAAGACGCCGTCGACGCGTGCACGGGCGAGGGCAGGGTGCAGCTCGCGCCACCACGCACTGCTGTCCGCTTCCCACCACAAGAGGTGGTGCATGAAGATGAAGGTGTGCGCATACCCCGGCTTCTCCAGCTCTCCCTTGAGCCACGTCTTGTGCATGGCATCGAGGTCGGTGGTGCGGGTGTACGGCATGCGGCGCGTGTCGCCGTCGGCCGGAATCCACGAGCTGGAGAGGAGAAGCAGGCGCGCGTCGCCCATCGTCACCGACTGCGGTGGGAGGCCATACCGCTGACGATACACGTCTCGGCTCACCAGATCGCTGATGTCGTGATTGCCGGGGACGCGATACACGGGAACGCCAACGGTCGCCAGCGACGAATCGATGTAGTCCCACTGCTTATGCAGGCTCGCCGGATCGATCGCCTTGGCGTCGATGTCGCCCCAGATGGCATCGCCGGTGAGGACGATGAAGGCGGGATGCAGCCGCCGCACCTCCGCCACGACCTCGGGCATCTTGGCGTTAGGTCCCTTCGCGTCGCCGCGCAGGTGCCCGAGCACCACGAACGAATAGCGCGAGCCGAGCGCGGGGCCTTGTTGCGTCCCCCCCTGCGCGGTCGGGGTGGCCGGCGTCGCCGCCGACGGTGTGGACGCCGCTTGTGCGCTCGCGCCGTGCGCGGTCGATACGAGCAATGCGCCGACGATGCCGAGCGAAAAGCGGCGGGCGATGGGTGATGCCATGGTCGCGCGAGCGGTCATCGTGCAGGAGGAGCGAGAGGAGCAGCAGGAGCAGCAGTGGTCTCGGTGGCGCCGCGCGCGGGAATCACGCGATAGCCACGCAAATCCAGGCGTCCGCCGAGCGGAATCGACAGGCCCGACGCAGGGTCGGTGGTGGTGAGTCCCATGACGGGCGCGAGCTCGAGGGCCATCTCTCGATATGTCCCCGGCGGGAGCGAGAGGATGACGAAGCGCGCCGTCGACGGATCGGTCCCGACCGTGAACGGCTTGGCCACATCGCGTCCGCTGCCGCGCACCACCACCCGGGCCGCGCCCAGGTTGCGCCCGGCAATCTCGACGACGAGGTCGCCGCCGTTCGGCAGCGTCCAGCGTACCGCACGGGCAGCGCTTCCCGCGTGTCGGTCGACTTCGATCAGGAGCGCGTCGCGCCGCTTCTCGACGCGCGATACTCCGTCGCGCCCAAGCCATCCCCCCGAGACATCGCGGAAGTCGTCGGCAAACGACTGCTCGTCCACCGGCGTGATCGGCGGCAGCGCCGTCCACCCGGGGACGAGTCCGGGCGCTGCACCTGACGGCACCTGCACCCCCTCCATGCGATACAGCCACCCGAGGTCGGCCGGCTCCACGACGGTCGACGTCCCAGCCGAGTCGAGACCGGCGACGCCGGCCAGCGTGAGGCGCGAGAACTCATCGCGCGCGCGCGGCGTCTTGTTGCCGCTGAAGATCGTTTGGGCGACGGTGGCCCAGCCTCCCCCGCCGTAGCGCCAGTTCTTCCGGCGCTCGCGCAGCCCTGTCTTGCTGTCGACCACACGGTTGTGCAGCAGGATCGGATCCGAGCGATCCTTCACCTCGATGCCGATGCTGCACTTGAAGATGTCGTTGTTGAAGACGAACGGCGTGCTCGCCTCGCCGATCGAGATTCCCTTGTCACCGGACCCGCTGACGCGGTTGCCGATGATGCGGGGGGTCGACGACATCAGGTCGATGCCGTCGCCGCCCGAGTTCTCCACGACGTTGTTGATGATCTCACCGGTGGAGATATCCAGGTCGATCGCGTCGCTGTTGCCGCGCAGGATGAACGAGTTGCGCAGGTAGAAACGCGAGTGCAGCGCGTGGAAGGTGTCGTCGCTGCGCAGGTTGTCGCGGAACGTCGAGTGTTCGATCACCACGCCATCGGCGCGATGGATGTTGAACATGCCGATGTACTCCACTCGGCTCACGACGGCCCCGCCCCCCTGCGCGATCTCCACCCAGTCGAACAGGCTGCTGTCGGCCCCGTGCCCCTGCAGGGAGAAGGTCCCCCAGGGGATTCCTGCCTGGTCGGGAATGACGCGAATGGGGCGCGCCTGTGTGCCGAGCGCGATCACGCGTCCGTGCGAGACAATGGACTGGTCGGGGGCGAGACGAATCGTCGTCCCGGGGGCGATCTCGAGCGTGTCGCCCTCCGGGATCACGAGCGTTTGTGCCAGGCGCACGTCACCCGCCAGGCGATGCGTCGTCGGCTGGCGCGCGGCAAAGCGCCACGGGTGCCAGGCGGTCCCTTCGCGAACCGGTGCGTCGCGCTCGAGCGCGACCAGTGCCGGCGTGCTTCCGGTTGCCCGATTGACCAGCAATGGAGCCACCGTTGCGCCTGACGGAACGCCGGTCAGGAACATCCGATAGGCGAGATGTCCGGGCAACACCTGCTTGCCGGACGGATCCCATCCCGGATAGAGCGTCACCGCACGCGCCAGTTGCAACTGCACGGTGCCGCCGTCCTGTGTCACGCGTGTGGCGATGGCCGGATCATCCGCGTCCAGCACACCGTTGAGGTTGCGGTCCAGTCGCAACGTGGCTGACGCCGTCGAGGCGCCGCTCAGCGCGAATCCCTGAAGGTCGGCGCCCACCCACCCACGGGTCTCGGCGTCGAGCACCAGCATCCCCGGCGCGGGCGTCGCGGCAAACGCGATCGTATCGGTCTGTAGTCGCTGGCGCAGCAGCGCCGCGTTCTTGCGCAGCACCCGCATCGCCTCGTCGGCGCTCCCGATGGGCGGGATGAGCGCACCGCGCAGGCGGTCGTAGGCCAGGTAGTCGGCGTAGCGTCGTTCCTCGTGTCGCACGATCGAGTCGGCGCGCGTGAGGATCGCGTTGTACTTGAGACGCCCGGCGACATCGCGCATCACCGAGTCGATCACGAACGGGTCGCGCATCATCGCCTGGAACCACGGATTCACCGGATGCTGCGGCACGCTCAGATCGAGCAGGCGAATGTCCCACGGAATGGGATGCAGCAACTGCGTCGACGGATCCTCGTAGATCAACTGGTTGTGGACCGCGTCATCGTGATACGGATCGCCCGCCAGGAACATGTACGAGAAGAGTCGCGCAAACTCGCCGCGATCCACGCGGCGCATGAGGCGCTCGTGGTCGGCGAAGGTCGTTCCCTGGATGTCCTCGAGGAGCAGCTTCAGCTGTCCGGTCCCCGCCGACGTCACGCGATCGTTGGCCGAGGCGCGATCCCACGGGATCAGGTTCTCGAAGACGTTGCGGTTCTGTCCCTTGTAGTACGACCCGCGCTCCGCGGCGTCGGCGCGAAAGATGTTCCCCGGCATCCGGTTGAACGGGCGCAGGAACGACTCGTCCACGACTTCGACGAAGCGATACGTCCCGAAGAAGCGATTGTTGACGTACAGCGCGGTGAGCTCGGTGGAGGGGGCGAGCAGTCCGTACTCCTGCGTCAGGCGGTTGACCAGGTACGACGGGACGACGTCCTTGGCCGAGAGCCCAAACTGCCGAAAGCGCTTGTAGAAGTCGTCGCGTGGTGTGCGGACGGTCAGGCTGCGCTTCTCGGTAAGCCAGTGCACGCTGTTGTCGCCGCGCTTGCGGATGCGCGCGCCGATGAGCGACTTGCCGTAGCGCAGGTCGGCGTTGAGCCACTCCCCCCACTGGCCGTCGCGATCGACCTCGATGGAATCCCAGCGCGCGGCTGGGAGGTCGAGGCGAATGATCCCCGGCGCCGTGTCCTCGGGCGAGAGGCGCTCGCGCAGTGCGAGTCCTCGCGGGAGCGACCGCACCCCGTCGACACGGGCGCCGAAGAGCGCCTGGATCGAACTCCCGTTCGCGAAGTAGTCGTCGTACTGCTTGGCGTTCGAGTAGTCCCGCACCGCAGCGCCGTACAGAAAGGCCAGCGCACAGAGCGGCAGGACGGAGAGCAGGAGCGCATCGCGAAAGCGCAGGCCGTGCCACGCGCGCTGCAGGAGCGACATGCGGGGACGCGCGTCGGGGGCGGGAGACACGCCCGATTCGACTCGGGGGGCGCTCATGGGGCGTCCGCCGGAAGTCCAGGCGGGAGCCAGCGCGGCTGGGCAAAGAGCCGATCGGCGTCATCGCTCGACCCAAACGGCGCCGTGCGCGAACGCGTCTCGGCGAGCTTGTCCCACTGGAGCAGGTTGCGATAGCTCTTGGCCACCAGCCCCCAGATGGCGGCATCGGCCGGCTTGAACAGGCGCAGCCGCAGCTGCACGCGGGCGACGGGCGTCGAGACGCTTGTGAGCGGGAGCGTCAGCGCCGCGCTGGTGTCCTTCGGCAGCCAGGTGAGCGAATCGCGTGTCATCTCCGGCGCGGAGATGGTCGTCAGGTCCAACGACTGGCGCGCCCGACCCGCGAGTTGGCCCACGCGCGGCGCGGTGACGATCGCCGCCGAGTCCAGGGTGAAGGCAAAGCCGCCGGTGGAAATGCGGAGCTCCTGGGCCGTGGCCGGCGTCGGGAGCACCACTTCGACGTCGTGCGAACGCCCGTCGGTGGGGACGAGCACCGTCAGCGGCGTCGTGCCTAACGTGATGGTCACCCGCTGGGGGAAGAAGGCGTCGAGATACGTTTCCCACGCCGTGACGACCGGCTGGAACTCGCCGCGATCCATGTAGTAGTCGATGAAGCCGCGGACGGCCGGAAGATGCGCCGGGAACCGGATGAGCGTCGCCGCGTAGCCGTTGCGCGCTTCCTCGGCCAGCGCCCATCCGCTCAGCAATCGCTCCGCGGCCTGCGCATAGCCGAAGTGGTTCTCGAAGTTGAGCGAGTCGAAGGCGACCAGCCGCTCCCACGTCTGCATGGCGCGCGTGCGTTCGCCCGCCTTCTCGTAGCTGAGGGCGAGCAGGCGCAGGAGATACTCGCGCTCCTTGTCACGCCCGTGGCGGTTGGAGCGCGCGGGAAAGATGCGATCGAGGTCGTCGAGATAGCGGACCGCGCCGGGGTAGTCGCCGCGCTGGTAGAGCGCGACGCCGTCGGCGAGGCGCTGGTTCCAGCGCCATTCCCATCGGTCGACCGCGGAGCCGAGCACGGACAGGATGCGCACCCGCACCGGCTGCACGACCGTCGCCACGCAGGCGAGTGCCGTCAGCAGCAACCAGAGCGCCGCCAGCCGTCGTTCGTGACGACGGAAGGCGGCGACCAGGGGTGAGATCTGGACCGACTCGACCTGTTGCTTCATCAGACGTCGATGTTCTCCTGCCCGGTGAGCAGGGCGACCTGCCCGCCGTTGGTCAGCGTGCGCAACTCTTCCACGAAGGCCGTGTCCGACGCTCCCGGCTTGAACTCCACCGAGTACACCAGCTCGACCAGGCTCCCGTCGCGCAGCGTCTCCACGCTCAACAGCGAGTACTCGCGCAGCGAACGATAGAACAGCTCGTTGAACGTCTTGGCGTAGTCGATCGACGCGGGGACGTGCACCTTGAGCAGCTGCTCACGGCGGGTGGAGCTCCCGATGCCGAAGCGCGCCATCCCGTACGCGGCGCCGCAGGCAAAGAAGGTGTAGATGACTGCGGTGGTGTAGAAGCCGGTCCCGACCGCCATGCCGATGGCCATCGCCATGAAGATGAACGCGGCGTCGCGCGAGTCCTTCACCGGGTTGCGGAAGCGGATGATCGACAGCGCCCCGACGAGCGTGAAGGCGCGCGCGATGTTGCTTCCGATGATGAGCATGATGACCGACACGGTCACGCCCAGCAGCACCATCGCGTGCACCAGCGAGACCGAGTACGAGAGGCCGCGGTGCGACTGGCGATAGAAATAGGCGAGCATCAGGCAGAGCGCGAAGCTCAGCCCCAGCGCGACGAAGACTTCGACCAGGCCGAAGGTGTTGCCGGTGGGCGCGCCTTGGCGCAGGAACTCGTCCAAAGTCGTTCTCCGGTGAGAGGAAAGGCGTGAGAGAGGAAAAGCGAACGGAACGCGTTAGGTGTTCTGGCCGCCGAAGAAGTGCTTGTCGACGGCCGAACAGTACTTGGACATGCGCACGATCTTGAGCCCGCGCTCCCCGATGGCCTTGATGAGCCAGACGGGGGCGCGATGGTCGTACTTGATCTCCAGGACGGTCACGCGCGGATCGACCACCGACGTCCCCTCCTCGAAGGGGTGCTCGAGCGAGAAGTTGCGCGGGTGGTAGAGGATGCGCCCGTCGAAGGTGATGCGCAGCTCGGGATCGAACTGCCCGAACAGCGCGCGCCGGCGGTAGCGGATGGCCATGCGCGGCTCCAGCCGAAGCCGCTCGATCATGAGCGCCACTTCGGTCGCGACGGGGTCGTCCTGCACGAGGTTCCAGTCGACACGCACCTCGCCCTCGCCGAACGCCGCACGCACACGCTCCAACGGCCAGCGCACGCGCCGCTTGTGCAGCGTGCGATCCTCGCGCCCCTTCACCTCGACAAAGACCTCCGGCGAGTCACCATACCGGCGGAAGCGCAGCTTCCGGCGGTATTTCACTCCCTCGATCTTCTCCCAGAACAGGGCGAAGTCGGGGGTGTCCCAGTACACGGAGCTGATCGAGTATCCCCATTCCGGCGAGTGCGGATCCGGGCGCGTGTACGGCGCCAGGTCCTGCAACAGCCCGGGCACGTCGCGCGTCGCCACGAGGTACTTCACCTCGTAGCGATTCATCGTCTGGTGCGCGCCTGACGAGGGCGCAGTGGGCTTCGAGACGGCCGGTTTCAGCACACGAGGGACGGAAAGGGAACCACGCTCATGGAGCAGGAGCTATGCCGCCGACAGGTCCTGAACGATTTCTTGGCGCGGGCGGCGTCGCACGGTCCAGATCGCGAGCACCATCACCGCCGCTACCACATACAGCGGCCACGCCGTCAGCCGGAACGGGAGGTAGTTCGCCGTCATCTTGGACAGTGTGGTCACGACCGGGAGCGACAGCCCCTCGTGCAGCACCTGCGAGATGGCCTGCAGCACCCCGGCCTGGCTCCGCGTCATGGCCAGCGACCAGTCGACCATGAACCCCGCCAGCAGCGCCACCGCGGCGACCGGGCGCGGCACCGCGCGCGCCACGTCGACGGCGAGCAGGAAGAGGAAGGGGATCACCGGCATGAGGTAGCGAATCCCCGTGACCCACTGCAGGCGCGTGTACTGCACCGCGCTGAAGAAGACGACATAGGCCAGCGTGATGGCCGCGCACAGCAGCGCCTCACGCCGCGGCAGCTTCGTTTCACCACGCCAGGCGTAGAACGGCCAGAGCAGCGCGAGCAGGAGGAACGGAGACGTCGTGAAGAGCCCGAAGCGTGTATCGGCGAGCAGCATCCAGAAGAGATCGGGCTGCGGACCGCCGACCCCCTTGTAGCCGATCTCGATCCACTCCACCGGCGGCATCCAGTTCTGCGGCGGAAGGAAGGCGTTGCCGAACGAGGCCCACTGGTAGAACCAGAGCATGAAGATCGGCGGCAGCGCGCCCAGCGTGTACCAGAGCCCCGTGGGGATCACGTCGCCCCATCCACGTTCGTCCATCGCGCGCCACACGGCGTACAACCCGATGAGCCCGCACGTGATGGCGCCGCTGTAGTCCGACAGGAAGCAGACGCCGCCCAAAAATCCCGACGCCATCAGGCGCGTGCGCAGCGACCAGCGCTGCTCCGCGGTGCGCAACGGATCCCAGAGCAGCGCCAACCCCATGATGCCAAACAGCCCGATGCCGATGTTCTGGTTGAGATACGCCGTGCGGAAGAGTATCGGCGTGCAGAACGCGTAGGCGAACGAGAGCCACAGGCTCGCGCGCTCGCTCCACCCCATCCCCATCAGCAACCGCATCACGATCACCGCGCTCAACGCCGAGAGCGGGGCCATGCAGAAGACCATCGTGATGAGGCCTAGCAGGCCGAAGCGAACGTCGACGCCCAGCTCGCGCGCGCGCTTGTAGAACTCGATGCGCTTGGCGCGCGGATCCTTGTACGCGGCGGCGTCCTCGGCCTGCCCCGTGCGCCCCGCCAGCTCCTTGTTGACCACCACGTCGACCAGCGGCTTGAACAGCGCATAGGGAATCGCGCCGATCATCGACATGCCGGGATTGGCCCCGTGGTGCACGCCGCCGTGCGGTGCCTCGGGGGGATTCCTGAAGATGTCGGGGTGCATCTCGTAGTAGCGCCCCAGGTCGAACGAGCGATCGTCCACCATGCTCGTGACGAGGAAGTGCTCGCGCACGAAATCGGTGGCAAAGTGCAGGCAGAAGATGACCCAGCACGTGAAGAACAGGCGCCACTGGATTCCCGGCGTGCGCGGACCCGCTGGGCGCGCGGTTGCTGTCGATCGGTTGGGCGTCGACATGGCCGGCTCAGTCCTCGACGACATGCGATTCGAACTCCCGGCGGTACTCGCGCCACCGCCCCTCGTCGAATCCTGCGCCGTTGACGCACTCCACCGCGGCGTACGCCATGCGCAGCGCGTGGTGGGTGTTGTCGTGCGCAAAGAGCCCCTGCCGCCCATACGTCAGGAAACGCGGGAGCGAATCGGCCCAGCGATCGAGCGCGTCGAAGTGCTCCTGATAGCCGGTCAGGTAGATCGGATAGGCCTGCTTGAGGCGGCGCGTGAGCACCGCGATGGGGGGGCGCTTGAGCGGGAGCCCGACCGTCTTCAGATCCTCGGCGACCAGTCGCCCCAGCGCCTCGTCGTCCATGCGCCAGACGTCATCATCCACCGCGCACGGCAGCTCGGCGCACAACACCGTCTTCCCCGTCGGGGGGACCGCGTCGCGGTAGTTCTTGGGCTCCGACAAGCGCGTGATGCGAACCCCGGACTCGGGGAGATAGTGCGCGTCGTACTCCGTGAACTGCTCCACGTCGAGCTGCAGGTACACGAGGATCATTGCGCGATAGCGGATCGCGGCGGCCGCCGCGGGCACCGAGGCCGGGATCTCGCCCTGATACGCGCTCGCCACCGCGGTGATCGGGATCGTGGACCAGAGGTAGTCGCCTTGCAGCTGCTCGGTCCCGTGCTCGCCCGTGGCCAGCACCGTCCACGGCGCCCGATCGGTCGACGGCGGGATCACCCGCTCGACGCGATGCGAATAGAGGATCGTCGCCCCCTTCTCCTGCGCCGCGGCCGCGTAGGCCTCGCAGATCTGCCCGAACCCCTGCCGCGGATAGAAGAAGCGCCCGGTCCCCGGCTTCTTGAGCCCAGGGAGCGCGCCAAACACCTTCTTCATCAACCCGCCAAAGGACGAGGCCTTCACGCGCTTGCGCGCCTGCACGGCCGAGAGCTTCTCGGGCTCGAGCCCCCAGATCTTGCGCGCGTACGGGAAGTAGAAGTCGCGGCAGATGGTGGGGCCCAGGCTGTTCCACAGCACGCCGGCAAAGTTGTCGTCAGGCGTCCCCGTCAGCCCCAACGCCTTGCGCGCCATGTCGATGCTCGACGAGATGGCGAACCCCTTGTCGAGGCGCAGCAGCAGGTCGGCCGGCTTGAGCGGGAAGTGGATCCACTGCCCGCGCAGGCGAATGCGCCCGTGGCGAGGACGGTCGAGCAGGTCGTCTCCCAGCAGCCCCTTGATGTCGGCGAGGATGTCGGGATCGCTCGACGGGTGCAGGCGATGGCTGCCGTAGTCGAGGCGCTGCCCACCAAACGGGAAGCTCGACGCGTTGCCACCGGGGATCGCGTGCTGCTCGATGACCGTCGCCTGGCCGCGGCCGCGACGATGGAGCTGCAACGCGGCCCCGAGACCGGCGGGGCCGGCGCCGAGGATGAGGATGCGTGGTTCAGACATTCTGTGCGTGGACCTTCGGTTTGGCGGGGAACGTGTCGGAGTTGCCGTTCGAGGGGCGGAGCGCGACCCACGTCGCTCCCCCCACCAGCCCACCGCCGATCAGCACCGTTTGCCAGATGAGCGAGGCCGCGACGCCAGTAGCGGCCGGGACCCCAAAGGGGAGCAGCAGGGCAGCGAGCGAGGCCTCGCGTACGGCGAGACCGCCCAGGCTGATGGGGAGCAACCCGGCGACCTTGGCCGCCGGCCAGGCGATGAGCCACACCGAGACGTCGAGGTCGATCCCGATCGCGCGCCCGAGCGCCACGTTGAGCAGCACAAAGCCGCCCTGGATGAGCAGCGACAAGGTGAGTGCAGTCGCCAGCGCCGACGGCGTCTTCCACGAATGGCGGAGCGCCACGAGCACGCGTCCGATGGAGCGGCGCCACTTGCGCGGCCACGACTTGAGCGGGCGCTGCAACACGAACGGCAATCCCGCCATCGCCACCACCGCCCCCACGACCACCACCACCGTGATCACCTGCCCCCACAATCCCGGGAGCTGGTCGGTGGAGAGGAGGAGCCCCAGCGCGAGCAGGATGCCCAGCGCCAGGATGTCGGACAAGCGGTCGGTCACCCCGCCTAACGCGACCGCCGCCGGATTGCGCGTGATCTTCGATGCCATCGTCAGGCGCAAGATGTCGCCGCCGACGATGGTGGGAAGGCAGAGGTTGGTGAACAGCCCGGCGCCATAGCACATCACCGCGTCGCGAAAGCCGAGCTTGGCCCGCCCCGCGTTGACCACCGTGCGCCACTTGACCACGCCCAACAGGTGACCGGCAAGGAAGCCGCCAAGCAGCCCAAGCCACACGCGCACCGACAGGCGACGGAACGCCTCCTCCAACTGGGCCCATGGGAGGACCCAGAAGAGCAGGGCGAGGAGCCCGATGCTGACCGCCGCCTTGGTACGTGCCTTCATCGCTTCTGCGAGATGCGCTGGTTCTGGTCGGCCAGGAGCCCCACCGCCCACACCAGCATCGCCCCGAGGAACGCCAGCACGGCGCTCTCGGAGAGATTGTCCTTGTAGATGTCGTACGCAAGCTTGCCCAACCCGGCCACAAACATCGCCGCTCCCACGGGGAGGAAGACCTTGAGGGGGTTGAAATAGACGATCGTCCGCACGATCAGGAGCGTGAAGTCGTACGCGTGACGCGCCTTGATCTTCGAGTTGCCCAACCGCGCCGCGTAGTCGATCGGGACGTACTCCATCGCGTGCCCGTTGCAGGCGCAGGAGAGCGTGATGGTCGTCGTGAACGAGAAGCCCTGCGGCAGCAGGAACTCGTACCGTTCCACCAGCTTCTTGCGCATGAGGCGCAATCCGGAGTTGATGTCGACCAGGTCACGCTCGGCCAGATAGCTCGCCAGCTTCTTGAGGAACCACTTGGCGGGGCGGCGCTCCCACGGGATGCTGACCTCGGCCCCGACACGCGCGCCGACCACCATGTCGTTGGCTTCGGCACGCGCGAGGATCTCGGGGATGGCCGCGACCGGATACGTCCCGTCGGCATCGGTGATGAGGATCCAGTCGTACTGCGCGTGGCGAATGCCCAGCTTGAGCGCCGCACCATACCCCTGGTTGCGCGCGCGCCGCAGCACGCGGGCCGGCGTCGTGGCGGCATTGGCGGAGGTGTCGTCCTTCGATCCATCGTCGACGACGATGATCTCGTACGTCCACCCGGTCTTCTGCATGACTTCATCCACGTCGCGTACCTGCTCGGCGACGTGGGGTCCTTCGTTGTAGGCGGGAATCACCACCGACACCTGGCGAGGTGCGGCGGGGAAGGACGTGTCGACGACTTCGACAACGGAGCCCTGTCGTGATTCCAGCAAAGCGTGATCAGGCACGTGACTTGTCCCGGACGAGAACGACGATATCTCCACCACCGACACTGCCTGGAAAGACAGCGACGGTGTCGTACCGGCCGCGCAGCCATTCGGCGACGTCGGCCTGTCGCGCCTCGAACAACACCGGGAAGGTGACCACCACCCAGGTGCGCGCGTGCGCCTGTTCCACCTGCTGCAACTCCTCCACCCGCTCCAGCGAATCGGCGGCGACGCCGAGGTAGTGCCGGATCGGCTCGTTCGTCACGCCTAACGTGACGACCGCATCCCCCGGTCCGGACCGCTGCCGCAGAAAGTTCGCGGCCGCCGTGAAGTCCTGCTTGGGCCCCCACGCCCTCGGCACCGTGAGCGCACTCGCCACCACCACCGCCGCCGCGCCGGCTATCGCCACGCGGCGCGCCAGCGGCGCCGACGGGCGCTTGAGCGCCTGCGCCCCCCACGAGACCAACGCAAAGCCACCGCGCATCGCCAAGAGCACGGCGAAGCCCGCGGCAAAAAAGAAGAAACGCGGCCACAGGTTGTGTTTGGTCGCCATCATCACGCCGATCGTCGAGACCATCGGCATGATCATGAGCGCCAGCAGCAGTCGCTGTTCCTTGAGGAACGACAACGCACCGGCCGCCAGCACTGCCAGCGCCAGCACCACCGCCGCCATCCCCCCGGGGACCCCCGCCGCCAGTCGCGCCATCAGTTCGGTGACAAACCAGAGCGGGTTCTTCCACACGATGGACGCGGGAGCAGCCCCCTCCGCCACGGGGACGGTGGGCGGCGCCTTGAGGATCGCGTCTGGGAGCTGCGGCAGGACCGGCGCGTACAGCAGGATCGAGACGAGCGCCGCCAGTCCGATGGCGGCCAGTCCGGGGACGACGACGTCACGCGTCGCGGTGCCGCGATCCACGCCCAGCGCGCGAGGCGCGACCAGCAGCAGGAGGAGGATCACCGCATGCCCCACGGCGATGAGCGCCCCCGTCAGGTGCACCCACGTGGCCAGCCCCATGCTCGCGGCGTACGTCCAGACCAGCACGCGCACGTTCCCTTCACGGCGCACCAGGCGCAGCAGCGCCTCCGTGGCCACGAGCGACAGCGCGAGCAACCCGGTGTAGCCGCGGGCGTTCTGGGAGAACCAGACGTGGTGCATGGAGCAGGTGAGCAGCGCCGCGCCGAGGAATGCTTCCTCGCGCGCCACCACCCGGCGCGCCAGGTGATAGAACGCGGCAACGCTCGCCACGCCAAAGAGCACCGCCGGCAGCCGCAACGCGCTGGGCGTATCGCCAAGCATCGCGATCGACGCCTGCGCCATCAGCGTGTACAGCGGGTGCTGGTTCTGCGAGTCGTACACCACGAACGTCTCCAGCATCGGGCGCCGGACGTAGGTGAGGAGCGTGGAGATCTCGTCGATCCACAACCCGCCATCGAGATGGACGAGCCGCAGCGACAGCGCCACCACGAGCATCGCGGCCAGCGCCAAGCGCTCGGCGCGATCCCAAGGCGCGGCCGCCATCTCCCTGGCAGGGTGACGTGCATCGAACCACCCGGTGAGGCGGTCGACCACCACGACGCCAACGCCAAACAGCAGGAGCGCCCCCTTCAGGGTCCACGCGCCTAACCGCAACTGCTCGGCGGTCGGCTCGGGGGCCAGCCCCTCGAGCGACCCCGGAACGACAAGCGCCGCGATCGCCGCGGCGGCGAGAACCCACCAGGCGATCGACGGACGCGTGGACAGCCGCGCTCCGGTCACGTCTCCCGACGCTGGAAGTAGTCGCGATACCAGGCCACCGTCGCGCGCAACGCATCGTCGAGCGTCCAGTTGGGCGCCCATTGCATGCGCGCACGTGCCTTGGCACAATCGAGATACTGCCGCGAGATCTCGTTCGACGCCTGGTTCAGGATCGTGAGCGACAGGTCCTCGCGTCCCATGATGCGCAGGATCTCGCCGGCCATCTGGGTCACCGAGAGCGGCGTCTCCGTCCCGAAGTTGAACGCTTCTCCGATGAAGCCGTCTTCGGGGACCCGTTCGGCGAGCGCGAGATACGCCTGCACCGCGTCGCGCACGAAGAAGTAATCGCGCACAAAGGTGCCGTCGCTGCGGATCACCGGCGAGTCGCCCTTGAGCACGGCGCGAATCGTCCCGGGGATGAGGCGATTGAAGTTGAGGTCACCGCCACCATACAGGTTGCCGCAACGCGTCACCGCCACCGGCAAGCGGTATGAATGGTAGTACGACAGCGTGATGAGGTCGGCGCACGACTTGGAGACGTCGTACGGGTAGCGCCCGATGAGCGGCGCATCCTCGGTGTAGGGGAGCACCGGGTGCTCGCCGTAGGCCTTGTCGCTCGACGCCACGATGACGCGCTGCACGCGCCCGGCCATCTGGCGCGCGGCCTCGAGCAGGACCCACGTCCCCTTGATGTTGGCTTCGAAGGTCGAGAGCGGCGACCGCGAGGCGGTGCCGACGATCGTCTGCGCGCCCAGGTGAAAGACCGTATCGATCTCGTACTCGTTGAGCGCGCGCAGCGTCGTCTCGTAGTCCTCGAGTTCACCGCGCACCACCCGGCACTTGCCGAGCGTACCCGACGTCACCGCTTCGCTATCGGCCACCCAGTCGCGCACCAGGCACACCACCGACGCCTTGCGGCGCAGCAGTTCGGCGACGAGGTGCGAGCCTAACAATCCCGTGGCGCCGGTCACGAGGACGCGGCGTTCGTTCCAGAAGGTCATGTCCAGTTCTTCCAGGGCGCGTGGCCGCTGGCCCAGAGTGATTCCAGCAGGTCGCGCTCGCGCACCGTGTCCATCGGCTGGAAGAAGCCGTCGTGCTTGAACGCCATGAGCTCCCCATCGCCCGCCAGCCGCTCGAGCGGCTCGCGTTCGAGGATCGTCTCGTCGTCCACCAGGTAGTCGAGGACGCGGGGCTCGAAGATGAAGAAGCCGCCGTTGATCCACCCGCCCTCGGCCTGCGGCTTCTCGGTGAAGGCGTGCACCTGGTCACCGTCGAGCGAGAGCCCGCCGAAGCGGGCCGGCGGACGCACGGCGGTCACCGTGGCCAGCTTGCCGTGTCGCTTGTGGAAGGCGAGCAGCGCCCCCAGGTCGACACTCGACAGCCCGTCGCCGTACGTGCAGAAGAAGGCGTCCTCGGTGAGGAAGCGTTGCAGCCGGCGGAGCCGTCCGCCGGTCATCGTCTCCAACCCGGTGTCCACCAGCCCGACCTTCCAGTCCAGCCGCGACCCGTTCACGACGTCCAGCGACCCGTCGCGAAGGTCGACGAAGAAGTCGCTCTCGCGCAGCGCGAAGTCGCGGAAATACTGCTTGATGTATTCGCCCTTGTACCCGCACGCCACGAGGAAGTCCTTGTGCCCGTGCGAGGCAAAGAAGTGCATCAGGTGCCAGAGGATCGGCCGTCCGCCGATTTCCACCATCGGCTTCGGACGTGTAGAGGTCTCCTCGGCCAGGCGCGTCCCCTTGCCGCCCGCCAGAATCACGACGCGCATGGGATTACACGATGCGGGGAGTGGGGATCGGGACAATGAAGCGCCCTCCCCGGTCCCGGTACGCCTGCTGCTGCTCCATGATCTCGTCGGCAAAGTTCCACGCGAGGATCAGGACGTAGTCGGGCGAGCGCTCCAGCAGCGTCTTCACGTCGAGCACCGGGATGTGCATCCCCGGCGTGTACGTCCCCACCTTGAGCGGATTGCGATCGACCGTGTACGGCACGAGGGTCGGGTCGATGCCGCAATAGTTCAGCATCGTGTTCCCCTTGGCTGGCGCGCCATAGCCGGCGACGACCTTGCCGCGACCGTGCAGCTCCTCGAGCAGCATGCGCAGCGCCCGACGGTGGTCGGAGGCGCGACGCGCGAACCCTTCCCAGGCGGCGAGCGTGGAGAGCCCGTTGGCCGCTTCCTCCGCCATCATCGACTTGGCGCGTTCGCTGTGCGCCGTCTGCTTGCGGAACCAGACCCGAATCGATCCGCCGTGCACGCGCACTTCCTGCACGTCGTCCACCGCCAGCCCCACCGACTCGGCGAGGTGCGCGAGCGACGTGACGGAGAAGTAACAGAGGTGCTCGTGATAGATCGTGTCGTACTCGGTCCCCATCAGCATCTCGCGCGCGTACGGGACCTCGACGATCACCGCGCCATCGTCGTCGATGAGGGTCGCCGCACCGCGGAGGAACCCCTGCGTGTCATCGACGTGCGCGAGCACGTTGTTGCCGATCACCGCGAGCGCCTTGCCGTGCGCGGCGCGCAGTTCGGTTCCGGCCCGTTCGTCGAAGAAACGATTGGCCGTGGGGATCCCACGCGATTCGGCAAGCGCCGCGATGTTGCGCGCCGGTTCGACGCCGAGAATGCGCCCGCCAAACTCCTTGAAGCAGCTCAGGAGAGACCCGTCGTTGCTCGCCACCTCGATCACCAGGTCGTCGGTGCCGAGCCGGAGACGATCGCGCACCGTGCGCGCGTACTCCTTGTTATGCTCGGCGATCGTCGACGATGTCCCCGTTACATAGATGTACTCCGCAAAGAGCACCTCGGGGTCGATGACGTCGGCCAGCTGCACCAGCGAGCAGGTGGTGCAGAAGTACAGGTCCAACGGGAAGCGCGCTTCCTGCGAGGCCTCGGTGGGCGCGCGCAGGAATGCGTTGGCGAGCGGCTGGGCGCCCAGGGACAACACCCGGTGCAGCGTCTCCTGACTGCAGGCCCGGCAGGTCGTGCGCAGGTGATGGACGCTGTGCCCGCGACCATCGGTCGCTTGCCACCGGCTCGGGGCAGGGGTCGACGAGAGGCTCATCGCGTCAGCCCCGCGTGACGGGGACGGGCGCCATGCCCCTCGATGGTCGAGCACTGACACCGCGGCGATCGAGGAGTCGGCAGAAAGAGCAATGAAGGCACGGAGTTGAGCTGGGGGGCAGACGTCGGAGGCACGACCCGGGGGTGTTCGGTGAAGCGATACGAGCGACTTCCGTTGGGCCACCACACTTCAGCAAGGCTGGTGCCGAGGGAGGGGGGCGAAAACGCCCCACGTCCCACCGTTCGCCCATCGGCCGCGAGTGGCGGTCCCCCTGAGACGGCCGTGCTCGGCGAGTCGTAAACTATTGAACTGTTGCACGATCTCTACAGGCACCGCCACGATTGCCGCGCTGAGGAAGGACCAGACCCGGCGAACGCCGCCCAAAACTCCGTCATCCGGGGTGCTATGTGCCTCCTCGATCGGCAATCCCGTCCGCTTTAGAACCTTTTCACGCGACGTGGCTGCCGATTCGCCGGCTGGAGCTCGTGGCCGACTTTTCGCCATGGTAGCGCTCGTCGGCGTTCCTCGAGCGGCAGGAATGTTTCGTGGCCGAGCATTTGCTCATCGGCTGTCGCCGGCGGCAGGAAGTACTGATTCGGGGGGCAAGACTGCGGGGAGAAGGGACGGCGTCGGAACGCACCACAAGGAGATCGGACTGATGGCGGTCTATCAAATCGATGAGATTGGCGGCTGGGACCGAAACCTCGTCGTTGATGTCGTGATTCCGGTGTTGAACGAGGCCCACGTTCTGGCAAAGAGCGTGGCGACAGTGCGGCAGTTTCTGACCGATTCGTTGCCTTGCCGCTGGCGGGTCGTGGTCGTCGACAACGGATCGACCGACGGTACCGATCGCGTGGCCAAGGAACTCGCCGCCGCTCACGACGACGTCCGATTTCTCCAGCTCCCGCAGCGGGGCCGAGGGCGCGCACTCCGGCAGTCCTGGAGCCAGAGCGACGCCGACGTGATGTGCTATACCGACGTCGACCTCTCCACCGAGCTGGCTGCGCTCCCCAAGATGGTGCACGCGATCGTCGCCGACGGCTTCGACCTCGCCACGGGCTCTCGCCTGCTCCCGCAATCACGCACCACCCGCTCGGTCAAGCGCGAGTTCATCTCGCGCAGCTACAACCTCTTCATCAAGGCCGTCCTCTGGACCTCGTTCAGCGACGCACAGTGCGGCTTCAAGGCGATCAGTCGCGCCGCCATGGCCGACCTGATTCCGGAGGTGGAGGATCAGGGGTGGTTCTTCGACACCGAGCTGCTGGTGCTGGCCGAGAAGCGGGGCTACACCATCGCCGACATCCCCGTCGAGTGGATCGAGGACGACGACAGCCGAGTGAAGATCGCCAAGACGGCCTGGGACGACATCAAGGGTGTCATGCGCGTCCGCCTCAAGTTGTGGCGCGAGCTGTTCGCCCCCAGCGCCGCCACCGCCCGCGCCGTTCCTCGGCGCCCCTGATTCGGCCCCGCACATGAACGCGGGACCGGTCCCGCGTGTGAAGGCGGGCACCTTACCGCCGGTCGTCCTCACCGGGGCGACCGGCTTTTTGGGGCGTCGGGTCCTCAACCAACTGGCGGCCGCCGGCGCGCCGTCGGTGCAGGCGCTCGCTCGGCACCCCGAATCGCTCGCGACTTCCCCCGACTGGCAGCCTGGTTGGCGCGCGGTGGCGTGCGACATTGGGCGCGATGCGATCCCGGCCGGCACGCTGCCCCGAGGGTCGGTCGTGTTGCATCTCGCGGCCGCCACCGGCAAGGCGTCGCCACGCGAGATGCGACAGGTGAACGTCGAGGGGACGCGGCGACTCCTGCAGGCAGCGAAAGACGCCGGCGTCGCCCACTTCATCTTCGTCAGTTCGATCGCCGCCTCGTTCCGCGACCAGCGCTGGTACCACTACGCCCACGCCAAGCGTCAGGCCGAGGCGCTGGTCGCCGCCAGCGGGATCCCGTGCTCGATCGTGCGGCCGACGATGATCTTCGGCCCGGGGAGCCCCATCGAGGCGGCGCTCACCGGCCTCGCCACCGGGGGCGCTCCCATCGTACTTGGCACCGGTGATGTCGCGGTGCAGCCGGTGCACGTGGACGATCTCGCGTCGTTCCTGGTGGCGCTCGCGGCCGACGCCCCCGCTGGGGGAGCGCCGATGGAGCTCGGGGGCGGGGAGCGGCTTTCGATGAGGGCACTGCTCGCTCGCATTCGCGCCGCGCGATCGCTCCCGTCGCGTACGCCGACCTCGATTCCGCTGGGGTTCATTCGGACGGTGCTGGGGGCGGTCGAGCCGATGCTCGGCACCGCGCTCCCGGTGAGCGCCGGGCAGCTCGCGTCGTTCGTCAACGACGCGATGGCGGCCGCGCATCCGATCGTCACGCGTCTCATGCCGGCGCCGCGCGGCGTCGATGCGATGCTGTCGTCGCACGATCAGGTGCAACGGCACGTACCCGAACGGCCGCTCCCTCCCCAGCCGTCGCCGCAGGAACTCGAACGGGAGTTCGCCGTCTTTGCCGGCTATCTCGGGGCGTCGCTGGTGGACAGTCGCCTCGCGGCGGCGTACGTGCGCGCTCACCAATCGCTGGCGAATGTTGCCGACGATCGGCTCGATGCCTGGCTGCTCACGCTGGCCCGAGGCGGCGCGCTGCGCTGCGCGCTCGCGGACTGTTATGCCCGGCGCACGCGCCCGTTTGGGCTCCTGCGCCGAAAGCTCGTGCTCACGCTGGCCGTCCTCGAGTCGATGCCACAGACGCACGCGGCCTTCGACACGGCGGTGACGTCGAGTGCGATGGCCGCGTGGGCGTCGCTGGTCGCGTTAGGCGTGCGCTGGGGGGTGACGACCGCTGCCGCCGTTGTCACCTGCCTCCCCGCGCACCTGCTCCTGGCGATTACCCCGGCGCCCAAGCGACATGGCTAGCATCCTCGTCGTCGGCTCCGGCGCCACCGGCGTGCACTTCGCGCAGTCGATGCTCGAGCGCGGGCATCACGTCACCCTGCTCGACGTGGGCTTCGAACGCCCGATGCCGCCGCATCCCGAGGCGTCGTTCACCACGCTCAAGGAGCAGTTAGACGACGACGCGGCGTACTTCCTGGGCGCGCGCGGTGAGGCGGTCGTTTATCCCTCGGCGCACTCCAAGCCGTACGGCTTTCCGCCCAGCAAGGAGTACGTCTTTCGGACGTCGCCGGGCGAAGCGGTGGTTGAGCGCGGCTTTCACCCAATGCTCTCGTACGCGCGCGGCGGGTTGGCCGAGGCGTGGACCGGCGGATCGTACGAATTGCGAGACGAGGAGTTCGAGGACTTCCCGTTCGATGGCGCGGCCATGCGTCCGCACTACGCCACGGTCGCGCTTCGCATCGGAGTCACCGGCGCTCCCGATGACCTGCAGCGATTCTCGCCGCTCACCGCGCCGTATCTCACGCCGCTCACCCCCGACGCGCATTCTGCGTGGCTCACCGCACGATACGAGTCGCGTCGCGCACAATTGCAGGCGCTCGGATTCCATCTCGGACGCTCACGGGTGGCGGTGCTGTCGCGCGACCACGCCGGGCGGCAGAAGTGCGGGGAGTTGGGGCGCTGCCTCTGGGGATGTCCACGCGGTGCCTTGTATCGCCCCAGTCTTACCCTGGCCGAGCTGCAGTCCCACCCACGCTTCACGTACCAGCCGGGGGTTCACGCGCGGCGAGTCCTGGTCGACGGGAACGAACGCGCGACTGGCGTGGTGGCCGTCCCGATCGATGGCGGAAGTGAGATCGAGTTCCGTGGAGATCGCGTCATCCTCGCCGCGGGCGCGCTGGCGTCGACGCAGATCTACCTGGAGACGCTGCTCGCTCGCGGGCGCGCCGATGTGTCGCTCCCGGGGTTGATGGATAATCGGCACGTCATGGTGCCGTTCGTGAACCTCGCCCGGCTGGGTGCCAAGGTGGAGCTGGAGAGCTACCAGTTCCACATGCTGGCCATGGCCATCGACACCGGCGACTGGCGGCACGATGTGCACGGGCAGATCACGGCGCTGAAGGCGGCGGCGGTGCACCCCATCGTCGCCCCGCTCCCCTTCGATCTCGCGACGTCGCTACGGGTCTTTCGGCGCATGCGCGCTGCACTCGGCGTGGCCAACATCTGGATTGCCGATACGCGCCGCACGGAGAATCGCGTGCGCCTCGAGCCCCGGGGTGGCCACGCCCCCAAGCTGGTCCTGGAGTACGGCGACGACGCGCGCGATCTGAGCGAGACCGGGCGCGCCGTGGAGACGACACGCCGGGCGCTGCGAACGCTTGGCTGCATTGCTCCCAAGGGGATGGTGCAGGTCCTCGGTCGCGGATCGAGCGTGCACTATGCTGGAACGCTCCCGATGACCGACCGGGACGAGGAGCACACCTGTCGCGCCGATGGCTCGGTCCGTGGTTTCGCCGGACTGCACGTAGTGGACGGCGCCGGCTTTCCGTGGCTCCCCGCCAAGAACATCACGTACTCGCTGATGGCCAACGCGGTCAGGATCGCCGAACTGATCGGCTGATCGGCTGATCGCCTGATCGGCTGATCGCCTGATCGCCTGATCGCCTGATCGACTGATCGGCGCGCCGTGCGATGCGAGCCGAAGGCTTGTCCTGAGGAAGAATTCTCCGCGTCGTGGCGGCCATCCCACACGGTGGGGGGGCGTGTGGCGGCACTTCTACACGCCGACGGGAGTCCTCGGGAACCGCGGCAACGGTACGGTCGAGCTCGTAGAAAGTTTACTCATTACCTGACAATGACTTACGGCGATGGAGCCGCTACTGGCACGGCGCGAGTTGGCGCGGCAATGGCCTTGCACCAGTAAACGGCAGTCAGCGGGTCGGAACCTCGGCACCGTGAGCGGACAGGTGGGCTCGCCCCCCTCGTGAGCCAGCAATCGTAAGACGGAGTGAACGCGTGGACCGCATCACCGAAGGCAACGAAATGGACACGAACGAATCCAGCGCGCGCCGCAACTCCTCTGGCGCTTCGCTTTCCGTTGTCTTGCTGTCCGAGGGCGATTGCACCGACCTCGAACGAGCGCTGGCCTGCATTGCGTCGCCCTGCCGACGCCTGGACGCCGAGATCATCGTGGTGCGTCCGAAGTGCGCTAACGACTCGATCGCCTTCGACACCGCGTATCCGAGCGTGCTCTTCCTCGAAGCGCCAGCCGCATCGTCGCTCTCCGAGCGTCGCGAAATCGGGATCAACCGGGCGGCCGGAGACATCGTGGCGGTCCGCATCGACGGGGACGTGGGTGACACGGCGTGGCTGAGCGCGTTCGAACGTGTCGTGGTCACGACCGAGGAGCTTCCGTTCGTCGAGCGCGAGCTGGTCGCCAAGCCGGTGCGTGACGATGATTCGCCCACGGCCGAGCGCCGTCGCCAGCGCCCCGCCTCGCGCTCGTATGGCGCGTCTTCGGCACGCCGTGACTGGGCGACCGACGCGTCCGCGACGCTTCACGCGTCGGCCGAGTCGGCCGTCGCGCGAGTGCGCGAGATGTAGGTGACGGCGGCCGAACTATCGGTCGTCGTACCGGCGGTCAACGGGGGCCAGGCGCTCCTCGAAACGCTCGACGCGCTCGAACGACAGCGCCCCGATGTGGCGCTTGAGGTCCTCGTGGTGAATCGGTTAGGCGCGAAGGTCGCCGAGGAGATCTCGCAGCACTTCGCGCACGCTCGCCTCCTCGACGTTCCCGCCAACACCCCCATTCCGCACATGCGCGCCCTGGCGTTTCAGGCGGCGACTGCTCCATCCATCGCGGTCATCGAGGACCACGTTATCGTACCGGCGGGGTGGGCTCGGGCGTTGCTGCGTGCCCAGTCATCGTCAACGCCGGTGGTGGGCGGCCCGGTCGACAATGGCGCCACCGGCACGATCGTCGACTGGGCGGCGTTCCTGTGCGAGTACAGCGCCTGCATGCCCCCGCTGCCGGCGGGACCGGCTTCGTGGCTTCCGGGGAACAACATCGTCTACCCTCGGACGCTGCTGGACCGGTATCGCACGATCGTTGAGGGCGGGGGGTGGGAGAATCGGCTGCACGACGCCATGCGTGCCGACGGGATCCCGCTGACCTGTCGTCCGGAGATCGTCGTGAGCCACCGGATGCACTACTCGCTGGGGTTGTACCTCTCGCAGCGCTTCTTGTACTCCCGGTCGTACGCCGCTGACCGCGCCCAAGGCGCGGGCTTTGCAAGGAGGATTTATCTCCTGCTGTCGTCGTTGGCTCTCCCCCCGGTCCTGTTCTACCGAACCGTGTCGAGAGTGCTCGCCAAACGGCGGCATGTTGGAGCGCTGGTCTGGTCGTTGCCGCTGCTGATTCTTTTCGTCGTCGCCTGGGCCGCTGGTGAAGCCGCAGGGACACTGGCTGGGGCAGGGAACTCTCTCTCGAAGGTGCGATAGCTTGAGCGGGACAGCTGAGAACTCACCGCGTCGCGTAGCACAGCTCCAGCCCGGGGAACGGGTGGTCATCATCGGCGGCGGGCCCGCCGGGCTGACCGCCGGCTATCTCCTGGCAAAGGATGGCGTGCCGGTGACCGTCCTCGAGGCCGATGACATCGTCGGCGGCATCTCGCGCACCGCGCGATACAAGGGCTTCCGCTTCGACATCGGCGGGCATCGTTTCTTCACGAAGATCACGCCGGTCGAGGATCTCTGGAAGGAAATCCTCGGCCCCGAGTTCATCAGCGTCCCGCGACTCTCCCGTATTCACTACATCGGGAAGTACTTCGACTATCCGCTCAAGGCGAAGAACGCGCTCTTCGGGCTGGGGATCTGGAACACGATCCTCTGTGTCGCCAGCTACCTGCGCTGGCATCTCTTCCCGAACCCGGTGGAAGAGAACCTGGAACAGTGGGTCACCAACCGCTTCGGGAAGCGCCTCTTCGAGATCTTCTTCAAGACCTACACCGAAAAGGTGTGGGGCATTCCGTGCAACGAGATTCGCGCCGAGTGGGCCGCCCAGCGCATTCAGGGGCTGTCGCTCGCCAAGGCGATCCTCAACGCCGCCTCGCTGCAGCGCCGCAGTGACTCCATCAAGACGCTGATCAACGAGTTCCAGTATCCGCGTTTTGGTCCCGGACAGATGTGGGAGACCGCCGCGCAGAAGATCGAGGAGATGGGCGGTCAGGTGCTGCTCAAGCACGAAGTGTCGTCGCTCGAGATGAAGGACGGGAAGGTCGTCGCCGTGCGCGTCAAGTCGCCGGTGGGCGAGCGTCGCATCGAGGGCCATCACTTCATCAGCACGATGCCCATCAAGCATCTCGTGCGTTCGTTCGAGCCGGCGCCGCCGGCCGACATCATCGCCGGTGGCGAGGGGCTCAACTATCGCGACTTCCTCACCGTCGCGGTGATGATCAACCAGGACAATCTCTTCCCCGACAACTGGATCTACATCCACACGCCGGGGGTCAAGGTCGGGCGCATCCAGAACTTCAACAACTGGAGCAAGGCGATGGTCCCGGGGGCCGGGACGACGTGCCTTGGCCTCGAGTATTTCTGCTTCGAGGGCGATGGCCTGTGGACCAGCAAGGATGAGGATCTCATCGAGCTGGCCAAGAAGGAGCTGGCAGCGCTCGGCCTCGTCGATCCGTCCAAGGTTTTCGATGGCACCGTCGTCAGGCAGCCCAAGGCGTACCCCGTGTACGACTCGGTCTACGCCGATCACCTCAAGACGGTGCGCACCTACATCGACGGCATCCCCAACCTCCACACCGTGGGGCGCAACGGGATGCACAAGTACAACAACGCCGATCACTCGATGCTCACCGCGATGATGGCCATCGCCAACATGCGCGGCGCGAAGCACGATGTGTGGGCGGTGAACACCGACTACGAGTACCACGAGGAGCAGAAGCTCGAACCCGACACCTCCAAGGGCGCTCCTCCCACGTCGACGGCGATGCCGCGCGCCGGCGTCGCGTGAGCGCGGGGTGCGTATCGGGGTTGATGCTACCTGCTGGGCCAACGCGCGCGGCTACGGTCGGTTCGCGCGTGAGCTGATGCAGGCGATGGTCGCCCTGGCGCCCGAGCACCGCTTTGTCTGTTTTGGTGACCGGCGCGCCTTCGAGGCCTTCCCGCTCGAAGCGCCGAACGTCGAACGGGTCGAGGTCGCCCTCGACGCGTCGCCCACGCTGGCCGCCGCGGCCGACGGGGCCCGCAGCGTGTTGGACATGTTGCGCCTGACGAGCGCGGTGCGGCGTGCCGCGCCCGACGTCTTCTTCTCCCCGTCGGTCTACACGTACTTTCCGCTCCCCCTGGGGATGCGCGCGGTGGTCACCATTCACGACGCGATTGCCGAACGCTTCCCGCACCTCACGCTCCCGTCGGCGCGCGCGCGCCTGTTCTGGAAGCTCAAGGTGAAGCTGGCGATCGCCCAGGCCAACATCGTCCTGACGGTGTCGGAGTACTCGCGTCGCGACCTGCAGCGCGTGCTTGGCATCGCCCCGCAGCGCCTGCGCGTGGCGGTCGAGGCGCCGGCCGAGGCGTATCATCCGGTCCCGCCTGACGAGAGCCTCGCGGCCGCGCGTGCGGCCGGGGTCACCTCGGGGGCCGGCTGGTTCACCTACGTCGGCGGGTTCAACCCGCACAAGCGCATCGACCTGATCATCCGCGCGCACGCCGACCTCGCGCGCACGATGCCCACGCCGCCGCACCTCCTGCTCGTGGGGACGACCACGGGGGACGTGTTCCACGGCGAGTCCGGCAGATTGCGCGCCCTGATTGCGGAATGCGGGACCGACTCGCTGGTGCACTGGACCGGCTTTGTCCCCGACGAACGCCTCCGCCAGCTGCATTCGGGGGCGATCGCTGCCGTCCTGCCGTCGGAGTGCGAAGGGTTCGGGCTCCCCGCGGTGGAAGCGGCGGCGTGCGGCGCCCCGGTCATTGCCACCACCGAGAGCCCGCTCCCCGAGCTGCTGGCCGGTGGCGGGATCTTCGTGGCCCCTGGCGACCTCCCGGCGCTCACCGACGCGATGCGCCGCCTGGCCGGCGACCTCACGCTCCGTGCGTCGTTAGGCGCGGCGGCGCTCCGCCAGACGCGCCGCCTCACGTGGGAGGCCGGGGCACGCGCGGCCCTCGACGCCATCCAGGAGGCGGCCGCATGAGCGCGCTCCGCTTCCTGATGATGACCACGTTCTATCCCCCCTACAACTTCGGGGGAGACGGGATCGGGATCCAGCGCCTGTCGCGCGGGCTGGTCAAGCGCGGGCATCACGTGACCGTGGTGCACGACGCCGACGCCTACAACCTCCTGCGCGCCGTCCCCGAGCCGGACGTGCCGGATCACGATGACGACCAGGGGGTCGAAGTCATCCGGCTGCGCAGCAAGGTGCCGATGGTCTCGGCGCTCCTCACCCAGCAGCTTGGGCACCCGGTGGTGAACGGCGCCCGCCTGCAGCGCCTCGTGCGCGACGGGCGCTACGACGTCGTGAACTTCCACAACGTCTCGCTGCTCGGCGGCCCTGGGCTGCTGCGCTACGGTGGTGACGCGGTCACGCTCTACATGGCGCACGAACACTGGCTCGTCTGCCCGATGCACGTGCTGTGGCGCCACGGGCGCGAGCTCTGCACCGGGCGCGAGTGCGTGAAGTGCGCCATCAGCTACAAGCGCCCGCCGCAACTCTGGCGCGCCACCGGGCTTCTCGAGCGCGAACTCGAGCGCGTCGACACGGTGAT
Organism: uncultured Gemmatimonadaceae bacterium; assembly: GCA_964560345.1. Classification (GTDB taxonomy): domain Bacteria; phylum Gemmatimonadota; class Gemmatimonadetes; order Gemmatimonadales; family Gemmatimonadaceae; genus SCN-70-22. The sequence continues at coordinate 26,852 of CAZLLP010000030.1, forward strand.
CGCCATGAGCGAGTTCTCGCGCCGCAAGCACCGCGAGTTCGGCCTCGGTCGCGACATGGAGGTCCTGCCGTACTTCCTCCCCGATCCCGAGACTGCCGACGTGCCGGTGGCCACCGGGGCATCGCCGCACGAGCGCCCGTACTTCTTCTTTGTCGGGCGCCTCGAGCTCATCAAGGGGCTGCAGGACGTCATCCCGGTCTTTCGCAACTTCCCCGACGCCGACCTGCTCATCGCCGGCGACGGAAACTACATGGCATCGCTCCAGCAGCTCGCCGAGGGGATGCCTAACGTCAAGTTCCTGGGCCGAGTCGCGCCCGAGGAGCTGCGGCAGTACTATCAGCATGCCCTGGCCCTCGTGGTCCCGTCGATCTGCTACGAGACCTTCGGCATCGTGCTGATCGAATCGTTCCGTCAGGGGACGCCGGTGATCGCGCGCCGACTCGGCCCCTTTCCCGAGATCGTCGAAACGTCCGGCGGGGGCGAGCTCTTCGACTCGCAGGACGAACTCCTCTCCGCCATGCGTCGCATCCAGCAGGATGCCGCGTATCGTGCGCAACTCTCGCGGGCCGGCTATCGCGCGTACGCCGATCGCTGGTCCGAGCACGTCGTCATTCCGCAGTACCTTGAGATCGTCCGGCGCGCCGCGGTGCGCCGCGCACACACTCGCGTCCTGGACGCGCTAGCACAGCTGGAGGTCGCGTGAAGGTCCTCATTACCGGTGGCTGCGGGTTCATTGGCTCTCACCTCGCGGAGCGTCTCCTCGATCGCGGCGATCGCGTGCAGGTCCTCGACGACCTGTCGACCGGAAGCATGGAGAACATCGAGCACCTGATCGGGCGCCCGGGGTTCTCCTACCGCATCGGATCGGCGCTCGATGTGCCGCTCGTCTCCGAGTTGGTGGACAGCGCCGACGTCACCGTGCACCTGGCGGCAGCGGTGGGGGTGAAGCTCATCGTCGAGCGGCCGGTCCACACCATCGAGACCAACGTGCGCGCCACCGAGGTCGTCCTCGGCGCCGCCGCACGCAAGAAGAAGTTGGTGGTGGTGGCGTCGACGTCCGAAGTCTACGGCAAGTCGATGTCGTTCCCCTTCCGTGAAGACCAGGACCTGCAGCTTGGCCCCACGACGCACTCGCGCTGGGCCTACGCCTGCTCCAAGGCGCTCGACGAGTGGCTCGCCCTCGCGTACCTGCGCGAACAGGGTGTGCCGGTCATCGTGACGCGCTTCTTCAACACCGTCGGCCCGCGCCAGACCGGGCAGTACGGGATGGTGCTCCCGAACTTCGCCGCGCAGGCCATCCGCAACGAGCCCATCACGGTGTACGGCTCCGGCGACCAGTCGCGCTGCTTTGGCCACGTGCGCGACGCCGTCGAGGCGCTCCTGCGCCTGATGGCGGCGCCCGAGGCGATCGGCGAGGTCTTCAACGTCGGGTCGACGCAGGAAGTCACCATCCGCGCGCTCGCCGAACAGGTGCGCGATGCGGCGGGGAGCACGTCGGAAATCCGGCTTATCCCGTACGGTGAAGCCTACGCGGCCGGCTTCGAGGACATGATGCGGCGCGTCCCCGACGTCTCCAAGCTCGAGCGCGTGACTGGCTTTCGTCCGCGCACGTCTCTTGAAGAGATCGTACGCGATGTCGTGGCCGACCAGCGTGCGCGGATCACCGCGCACGCGCCGGCCAAGCTCCCCGCTGGTGCGGTACATCACTAACGCCTGATGCGCGCAATCCTCACGTACCATTCGATCGACGAGTCCGGCTCTCCGATTTCGGTGAGCCCCTCGGCGTTTCGTGCGCACGTGAGGTGGCTGGCAGCGGGGGGCGTCAAAGTGCTCCCGCTCGATGAGCTGGTGCGGGCAGACGACACGCAGGACGCGGTCGCGATCACCTTCGACGACGGGTTCGAGAATTTCGCGACCGAATGCGCCGAGCTGCTTCTCGAGCACGCCCTCCCGGCGACGGTCTACGTCGTCCCCGAGCACGTGGGGCGCACGAACGACTGGGGGGGAGCGTCGTCGCCGGGCATTCCCACGCTTCCGCTGATGTCGTGGCCCACGCTGCAGCGCATGGCGCAGCGAGGCATCACGCTCGGCGCGCACACGCGGCGCCATCGCGACCTCACGCGCGTGCGCGGGGCGGCGCTCGAGGACGAAGTGGCTGGCTGCCTCGAACGCATCGTGGCCGAGGCCGGCGTTCGCCCGACGAGCTTCGCTTATCCCTACGGGGCGGTCGACGAGACGGCGGCGTCGGTGGTTCGCGACGTCTTCGCCCTCGCGTGTACGACTGAACTTCGCGTGCTGCATCGTGACGATGATCGCGCGCTTCTTCCGAGACTCGACATGTATTATTTCCGCGATCCTGGGCAGCTCGAAGCCTGGGGGACGACCGCCTTCCGCGGCCGTCTCTGGCTTCGCGCGCAGGCGCGACGCGTGCGACGCCTCGTACAGGGCGTCGGGAGGGCGGCATGACCGACGCACGCCCGTTCTGTTCGATCGTGATGCCGGCGCATCGCGCGGGACATTTCCTCCCCACCGTGCTCGACGCCTTGATGGCGAGCGACTACCCGCGCGAACGCTGGGAGCTCATCATCGTGGACGACGCGAGCGGTGACGATACCCCGTCGATCGCCGCTCGTTATGCAGACACCGTCGTGCGCATCCCCGGCACGCCGCACGGTCCGGCCTACGCACGCAACCGCGGCTTTGAAGTCTCGCGGGGCGACATCGTCATGTTCTTCGACTCCGACGTGGTGGTGCATCGCGACACGATGCGCCGGTTCGTCGAAGTCCTGGAGGGCAATCCGGAGGCGGGGGCCGTCTTTGGATCGTACGACCTGGAGCCCGCCGCCGAGACCTTTGTTTCACAGTACCGCAACCTGCTGCACCACTACACGCACCAGCGCAACGCCGGCGAGGCCGAGACGTTCTGGGCCGGTGCCGGGGCGGTGCGGCGTGCGGCGTTCGAGGAAGCGGGGATGTACGACGAGTGGCACTTCGCGCGGCCGCAGATCGAGGACATCGAACTCGGCGGGCGCCTGCGTCAGCTGGGCTACAAGATTCTGCTCGTCCCCGGTATCCAGGTCACGCACCTCAAGCATTGGACGTTTTCCGGTGTTGTGCGAACGGACCTGCGCGATCGTGGTATACCGTGGGCACGGCTGCTCGCACACAAGAAGACGGTGATGTCGTCGAGCGAACTGAGCCTCCGATGGACGGAAAAGCTCAACACCGTCCTGGTGTGGCTGGGGATGCTCCTCCTGCTCGTGGCCGCGTGGGAACGGTCGGCCCTCATTGCAGGTATCGCCTTGCTTGGACCGCTGGCGGTGCTCGTAATCAATGCGCCGCTCTTCGGCTTTTTCGCGCGCGTGCGGGGGCCGATCTTCGCGCTGCGCGTGATTCCGATGCACCTCCTGTACTACATTCTGAACGGGATCTCGTTCGGAATCGGACTGTTCCTGCACCAGGTCGTGGGGGCACCGCTGCCCAATCCCACGGTCGAAGCGTACGCCGAGATTGGTGTGCAACGCTGGCCCCCTGTTCCCTCCAAGCATCGACGGAGCTCGTGGACAGCCGACGCCGAGTAAAGGTCAAGACCCGCGGGGAGATCATGTCACCTAACGCAGGCGAAGGGCGAACGCACTTGCAGGTCGTGGCGAGCAAGTCGGCGCGCACCACGACGGAGGAGCGTATCCTTCCGGCGCTGGAGTTGGCGTTTGCGCCATTGCACAAGGCGGCCTTCGGCATCGCCACGGGTGTGGCGGGGGCGCTGGGGATGATGCTGCTGACCGCCTTTGTTCACCTGGTGCCCCGCGCCCAGGACTTCCCGCTCGAACTGCTGTCGACGTACTTCGCCGGCTACGACGTGAGCTGGGGCGGTGTGCTGGTGGGCGGCATGTGGGGATTCGTCGTCTGCTTCGTGGCCGGGTGGTTTGTCGCCTTCTGCCGCAACATGGCGCTGGCAATCACCGCCTTCTCGATTCGAACCCGCGCCGAGCTGCAGGAAACGCGCGAGTTCCTGGACCACATCTAGCCCTAACGACTGTGTCGACCATGGTTTCTACTCCTGAGCGCGACGTGCAGCGTTCGGTGATCGCCCTCAACGCGCGCGCGTGGGGGATCGCCTTCGGGCTCGTTCTCGGCGGCGGCCTCCTGCTGGCGACGCTCTTTCTCGTCGTGAAGTCGGGGCCAAACCCCGGGCAGCACCTGCGGCTGCTGTCGGTCTTCTTTCCCGGCTACAGCGTCACCTTCCTCGGCGCCCTGGTCGGCTTCGTGTACGCCTTTGTGCTTGGCTATGCGCTCGGTCGCGTGATTGGCCTGGTCTACAATCGCATTGCCTTCCGGTAAGCGCTGCAATGCGTGGCGCGGGGGCGTCAGACGACGAGCTGGACGCCCTGCGTGCGACTCAGTCGCAACCCGCCAATCGTGATCAGGGCCACGCCGTAGCACGCGCCACCCAGCGGAATCGCGATCCACGGTGACAGCCCCGGGAGCGCGACGAGCGCACCCACCATCGCCAGCGTGGCGACCGCCGGACGCCAGGCGCGCATGACCGGCGGGAGCGGGAAGCCGAGCCGCTGCGCGAAGACCACCGCCAGCAGCAATCGCACGAACTCGGTCAGCACGGTCGCCAGCGCGGCCCCCATCATCCCCATGGACGGCACGAGCAGGATGTTGAGCACGATGCTCGCTGCCGCCGATGCCCAGACCGTGTGCAGGAGCAGGTCCTCGCGCTTGCGGGCCATGAGGGCCACGACCGATACGTCGCGCACCACCGAGATGACCATGGAGCCGAGCAGCACGGCGAGGATCGGCGCCGCGGGAGCGAATGGGGCACCGAACAGGGTGACGACGAGCGGACCGGCGAGCATCGCACCGCCAGCCGCAATGGGGAGTGCCAGGGCAAAGACCTTGGCAAACGAGGCGAGATAGAGCTGCTTCTCCTGTGCGGGAGACTCCGCCAGTCGCGTGAGCGACGGGAGAAGGCTCATCGAATAGGTGACGCCGAGGTTGAGGATGAAGCTGATGGCCGTGTAGGCCGCGGCGTACAGCCCCACCATCTCGGCGTTGCGAAAGAGGCGCAGGAAGAACAGGTCGGCGTTGTAGACGACGAGCCCCAGCACCGTGCTCCCGACCAGCGGAACGGCGCGCGTGAGCAGGCGGCGGACCTCGGTCGAGCGCCAGCCGAAGGCGAAGCGCAGTCCCACGCGGCGCAGGAGCCATGCGAAGCCCACGCACGCGACCGCATCTCCCGTCAGCTGCGCGAGCGGCATGTGCCGCAGGTCGGCGACGCCGTGCACCGTGAGGAGGACGATCACCAGCGCCAGCAGCTCTCCCGCTGCACGCACGAGTGCCACGGGGGCCGACTTCTGGAAACCGATCAGCACCCACCGCGTGCCGAGCGCCAGCGGGATGAGCGTGAGGCTGTAGAGGGCGACCATCCCTCCTTCGGGCGACGGGAGCACGATCCACGCGCCCACCCCAAACAGGACGATGCAGGTGGCGGCGAGCGCCAGCCGCATCGTGATGATCGAGGGGACCACCACCGGCAGCTGCGCGGGGTTGGCCGCGACCTCGTGCACACCCAGGCCGAAGTCGATCCCGGCGTCGGCCACTCGCGACAGATAGAGCACCGCCGCCGTGGCGAAGGCGACCACACCAAATCCCTCCGCGCCCAGCACGCGGGCGGCATACATCGTGACGGCAAAGGCGAAGAGTCGCGCCGCCGCCTCGCCTGCCCCCAGCGAGAGAAAGCTCCGCGACACCGATTGGTGCGCGTCGTGTCCCTCGGGCGTCACTCCCATCGGTACACTTATCTTCGTCCCGTGCCGCAACGGCCGTTTCCTTCCACGTCGACCCCTTCCGTCGTGAGTGTCCCTGGTACGTCCGAGGCTGTCGCTGCCGCGCGCCCGTCCGTCGTCATTGCGTCGGCTGGGCGCCTCGACCTGTTGTGGCGCGCGGTCGCCGCGCTCGAACCCGAACGCGCGCGCACCGGTGCACAACTGGTGATCGCGCGGTCGGCACCACTCGAGCAGGAAGCGCAGGTCCGCGAGCGACTGCGGGATGCTACCATCGTGTGGACCGCGCCGGGAGCGGGAATCCCGCGCCTGCGAGGGCTCGGGCTTGCAGCCGCCACCGGTGACCCGGTCGCCATCACCGAGGATCACCTGGTGGCTGGCGAAGGTTGGCTTGAGCAACTCTTCGGCCGCGTCAGCGAGGGAATCGACATCGTCGGCGGCGGGATGCAGAACCGCGTCGGGAGCAACGCGATCTCGTGGGCTGCCTACCTCTCGGACTACGGCTTCTACAGCTACGCGCGCCCGGCCGGCACCGCCGCCGTCCCGCTGCTGACCATGGCCAACATGGCGTATCGCCAGCGCGACGTGCCGCGCATCGCCGAGTGGTGCAGCGAAGGGGCGTGGGAGAATGTGGTGCACGACCGGCTGGCGGCGGAGGGGCGCACACTCGCCTTTGCCCCCGACGCGCGGATCATTCACGATCACCGGTACCGCTTCGGCGAGTTCCTCAAGAACCGCTACGAACACGGGTGGGACTATGCGCGCGCGCGCCTCACCGAAGACCCGCGGGCCAGGCGGCTCCCGCTCATCGCCATGACGCCGATTCTCCCGCTGGTCCTGCTCGCACGCATCGGGAAGGCGGCCGCCGGCGAGGACCGGGGGGCCTTTCTTCGTGCCCTTCCGCTGACTGTTGCGTTTTTATACGCGTGGGCGGCCGGCGAGGCATTTGGCTACCTGCGCGGCCCGATCCGTCCCGGTGAGGAACTCGGACGGGTGGTCGACGCCTCATAAGTAGTTGCTCGCGCGTGCCTTCCCACTCTGAAAGGGGAGCCAAGGCACATGGATTGCAACCGGACACATGCCGAGTACGAGGCGGCAGGGCGCCGGCACGTCGGCGCCTCCCTCCAACACTGCGAGAAGCGGAATGAACCCGATTTCACGACTGGCGAGACACGCGCGCCTGACCAGCTACTCCTACCGCGATCTCCCGTCGCCGCCGTTCCTGGTCCTGTTCATCAACAGTATTTGCAACATGAAGTGCGAACACTGTTTCTACTGGACCAGCCTGAACAAGCGCGATGACATGTCCGCGGAGGAGATCTTCGCGCTGTCGGATTCGCTCGGCCACATCGAGAACCTGAATCTCTCGGGTGGCGAGCCGTTCCTGCGGAAGGAGTTTGCCGACATCGTCCGCAAGTTCATCCGCACGAACGGGGTCAAGCAGGTCTACGTCCCGAGCAACGGCTTCTACACCGAGCGCACCGTCGCCGCGCTCAAGGAAGTGCTCAAGGAGCCGACGCTCGACCTCTTTGCCGTGGAGCTTTCGCTCGACGGGATGCCCGAGTTCCACGACAAGTTCCGCGGCGCGAAGAACGCCTTCCGGAAGGCGATGGAGACGTACGACGCGCTCGTGGAGCTGCAGAAGACCGATTCGCGACTCAAGATCCACTCCATCTCGACGGCGACCGACGTCAACATGGACGAGATCCGCAAGCTCACGACGTACCTGTACGAGCGGTGCCCCAACATGGAGCACCACAACCTGGCCATCATTCGCGGCGACCGGAAAAACCCCACGCTCAAGGGGCCGAGCCTCAAGCAGTACGAGGATCTCTACGAGTACATCCAGCGCCTGTGGCTTCCGCGCGAGGAAGGGCGCAGCGGCTCGCTGGTCGAGCCCATGCTGCAGTGGGCCAAGGTCGAGACGGTCAAGCAGGAACGCCAGGTGATTCCCTGCAAGGCGGGGCGCATCTCGGGCGTGGTGTACGCCAACGGCGACGTCGGCGTCTGCGAGATCCACAAGCCCATCGGCAACCTGCGCAACAAGACCTTCCCCGAAATCTGGAACTCGCCCGAAGCGCGGGCGCTGCGCGGCCAGATCGAGCGGAAGGAGTGCTACTGCACCACGGAAGTCTTCATGTGGTCGAGCATTGTGTACCAGCCGCTCCCCCTGGCGCAGGCGTTGGTGAAGGGGAAGGTGTGGCGCAAGCCGCTCCCGCTGCACCCGTCGGAGCGCGCCAACGTGTCGCTCGCCGACGGCCCCAAGCCGGCCGCAGCGGGGGCAAGCGCCGACGAGGAAGCCGTCCCGACCTGAGGGGTTCAGAACGGTGCAAGGATCAAGGGGTCAGCGTCCTGGTTCAAGGACTCTGACCCCTTGAACTTGGTTCAAGGACTCTGACCCCTTGAAC
>CAZLLP010000030.1:35151-48504 GCA_964560345.1 uncultured Gemmatimonadaceae bacterium
TGGTTCAAGGACTCTGACCCCTTGAACTTGGTTCAAGGACTCTGACCCCTTGAACAACCCCTTGAACCAATCAAAGAACCACCCGTGGGATTGGCGAACGCAAAAGGGCGCGCTTCCAAGAGAAGCGCGCCCTTTGTGTTGCACGTCATGCCGCGAGCGCCGGCGCTCGCTCGTTGCTACCAGCCGCGGAACTTCAGGAGAACCGACGGCACCGTCTTGAGCATGATGACGATGTCGAGCCAGAGGCTCTGCGTGCGGATGTACTCGAGGTCCCAGCGGATCTTGCCACGCACGTCGTCCAGGTTCTGGTCGTAGTGCTGGTTGATCTGGGCGAGGCCGGTGAGCCCGGGCTTCACGCGATGACGGGCGCGATACTCGGGGATCATCTCGCGCAGGCGCGCCACGATGCTCGGGCGTTCGGGGCGCGGGCCGACGATGTTCATGTCGCCACGCACGATGTTCCAGAGCTGCGGCAACTCGTCCAGGCGGAACTGGCGAAGGAAGCGACCGAGCCTCGTGACACGCGGATCGTTCTCCTGCGCCCACACGGCCCCCGAGAACTTCTCGGCGTCCACGCGCATCGTGCGGAACTTGAAGATCGTGAACACCTGCCCGCCAAGGTCCTCGCTGCGGCGATCGCGAAGGGCCAGCGTGTCACGCCAGCGCCGGTCGAGACCCACGCGCGCCTGCGCGTAGATGATCGGGCCGCGCGATGTCAGTCGGATGGCGATCGCGATGAGCACCATGATCGGCGACACCAGCAGCAGCGCCGCCCCCGCCAGCCCGGCGTTGACGAAGCGATTGAGCTGCTCCGAGCGCTCCGCCGGAATGACGTCGTCGAGCTCGTCCCGGCGAACCTGAGTGGCCGCGATCACCGATCGCGGACGCTCGACGCCAGTGGCGGCCTCTCGGCCATCCTTGGTCCGCGCGGGGCGGCGGGATGGTGTGGGATTCCGCACTGGGCGATCACCGGCAAACGGCTGCACTGTCGACTCCATGAGGTGTCGGCTCGAGCCTGACATCCATCGATAACGAGGGTTTACGGATTGTTGTTGTTGCGAACGACCAACCGGATGATCCAGAAGAGCGGCCCAGCCACAGCGAGGATGCGCACGATCCCCTGGCTACGGGCGCCAGCGGCCTGCGTGACCGGCATGAAGATCTCGTCGCCGTCGCGCAGGGCGAGATCCCCGACGGTTCGTCCCGTTCGGATCGCGTCCTGGAACTCTTTCTTGTTGATAATGACCTTCCCGGACCGCTTGACCTCGGTGTCTTCGAACTTCGCGTTCTGACCGAATCCGCCCGAAGACATGATCACGTCAGTGACCGCTTGGTCGGTCGGGAACGTCTGGAAGCCGTTCCGGGCAATGCCACCGGTCAGGGTGAGGCGAACCATCCCCTGGGCCGTAACATTGGGATTCTTCAAGAATTTCGAAAGCTCCGCCGTGAGGTGCGTCCCCAATTCCGAATCCAGCACCCCGGCGAGCGAGATGTCGGGGATGTTGGGGAGCGAGAGCCGGCGGTCGCCGCGAACGGTAAAGGTGTCGGTAAGCGCTGAGTCGCCGACCACGACCAGATAGATCCGGTCGCCGGGGAGAAAGTCGCCGTTCCGCAGACGCTGGCGAATCCCCGCCGCTTCGGCGATGAGTCGCTCCCGGGTCTTGGCGTCGGGGGCAACGACGGCGGCCTGCTCCGTCGCCTTGGCGGCCTGCTCCAGTTCCGAGCGTTTGGCCTGACGGCGCCCCTCGCCCAGCGACCCCTGCGCGGTGAGCTGGGCAGCCGAGAGAATGAGGGCGCTGGCGAGGGCGAACAGCCCCACGAATGCATTCGCCGCGGCGCGGCGGGACGTGTAATGGAATCTCATACGCGAATCACCAATCTGCACCCTTCGTGCTAACACGTACGCCAGCGGCTCATTCGGCAACAAGTCGCTGATCGTCTCGATGTAGTGTCGGCTCGATGACGGTGTGTCTCCGAGCGCTTCCCGATTGTAGCGCTTGTCCCTCAGGTGTGTTCGCCGCGGGTGCAACGACACCGCGCCGACGCGCCATTTCCCTGTGATCGATGCCGATCATCGGGTGTGGCCAGTGTGCGGCGAGGTGCAACACCAAACTCTGCAGACAGGACGAGCGATGGAGCCCTTCGTTCCAACTCAGCGGCAGATATCACGTTGGCTTAGCACCCGTCACGCCCAAAAAAGGTGCGCGCGTGACAATTCGAAAAAGGAGGCGCCGGATTCTGTGCGATCGGGCGTTGCGATGTCGCCTGAACTGTGGCGCTGCCGCATCAAGTAAAGAGGGGGTTCGGGGTCGCTTGTGGAGCAGAATACCGAATTCTGCCCGATCTGCCGCTCAGGCGCCCTCTGCACGACTCCTGCATATAGGACCGTCACCTGCCGACCTTTCCGGCGAATTCTGGCGCTCGCCGAGGCCGGAACTTGTTTCTCGGACGTGCGCAACCGCGATGGCCAACCCGCGACCTGACGATTCACCCCCGCCGCTCGTTCTCCTGGCTAATGACCAGGAGTGGTCGGCGCGATCGCTCGAGACCGTGCTCGGTACTCAGGGCTTCGCGTCGGCGCGCGCCTTTACCGGGCGTCAGGCGTTGGAGCTGGCGCGTCGGCTCCAGCCGGATGTGGTGATCGCCGACGCCGGAATGCCCGACATCTCGGGCATCGAGATTTGCCAGCGGCTGCGTGACGATCCGGAGTTTCCCGACTCCACCCCGATCGTGGTCACGACCGCGGGGCCCGCCTCCCGGGCGCAACGGCTCGAGGCGTATCGCGCCGGGGCGTGGGAGTTCCTCAGCCAGCCGATCGATGCCGAGGCGCTCCTGCTCAAGCTCCAGCTCTTCGTGCGCGCCCGCCGCGAGATCGACAAGTCGCGCGAGGAGTCGCTGATCGATGATGGGACGGGGCTGTACAACGTGCGCGGCCTCGCACGCCGCGCGCGCGAGATCGGCGCCGACGCGAGTCGTCGCCGCTCTCCGCTCGCGTGCGTGGCGGTCGGCTCGATCGCCGAGGACGGTGCAACCGGAACCGGACATGAGCTCGACGTTCGCCTGGCCGAGCACGTGTCGGAGGTCTTCAAGCGCACCGCACGTTCTTCGGACGCGGTGGGGCGCCTGGGGCGCGGCGAATTCGCCATCATCGCCCCGGCCATGGACCAGGGAGGGGCACTCAAGTTCGTGGAGCGCCTCAAGCAGGAGTTGGAGTCGGCCCCGGCCATCGTGGACGGCGTCGCGCGTCACCTCAAGGTGCGTGCGGGCTACTGCGCCGTCTCGGACTTCGCGCAGTCGTCGTACGACGCGGTAGAACTCCTGCTCCGCGCGGCGAGCGCGCTGCGCCAGGCGCGTGGGACCGAGGCCGTGGATGGTTCCAAGGCCCACGACCTGCTCGCGGTCCCCTTCGTCCCCTAAGGGTCCGCAGCACACCCGCCGGCGCCACGCCCACCCGGCGCCAGACGAAAGCGGCGCCCGCGAGATCTCGCGGGCGCCGCTTTCGTTGCAGGGGGCGCGATGTGTCTGCGTGGCCGATGCTGGTCGGGGACGCGCGCGCGGTGGCGCGCCGTTAGGCGCGCCCGCGTCCGTCGCCGGCGCCCAGCAGCGCGGCGTTGGGTTCCGGCTCCTCGATGCCGTAGTAGCCTTCGAGATAGTGGTAGTACTTGAACTGCGGCATCACGCCCACGTCGTTGAGGATCGCGCCGATGATGCGCACCGGCATGCGATCGAGCACGGTGAGCTTGGCCTGCGCCAGCTTGCGGTCGGTTTCGCCGGCGCGCAGCACGATGAGCATGGAGCCGGTCGCCGCGCCTAACGCGAAGGCGTCGATGCCGGCGCCCAGCGGGGCACTGTCGACGATGATCGCATCGAAGCGCGAGCGCAGGTCGTCGAGCAGGAGGCGCATGCGTTCGGACGCCAGGAGCTCGGGGCCGTGCTTGCGCCGCTTGCCGCACGGGACGACAAACAGGTTCGCGTGGTGCTGCGTGGGAAGCACGACCTGTTCGAACGATGCTTCGTCGGCGAGGAAGTCGACGAGGCCGGGCGTCTGCGGCAGGTCACCAAAGACCGCGTGCAGTTCACCGCGGCGGATGTCGCCGTCGACGATGACGGTGCGGAAGCCGCTGTCGGCCAGCGCCGACGCCAGGTTGGCCGACGTGAAGGACTTGCCGTCGCCGGGCCCCGGGCTGGTGATCGTCAGCTGCACCGGGCCGGTGCCGTCGAACGCGGTGCGCACCGACAACGCAATGCTGCGGAACGCCTCCACCAACTGCGTCGCCTCTTCGAGACGCGCCGTGGCGCTGCGCGGGTTGTTGTACGACGGGATGGCCCCGACGATATCGAGCCCGAGTTCGTGCGTGGCCTGCTCGGGATAACGGAAGCGCTTGTCGAGGCGATCGAGCAGGAGGGCGAGGCCGAGCCCCGCGCCGATGCTCACGGCCACGGCGAGGAAGAAGATGCTGAGCGAGGTATCGCTGGTCGGGAAGCGCGGCGCGACGGCCGTGTCGAGCACGCCGACGTCCGACATCGCGCTCCGCTCGGCCAGGCGCGCCGAGACAGCGCGGCCGGCGAGATCGGCATACATCGACGAGGCGATGTCGACCTCGCGCTTGAGCTGCATCTCCTGGATCGTGCGCGTCGGAATGCGCTTGATCTCGATCGACGCGCCGTCGACGCGACGCTGCATTTCCGCTTCGCGGCTCTTGAGTTCCGCGAGCGAGATCGTGACGAGCTGCGGAATGGTCTGCAGCTCGAGGCGCTCGATCTGAACCTTCTTGTCCTTCACCAACTGGTGCTGGTCGGTATACGTCTCTTCCAGCTTGCGCAGCGCCGCCTGGGCGACGTCGAGCTCCCCGAGGGCGTTGCCCAACTGCGGGTTGCTCCCCATCAGCGCCGGATAGCCGCGCAGCGCCTCGATGGCGACCTTGCCGCCGCGCGTCTTGCCGTCGTCAATGATCTTCTGCAGCGCCTCGCGATCGCGGCGCGTCTGGTCGAGCGCCGTCTTGTCGCTGAAGAACTGTCCCATCACCGGATTGAGCGTGGTGCTGACCCCCGGCTGGACCGAGACGTTCTCCGTCGGTTGTGTGATCGCGTTGATCTTGAACGACTCGTAGGCGGCCTGCGCGGCGTTGAGCTGCTGCGCGGCGAGCTTGAGCTGCTCTTCGATGGTCGTGGACGAGACCTCGAGCCCGGCGCGCTTGAGGCGCTCGGCTTCGGCGATGAACTGGCTCACCAGGGCGTTTATCGTGGTGGCCAGCATGACCGAGCTCTTTCCCTTGAGCTGGAAGAGCAGGAGGTTCGAGTTGAACGGAATGGTGACGTCGAGATTGGTCGCCAGCACCACCGACGCTTCGCGCGGGGTGAGGACCTCGAACTTGACGGTGCGATCGCGCCCGAGCGCCGTGGCGCTCGGCTGCCACTGGAAGCCTACGCCACGACCGATGGAGTCGCCGACGGCGCCCTTCTCGATCAGCTCATCCGCCTTTTCATCGCCGTCCTTGTGGCGGAAGAGCGAGTAGCGCGTCCCCGAACCGTCGACTTCGAGGCGGTACGTGCCGCTGCGCAGCTTGTCCGACGGCATGAGCGAGTGCACGACGGCCGTGTCGCTGGCGGCCTCGGGGACCACGTGGAGCGCCAGCTTGGAGACGACCTTGTCGAGCACCGAGAAGGAGCGGGCGAGCTCGACCCATGCCTGATCGGACTTGAGGATGCCGGGGGCCGAGACCGGTCCGCGCCCGCCGGAGTTGTCCTGGATCCACACCTTGGCCTGCACCACATACATCGGTGAGACAAAGCGGGTGAGGGCAAAGCCGGCGCCGACGCCCACCGTGATGACGACAAGGATCAGCCACTTGTAGCGCTTGATCGCCGCCATGGAGCGCGACAGGATCTCTCCAATCCCCCCTTCGGCCGGAGGCGCCGAAGGCGGTCCACCCCATTGTGGCATCTGGGCGAAGGTCTCCGGACGGGCCGGGGACGCGCTGTTGACAGAGGAGGGGACGAGATTGGCGGACATGTCAGCGAAGTCTTCGTTGGGTAGCGACGCACTCTAGACGACTATACCGCAAAAAGGGCGCACCTGATGCGGCAGTGCCCCGGTCGGCAGGGGCCCGACCGGACGTAAACGCAAATCCGGGCCCATGGCTTCTGATCGTTACGGCCGGGCTGGCTATGCGTCCTCTTTCAGCATGGTGTAGATGTGACACAACACGCATGTAGAATGTGACGAACATTTGGTGTTGTTTCGACGCCCAAGTGTAGCTTGACCTCTGCACCTCTCAATCGTATTTAGCGCGACGGGACACTGCAGCAGACCTGCTGCGGAGCCGCTACTACAGGTTACGGCCTGCGGTAGTACACGGGGAGGTGCGACAACGCTCCCTCCGGGTCTCGCACCGAATCCTCGGCTTTGTACCCGGATCAGGTTGAAATCGATGGCCACTGGAGCTGCAGTGCGTGACGGCGAACGCGGAAATACCCCCGAGGGCGAGGCTCGCGACCCGCTCTCGATTTCCCCGGAAGTAAAGGCGAACCTCAGCCTGCTCATCGTCGACGACGACCGGACCCTTCGCGAGGGCTGCGCCAGCGTCCTCCAGATGGACGGCTTCAACGTGACCACGCTCGGGCGTGGCGATGAGGCGGTCGACCTGGTCAAGCGGCGGCGCTTCGACATCGTCCTCGTCGACCTCTATATGACGCCGGTCTCCGGGATGGAGATCCTCAAGGCGACGCTGGAGGCCTCCAAGGACACGATCGTGGTCGTGATGACCGGGAACCCGAGCGTCACCACGAGCATCGAGGCGCTGCGCGCCGGGGCGTGGGACTACCTCCCCAAGCCGTTCTCCGCGACGCACTTGCAGGTGTTGGTGGGGCGCGCTTCGCACGCCGTGATGGTTGCCCGGGAAACCCGCGACCTCCGCGTCCAGCTCTCCAAGCAGAGCGGGAACAGCGACAAGATCACGCTACTCGGCGTCTCGCCCTCGTTCCGCAAAGCCGTCGAGTTGGCCCGCAAGGTGGCCAGCACCGACGCCTCCGTGATGATCATGGGCGAGAGTGGCACCGGGAAGGAAGTCATCGCCCAGTTCATTCACGCCCATTCGCGCCGGGCCTCGCGCCCGATGGTCCCCATCAACTGCGCCGCCCTCCCCGAGGGGCTGCTGGAGTCCGAACTCTTCGGACACCGCAAGGGCGCGTTTACGGGCGCGGATCGTGACAAACCCGGATTGCTGGAGATCGCCAACGGCGGCACCCTCTTTCTGGACGAACTCACCGAGATGTCGCTCCCGCTGCAGGCCAAGCTCCTGCGCGTGATTCAGGATGGCGTGGTGCGGCGCGTCGGCAGCGAAAAGGAAGACGCGGTGGTGGATGTGCGTTTCCTGTCGGCCACCAATCGGTTGCCGCAGGAATGCGTCGCCAAGGGGACGCTGCGCGAAGACCTGCTGTATCGTCTGCGCGTGGTCCCGATCAACCTCCCGCCGCTCCGCAAGCGTCCGGAAGACATCCCGCTGCTCACCAATCACTTCCTGACGCACTACTGGGAGCGGCATCGCGGGACGGGAGAGGCGCAGCCGCGCGTGTCGGAGACCGCGATCGAGTTCCTGCGGTCGCGTCCGTGGCGTGGCAACGTGCGCGAGTTGCAGAACGTGATCGAGCAGATGGCGGTCCTCACGGAGCCCGGGCATCTGGTGCTGCCGGACGACGTGCCGATCTATGACGACATCGGGACGGAGCCGGCGCAGGGCGGATTCCCGCCCAACGTGATGAACGAGCCGTTCCACGTGGCCAAGGACAAGCTCATCGCGCACTTCGAGAAGGAGTATCTCGGGCAGCTTATCGGGCGGGCGGGGTCGAACATGTCCAAGGCCGCTCGCCTGGCCAACATCGATCGCACGACGCTCTACCGCTTGATGGAGAAGCACGGCTTCCGCCGCGACGATATGGGCGCCCCGCTGGACGAATGACCGCGCAGGTCACCCTCTTACGGCAGCCGGTGAAGACACAGGCGGGGAATCGAGGCAAGGGGCGGAAACGCGGGACGACACCAGGGAGCGAGGCGGTGACACCGCCGTCCGTTCCTGAGGAGTCGGGTATGGAGAGCGCCACATGGCGCGCGCTCACTGCCGCCGCGAACGACGTCGCCGCCGCCTGGGACCCGGCCGAGCATGTGGCGTCGACCGCCGTCGATGTACGGGCGGCCCTCGCCGTCGTGCTCGACGCGCTCCGTCGCCAGGTCACCGAAGAGCAAGGCGACATGGCGCGCCTCCCGCCGTTCATTCCAGCGCGTCGCCTGCTCGAGCGCTTGCGTCGCGCCTTTCTCGTCCGCGCCGAAGCGCCGGAGTTGCAGCCAGAGTCGGCCAACGTCGTGCGGGTGCTGCGGGCGTTCGAGTGGGTGCAGGAAGCGCTCGACGTCGACGCCGCGCATCGCTTCGCGGCGCGGCTCACCGGCAACGACGCGCAACAGCTTGTGGTGGAGATGGCGCACGACATGCGCTCGCCGCTGGGATCGATCCTGATCCTGGCGGAACGTTTGCGCGCGGGCGCCGGCGGAGAACTGGCGCCGATCCAACAGCGACAGCTGGGACTGATCTACAGCGCGGCGTTTGGGCTGAGTGCGCTCGCCGGCGACGTGATCGAACTGGCGCGCGGCGGCACCACGCTGATGGACCAGCAGCCGATCGCCTTCTCTGTGTCTGATGTGCTGCAGTCCATCCTCGACATCCTGCGCCCAATGGCGGAGGAGAAGCGCCTGACGATGCGTTGCACGGGACCGACAGCCGATGTGCGCATCGGACATCCCGCGGCGCTCAATCGTGTGCTGCTGAACCTGGCGACCAACGCCATCAAGTTCACCAACACCGGCTCGGTCGATGTGTCGTGCAAGGAACTCGACCGCACGCGGGTCGAGTTTTCGGTGCGCGACACCGGGCGCGGCATTCCGCCGCACGTGCTGAACAACCTCTTCGAGGCGTTCCGCCAGCGACAGGTGCCGGGCGACTATGCGTTCTCGAGCGCCGGCCTTGGCCTCTCGATCTGCCAGAAGCTGGTGGGCGCGATGGGCGGAGGGCTGGGCGTGGAGACGGAGCTGGAGAAAGGGACCCGGTTCCACTTCATCCTCGAGTTGCCGCAGCCCTCGCGGATGTAATGGCCGCACGGCGCGCCGGGATTCGGCGCGCGCGGGCTCGCGTGATGGGCGCACTCTGGACGCAGGCGCGAGCGAGTCACAGCTTTGGGGCTCTCGCCGTCCTCCTTTCCTCGCCCCGAGGCCCGCATGACCGATCGCCGGACATTCATGTCGTCGATGATGCGCGCAGGCATTGCGCTTCCGACCCTTAGGGCGTCGGCGTTCTCCACGCTCTTCCGCGCCGAAGACCTGGTGCGTGGGAAGACGCCGCTGAGCGCCACCGAGGACGAGGCGTACTGGTCCCAGATCCAGATGGCGTTCGACGACGACCGGACGCTGGTGAACCTCAACAACGGTGGGGTGAGTCCGGCGCCGACGCATGTCGTGGACATGATGATCCGCGACATCAAGTTCTCGAACCAGATCCCCGTCGACCACATGTGGCAGGTGCTGGAGCCACGCGTGGAAGCGGTGCGCCGCGACCTGGCGCGCATGTTCGGCTGTGATCCCGAGGAGATGGCGATCACACGCAACGCGTCCGAGGCCAACGAGACGATGATTCTCGGTCTCGACCTCAAGAAGGGGGACGAGGTGATCGTCACGAACCAGAACTACGGGCGGATGATCACCACGTGGGAGCAGCGCGTGCACCGCGATGGGATCGTCCTCAAGCAGATCTCGTTCAAGGTGCCGCCGCCGTCGGACGACTACATCGTCGACCAGTTCCGCGCCGCCATCACGCCGCGAACCAAGGTCATCGAGGTCACGCACATCACCAACCTCACCGGGCAGATCCTCCCGGTGCGGAAGATCGTGCAGATGGCGCGCGAGAAGGGAATCGAGGTCTTCGTGGACGGGGCGCACGCCTTTGCGCACTTCCCGTTCACGCGCGACGAACTCGACGCCGACTACTACGGCACCTCACTGCACAAGTGGCTGCATGCGCCCATCGGCACCGGCTTCCTGTACGTGCGGCGGAACAAGATCAAGTCGCTCTGGCCGATGATGGGAGCGGCGGCGTCGCAGGACGACAACATCCGCAAGTACGAGGAGATCGGGACACACCCGGCGGCGAATCACAACGCGATCTCGCTGGCGGTGGCGTTCAACCGCGGGATCGGGATGGAACGCAAGGCGGCGCGCCTCCGTTATCTTCGCGATCGCTGGGCCAAGCGCTTGCTGGCGGAAAACTCGCGCTTCAACGTGCTCACGCCGCTCGACGACAAGCAGTCGTGCGCCATCGCGCTGGTGAACATCGAGGGGATCGAGACGCCCAAGCTGCAACAGTGGCTGTGGCACAAGCACAAGGTGATGACGGTGGCCATCGTGCACCCGGAGTTCCACGGGCTGCGGGTGACCCCGAGCATCTATAGCACGCTCGACGAAGTCGACCTGTTCGCGGAGTTGATGATCAAGGCGTCGCGCTCGGGGATCGCGGTCTAGCGGCGCGTCCGTTTACCCGCGCCCTCCGCCGGCATTGCAGCCGACGGAGGGCGCTTGTCTCACCCGGGCGCGTGACCCGGGAAAGGAGTTGCATGGCAACAGGAAAGAAGCAGGGCGGGCCGATCGCGAAGGGCGCGAAGAGTGCGAAGCGCGCCAAGAGCGCGAAGTCGGCCAAGCAGTCCGACGAGACGAAAGGGAGCCGCGCAGCCAGGTCCGTGGCGGGCGCGGCGCCGGTCAAGGCGTCCAAGCCGAGTGCCGCCCCCGTGCCGGCGCCGCTGGCGCCGCGGTTCCATCGGTATGCGCTGCCGCGAACCGGTGACGGCGTGCGCTACTGGCTGTTCAAGACCGAACCCGAGGTCTTTTCCTTCGACGACCTGCTGCGCGCCCCCAGGCAGACCACCTTCTGGGACGGCGTGCGCAACTTCCAGGTGCGCAACTTCATGCGCGACCACATGGAGGTGGGGGACCTGGTCTTCATCTACCACTCGAATGCCGAACCGCCGGCGGTGGTTGGGATTGCCCGTGTGGCGAGCAAGGCGTACCCCGATCACACCGCCTTCGATGCGTCGCACGATCACTACGATCCCAAGAGCGACCCGGCGTTTCCGACGTGGATGATGGTCGATGTGCAGGCGGTGCGCGCGTTGCAGCCGGTGACGCTGCCGGCGCTCCGCGATGTAGCGGGGCTGGAGGAGATGGAACTCCTGCAGCGCGGCAGCCGCCTGTCGGTCACTCCGTTGACGGCGGAGGAGTGGGCGATCGTGGAGCGGTTGGGGAGCTAACGGGGCGCGGAGCCCCGCGCGCTAGCGCATCACGGCCGGAGCGGCGACGCCGGTTGCCCCAGGGGCGGCCGAGACGGTGTCGCGCCCCGCACGCTTCGACTGATACAACGCGGCGTCGGCGCGCTTGACCCACGCCGCCGCGTCGTCTCCGACGGCCAACTCGGCGACGCCGATGGAGAGCGTGAGTTGCGGCGCCGCCGGCGCGTCCGGATCGACCTCGTGTCCGGCCGGCGGGGGCGGCACCTCGATGGGACGCAGCTCTTGCACCTGTCGGCGCAGTCGCTCGGCGAGGAGCTGGGCGTTGCCGATCGCCGTCTCCTGCAGGATCACCGCGAACTCGTCGCCACCGTAGCGACAGACGAAGTCGACGCGCCGCAGGAACGTCTTGGAGAGGACGTTGGCGACCTGACGCAGCGCCGTGTCGCCCGCTGGGTGACCGAACTGGTCGTTGATCCCCTTGAAGTTGTCGACGTCGATCATCATGAGCGACGCCGGCTGTCCAAGCAGGGAGTGCAGTTCGATGCTGCGCGAGATGTACTCGTCAAACGCCTTGCGGTTGGCGAGCCCCGTCAACGGATCGAGCGAACTCTCGCGACGCGCGTCCTCGAGTTCGCGCCCGAGATTCTTGAGCTTCTCGGCCAGCACCGCAAACTGCTGGCGTTGACGCTCCTTGCGATGCGCCATGAGCTGCTCCATCACCGACACCACGGCGAGCGCTTCGCGCTTGATCAGGTCCGTCGAATTGCTGTCGACCGCGACGCGCATGCGTCCGAGGTGATCGCCGGCGATGCGCGACTCCTCGTGCTCTTCCACGACCACCTGGTGGATCGCCGCGACGAAGGCCCAGACCACCGAGCGCATGTCGTCGAGGGCGCGGTTGACGTATTTGCTCTCGTCGCGCCGCGTCTCCCCCATGAACTGGGCGAGTCCCTTCCAATCGCGATAGAAGACGCCGGCCGACGGACGATCCTGCGTATGATCCGGGCGCGGGGCGCCCATGGTGGCATGCAGCATCCAGCCGTGCACCAGGCGCCGGATGTCATCCCCGTTCCTGAAGTCGGTGTCGAAGGCGTACTTCCCGTACGTCTGCAACAAGCCGCCGAGTGCGTCGAGGACGATCCCGGTCTCCTTCGAAATGGCGCCCTTGTCTTCAGGCGCTTCGGCAGGCGCAGGTGGCGGCGCTGCGGGTGCGCCGTTACCGTTGCGGGACTTGCCGCCAAAGAAGGACAACACGCTCATGTGCCGGAAGCTCTCTTGCTGCGCCTGGCGGTGATGGAATCTCGGAGTCCACGGGTGTGCACAACACACTCGCGTGTGGTGAGTATCGGCTCACCCGTGGCTTTTCCGCAGCACCGGCTTTTGCGATCGCTCCGAATTTCAGCGGCGTGCTCGCCACACTGTGCGATTGGTGCGCCAGGTCACCCCAGGCGATCGACGAACAGCCAGATGGCGCTGGCGAAGCCGATGCCGATGATGAGCTGCCGCACGCGATCCTGCGGGACGCGCTGGGCGAGGCGTGATCCGCCGTAGCCGCCGATCGCGGCGCCGAGCGCCATTGCCACGGCGACGCGCCAGTCCACCAGCCCGCTGAAGGCGAAGGTGACGGCGGCCATGAAGTTCGCGCACAGCCCGCCCCAGTTCTTCAGGCCGTTCATCCGATGGATGTTGGTGAAGCCCATGAAGCCGAGCGCGGCGAGCATGAGGATCCCGATCCCGGCGCCGAAGTAGCCGCCGTAGACCCCCACGAGAAACTGGTACGCGAGCGCCGACGCGGGCGGGGGGCGAAGCGCCGGGTCGGGGGGAACGGAGCCGTCGGTGTGGGCGGTCGGCGAGTGCGCGCGCAGCCAGCGCATGGCCGGGCGTTGCACCAGGAAGAGTCCCGTGGCGCCGAGCACGAGCCATGGGACCAGCGCGTCGAAGCGGTCGGCCGGCGTGACGAGCAGGAGGAGGGCGCCGGCGAGACCGCCCGCGAGCGACGGGATGGCAAAGCGCACGGCCCACGCCCGCGCC
>CAZLLP010000031.1:0-48367 GCA_964560345.1 uncultured Gemmatimonadaceae bacterium
GGCCTGCGCGTCCTGAACGCCAACTACGGACAGGCGCCACACGGTGTCTTCACCAAGCGGCCGGAGACGCTCACCAATGACTTCTTCGTGAACCTGCTGGACATGGGGACCACCTGGAAGGCGACCTCCGACGCGCAGGGAGTATTCGAAGGGCGCGATCGTGCCACCGGCGACATCAAGTGGACCGGCACACGCGTTGACCTGATCTTCGGCTCCAACTCGCAGTTGCGGGCGCTCGCCGAGGTCTATGCCGCTGACGATGCGCAGGAGACGTTCGTGCGCGCGTTCGTGAAGGCGTGGGACAAGGTCATGAACCTGGATCGGTTCGAGCTGCGGTAGTCCGTCGCGGCGCAACGTGGGAATGCAAAAGGGTGGCGTTGCGGCGAGATCCGTGGCGCCACCCTTCTGCGTGCGATGCCTGCCACGCGCACGGCACGCGCCACACGCGGCGACTACGGTTCGTAGCCGCGATTCCTCGTCATCGTGCGGGGGTCGAAGGCCCAGTGGAATTCGAGCTCATATGCCAGCGACCTGGCCAGCCCGTCGAGGTCAGGAAAGAGCGTGGCGTTCGTCAGGTTCATGTGATAGAACGCGCTCATCGCATCGGCGCGAATGTCGCCGGTCTTGAGCACGAACTTCACCACGGCCTGCTCAGGCTCCGGATACTGCGCGAGAATCTGCTCGACCGGCTGATCCAGCACGCCCGGGACGATGAATGTCCCCGACTGTGCGATCAACCGCTTGTTCATGACGACGGGTTCGCCCGAACTGACAAACGGCACGGTGTTTCCGAGATAGAACGACTCGTATGCGCCGGCATTCCGCATCCCGAGGTCGTGCGGCGACACGGCCGTCTTTCGCTTTGGAAGCTTCACGGTATTTGAGGCGTGCCAGATGGCCGGGATGAACACGGCCCATATCGCCGCGTCGCGCGTGGCGCGCTCGAGCGCAAAGAACGCCGCGACAAACGGGGACCAGGTGAAATCGAGCAGGCGAGTCGGCGCCCCATGATGCTGCATCAGCGCCAGCCACTGAAACGCATCCTGCTCGTCAGGCACATGATCGAGAAAGAGGTGCGCCTTGCGACGAAAGATGCGGAAGATGCGCGCTTCCTGCTCGGCCCACGCATCGCGATGAATGCCGTAGCCCAGCAGGTGCCGTGAGAGAGAGCTGAACAGGGGCCACGCGGCGTCGCTCTGCCCCCTGAACGCCCAGTTGCGGTACTGCGGCCCCGCGACGACGTCGTAGAACTCCTGCCAGCTTCTGATCTCCCGAGTGACAATGCCACCGGTTGTCGGCGTCACGGCCTTCGGGCGTTTCTTCGCGAGCATGCGACGTCCTCGTGGTTGGCGATCCGTGCGGCCGTGCTAGCAGAAACCGCACAGGAAGGCGGCGGCTTCGTCCGAGATCCCGACGATCTTGTTGGTGGCCTGGCGATAGAACTTGAAGTTGAGCTCCGTCTCGGGACGGCCGTCATCCCAATTCGAGAAGGGCTTGAGCTCCGTCCGCCCAAGGCGCCGTGTCGCCAGCGCCGTGCGCCTGACGGTGATGCTCACGCGCGGCGTCTGCCTGGCGATACCGGGCTTGGGCGGAATCGACTCGGCCGAGATCACGATGCCGCTCGCGATGAGCCCCGGGCCCCCTTCGTTCTCGCTGGCAAAGATGAAGATCGTATCGCCGGCGCCGATATTCTTCCCGCCGTACATCGTCTTCTGCGAGCTGAAGACGAACGTCTCGGCGCTGGTGTCGCGGACTTCGGCCTTGATGGCGAACATCGCGTTCCTCACGTGGACTCAGCGACGGCCCGGCGGCGCGTTGCCGTCAGCTGTCGCGAGTTGGGCCAGTTCGTGCCATGCGCCGAGATCCCAGTGACCGCGCGCGGCGGCACTCGTGGACGGCGCGACGAAGATCCGTGTGGAGCCGATCGTCGTTCCCTGCAGGCCTAACGCTACGGTCTTCGTGTTCAGGAACTGCTGCGCGGCGCGCTTCCCGTTGAAGCAGAGCATCGTTGGCGCGTAGCGCACGATTCGGACGCGCAGATCATCGCCATCACTGGGGGCCGGGCGCAAGTCACGGTCGTTCCCGGCCTGGGTCTTCACGATGTCGGTCAACCCGATGCCGTACCGCAGGAGCTCTCGAAACTCGGCAGGCTCGAGTTGGCGAGGGGTGAGTCCAACCTCGAACAGCGTCAGCCAGAAACGATTCTGCGGACCCGCGTAATAGGCGCCGACTCGCGCCGATGTCGCGCTGGCGGCCGATCCGCAAATGACCAACCGGAGCCCGGTCTCCAGGACGTCGTCGAGCATCGAGGCCAAGGCGCGCCGCCGAGCGCTGGGTGATCGCTATCTGGCGCGCGGCCGACGTGGGGGGGCGGCGTTTCGGGTCGCCATGAGCTCGGCGCGCTCGCGGAACGAGATCGACGCCCCGCACTGCGTGCAGCAGTAGTTCCCCGTGCGTTCTCCGTTGTCGTACTCGCGGGAGAAGGTCGGGTGATCGCAGGGACGGTCGCCCCACGTCTGTTGGAGTTCGACGGCTTTCGCGCGTTGCAGCGGGGTATCCTCGTGTAGGCGTTGGGGGGCGCTGGACCCTCAAATGTACTGCACACCGGGCGGGTTGCGGTCCACAGCATGAATCCGCATCAACCATACACCTCGGCCTCGGCCCCTCACCTCACGCGGCATCCCCGGATGAGGCGGCGTCAGCGACCGCGTACAGGTTGGCAACGGTTCGAAACGTCCGCGTGCCAGCAGCGTCGGTCGCGAAGATCGGGATGAGGATTCGGCAGTACTCCGCCCCCTCGAACTCGTCCAGTCGCCCCCACGCGTCGGGGAGTCGCGGCGACGTGAGCACTTGGACCGCGATGGCGCCGCCGCCGGCGCGCGGTCGAAAGGCGGGAAATCCCAGCGTCACCCCCCAACCGGCCTCTACTCGGTCCCCCTCCACCACGCCGTCCGTCCATGACCCCTCCAGCGGGGCGACGACATGGTGATTGGCTCGCCCCGGGGCGAGCGACCCGTAGACCGCCAGCGACTCGCTCGGACGATAGTGGGCTTCCAGCAGCGCTTCGGCGTCACGCGCGTCGTGTGCGTCGACCAGTTCGGGTGCCAGCACCTGCGGCATCGCTCCGCGACGTCGCCGAGCGGCGTTGGCCAGCGCGAGGAGCCGTTCGACTTCGTGGATCGGAAGGGGCACTGCGAATAGTGGTGTGAGGAGGGTCGCCCAGCACGTCGGCAACGTGGACGCCTTCGCAGGTTGTGCCGCAATAGAGCCATCGGGGGGCGTGGCGAGAAGCCGCGGAGTTGTCGGGTGCGTACACTTCGCTGGCTTTGTGCTGCAAAGTCGAATGCGTCGAGCGTGCAGGGGGCCGCCGGACCGCCGCCTGGGACGCAGTGAATGCAGTCGTGGCTCAGGCGCCGGCGGTTCGCTCGCCCTTGCCCGCAAGGCGCAGCAGCGTGAGGCACTCAGCGCCGGGTCGGACGCCTAACGCGCCATCCCTTTGGCGCACGCAAACTCAGCCGTGCCCCACCATGCGGCGTCGCGATAGCGGAACGCGCGCCCGGCAGTAGCTTCTGCGCCGTCCGGTGCTCGTCCCCCGTCGGCCGTGGAGACCCGAGTGTCGTTGCGTTCTGTACGCGGTTGCCGCGCCGCCCGACCTGCACGTCGATTGGTCGTCAGGCTCGGCGTGTCCCTGTCGCTCGCGATGCTCCTGCTGCCGATCGCTGGAGGCGTGGCGTCTCCCCAGGGCCGCACGTCGCAGGCGCCACCTCGCGGGCTCCCAACGCGTGAGTGGGTATACGAGTCGTGGACCGTGAAGGACGGGCTCCCCGTCAATTCCATCAACTCGATCATCCAGGATCGCATCGGATACATCTGGGCGGCGACGTTCGATGGGCTCGTGCGCTTTGACGGATTGCGATTCACCGTCTTCAACTCAGCCAACTCGGAGGCGCTTCCCAGCAACCGGATCGTTCTGTTGAAGGAAGGACGCGACGGCGAGCTGTGGATGGCGAGCGAGCAAGGGCACATCCTGCGATTTCGCGCCGGGCGCTTCACTCACTTCAGGTATCCGGCCGGGAAATCGAGCGAGGGCCTCGTCACGCTCTTTGTGGATTCGGCCGGCGCCGCCTGGGTGGGAGCGCCTAACGGGTTGTGGACAGTCCGGCACGACACCCTCGCACAGGTCGGCGCGGGGATCCTCGACGCACGCGTGTCGGCCATCCAGCGACGGAGCGATGGAAGTCTGTGGGTCGGCACCGACCACGCGGGGCTCTTTCGGGTCGATCGGGACGGACGCGTCGCGCACGTGGCCACCGAGCCCGCGCTCGAGGCGGACTTCATCACCCGATTGTTCGAGGATGCATCGGGGGCGCTGTGGATCACGGGCGTTCGAGCGCTCTGGTCGTGGCGGGACCGGTTGGTACAGGTGCGCGGGCCGCGCCTCCCGTTTCATGTCGAATTCATCACGCAACTCCCGTCGACCGGCGCCGTCTTCGCCGTGGCGCCCGCCGGGATCTTTCGCGTCGAGGGCGACACAGCCATTCCGGTGTCCGTGTCGTCGCGCAGTCTCGGACACCGGATGTGGACTGATGCAACGGCCCTGTGGACCGTTGACGGAACGGACGTGTTTCGCGATGGCCGCCGCGTCTTCACCCTTCCGGCGCGTCGCCAAGTCTCCGGCTCGCTCTTCGATCGCGAGGGGAGTCTCTGGCTGGGGACCGACGCCGGGGGGCTGTATCGCCTCAAGCCGGCGCTCCTCACGACCTACAGCGTCGAAGAAGGACTCGGGCATCCGAACGTGTACCCTACGTTCGTCGACCGCACTGGCGACGTCTGGTTCGGCACGTGGGGGAAGGGCGCAGGGCGCATCGACCCCGTGACCGGTCGCGTCACGATGCTCGCCTCGCAGGCGAACCTCTCGTCGGTGAACTCGTTCTATCAGGACCAGGCGGGACGGATGTGGATTGCAGCCGGCGAGGGCGTGGTCGGCCTGTACGTGTGCACCCCGCCCGCGATGACCTGCGTCCCCGACGATTCGCCCGCGTTGCGCGATCGCGCCGTTTTCGCGTTGTACGGCGACACCGACGGCCGTCTCTGGGCTGGAGCGGCGGGATTGCTCCTGCGGCAGGAACGCGGGAGTTGGACGGCGCTCCCCGCGTCAACCGGCGCCCCCGCGGCCACCGTACGTGCCTTCGCCGCCACGCGCGACGGCGCCCTGTGGATGGGGACCAACGGCGGCGGCCTCGCGCGCTACCGCGAGGGGACGTTCACGCGCGTCTCCCGCGCCGAAGGCCTGCCAAGTGACCTGGTGCGATCGCTCTATGCTGATGCCGATGGATGGCTCTGGGTCGGCACCGAGGGGCGTGGCCTGGTGCGGATCGATCCGCGCGCCTGGAGCCAGGGGCGCACGCCAACGAAGGGAAGCATCGTGCGCATCGGGGCCGGGGACGGGCTCTTCGACGAAGTCATCCACCAGATCCTCGAGGATGACGCAGGCCGGCTGTGGATGAACACCAATCGCGGGATCTTCTGGGTGATGCGTGACGAGTTGAACGCCTTCGCCGACGGCAGGGCGACGCGCATCCACTCCACGGCGTACAACGAGCGCGATGGCATGCGCAATCGCGAAGGCAACGGCGGCGTGCAGCCCGCCGGCGCCAAGGGACTCGATGGACGGCTCTGGTTTCCCACGCAGGACGGGGTGGTGGTGGTCGATCCGGCGCGCGTGCGTCGCGAGCACCTGGCGACGCCGCTGGTGGTCGAGCGCGTGGTGGCCGGCGGGGGTGCGCGCGCCATTGAACGCGACTCGATCGCGCTCAACCCTAACGAGCGCGACGTGCAACTCGAGTACACGGCGCTCACCTTCCTTGAGCCCGGCAACGTCCGCTTTCGCTACCGGCTGGAACCGTACGACGCCGAATGGGTCGACGCCGGCAACCGGCGCACCGCCTTCTACACAAAGGTCCCGCCGGGGCGCTACACGTTTCGCGTCGAGGCCAGCGACGCCGATGGCGGATGGAACGAGCCCGGCATTCGTGTGGCCGTGCGCGTCCTCCCGCAGTTCTGGGAGACGGGGCTCTTCCGCTGGGCGCTGACCGCGGCGTTAGCCCTCCTCCTGCTCGTGGCCGTGCGCCTGCGCGAAGCGCGGCTGCGCGCGCGCGCGTTGCAGCTCGAGCGGGTGGTCGACGATCGCACCGCCGCCCTGCGTGACTCGCAACGCGAACTCGCCGACCGGAACGCGCAACTGCAATCGCTCGACCAGGCCAAGTCGCGCTTCTTCGCCAACGTCTCGCACGAACTGCGGACGCCGCTCACCCTCACCATCGGTCCGCTCGAAGACCTCCGGGCGCGCGCGAACGGTGATGCGCAGGCAGAACGCTGGCTCGATCTCGCGCTACGCAACGCGCGCCGGCTGCTGCGCCTGGTGAACCAGATCCTCGACGTGGCCAAGCTCGAGGCGCACGCGATGCACCTGGTGCGACGCCCGCTCGACCTGGGGGCGTTCACGCGGGGAGTCGTCGCCGCCTTTGTCCCGGTGGCCGAGCGAAAGGGGATCCGCCTAACGGTTGAGGCACCCACCGTCCTGCGAGGGGCGTTCGACGCCGATGCGTTGGAGAAGATCCTCACCAACCTCCTCTCCAACGCCATCAAGTTCACGCCGGGGGGCGGCGCCGTGCACGTCGCACTCTCGCATGACCACACATCGGCACGGTTCGTGGTGCGTGATTCAGGCCCCGGCATCCCCCTGGATCGTGTGGCCCACGTCTTTGAGCGATTCTACCAGGTGGACGAATCGGCGACGCGCACGCAGCCGGGGACCGGGATCGGGCTCTCCCTCGTGAAGGAGCTGGTCGAACTGCACGGCGGAACGATCGACGTGGTGAGCGGGAGCGACGGGACCGCATTCACCGCCACCATCCCATCTGACGGTCCGCTGAACGAGCGCGTGGGTGGCGCGTCGACGATCGCGAGCGCAACCGACGTCGCGGCCGTCGAGCCGCTGGCGCTGCCCGGGACGGCAGAGCAGCCGAGTGAGCCGGGCGATGCACCTGACGGAGCAGAAACCGCCACCCAACGCGAGGATGTGCCGCTGCTCCTGATTGTGGACGACAGCGCCGACCTTCGTCGCTACATCCGCGACCACTTCGCCGCGCACTTCCGCGTGCTCGAGGCGGGAGACGGCGAGGAAGGGATCGCCCTCGCGCGGCGTCACCTTCCCGACGTCGTGATCTCGGACGTGATGATGCCGCGCGTCGATGGGCATGAGCTGGTGCGTACGCTGCGCGCGAGTTCCGAGACGGACTTTCTGGCGATCGTGCTCCTCACCGCGCAGGCCGACGATGCCCAACGGTTGGAAGGACTGGAGCGAGGCGCCGACGAGTACCTCGTGAAGCCGTTCGAGATGCGTGAACTCGACGTGCGCGTGCGCAATCTCATGCTCGCGCGCCGGCGCTGGCGCGAGCGCTTCTCCGGTGATGCTGCGCCACCGCCCTCGCGCTCAGAGGCGGAGGCGTCAGGCGGCATGCCCATCGCCACCGCGATGTCCGTCACCACGGCCGCGATCGCTCCGGCCGACCGCGAGTATCTGGCGCGCGTGCGCGACGCGATCCGTCAGCGCCTCGCCGACCCCGGCTTTGGCGTCGGGGAGTTGGCCGACGCGGTGTCGCAGGACCGGTCGCATCTGTTTCGCCGCATCAGGCAACTGCTGGGTGAATCGCCATCGGACGTCATTCGGCGCATGCGGCTCGAAGAAGGGGCGCTGCTGCTGTCGGGCGGGACGGCAACCGTCACCGACGTCGCCTACGCGGTGGGATTCAATTCCCTCTCGTACTTCTGCCGCTGCTTCCAGGACGCGTATGGCGTGACGCCCGCGGCCTATCGGGGACGCGCAACGCCCTCGCGCGACTGAGCGCGCGCGCCCCGACAGCACGCAGGTTGCACGGCACACCACGGACGTTGCACGCAACGCCGGTCGCCTCATCTCGCAACACCCCTGATCAGTGTCGTTGGCCAAACCGCATACCGTCGCCCCATCAACCTCGGGAGATGGTCATGCGCACGGAGAAGAGCTTCATCTGGTTGGCGGCGGTCCTGGCTGGTACGGCGTGCGGGTCGACGGCTGATACCGCGCAACCCGCGATCCCCATCATGCCAACCGAAGTCGCGCTCGATCACGGCAGCGACAACGGACATGGCGGTCACCAGAAAGAAGCTCGAACGCTCTATGTGTGGGCGAGCGACCAGGCCGGCGTGGCCCCCGACTTTCTGGCGGTCATCGACTTCGATCGCACGTCACGCACCTACGGCACGGTGCTCAAGACGGTACCGGTCCCGCCCCCCGGCAACACCGGCAACGAGCCGCACCACTGCCACACATCGATCGACCAGACCATCCTCGCCTGCGGTGGGCTGCTGAGCGTGCTCAAGGGGCAGAACGACATCTTCTTCTTCGACATCACCGATGCTCGCAGCCCGCGCTTCCTGCGGTCCACGCGTGCCCCGAATTCCAGCATCACCGATGACTTCCTCGCGCTCCCCGGCGGCGGCTTCCTCGTCACCAACATGGGATCGGCGTCAGGCGGCGCGGGGGGACGCCTGGTGGAGTTCGACAAGAACCTGAACCTGGTCGCCGAGCATCCGGCGGTGCAGCCCGCCGACGGCACGTTCAATCCGCACGGCATGGACGTCGACTTCTCGCGCAACCTGCTGGTGACGAGCGACTTCGTGAATCCGGTGACGACGCTCAATGCCTTCACCGGCCCGATGGAGCTGCGCAGCTCGATCCGCTTCTGGGACCTCAACGCTCGGCGCATCACGCGCACCGTCTTCCTCCCCGACAACGCAGGGACGATGGACGCGAAGTTGATTCCCGGCGATCGCAACGGACGCGCGGTCACGGTGAACATGTTCACCGGGCGCATGTACTCCGTCGACCCGACCGACGGCAGCTTCGTGGAAGCGTTCGACACCGACAAGGTCATCCCGCACGTGGACACGCCGGTGCGCGGCGGACTCCCCGGGTTGCTGGCGGTGCCACGCAGTGGGCGCAGGCTCATCTTCGCCACTTTCATGGCGGGGCAGGTGGTCATGCTCGACACCGAGAACCCCAAACGTTTCAAGCAGCTCTCGGTGGTGTCGTTCGGCAAGGACACCGGGCCGCACTCGGTTCACCTCACGCACGACAACAAGCGACTGGTGGTGACCGACTACTTCCTGAACCAGGACAACTTCGGGAAGGTGCACATGGAGGGCGATCACAAGGTGCGCGTGCTGGACGTGCGCGAACGGAGCCTCGCCGTCGATCGGGCGTTCCAGGTGGTCGACTTCAACACTGCGTTCGCGACCGGGCCGGCGCGCCCGCATGGAATCGGAATGAAATGAGCGGCCGATCGCGCGCTGACATTCCACGAACCGTGCGGTGAACACGCGACCTGACGAGGAGGGAAGGGAGTCGCGCACGCGGCTCCCTGACCCTCACCCCTCGCCCAGGGTTCGCCTGGAGGTCGCCGCCCTCGACGGCGATGACGGGGGGCAACCCTCGCTCGCACCAGCCGTAGTCGACGAGGGGCAGCGCCTAACGGTGCTCATCGTGGCCGGCGACGCCGACCTGCGGCACTATGTGACAGAGTGCCTGCGCGCGCGCCGCGACCTCCGTGCGATCGAGGCCCCGACGGTCAGCATCGCCCACCTGAGCGCCGCACAACATGCGCTCGATCTCATCGTCGCCGACGAGCGCGCCAGCAACGTGATCGCGACCTTCCCGGAGTGCCGGGCCATCGTGCTGGTCGATGACGTGCCGCGCGATGACACCCCCGATGGCGGGCGCGTACGATTCCTGGCCCGCCCCTTCACCGCCCGTGAGCTGATGTCGGTCGTGAGCCAGTCGCTCGACTGAAGACACGTCGACGCCGCACCCTCACCCGGCACGGTGTTCGTCCCGTCAGCGATTGTACTCCGAGATCCAGTGAAACTGCCGCTCCGCGAGCTGGAAGTGCCGCGGGATGCGCACCAGCTCCGCGTGCACCGAGTCGCCCCTGATCATCGTGTGCAGTTGCACGTGCAGCGAATCGCGCACGTCGTATCGCATCGTGAAGAGGAACGTACTGTCGCCCGGGATCGTCGAGGTCTTCCACACGCTCGCCAGGCGCCTGCTGCTGTCGGCCGCGTACCGGAAGTAGCCGCGACGATACCGCTGCCAGAACACCGGATCGCGCGTCCCCACGCTCCCGGCGCTGCTGTTGTCGAAGATCACGTCGTTCCAGCGGAGCGAGTCGCCCATCGCGTACGGCACTTCGGTCCCGTTGACTACGAACCGTTGCACCTGATAGACGCCGACGGGGAAGGGCCCCGTGGGTTGCGGCCCCGTCGCCGCCTGGTAGCGCGTCCAGCCGCTCCACATCGGCAGCACCAGCACCTGCACGACGATGAACACTTTGACCGCGCGCGCTCCCCAGCGCTGCCAACCCATGGTGAACGGGAAGTCGTAGGCCGTCGTGGCCGGCGTCGCCCGGTTGAGCACGAGAAAGTTGATGAGGCGCGGCGCGTCGAGCGCGAGCATGAACAGGCAGGCAAACAACAGGTGGCTCGCGAACAGCTTGACCGGAACGTCGTACGACACGTTGATCATCACGACGTTCAGGAACGCCCCAGTCGCCGCCAGCAGCCCGGCCGTCACCGTCCGCCGGTACAACAGCAGGAGCCCCGCCACCGTCTCGGCGAGCCCCGAGAAGAACTGGTACTTGAACGAATAGCCGATGAACATCCAACTCAGTCGCATCGGGAGGAAATCACCGAGCGGCGTCGAGAGCTGGCTGAGCGTGGGAAAGGCCATCTGGAGCGCGAACAGCTTGATGATGCCGTAGCTCAGCGCGAAGGTGGCGATGTAGTACCGCACCACCAGTCGCAACCACCACGCGAGGCGATCGTACTGCGTGCGATGCCGGTCGATCACGCTCCAGACAAGGCAGGCGACGGCGGCCACCAGCAGGTACAGCCGAAACTGCGTCCACGCCCACGACGTGTCGCCGCTCCCATTCACTGCCACCAGCGCCGGCGCCACGTGGAAGAGCCGGTCGTTCGCCGCACGAACCGTCGCGTCGACCAGGCGAGACCAGAGATCGCCTAACGCCTCGACCGGAGGA
The DNA here is from genome assembly GCA_964560345.1 of uncultured Gemmatimonadaceae bacterium. Lineage (GTDB taxonomy): Bacteria > Gemmatimonadota > Gemmatimonadetes > Gemmatimonadales > Gemmatimonadaceae > SCN-70-22. The sequence continues at coordinate 11,139 of CAZLLP010000031.1, forward strand.
ATCGCCGAAAACCAGTTCCAAGGGGCGATCTGGAGCAGCAGGTAGACACAGAAGAAGCGCAGCAACACGCGCTGCCAGAGCGGCCACCGAGCGTCGGCGCTCGCAGGCGGCGCAGGCTCGGCAAAGGCGTCCACCGCGGAGGAAGGTGCGGTCATGGTGGTGTGGGGAGAGGGGGACTCCACATCGCATCGCCAGGATGGCCGCGCAAAAGTACGCCCATGACCAGCCCGACGCTTCCCGGCACCACCGACCGTACGCGTTCATCACCTCCCGAGCGTGCCAGCGACAGCCGAGAACTGGAATGCGCCGAGCATGCTGAAGACGATCACCGCGAGGATGTGCAGCACGACAGGAAGTGGCACGGCAAAGAAGCGCGCATTGGCCGGCGTGACCTCGGCGCCCCAGGCGAGCTGGTTGAGGCGCACGACGCCGGCCACGGCGGGCACCAGGCTCAACCCGATGCGGGCTGCAGGGATGAGCCAGTCCGATCTGGTCTGTCGCATGGTAGTCCCCGGACGCTCGGTTGCTGTCGGTGATTAGCGCCTGGTGGCGCGCTGCCGGTCAAATCGCAGGCCCACCATGAAGACGACATCGTTCCGGGTGCCGGATGCGCCAATGCCCGTCAGCGGCTCGAACCCGGAGACATAGTCGCGCGCTTCCACGCGCACCCCGACGCGCCCGACGCCCACCTCACCCCCCACGGCGCCGTAGCCCGCGAGATTGTTGGTCGCGGCGACGTCGAGCTTTCGATAGTTGTAGCTGCGCGCGCCGGCGCCGGCGCCAACAAACGGGGCGAACGAGACGGCACGATCGGCAAACCACGTCGTGGGGCGTGCTTCGACCCCCAGATCGGATGTGAACACGTCGAGCTTTGGCGTGCCGACCGACGCGAGGTCTCGGCTCCGAGCCCAGCCAAGCGTTCCGGTAATGGCCAGCGAGGGGCGAACGAGCCACGAGAGCTGCGCCGCGCTCATTTGTGCGTCCTTCACGACATGCCGCTGGTCGCCGGTTGCAACCAGCGCTCCCCCCGTGACGCGGAACTCCCAGTGACGCCCTTGCGTGTCGGGCGATTGCGCGGATGCGGCGTATGCCGGGGCGAGGAGCAGGGCGAGCGTGGTGCCGGCGACATGCGCGGTGCGCAGGAGCGAGCGACGGTGCAGCGTCGGGCTGGCGGAGGGGGTGTGCATGGCGATACCCGTGTGTGAGATGTGGTGAAGGGCGGGTGGCGATGCCCTTCCGAGTCGGCGGCGATTGTATTAGTGTATGTCGTACACTGTACGAGTGTACCTTATACACAGTTTCAAGGATGTCAACCCTTTCGTGTGCGGAGTGTCATGGCGGGACGAAAGACCACCAGCAGTCGCCGTCGGGGCGCGGGGTCGGAGAAGCAGGTGCCAGAGGGCCAGAAGGCATCGCGCCAGCTCACCCACGACGACGTGATGCAGGCGTCCGTGCGCATCGACCCGGAGCTTCGTCGACGCAGCCAGCTCCTGTGGGAGGACCGCTCCCAGCCCACGCGCGGCCCCAGGGCGGGCTTCACCCCTGATGATGTCGTGCAGATCGCCGTGCAGATCGCTGATGAAGAGGGGCTCTCAGCGGTCACGATGAACGCCGTCTCCACTCGGCTCGGCTTCACCACGATGGCGATCTATCGATACTTCCCAAACAAGGACGCGCTCCTCGACGCCATCGTCGATGCGGGGATGGGGCGTCCTCCCGTTTCGAGCGACCCCGCTGCCACGTGGCGTGATCGGGTGGCCGAGTGGGCGAGAGCCAAGCGCGCGATGCTGTGCGCGCGTCCGTGGCTGGCAGAGCTCCCCTTCGTCGCGGCACCGCACGGCCCCAACTGGCTCAGCTGGCTGGAGGCGCTGCTCGATCCCCTCTGGAGTACCGGGCTTCGCCCCGCGGATATGGGCGAGATGATCAGCGTGATCGATGGCTACACGCGCGGTGCATCAGATACCGCGATCTCGCTCGCGAGGGCGCGCGCGCGCGGCACCTCGGCCGAGCAGTGGGCCGCGGCGGTTGGTGCAGACCTGGGGCGTGCGATCGGCGATCCGCGCTTTCCACGGTTCGCCGCGCTGCTCGCGGCACCGTCAGACGGCCAGCCGCGGACGATGGATGAATCGTTCGACTTCGGGCTCCAGCGCGTGCTGGACGGCATCGAGCGCTTCGTCGACGCCGCCAACGCGTCCTAACGACGATGCGGCACGATCCCCGTGACTCGCACGCCGGCACCGCGCGCGACATCGAAGGCGTGCACCACGTCCTGGTATCGCACCGTTGGTGCGCCGCGCACGAACAGGATCTTTTCAGGTCGATCGCGAAACACGCGAGTCAGTTCGTCTTGCAGTGACGGCGCAGCGATCGGCGCACCGTTGACCGCATAACGAGGCCCTGGATCGACCGTCAGGACGATCGAGGGGCCGCTCGACTGGCTCGACGTTTCTGGCGGGAGCTGCACGTCGAATGCGCGCCGCTGCGTCACCGCCGACAACATGAAGATGATGAGCAGCACCAGCAGGACGTCGATCATCGGGACGACGTTCGGCTCACGCGTGAGCTGGGAGAGCGGGGCGGCTGCCATGAGACCTCCACGAGGTGTGTGGGGGAGAGCATGCTGCGCTCGGATGACTAGCGCGTGAGCAGAGGATTGCGGGCGGATGAAGGCTGCGTGACGAACGGGTGATCGAGGGGGAACGGTGCGCGCCCGCCCCCTCGGAGACCATCAACCCTTCGTCGCACCCCGCTTGGGCCTTCTCACCGCCCGCACCTTCCCGCTCCTGCCACCCCCGCAAAAGAACTGATCCCCGCCATCGGACTCGAGGCCAGAGACATTCGCGCCGCTGGGCATCGCCAGGCTCTCCAGCACTTCGCCTGTCGTGGGATCGAGGCGCCGCAGTTCGCTCTCGTCATTCTCCCACGTGGCGTGCCATAACTCGCCGTCCACCCACGTCACGCCGGTCACGAAGCGGTTGGACTCGATCGTGCGAATGATGGTCCCGGTGTCGGGATCGATCTGATGGATCGTGCGCCCCCGGTGCTGCCCCACCCACAGCGATCCCTCAGCCCACGCGAGCCCGGAGTCGCCGCCACCGCCGGGCGCGGGGATCGTGGCCAACACCTCGCCGGTCTTGGGGTCGAGCTTCATGATGCGCGCTTCGGCAATCTGGTAGAGATGCTCGCCGTCGAACGCCGTCCCCGCGTGCGCCGCGACGTCGATCGTGCGCAACACATCGCCGCTGCTGGGATCCAGCGCGTTGATCCGGTCCCCCGACGCGAACCAGACCTGCTGGCCGTCGAAGGTGACCCCTCCGATGCTCTCGACCCCCGTGAAGGGGCCATACTCTCGCACGATCTCGGCTGTTGTATGAGTCATGACCCGATACTACCCCAATGGGAGGTGATGAGGGAGCAACAAGGTTGTCGTGAATCCGATCGCGGGGGGAGTCGTCCATCGGCGTGCCCGCCCGCGCCCCAGCGACTGCACCGTGCCGGCCGACGCGAGCGAGTCGAGCGCACGCTGCACGCTGCGCTGGCTCGTTCCCAGCGCCAGCGCGAGGGCCGAGCTGGACCACGACTCGCCGTCGCTCAGCAGGGCGAGGACCGCGGCATGCTCTTCATCGGTTGGGCGCGCCAGCACGACCACGTCGCTCGCGCCGCGCGGGGTGAGCGCGAACCCTCGCGCGGTGGCGCGAACGTCGGCCAGCGGCCGCAGCATCTGGCGAAGGCGTGCCACCTCGACGCGCAGTCGCGCGCGATGCGAGTCGTCCGTGAAGCGCGAGCCAAAGGCGCGCGCGATGAGCGTCTCCCGCGTGGCGTCGCCCGGCCACGCTTCGCCTAACGCCCGCGCGATGGCGAACAGCACGGGGCGCCCGGCAATCGAGACGGTGCTCCCGTCGTGACGCACGACATGACGGCACGCGTCCACGATGAAGGCCGGTGACGCCAGCAGCGCCTCGACGTCGGCGAGCACAAGCGCGCGCTCCTCTCCCTTCGCGATGCGCCGTGCGGCCGGTGTCTCGAGCACGCGTAGCCCTTCCTCAACCTCTGCTGCAAGCGAAGGGATCGCGGCGAGACGCGCCGAGTGACGGGCGCGAGCGAGCGCCGCACGCGCGGCGGCGATGTCGAGGCGACGGACGGCAATCGACGCCACCACGAGCTCATGCACGGTCCGCAACGACGGTGGTGCCGTCATGCGCTTCAGCGGCGCGAGCGCGCGCTCCGCGTCGTCGATATGACCGACAAGCAACAGTCGTCGCGCCGTGAGCAGATGCGCGTGCGCCACGTTCGCCTGATCGCCGTGCGCGTCGAGCGTGGCGCGCGCCGAGTCGAGCAACTTCGTGGGCCACGCCAGGTCGCGCGACGCGAGCGCCACCTCGGCCTCGGCCAGCACGCAGCGCGCGCGCGACAGAGGTTCCTTCGCTCCGAAGGCGCGCGCGGCGCTTCGCAGCAGCGCCTTTGCCCGCGTGAGATCCCCGAGCTGCGCCATCGCGATGCCGCGAAGCGCAAGCGCCGGCGCGTCATCGCGCAACGCGACTCGCTTCAGCGCACCGATCGGATCACCCGCCGAGAGTGCGCGCGCTGCCGCGGTGATCAACGAGTCCATCGGAATCCCGTCAGACTTGTAACTCTCACCCGTCCAAGGTCTGCGATAAAACTACCTCCCGTCAGGCAACGACCAACGGTCACCAACTGCCACATACCAACGGAAGGAGCATCGCAGGATGACGACACACAAGACGGGGACGCGCGCCGAGTGGCTTGCCGCGCGACTCGAACTGCTGAAAGAGGAAAAGGCGCTGACCCAACGGAGCGACGAGCTCACCCAGAAGCGACAGGAACTGCCGTGGGTGCGCATCGACAAGGCATACCGTTTCGACACCGACGAGGGGAGTGCATCGCTCACCGACCTGTTCCGCGGGCGGTCGCAGCTTCTCGTCTATCACTTCATGTTCGGCCCTGACTACAAGGCGGGATGCCCGTCGTGCTCGAGCATCGCCGATGGCTTCAATGGCATCGCCGTCCATCTCGCCAACCACGACGTCACGCTCATCGCGGTCTCGCGTGCGCCGCTCCCCAAGCTGCAGGAGTTCAAGCGGCGCATGGAGTGGACCTTTCCATGGGCCTCGTCGTTCGGCACCGACTTCAACAGCGATTTCAACGTCCAGTTCACCGAAGCGCAGCAGCGCGACGGGGGCATCGAGTACAACTACCGGCGCGAATCGCGCTGGGAAGTGAAGGCACTGGGCGGACAGTCGCCGGTTGACCAGATCGCGGCGCAGAGTGGCACCGACGCGGCCACCTACACGCGCGAGCGTCCGGGGGTGAGCGCGTTTGTGCTGGAGGACGGCGTGGTCTATCACAGCTACTCGGCCTACGCGCGCGGTGTGGACAGCCTGTGGGGGATGTACCAATGGCTGGATCGTGCGCCGCTCGGCCGCAACGAGCGCGGGGTGTGGTGGCGTCATCACGACGCGTACGACCGCGTGTGAGTCCGCCGATGGGCGACATGCCGATGCCCGGCGGCTGGACGTTGTCGATGATGTGGATGCGGATGCCGGGCCAGACGTGGCCCGGCACCGTCGCCATGTTCCTCGCGATGTGGACCGCGATGACGGTTGTGATGATGCTGCCGTCGCTGGCCCCGTCGCTGTGGCGCTATCATCAGGCGGCTGGGCGGTCAGCTGCAACGTCTCCCGCCTGGCTCGCCGCGCTGATGACGGCCGGCTACCTCGTCACCTGGACCATCGCCGGCGTGGCCACATTTGCACTCGGCGCAGGGCTGGCGGCGATCGCAATGCGCTTCCCGGCGCTGGCGCGACTGGTGCCGATCGCCGCGGGAGCGGTCGTCCTCATGGCCGGCGTGCTGCAACGCAGCGCATGGAAGGCGCGCCATCTCGAATGCTGCCGCGCGTGGCGCTCGCACGTCGGCGAACGCTCGCCGAGCGCGTGGGCGGCGTGGCGACACGGACTTCGGCTTGGCGTCCACTGCGGTTGCAGCTGCGCCGGCCTCATGACGGTTGGGTTGGTGCTCGGTGTCATGAACGTGACGGTCATGAGCATCGTCGCGGTGGTCGTGACCGCCGAACGCCTGGCGACTTCCGGTGCGCGCATCGCGCGAATCAGCGGATCGGTGGCGATGGGCGTGGGCGTGCTGCTGGTGGTTAGGGCGCTGGCGGCGGTGTGACGCCTGCCAGCGCGCGTCGAACGGCGCCGCTCGCCGCGGTCGGGCCACCCTCGATCACGTCCGTTCCACCCTCGCCTTGATGTCGTTCAGGTCCTGCAGGAGCGCCTTCCGTATCACGCCCTTGAACAGCACCCCCATCATGATCGCCTGCACGCGGGCCACGAAAGTCTGGGGGACGGACGCATGGGATGTCGTCAATCTGATGCCGCCATCGCCTTCCGAGATGCTGGTGGTCGACAGGAAGACGAATCCGTCACTCTCCGACCGGGTCTTGTAGAACTCCTCGTTGACGGCCTCGGTGATCCACTTTTCCGCCGTCGCGGGCTTTCCGAAGAGCATGCGCGTCTCTCGCCACCGCAGGCCCACCAGCCCGTTCGCGGGCTTCTCAACGATCTCGATCTTCTCGACGCCGCTGAGCATCGTCGCGGCGTTCTCGACATCAGTCATCGCCGCCCAGGTCGCCGCCCTGGTGCCGTTCACCGTCACGTGTGCGTCGACGACCATGATGATCCTCCCGAGGAATGGTGATGGTCGAGCGTGCCGGGAGTAGCTTCGCACGAACGGCGCCGCTCCCCACGCCCGTGAACAGGACGCGACAGCTCACACCCATGTCGACACCAGTCTTTCTCCAGGTCGCGCTGAACGGCGACTCGACGCATCCCGAAACTCCGCGCACCCCGGCGACCATCGCCGAAGCCGCCCATACCGCGGTCGCCGCTGGTGCGCATTCCGTGCACGTCCATGCGTTCGACAACTTCGCCTGGGAAACGCTCGACGGCGCGCACTGCGCCGCGGTGCTGCGCGCCATCCGGGCACGTTGTCCCGAGACGCCGATCTCGCTCACGACGTCAGCGGCGATCATGCGCGATCCGGTCGCGCGTTTCAAGATGGTCGAAGCATGGAGCGAGCTACCCGAGCTGGTGACCGCCAACCAGGGCGAACCGGGAATCGTGGCGCTGTGCGAGCTGTTGCTGTCCCGAGGCGTCGGCATCGAGGCGGGGTTGCTGACCAGCGACGACGCACGCGCCTTTGTGCGCTCCGGGCTGGCCGACCGGTGTCGCCGCGTCCTCATCGAGCCGCTTGACGCCGATCCTCTGGTGGCCGTGCAGCACGCCGCCGAGATGGAGGAGATTGTCGTCTCCGCGGGAATCGCGTTGCCGCAGGTGCACCACGGCTACGGCATCGCCTGCTGGGCAGTCAATCGCCGTGCCCTCGAGCGAGGGCACGGCATCCGAACGGGGTTGGAGGACGTCACCCTGCTCCCCGACGGTAGGTCGGCGCGAGACAACGCGGATCTGGTGGCGGCCGCGGCTCGGTTGATTCGCGAAGTGCGCGACGTTGGTTAGGCCACGCCTTGCGCCGTGAGCAGCAGATAGACGGCGAGCAGCACACTCGCGGTGGTCAACGTGCCACTGATCCACAGCGCCCACGTCGGTGAGTATCGCGCCGGACGGTCGCCCGCGGGAAGGGTCGCAACAAAACGGCCATGCTGGATCGCCGCACTCGCCATGCTGATCGCACCGAGGATGACGAGGGCGATTCCGAACAGGTTGGAATAGGCGTGGCCGCTCGCAACGCTGTGGTTCTGGTCAAGCTGCACGCGCAACACGCGCAGAAAGAGACCAAATCGGGAAACCACGAAGCCGAGGCCGACGATGGCGATACCGGTGCGGATCCACGCCAGCAGCGTGCGTTCGGAGGCGAAGAAGACGCGGGGATCGGGTTGCATGTCGCGAAACTAGGCCTTGGCTGCCCGACGCGCGCGATCCTCTTCCCACTCCACAAACGGACCGTCGAAGTCCACCAGGCGCGACCCATCGAACGCCCACACCCGCGTCGCCACCTCGCGCAGGAAGGCGCGATCGTGACTCACCAGCAGCACCGACCCTTCGTACTCCTCGAGCGCGTCTTCGAGCGCCTCGATGTTCTCCACGTCGAGATGGTTGGTGGGTTCGTCGAGGATGAGCAGATTGGCGTGCGAGAGCGTCATGAGCGCCAGCGCCATGCGCGCCCGTTCGCCGCCGCTCAGCGTCCCGATCTCACGAAACACTTCCTCCCCGCTGAAGCCAAAGGCGCCAAGATGATTCTGCACCGCGCCACGATTCCACAGCGGGCGCTGGTTCTGGATCGCGTCCGCCATCGACAGGCGGAGCGGGAGGTCGGCGAGGTCCTGCCGAAACCACGCGGGGGTGATCGAGCCGCCGATCCGCGATTCGCCGCTCGCCGGGGCGCGATCGCCAAGGATGGTGGAGATGAACGATGACTTGCCGGCGCCGTTAGGCCCCACCAGCGCGACGAAATCGTTCCGTCGCAGCACGCCGGTGAAGTCCTCCACGAGCACGCGCCCGGGGACCTCGACGCGCAGATCCTTGACGGCGATCACCTGGTCGCCCCCGCGCTCCGCGACCTCGAACCGAAGCGACATCGCCGCCGGATCGCCCGGCGGAGGGGCGAGACGCGGCAGTCGCTCGAGGCGCTTGCGCTTCCCCTTGGCCTGGAAGGAGTTCACGCCGGCCAGATTCCGCCGGATGTACTCCTCTTCCTTCTTCACGTACGCACGCTGCCGCTCCAGTTCGCGTTCGCGCGTGAGGCGTCGCTCGGCACGCTGCGGGACAAACTGGCTGTAGTTCCCCTTGTACCACTCGCTCGTCTTCCCTTCCACGTGCAGGATGTGCGTGCAGATGGCGTCGAGGAACGCGCGGTCGTGCGACACCACGATGACCGTCTCGTTGGCGTCGCGCAGCCACTCCTGCAGCCACGTGGTGGTGTCGAGGTCCAGGTGATTGGTCGGTTCGTCGAGCAGGAGGAGGTCGGCAGGTGCAATGAGCTGCGCGGCCAGCCCCACGCGCCCGCGCTCTCCCCCCGACAGCGACGCCACCGGGCGCGTCTTGGACTCCTCGGCGTCAAAGCCAAGTCCCTGCAGTACCGCGTCGACGCGGGCGTGATAGATGTAGCCGCCGAGGTCCGCGAAGCGCTCCTGATCGTGCCCGAAGCGTTCGAGGAACTCGTCGGTGAGGCGATCCCCGAGCTCCGCCATCTCCATCGCCTGTTCGGCGAGGCGCTTCTCGAGCGCGATCACTTCACTCCACGCCGCGGCCCCCGCTTCCCACACCGTGGTCGCCCCTTCAAAGGCGCGATGCTGGTCGAGCAGCGCATGGCGAAGGCCGGGCTTGCGCGCCACGCTCCCCACCGTGGGCTTGAGCTCCCCGGTGATCAGCCTGAAGATCGACGACTTGCCGGCGCCGTTGCGCCCGATGATCCCCCACCGCTCGCCATCGGCGACGGTGCAGGAGACGTTCTTGAACAGTTCAGTCGCGCCGAATGAGACGCCGACGTTGGCGAGCGAGAGAAGGGTCACGCGGAATTGGGAGAAGACCGAGGAGGCGCCGGCGGCACGCACGAGCGAAATGCGGCATGCGACGCGCCACCCGAAAGCTAAACGCCTGACTCGCCGTGCTCAGTGGGTCTTCCCAGGAGCTTCACCGCCTGCTCGGCCGTCGCCTCAAGCTGCCGCTCGCGCTCACGTGCCCAGCGTGGCAGCCGCAGCACGTTGGCGCCGAACGAGGCGAGTGCGATGCCGCCGAACATGCTGAAGACCGCCAGCGCCTTTTCGGGCCTGCCGGCGGCCGTGACCACCGCCGTCATGAGCAGGGCCAGGCCGCCCGTGAAGAAGCCAAGCACGTTGAGGGCAATGGCGTCGTCCTTGAGTGAGGAGAGACGGAGTTGCTCACCATTCGCGGTCGGCTCGATGCAGATGTGCACGTTCCCGTACGTCCATTCGCGCAGCCCGCCGGTACTGGTGGCCTGGCCCGGCGCTCCGAACGTCGTCCTGAACTCGGCGATCAGCTGCTCCCACTCCCGATCCGTTGGGGCGCGCGGAAGTGCGACCACGCGCGACACTCCGATCGGGAGTCCGAGCGCTCGTCGCACGAGTGCCGGCGTGCCACGGGCATCGAGGCGTGCCGCCGCCTGTGCCACGCGCGCGGGGTCGATCCCCGCTTCCTGCGCGATGTGCCGGAGCTGGTCGAGCGTCAGCCCTCCCGATTCCGCAGGCACAGCGCCCTCGCCGGCGCCTCCCGTCGTCGCGAGGGAGAAGATCTCGCGAACCTCGTCGTCGCCGTACCGCCGTGTCGACATGCTACGGATGGTTTGGTGAGTGATCGCCGTCAGCGTACCGTCAGCGCACCGGCAGCGAAGCCGCGCTCTGGGCCAGCAACGCGCCGGCGCTTGCCACGACATGGCCCCTGCGCCATGGGGGGCCATACCGCTTGCCCAGCTGTTGCAGCTGCTGTTCCAGCGCCTGGGGCGTTGTCCCGCGCGCCGCGGCCGCGAGGGCGAGTACCGTGCCCCTGTCGAAAAACAATACCTCCAGCCCCCGCGCGCGGGCCGCGTCGGTGAGGGCCAGATGATAGATCATCCCGTCCGCGCGATTCCTGATCCGTGCGTCCGCATGCGCCTCCGCCACACGCTCCGGCAGTCGCGTCAGTGGAGGCGTTCGGATCGCAATCCCACGGCACGTCGCGGGGGACAAGTCAGCGATCAGCGTAGCGAGTGCAGCGGTGGCCCGCTGCGCGGCGGACCTTCGCACGTCGCGAACGAGTGACTCGGCCTCGAGCAACGGCATGCCGATTGTGTCGCCATGATACGGCGACGCCGGGAGCCCGGTATCGAGCAGCTCCACGCGCCTGCGATCCAGGATGCGAGCATCGGAGCCATCCGCTGCCACACTCACCAGGTTGGCCCACGCGTAATGATCCTCGATGCCGACGACGAAATCGCTCATGCCGTCTCCTGATCGTCTGTCATCGTTCGAAAGCTAATGTCGAGCGCGAGACCACCCTCGCACAACCTGGACGTACCGCGTCAGGCCGTCACACGCGCCTTGTTGGGCAGCGAAAGACGGAACAGCGATCCAATGCCCTCCTTGCTTTCGACGGTCACCGTCCCGCCGTGGGCCTCCGTGAACGTCTTCACGATGGCCAGCCCGAGGCCAAATCCGCCGGTGCTCGCCGGATCGGATTCGCCCTTGTCGAAGATGTGCGCGAGCAGCTCGTCGGGAATGCCGGCACCGTCATCGACCACCCAGCACTCCACGGCGCCCTCCGCTTCGACCGGTCGCGCCCCGATCGTCACGGTGCCGCGCGGAGTGTACTTGATGGCATTGCCGATCAGGTTCTGGAAGACCCGTCGCAACAAACTCGCGTCAGCGTACACCACCAGGTCGTCGGGGACGGCGTTGACCAACTGGGTACTGTCGGTGCCCGCCACGGGATGCAGATCGTGGATCAGTCCTTCCACCAGGGGCCACAAGTCGATCTCGCGACGCTCGAGTCTGATGCCGAGTTCCGTCTCGAGATTCGTGTTCTCCTCGAGCACCTTGGCGACCAGGCTTTCGAGATGCTGCACGCTGCGGCGCAGGGTCTTCAGCATCTGCGATGCGACCGCGTCGCGCTCCGGCAGCTTCATCTCCAGGACTCTCCCCGCCATGGAGATGGCATTGAGCGGGGTGCGGAGATCGTGCGCAACAAACGCGAGGTATTCCTCCCGGCGCCGCTGCACCTCCAACGCTCGCTGCGTGCTGAAGGTCTGCAGCGCCAGGCCGATGGCATGGTCAAGGACGCGGTTGACGATGTGGAACGGCTTCCCCTGCAGGCTCAGCCCATTCTCGTCGGCCAGATCGTGAATGCAGCCGCGGAGAATGTTGTACTCGGCGGTCACCTCCTCGATGTCGAATCCCTCCTTGAGACGCTGGAGACCATGCACGGGCGGGCTGTTGTCGAGCAGCGCTTCCGGGATGGTCTGGTCCGACTTTGCGTGGAGGGCCGAGGCCAGTTCGTCAATCAGGGAGGGGACGTGATCGTTGAGCGTCGGGACATCGAGCTGTCGTGCCGACGGCAACTCCCGCACCTGTTCCCGCCAGCGCGACAACAGCGCGGCACGTTCCTGGGTGATGAGGGCGGCCAGGCGGTCCAGCACACGGGTGGTCATCGCGCCTCCAGGCGTCGGGGATGTCAAGGCGTGGGAAGCCTAACGCCCGCGCGCGACGGCCGACATCGTCACGAGGTCGACCCCAGCGTGACGGCTCCCCCGTCGTCGGGCAGCTGTCGCAACCCGACGGGGGTCTCGGTCCGAACGCTCGCCCCGTCCGCCGCCGCACGAGGCGATCGCGATTCGGCGAAGATTTCCCAGGCCGTCAGGAAGAGCGCCGCAATCACCGGACCCACGACAAACCCGTTGATCCCGATGAGCGAGATGCCACCAATCGTCGACAGCAGCACGATGTAGTCGGGCATGCGCGTCTCCTTTCCCACCAGGAGTGGGCGCAGGACGTTGTCCACGCTCCCGACCACGAGCGAACAGAAGGCCACCAGCGCCACGCTCTTCCAGATCGCACCGCTCGCCAACAGGTAGAGCGCCGCCGGAATCCAGACGATGGCTCCTCCCACGGCCGGGACGAGCGAGAAGAGTCCCATCAGGACGCCCCACAACAGCGAACCGCCAATGCCGAGCACCGCGAAGGCAATCCCGCCTAACGCCCCCTGGATCGCCGCCACGATGACATTGCCCTTGACCGTCGCTCGCGTCACGATGGTGACCCGATTCACGAAGCGATGCGCGAGGGGGCGCGCAATCGGCAACGCACGTCGAACCGTCGTCGAGAGCGCAGCGCCGTCGCGCAGGAGGAAGAACAGCAGGTAGAGCATCACGCCGTAGCTGAGCACGAACGAGAGCAGGTTCTGCCCCACGCTCAATGCCCTGGTCGCCATGGCCTGGCTCCCGCGCTGCGCGGCCTCCTGCAGTCGCTGCTGGATCGCCACGGGATCGCCGAGTCCGACGCGGTCGAGCAGCGTGTCCATCCATTGCGGCGAGGCATTCAGCAGTCGCTGATACGTGGCCGCGTACCCGAGCTCTCCGCTGCTGATGCGCGCCGACAGCGCCAGCACGTCCTGCACCAGCAGGATCCCCACGATGGTCAGCGGCAGCACCACGAGGACCACGCACACGAGGACCGTTGTCAGCGCGGCGAGTGTCGCTCGCCCTCCAAATCCACGCCGGATGCGGTGATACATGGGCGTGAAGAGCATCGCCAGCGCGACGGCCCACAGCACCGCCCCGAAGAACGGCAGCAGGAGCACGAAGAAGACGCACGAGAGGATGACGAGCAGGAGCACAAAGGCTCCGCGTTCAAGCGCCGGCGTGCGAAGCGGGCGAAACTGTGGTACCACGTGGGCTCTGCTCTCGCGGGGAAGACACGATGCTGCGCGTACCCCAAGCTATCGAGCATCGCGAGGGCCACATATCGTCCAAAAGGGGAATAGACGAGCTCCGCGCGCGCGGTATCCGCGACTCCGATTCCGGCGTCTCGTCGAAGAACGTCTCGAAGTCCGTCCGAGCCTCCAGCAGCCTTTCGAGCGCCGGTGCGCTGTATCCCGTCAGCCAGCAGATGACCTGGTCCAACTCGTCCTTCGTGCGTCCCTTGCTCCTCGCTTTCTTGAGGTAGTGCGGGTAGACGCTCGCGACCGACGTGGTGAAGATCCGATGCTTCTGCATGTGATGATCGGCGCGGTGACGGTTGATGGGCAGAGAAGTACGAATGGCAACCTTCGGCGTGAAGGCATGGGCCGCAAGGCACGCCCGTTCTCATCCGGAGTCGCCCACCTTGTCGAGGTCGCAACTCGGGGTTAAGACTCCCGCGCTTCTCTTGATCTCCCCCCTCAGCGCTGGAACCGCTCATGAGCGTCACCACCATTCAGGCGGCCTATGCCGCCTTCGCCAAGAACGATCCGTCCGTGCTGTTCGGCGCCATGTCACCGGACATCCACTGGTACGAGGCAGAAGGCAATCCGCTGGCCGACCGCAATCCGTATGTCGGCGCACAAGCCATCGGCGAAGGAGTATTCGGCCGGCTGCTCGCCGCCATCGACCGCTTCAGCGCGGTCCCCACTCGTTTTGTCGATGGGGGCGACGACGTCATCGTGCTGGGGCGCTACGGTGGCACGATGAAGCACAGCGGTGCCACCCTCGACGCGCAGTTCTGCCACGTGTATCGATTCGAGGGCGGCAAGATCGTGTCGTTCCAGCAATACACGGATTCGGCGCAGTGGGCGCGCCTGATGCCGTAGCCGTCGTGCGCCAACTCTCTCGATATCCCATGTTCAAGATCATCTGCCTCCTCCCCACGCTCGCGGTCGCGCTCCCGTCGCTGCAGGCGCAAGCCACCCAAGCGTCGCGAGCGTCCCAAGCGTCTCCAACGACGCCAGCGGCCGCCGCAAATCTCGACAGCATCTTCAAACCGGTACGATGGCGCTCCATCGGGCCGTTCCGCGGCGGCCGTTCGGTGGCCGCCTCGGGCGTTGTTGGCGACCCCAGGACGTACTACATGGGGACAACAGGCGGCGGCGTCTGGAAGACCCGGAACATGGGGATCAGCTGGTCGAACATCTCCGACGGCTTCTTCAAGACCGGCACCATCGGCGCGATTGCAGTGGCCGAGAGCGACCCGAACGTGGTGTACGTGGGGACCGGGGAACACGCGATTCGCGGCGTCATGACGCACCCCGGCGACGGCGTCTATCGCTCCACCGACGCGGGCAAGTCGTGGAAGAAGATCGGGCTGGATTCGTCGCGCCATATCGCCCGCATCGTCGTGCACCCGAAGAACCCTGATGTCCTGCTGGTGGCCGCGCAGGGTGCGCTCTACGCGCCTAACAAGGAACGCGGGATCTACAAGTCGACCGATGGCGGCGTGACGTGGAAGCAGACGCTCTACGTCAACGAGCGCACCGGCGCGGCCGAACTCTCGATGGACCCGAACAACCCGCGCATCCTGTACGCGGCGATGTGGGAGCATGGACGCCTGCCGTGGAGGGTCATCAGCGGTGGGGCAGGGAGCGGCCTGTACAAGTCCACCGACATGGGTGAGACGTGGACCAGGATGACCGAGGGACTCCCCACCAAGATGGGGAAGATGGCGATCGCGGTGAGCCGCTCCAATCCGGAGAAGGTGTACGCGCTCATCGAGAGCGACTCCAACGAGGACGAGCGCGGCCTCTACGTCTCCACCAACGCGGGGAAGAGCTGGAGCCACGTGACCGACGAGCCGCGCCTGGTCCAGCGCGCATGGTACTACATCGAGCTCTTCGTCGACCCGAAGAACGAAAACTCGATCTACGTGCTGAGCGCCCCTGCGCTCCGCTCCGATGACGGCGGCAAGACGTGGGAGCAGGTGAACGGGGTCCACGGGGACTATCACGACATGTGGATCAACCCGGACAACTCCGACAACTTCATCCTGTCCGACGACGGTGGCGCCGTCGTCACGTTTGACCGGGGCAAGAGCTGGAGCGTGCAGTCCAACATGCCCACCGCCCAGTTCTACCGCATCAACGTCGACAACCAGTTCCCCTACCGCATCTACGCGGGGCAGCAGGACAACTCGTCGGTCTCGATCGCCAGTCGCGAGCTTGGCTCCGGCAGCATCACGGCGGCCAGCTGGGCGCCGTCGGCGGGAGGCGAGAGCGCCTTCCTGGCCTTCGATCCCGACAATCCGCGCTACGTCATGGGTGGCAGCTATCAGGGGACGATCGAGATCCTCGACACCAAGGCGAATGCTGGCACGCAGGTGATGGCCGCCCCCATCCAGTACCTGGGGATGGACGCCAGCCAGATGAAGTATCGCTACAACTGGAATGCGCCCATCATCTGGAGCCGTCACGAGCCCAACACCTTCTACCACGGCGCGCAGCTCCTGCTCAAGACGTCGGACATGGGGAAGACGTGGCGCGAGGTCTCGCCCGACCTGACCCGCAACGAGAAGGAGAAGCAGGGCAAGCCCGGCGTCCCCTACACCAATGAAGCCGTCGGCGCGGAGAACTACGGCACGCTGGCGTACATCGCCGAGTCACCGCACGAGAAGGGAGTGATCTGGACGGGGAGCGACGACGGGGTGGTGCAGGTGACCCGCGATGGCGGCGCGACGTGGAAGAACGTGACACCGCGCGGGCTGGCCGAGTGCCTGATCAATGCGATCGAGGTCTCGCCGCACGACAAGGGGACGGCGTACATCGCCACCACGCGCTACAAGTTCAACGATCACGCCCCAGGGCTGTACAAGACCACCGACTACGGCGCGACCTGGAGCAAGATCGATCGCGGGATTCCCAGCGAGGCCTTCACGCGCGTGGTGCGTGAGGACGACGTGCGGCGCGACCTCCTCTTCGCCGGCACGGAGCGCGGCCTCTTCGTCTCGTGGAACGGCGGGCGAGACTGGTCGCCGTTCCAGCGCAACCTGCCGATGGCCCCCATCACCGACCTGCGCGTGCACAAGGGGGACCTGATCGCCGCCACGTCGGGGCGCAGCTTCTGGATCCTCGACGACCTCGAACTCGTCAGGCAGTACGACGCGGGCACTCGGCCGTTCCACCTCTTCCGTCCGGCAGACACATACCTCACCAACAGCAGCAGCGCCCTCGACACCCCCGACGACGACTTCACCGGGGCGAGCACCTTCGAGGGCGTGAACCCGGCCAGCGGCGCGGTGGTGTATTACCAGTTGCCGGCGCTCAAGAAGGACGAGGATGTGCTGCTCGAGATCGCCGACGCCACGGGGCGTCTGGTGCGAAGCTTCACGTCACGCAAGGACACCAGCGTCAAGGCCTGGGCGGGAGGGCCTCCGCCAGCCGCAACACTTCCGAAGGGGCAGGGACTCAACCGCTTCGTCTGGGACCTGCGGCACCAGACCATGCCCGGCGTGAAGGGGGTCTACGTCGAGGCGAACTATCGCGGCCACAAGGTGTCGCCGGGACGCTATCGCATCACCCTCACCGGAGGAGGGCAGACGGCCACCTCGGACGTGACGATCCTCCCCAATCCGCTCTACACGACGGATGCCGCCACGTACGCCGAGTACGACGCGTTCATGACGGACGTGGAGCGAGCGCTGGCGACGATGCACGAGACCGTCAACACGCTCACCGACGTGCAGAACCAGCTCAAGGCGGTTGGCCCGACGCTGGCGGCCGACGCGCGCTTCACGGAGCTTCGCCGCGCCGCCGACTCCCTGCTGGCGCGGCTCAAGGCATGGGACACCGACATGGTGAGCCGGCGGTCGCGGGCCTATGACGACGTGGAGAACTTCGAGCAGAAGTTCGCGGCCAACTGGATGTTCATGATCAACCAGACGGAGAGCGCGATTCCGCGGGTGAACCAGTCCTCGCGTGACCGACGGGTCGAACTGGAAGCGCAATGGGCCCGGCTCAAGGCGCGATCGGACGAGATGATGACCGTCGACATCCCCGCGCTCAGCCGCAAGATGTGGGACCTGGGGCTGGGGGCGATCTGGCGGCTGCCGCTGACGACTCGCGTGATTCCCTAACCTGAAACAGCAGCTCGGCAGCGTCGTTCAGGCGCTGCCGGGCACTGTTCCCCGCAGTCTTGTCCTCCTGATGACGAGCTCAAGCTGTTGCACGAATTAATACTTAGGTATTGACCAAAGTATTCAGCGATGGTAGTATCCCTCCCAGCAGGTCGGATAACCCGAGCACTCGGATGGTGTCGGCGATGATTCAATCCGCAGCCACAGACGCAGTCTTTCACGCCCTGGCCAACCCCACTCGGCGACGAGTCCTGGAGCGGCTGTCGGTGGGACCGGCCACCGTGAGTGAGCTGGCGGAGCCGTTCGACATGCAACTCCCGTCATTCGTGCAGCACCTCTCGGTGCTCGAGCAGAGCCGACTGGTGCGGTCGAAAAAGCGCGGACGGGTACGGACCTATGAAATCGCGCCTGAACGCTTCACGGTCGTTGAAGACTGGCTGACCGCGCGTCGCCGGGAGTGGGAGGTTCGACTGGACCGCTTCGATGAATACGTCAAACAACTCAAAGAGAAGGAACCACGCGCATGAGCAAGCAATTCGCCTTCGATCCCAAGTGTGATTTCGCCATCGAACGGTTCGTCGATGCGCCCCCGCGGATCGTCTGGGAAGCATTGACCAAACCCGAGCATCTCAAGGAGTGGTACATGCCCAAGGCCTGGGGGCGTGTGGCGCGATGCGAGATGGACGTGCGGCCGGGCGGGATGTTCAGCATCGACATCGTCGTGGGCGACGGGCAGGAAGTGCCCAATCTTGGCTGCGTGCTGGATGTTGTCCCCATGGAGCGACTGGTCTGGACCTCCATGCTGTTCCCTGGCTATCGCCCGGCGGTCTTTGACGACATTCCGATCACCGCCATCATGACGATGAAGGCCGAGGGGACCGGCACGCGCTACGTGTTCACCGCGTTGCACCGGAGTGAAGCCGACCTCAAGACCAACATGGAGTCGGGCTTCTATCAGGGGACCGAGATCGCCATCGATCAGCTCGTGGAGCACGTGCTCGCGATGAAGTAGCGCGAGGCGCCATCACCTGCACCGACAATCAGGGGCGTGCGCGGGACAACGCTGGCTCAGGCCTGGCGCCGTGCACGCTTCTTGGCTGTCGTCGAGCGGATGACCACTGCCCCGCGACCAGTACCTGCAAACGGCACCTTGTTGCGAGCGAGGGCCGCGTCGATGAGGCGCGCGACCGCCGGCTGCGCGAGGGTGGACGCCCCCTCGATCGCCATCCAGCGCGCCTGGTTTCCCGACCCCCGCAGCAACTTCTCGGGATCGGGCACGCCTTTGCCCTGATTGAGGTACAGCCTCACCCCATCCTCGCTCGCACGCAGCGATAACACGCCTTCGTACCCGCGCTCACTCGGCGAATAGCTGATGACGAAGCAGTCGCGGTACTCATAGACCACCTCGAGCGCGGTGGGGAGGCGCTTTCGCAGCGACCGTCGCAGCGCGCCGATGAGCCGTTCGTGTGCGGGAGCAAACGTGCCGATCAACTCACGCACGTGGGCGTCTGCCGCTCGTCGCTCCGCCGCGGGCTGGGCGATCGGTTGTGATGGGCTCATGCGAATTCGATCCGCCTAACGTGGGACTGGGCTCCGGACACGCATCAGAACATGCGGCCGCGAAGCGTCGGCTACAATAGCGCGGCTCTTGACACTTCTCTGTATTTAACATTATGGTTAAATACAAATGAGCCTCGACCTCACCTTTGCCGCGCTCGCCGACCCGATTCGTCGCGCCATCGTCAGTCGCCTGGCGACGGGCGACGCGACCGTCCAGGAACTCGCCGAGCCGTTCGATGTCAGCCTGCCGGCCATCTCCAGGCACCTGAAGGTGCTGGAGCGCGCCGGCCTCATCACGCGCGGCAAGGACGCGCAGCGTCGTCCATGCCGCCTGCGAGGCGAGCGCCTGGGCGAGGTCGTCGAGTGGGCCGAGCACACCAGGGGTGCCTGGGAAGCGCGCTTCGATCGCCTGGACGTCTACCTACGAGAGATGCAGCGCAACGCTGCCAAGGAGAAGAAGCATGGACACAAGAAGCCGTGAGTGGTCGCTGGATCGCGAGATTGTCCTGTGTCGCGTCTTCGACGCGCCGCGCGAGCTGGTGTGGCAGGCGTGGACCGACAAGGAACACGTCGGCCAGTGGTTCGGTCCCAAGGGCTTTTCCATCAGGACGCACGAGATCGACATGCGCGTCGGCGGTCGCTGGCGCTTTGACATGATTGCGCCTGACGGCACGGTCTACGACAACCGCATGGTCTTCCTCGAGTTCAAGGAGCCGGAGCTCCTGGTGATGGACCACGGCCATGACGTGGACGACGATCCGACGCGGTTCCGCGTGACCCTCACCTTTGACGAGCAGGCCGACAAGAAGACCGTCGTCACCCTGCGTCAGTTGCACCCGACCAAGGAGCAGCGGCTGGCGGGGATCGGCTTTGGCGCCGTCGAATTCGGCTACCAGACGCTCCAGAAGCTGGCCGACCACCTGGTGGGCATGCGCTGACGGCGCACCGGGACGCCTAACGCCAATGACAGCGACGCGCGCCGGATGTGGATATCGGCGCGCGCGGCATCGAGCGGGGGACCGCTTCGACGCGTGTTATGCCGCGGCGTGCGGCTGGGCGACGGGCTCAAACCGGCAGAGGCAGTACGTGAAGGCCTGCTGGTTGCCGGCGGGCGTGGTATGCAGCTCGCGCTCGCTGGCGAGGAGGCGAAAATCGGGGCCGAACTCGTCGTGCAGGGCGGTTGGCGAATAGCGGGCGACGTCGAGTCCACTGCAGCGGGTGGGGCCGTCGTCGGCGAAGGTGGCGACGAGCACGTGACCGCCAGGGGCGACGGCGCGGCGGACTTGAGCCACGTAGCGTGCCCGGTCCTCCGCTTGGGTGAGGAAATGGAAGACGGCGCGGTCGTGCCAGAGGTCGAATGCGGCTGGCGGGACGTCGAGGGTGAGCACATCGCCGACGAGCCACGTCACGCGATCGGAGTCGCTGCCGAGGCGCTGCTGTGCGAGCGCGAGCGCGGTGGCGGAGAGGTCGACGACGGTCAGATGGCGATAGCCCGCGTCAAGCAGGCCGGCGACCAGCGTGGAGGCTCCCGCGCCGACGTCGATGATGCGTGCCCCGCGATCGGGCGCGCTGCGCTCGATCAGCGTACGCGACAGACGCGCCTCTGCCTGAAACCAGCTGACGCGCTCTGGTCCTTTGGTGCGATAGACCTCGTCCCAGTATGCGCGGCGATCCATGTGGGCGCTCCGGATGCAGGGGGTGGTGGGTGGCATGAGGTTGGCCAACAACGGCAACCACATCAAGTGCGAGAGCGCTGTGAGCCCGCAAGGTCGGCATTCCATGCGCTCACCGCGTTGTCGTCGCCGCTGAGCGAGTTGTCGCGTGCGTGAACGCGTTTCATGCAATCTCGAGATCGCTTGTTAGCCTCGCGCGCGCCGGTAGTGCACGGCGACCGCGCCGTTGCGGAGCGGCGTCGCCGAAACAAGTTCGAGCCGTCGCGTGCTGGGCAGCCCGCCCTGGTACAACGTCGGGCCATGGCCGGCGATCCTGGGGTGGACGAGGAACTGGTACTCGTCGATGAGATCCAGACGGTCCAGCGCTGTCGCGAGTGTGCCGCTCCCGAGGAGCACGCCGGCCGGGGTCGCGTCTTTCAGCTGCTGCACGCCCGTGCGCAGGTCGCCGGTGAGGTGGTGGCTGTTGGTCCACGGGAAGTCCTGTCGCGTCGACGACACGACGTACTTCGGCTTTGCCTCCAGTTTGACCGCCCACTCGCGCATCGCAGGCGGCGCCTCTTCGTCGCCGCGGGCGACCGCCGGCCAGTAGCTCTCCATCATCTCGTAGGTGACGCGGCCCCACAGCATCGCCCCGCCCTCGTCCATGAGGCGAGTGAAAAACGCGTGTGTCTCGTCGTCGGCGACACCCTCCCGGTGGTCGACGCAACCGTCGAGGGTGACGTTGAGGCTGAAGGTCAGAATGCCCATGGCGGCGCGACTATTCCGAGTTGAGGGTGACCGATGGGATGTCTCGTGTCGACGAGTCCATCGCGGCGGCGAACGTTGGCGTCTGCTGCGAGCGCTTCCATGCGATGCGGTTGTGGGGCCTTGGCAGGCCGCTCAGAGGATGAGGCCCTGGCCCCACAACCGCCAGACTCGCTGCGATCGTCCGCAGCGAGCGTCGTTATGCGGCCGTGCGGGAGTCCCGCCGCGCGCACCACGCGTGCAGCAGGCCCGCCTGGAAGAACTGGACGGGACGCTCGAAGCCGGCCGACTCGACGAGGGACTTGATCTGTTCTGCGGGCAGGATGGCCACGTCTTTCGCATAGGCGGCACGAGCACGCGCGAGGGCGTCCGGAGGCACGCCAGCGGCACTCATCCGGTTGAGCCAGATCGGGAGCAATGTGTCGTAGTCGGGCGATGTGACGTCGCACGCCAGGTCGGCGTTCACGAGGATGCCGCCGGGCCGCAGGCGGGCACCAATCTCGCCAAACAGCGCAGTGCGAGCAGCCGGCTCCAGCAGGAACTGCGAGACGAGGAAGCAGGTCGCCGCATCATGGGGCTCGTCGCTGACAAGGGTCTCGAGGAAGCCGTGGTGGAACGTGCAGCGCGACTCGAAGCCGTCCGCCGACGCACGTCGACGACACAGGTCGAGCATCGCGCGCGAGGGCTCGACGGCGGTGAAGCGCCACGTGGGGAACCGAGCGGCGAGAATGGCGAGTTCGGTCCCTGTCCCGACGCCGACGCCGAGGACGTGGGCGTCGTCCGGGAGTGGAGCCAGGACGGCTTCCAGCAGGAAGTAGAGGCCATCGCGTACCGGCGCCATGCGCCCCCACTGGCTGTCGTAGCCAGCAGCCTGCTGATCGAACAATGCGGCTGTCTCTTCTCGATTCATTGAAGTGTCGGTGGAGTGCCTAACGTGCGCTTCCCATGCGGACATTCCGGAAGAATGCGCGGGCGCAGCCCGCGCCATTCGCAGCGTGACCGTCAGCAGCAATCGTCGTTAGGGCGCCGCGCGCCGGGGGGTGCTCGGAGTGGCGCGCGGCACAAGCGGCCAGGCACGCACCCGTCGGGAGAGCACCAGAACATCGAGCGCGGCCGCGAGCCCTACGCCAGCGGCATACATGACGAAGTCCCATGGGTCGAAGGTGCGTCCGAGCGCCGGAATGCCGGCGCCCTGCAGGAGTTCGGCACCGGATGAAGCCAGGAGGACCACGATCGCCTTCGAGGCCGCTGGCCGCAGCGCGGCCACTCGGTCGTCGATGAAGCACAGCAGGTAGTAGAACGCGAACGGCAGCGTGAGGTCTGAGAAGTAGCTGCCGACCAGCGGCCGAAACGCCGGGGCAAGCAGGGCGCGCAGGTCAATCAGGTGGAAAGCGGCGATCAGCAGATTGATCGCGACGCCGATGGCCACGCGCGTGGATGAGCGTCGGATCGACGGAGCGAGGGGCACGAGGTGGTCAGGAAGTTGCCGAGTCGCAGATGCCGGCTTGGTCGCCCGAGCGTCCAGCGTTCAGTCGCAGTGCTGCGGCGGTGCTAACACGAGGATACGCGCGGGCCAGGTACCCGCACACCCCCGCGACGAGTACCAGTGGAAGCACCATGTCGAGGAGGAGGCCTGAAAGCCCCGTCGCTTCCAGGCGTGCGGCCCCGTTACCGGGGACGAAGAGCATCGGGCCGAGCGGTCCGGTCGAGAAGCCGACATACGAGACAAGGTTCCACCCGAGGTGGAGGCCGATCGGGAGCGCGATGGACGTCGTCCTGGCGAACGCAAATGCAAGCATGAAGCCGAACGCGCCAGTCAAGACGAAGACAAAGGCCATCATGACCGGATTCCCCACAATGCCGTAGGAGAACCAGTGGTAGACACCGAACGCCGCCGCAGCGAGCAGCACCCCGCGGCCCGCGCCGAGTCGGCGAACCACCTGGTACAACAGATATCCGCGAAAGAGCAACTCCTCGTAGAGCACGGAGTTCACGTTCCAGCGCACGCTCCGTCCGAGGAGCGCGGCGTCTGCCGCGGGGTTCAGCCGCCAGGGCACGTCGGCGACCACCGCGTGCCCGAGTTGCTGCACGACGACGGCGAGACCAGCCACGAGAACGCCCGCCCCAAACTGACGTAAGCGCGCCACCGGCGCGTTGAGGCCGAGAACTCCGAGTCCCTTCCCCTCGAGTCGCAGAAGGATCCACGAGAGGGCGAGCAGGATTGGGCCGATCATTACCGGAGGGTGTCGGAGACGTGGTAGGGGGCTGGCGTCACTCCGACTACGTGTGCAATCAGGTTCTGTGTCGCCGCACATCGTTTCAGGTGAGCCATATCCGAAGGGTATGTGACCCGCGTCCCGCAAACGGGACGAGGTGGCAGGAGAGTGACACCGGGGACGGCACTGAGGCGCGTGCTGCGGCGTTAGGGCAGGAGCGGGCGTCTCCTCCCCATACGCCTCCCTACTCGCACTCCTCCCGACAGGTCTCCTTGCCTCGCACCTTCATCGTCTACGGCGGCGCCGGCGGCATCGGATCCGCCGTCGCCCGCCGCCTGCATGCGAGCGGCGCACAGCTGCATCTCGTCGGGCGCCGCCCCGATCCGCTGGCGGCGCTCTCGGCCGAACTTGGCGCCACGTTCACCGTGGGCGACGTCACCGACCCCGAACTCTTCCCCCGCGTCGCCGCGGATGCTGGCGACTCGCTGGCCGGCGTGGTCTACGCCGTCGGGACGATCAACCTTCGCCCCCTCGCGCGCCTAACGACCGACGACTTTCTCCACGACTTCCGCGTGAATGCCGTGGGGGCCGCGCTCGCGGTGCAGGGCGCGCTCCCGGCGCTCAAGCGGGCGGCGGGCGGCGCGTCCGTGCTCCTCTTCTCGAGCGTCGCCGCCGTGCAGGGCTTCGCGATGCATGCGTCCATGGGGATGGCCAAGGGCGCCGTCTCCGGACTCACGCTCGCCCTCGCCGCTGAGCTGGCCCCGGCCATCCGCGTCAATGCGATCGCCCCGTCGCTCACCGCCACGCCGCTGGCGCAGCGACTGCTGGGGAACGAGCAGCTGACGGCCGCGATGGCCAAGTTGCACCCGCTGGAGCGACTGGGCACCCCGGATGACGTCGCGGCGCTGGCCGCCTTCCTCCTCTCCGAGGACGCCGGGTGGATCACCGGGCAGGTGTTCGGCGTTGATGGCGGCCGGTCGACGGTGCGGGTGCGCAGCTGACGGGGCTAGGGCGTTCGATCAGCGGTATGCGGTGCGTCCCAGTCGGTGGCGACGGTAGCGCGAAAGCGCCAGCGTTCCGAGTCCGATCGAAAGGAGCGCCGCCAGCGCGAGCTGCAGGAGGTACGGCACCGGCGTTGCGTCGTACGAGAGCCGGTACGGGCCGTTCGGCCCGCTAAAGAGCCCGAGCATGCGCAGGTAGTTCTGGACCTCGGAGGCCATCACGCCGCGGACGAACGCATACGCGAAGATCCCCGATAGCGAGGCGAGCGAGGCGATGAACCGTCCTTCCTGCTCGCGTCTGCTCAGCGGCTGCAACGACGGGCGGCGCGGCTCCCCCGAGGCGGCGAATGCGGCCTCGCGCGCCCGGTGTGCCGCCTCGTCGCGCGTGGCCAGGATGACCGCGCCGGCGAGTGCTGCGACGAGGGTGCCGATCCCGAGCATGCCGGCACCCAGGAGGATCGTCGCGGGAACGATCGCCGCCAGCGTCCCGCTGAAGTCCGGGAGGGCCATCATCAGCACGGCGGCGACGGTCGCCGAGGTGAGCGCGACGCCGAGCAGGATGACGACATGCCGGCGCCGGATCGCGTCCCGCGACCACCACATCGACGCCAGCGGGAGCACCACGAGGATGAGGATGCCTGGCAGGATCTCGCCTGCGGGGTGGCGCGACATGGACGCGGGGGCTTCGCGTGAGAGATGATGGCCCACAGGAGACGAAGCGCAGTCGCGCTGCGTCACCGCCATGCGCACGAATCGCCGTGGTGGCCGCCGCCTCCAGACCCGGGGGCAATCAAGACCACGCTCGGCTGCCCTCAAGCGCCCTCGCCAACTGCATGCCGCTGTTATTGTGCCGCGATCCGATCCACGCGTCGGCGCCACTCCCCGACGATGCTGGACCACGGACGGCCGAGTAAGCGCACAAGCACTTCCCGCATTCCGCGCCCGGGCGTCCGCATGTACTCTCGCACGGCGGTGACACCGCTCGCTTCGTGCACCATGTCGGCGAGGACTGCGCCGGCGGCATTGCGAAGGTCGGACGACACACTCATGTCGTCCACCATTCGATCGAGGGTGAGCCGTGCGTCCGCCGTTAGGTGCGCTGCGAGGTGTCGCACGGAGCCCGGAAAGTCCCGGCCCGCGGTACCGCCGAACCATGTCGGCACCCCTTCCGAGGCAAGGAGCGATGTACCGCTCCCACGGATGATCGGAAGGAGTACGACGTGCGCGATCTCGTGTCGGTACTCCTCGCCGAGTTTGGGGATGCCCGAGAAGACCTGGAAGTTGACAGGCTTGGCGAAACCCCCTGCGTCGCCATAGCGAGATGGGACGACGACGCCGAGAATCTCCAGGGCCTGATCAACGCTCTCGGTTACGTAATACTCGAGGCGCGGTGGTGCGGGGATGTTGAAGGCGGCCGCAAGAGAGTCCACGAAGGTCGCGGCCCGGGCGGCCTTCGCAGCATTGAAGCGCAGCGCCGGCGCAACGCGATACGTGATTCGACCGCGCACCTCGCGGGCCCACGTGTTGGTCCTGTACGGCAGCGCGTTCGCGAGGCGCCAGCGTTCGCCATCGCGCCGAGCGTACACGGTCATCGTGAGCACGGGCTTGATCGACGAGTCGCGCGTGGTGGTACCCGCAGGCCAGAACCTCGTGACGATCCGAAAGGCCGTGTCGACCGCCGCGTTGACGCGCGTGACGGTCAGCACCTCAGGGACTGATCGATCCGGAAGATAGAAGCCGGCGAGGTCATACATCGGCCACTGCGCCTGCTCCGATGCACTCCACAGCGGCGACGGCGTCCCCGCGTTGGCCGCGAACTGTCCGCGCTTGGACGCGAGGTACTCACGCCAAAGCTGGCGAACGTCCTGCTCCGAGTCGCGCGCTGGAGCGTCGACGAACCCCGTGAGGGTCGCCGCAACGAGCACGGGGAGAAGCCTGGCAATCAGCGAGCGGCGTGGACGCACATCCAGACTCCTCAGCAAGTCCCCGAGCGTGTGGCCGGCAGTGGGCCGCAAGCACCGTTGTAGCAACCAGCCGCGCTGGCCATGTCGTCGCAGCCGCGCTTTGGGAAGAACGGCCGACTGTCCCCGCGGCACACGCCCGCGCTACCGAGGGACGTCGATCCAGATCGGGCTCGACCACGCCATCTCGGCGGTGGAGTGCGAATACAATCGGCCCGGTTACTCCTCGACCTGCCTCCCGCCCAAGTAGTACATCGCCGGCCGCACCCTGTTCGTGTCCACGAAGTCGAAGGCGAACGTCTCCCGATCCGGATTGGCGCTGAACACCGTCGCGTAGCGCCCCGCGTTGAGACGCACGACCTCCACCGACGCCAGTCGATTCGTCCCGGCGATGCGTCCGGTGAGCCGCGGCGGCGTTGTGGACTGATACTCGCTCCCCATCACGTGTCCGTCGCTCGCGAAGTCCAGATAGATCTGCGTGCCGGTGGTCGCGTACGTCGCGCGGCCAGTCAGGCTCTGCCAGAGATGCTCACGATCGTTGGTGCGGGCCAACACGCCGGCGAGTCCGCCCGAATGGCGAACGTGGATGGAGGAGTTGTTCGCACCGGGATGGCCGAGGTGATTGTCGCTCGCGGCGATCACGCCAAGCCTTAGGCCACGCGTCCACGCGTACTGGTACGACCAGCGATTCGTGGCGCCCAACTCGAACAGTTGCGGCTCGTCGTCTGGCTGCACGAGGTGTCGGCTGTTCCAGAGCGAATACATCTCACCGATGCGACGGAATCCGCGCCCGCTCGTGTCCTGCCAGATGTTGTGATTGCTGAAGGGCCAGGACACGTGCGGAATCGCGAGGACGGGAACGTTCTGCACCTCCAGCGCGCGCGCCAGCGACGGAAAGTTGGGGAGGCTGTCATGCCCGATCGGCTTCCCGGCTCGGCTCTTGTACATCACGACGTAGTGATTCAGGTCGGGCGTCCATTCGAAGCCATAGAACGTCGTGAATCGACCGGGAACGTTGAACGCATCGGACACATCCTGCGACGCGCTCCAGGCGGCAGGTGTGAGGAGCGGCGCCGAGTGCTCCGCCGTGTTGGCGAAGTCGAGATGCATGACGTCGCGGGCGTACGTGTACGCGTCCGCCGCGCGTGTGAAGTTCGCCCGATGGTCGCCGGCGAGGTTCAGCGCCTTGAAGGTGCCCGTGCCCGTTGTGTTGACGTCGGTGCCCGTGGCGTTCGTGAAGAAGCCCTGGCTCTGCGCCCCCGTGCCAGAGTGAAAGTGCGTGTCACCGAACAGGTGCAACATGGCCGGTGCGCTGTCGCCAACCATCGCGTACTTGAACGCGGTCGCGATCGTGCTGCTCGGCGCTGCCGTGATCTTCTGGAAGCCGCGCGTGCGAAAGACCGCATCGCGAATGACGACACGCCCGCGATCGGCGGCGCGAAAGGTGACCGATCGTGGTATCGCGGCCGCCGAGTCCGTCGATTGCAGCTGCAGCGTGCCCGCGAAGTCCGTGGCCAGATTGCCGTATCGGTCGAGCGCAACGACCGTCAGGGCGAACGGTGCGTCGCGTACGATGTCCGACGGATAGCTGACCGAGACCAGTTCGGCGCGCGCGGGGCGCACCGTGATGCGGGGGACGCGTGCCGGCGTCACCCATGGCTCACGTGCACTGGCGCGCGACTGATAGCGCGCATCGATCTCGCCCGCGATCCCTTGCACCTGCCCCTGATAGCGGATCGACACCGTGGTGCCGGCCGGGATCGCCTCTTCGAAATGCGCCTCGATGATCCCGCGCAGCAGCCCGGCGATCTGCACGCGGATGCGTGCCCGGTTCGACGCGGTGGCGGTGACGTAGCCCGGCGCCGTCGCGCTCACCGTCTGCGGTGCGCTCCAGAGCAGCGTCTCGGTCTCGGCGTACGCGACCGGGATCTCGATGCGGACGCCGCCGCCGGGTGCAAAGCCGCGCGCGCCCGCGGTGACGGTGTAGTGGATGGTGTAGTAGCCGCCCGCATCCACCACGCTCGGCTTCGCGGAAAAGGACGCAACCTGCGCGTGCGCCTGGGAGACGGCCACGGCGGTGAAGAGGCCAGCGAGAATCAGCCGAGAGTGCATGGCGGTGGCGCGGGGCTGTGGCTCGGGAGCGTGCGAGGCGTTGAGGGGCGCGGGTGGGCGGGTGGAAGGTAGTGCGTTCTGTCCCGCCGAGCGCGTCCCACCGGGGGCCGCGCTCGCGTCCAAGCGGGGCAGGGTAACGGTCGTCGCGGTTCTCCGCCCACTCGTCGTCCAGACGCGGCGAGACCCTATCGACCGACGAACCATACGGGAGCGCACCAGTCGTGCGAAGCGCGCCGTAGAGCATCTCGCCGTCATCGTTTGCGTTCAGCGGTGAGGTGCTCGCTCCACTTGGGACTGCGACGCGTCCCCTCCGGCTGCGGTACGCGCATGCGACAGTCCGTGGTGGTGATTGCCGCCTAACGCCCCGTGCTTCTGCTACAGGGGCGCGCTCGCGCCCGAACGCATCAGCCGCCGCACGAACTCACAGGTCTCCCTGCACGCGACATGGCTGCCCGTACGCAAGCGATCGGCGGCCCGCACCGGGTGGGTGACGGTCAGGAGCTGCACGCCCGGACCGACGAGGACATTGGCGCCGATGCGGATCTCCGCCGAGTCGAGGAAGACGCAATTGACGTTGATGAACGTCTGCGCCCCGATATGGACGCCGTCGAGCATGCGCGCGCGTTCGGAGTGGGGCGGATTCGTCATGGTGTCGTCGAGCAGAGGGACAGTGACGTGCCCGTCAGCATCACGCGGCAGGCGTGTCGGCGGGGACCGGCGCAGCTGACGGCCTGGTGATGGCGGACTTCAGCATCATCACCGCCGCGTAGGTCACGACCGCCACCACGCCCCAGCGCAGGACCTCGAGCGGCAGCGTCTTGACGACGAGCCCCGCGACGAGCACCGCGGGAATCCCTCCCAGCGTCAATCCGAGCGCTCGGCGGGCGTCATACCGCGCGCGGCTGATGAACCGGAGCCCTCCGGCCATGTTCACCAGCGCAGCCGCCCCCATCATGATCGGGAACGCGGCGCGCGGATCCATGCCGAGCATGCTCAGGAGCATCAGCGTCGGCGCATAGTTGCCGATCCCGATCATGAGGAGGGCGCCGAAGAGGGCCGACATGACCGCGGCGAAGACCAGCGATCCCCCCTCTAGGGTAAGGGCCGTCCCGCCCCCGGGCATCAGGCCGAGCTGCGTCAGCACCATCAGGATGGCGGCGAGGAGCAGTCCGGTCCCCATGCCGATCTGGATCGGCCGACGCGGGAGACCCGTCACCACGCCGGCGCCGAGCCATCCGCCGGCGACGCATGCGACGATCAGCGTCAGCAGCACCGTCGTATCGACCTTTACACCCGCGATGAAGATGAACGCCTGCGCCGCCACCGGCAGCGCGTGACCGATGAGCAACGTGCCGGGGATGCTCTCGTCGGGGACGAGGCGCAGCGTCTTGTAGGCGGCGGTCGTGGTGGCAAACGACCCGATGCCGAGCGTGTCGAAGAAGTTCGTGATGGCACCGATGGCGAGTTCCCGGACGTCAGGACGCTGACGCTCGCCCGCACCGTCCGCTCGCGTACGACGGAGGCTTTTCACCCACAGCGCTATGAAGGTGGCGCTCGTCAGGCCGATGGTGATGAGCAGGGCGATGCGCACGGTCATGGTACGGTCTCCAGCTTCGTCCGGGGAAGCGCCAAGCTAACACGCGTGTTAGATGGCGCGGGGATGAGAGCCGTCGGTCGGCAGTTCTTCGTCGTCGAACGGACGAAAGCGGCATTGGCGGAAGGACGTCGCATCGTGAAACCCTGCGCGATGATAGAAGCTCTCGGCCGTGTCGCTCGGCGCGACGAGCAGCAGTTCAAAGTCCTGGCGCCGCGCCCAGTCTTGCACGCGCTGCAGAAGCGCAGTGCCGATGTGCGCACGGCAGACGCGTTCAATCGAGCGAGCGCAGCGAGCAGCCCTTCGTGCGGCTGTCACTTGCAACCGTTTGTTTGCCAGCATCGCCAGCGGCCGAGCGGGCCGCGCACACCTGCGCTGCGACGGCCGTGTCAAAGCGACTTCGAGACGATCGTTTCGACGATCCACGCCTCGGGGTTGCGCATGACGGCGCCGCCTGGCCCTGCCCACAGCTGGCGCAATTTCTCTAGCAGCCGCTCCGCTTCAGCCAGGGTGTCAAACTCCAGGTCGATCATCACGAAATTCGGGTTCGCGACCGAACGATGGACGCTGTACCTCCGGACCCCAGCCCCCCTTCGGTCCATCGGGTCGCTGTCGAAGGCGCGCTGCCAGCCTTCGAAGTTCGGCACGGCGTGTTGAATGTGTAGGGTGGGCATTGGCGGTCCTCGCTGCCGGCATGCGCGCGACCTCGGCTCCCATCCCATGTCGGGAGAGAGAAGGCGAGCGTGATAGAAGTCGTGATTCGCAGCATCGAACGTCTACGCTGACTGGCGAACGTCCCACATGCACCTGCGGGCGCGCCACGAACCGAAGCGCGTCCGCCAGCGATGGTCATGTCCGGCGAGAACGGGTACCGCCGAGCGGCGGCGCCGTGAAAACAGGCACAGGCCTCCAAGCGGCTCACCAGCTGCTGCAGGCGCGCCGCCGGCTCGATCTTCAGCGGCTGACTGCTGCACGCGATGCAGGACGCCCGCAACATCGACATGAAAGCTGAGTGCCCCACCGTTACTTGTTCGCGGGCGCTGGTGCCGGTGGCGCGGTCGGGGGCACCATCGGAACGGAGGCGTGGTCGGAGACGTACACCCAGGTGCCGTTCACGTGCGCCTTCACGTCGGTGTATCGGCCTTCGAGCACTGTCGGACTCGCGCCTCCGACACCCGGCAAGGTGGCTTGCGTTCTGCCCCAACCGATCACGACGTTCCCGACCACCGCGTTGTGGCGTTCCGTCAACGCCAGCTGTGCCCCCGGCATGGCACCAAAGGTCGCGCGATATCCCTCCTCAATCTTCGCGCGACTGTCGAGGATCGCGCCATCAGGGCCGATCGATACGACCGTACCGGTCTCCGCGTACGTGGCTGCGACGCCCGCCGCATCGGCACGATTGAAGGCTTCCACGAAGCGGTCGTCAAGCGCTTCCGCCGCAGCCACCATCGCTGCAGGATCGGGCGCAGGAGTACCGCACGCCGCGGCGGTGGCAAGCATCAGCGCCACAAGACTTCGAATTCCGTTGCTGCGAGTCATGCGCACGGTGTCCTCGCTAAGGGTGTGCCTAACGTTGACGCGCAACAGCTGCCCGGCGGTCTGCTGCAGCGCGTGCCCTGCTGCCCGCCCTCCGCGGCGGTGGTGCTACTTCGCCACCACCGTCGGCGGTGTCGGATGGTCAGAGTTGTACATGTGATAGATGATGCGCCAGGTACCGTCAGGGTCACGCGAGAGCGCCGACATGCCCTTGAAATCGTCGCGGTAGACGACGCCACTCTGCTTGTCGGTGAACTCCTCGGTGGCCGAGACGACGGCGACCGCCAGATCGCCGGACACGCGCACGTCATGGACGGTGTAGGTCGTGGGGCCGAGCGTGAAGGCGTCGACGTACCCTTGGAAGAAGGCACGGATGGATTCCCGCCCCATGAACGTGGGCTCACCAGCAGCGAGGTAGTGGGCGCTATCCGCGAACGGGCTGAGCATGCCGGCCACGTCGCCGGGCGGGAGCATCCCCTTCAAATACGCCTCCACCGCGGCGCGAACCGCGGCCTGATCGGCCGCAACATCCGCCGCACGGGAGGTCGCGCCCGCACGACACCCCGAAAGGATGCCGACGGTACAAGCGACGGCGAGCCACGTACGCTTCAAGGCACACCTCAGGTTGGGGTGGTCAGCGTTTCAGTTGAGCTGCAACGGCAAGGAATAGAGTGCGGCCGAAGGCCGCACGGATCAATAGTGCCGTTGACTGCTCCAACGGGCGCCGAGGTTCGCGTCAGCGTGCGCAACAAGTCGAGAGCGGCATAACGTCCCGGTGGAGTTGCGGCCGAGGGACATGGAGCGCGCGCAGCGCGCATACTACGGATCGGCCCTCTGCTCCAACTCGAGTTAGGCGGCGTTCGTCAGTCGCAGTCCGGATCAATCGGGCCACCCGGGCGTCTGACCAAGGTCAATTGCACCGCGCGCCCTCTGGCCTGCGCCCATTCAAATGACACTGCCCTTGCGCGGTGCGATGGCCCAAGCACGCGCAGATGCACCGTGTCGGTCGTGATGTTGCCGCCGAAGCGGAGTCGACCGTCCGGCATGCCGACCATCCAGCCGCCGCCCGGGTCCACGCACACCAGGGGATGCGCCACTGGCCGCAGGGTACCCTCCTCAAGCACAACGAGGGTGACCATGTCCGCCGGAAGGGAGTCCGCCGTCGGGAGCCAGCGTAGCGGCGCGTCGGCACGTTGGGCGTAGAGTATGGCTCCAGTCGCGGCGACCAGCAGGGTCGTAGCGATGCCGCCCAATCGTAGCAGGCGCATGAAGCACTCCAGGGAGAAGTCACTTCGACGATGTGGAGGCCATGCTGCGTGCGCAAGAATGCTGAGCGCGACTCAGCATGACAAGCTGGTTAAGGCTACGCCTGCACCGTGGGGCACCCTGTCGGTCGCTGCTGTCGGCGTGGATCCGCCTAACGACTATGGCTCACGAGCGGGCGCTCCCATCAAGCCGTCCCGCCCGTCGCCGGTTCTGCTTTACTCTATCAGGCGGCGGGCGGGACGGCCAGCCCGCCACGCCTGCCTCGTGCTGCCGTTTTTTAGGCAGCCTCCGCCCGCGCGCACGCCAGCACGTGGACGTCCCTCCCTAATCGCACGCGACTGCAGGCCGAGTACTTCGGCGATGCGCCGTCCGACCATGACCTCCATCTCGCGGACCGACAGGAACCGCGTTCGGCGCGCAGGCGCCTCGCACGAGGGCACGCCGCTACCACCATCAACTTCGATACCGAACCGCGCGCGCCCCCTGCGGCTGCTGTCTGATCGCATCGGCCAACGGTACTCGACGTATTTCACCTCGTAGCCTCGCATGAAGTACCGCCGGTCCCACGCACCGTTTTGCCGCAACACCTCCCGGCTCTCGAGCGGCTTCGCACGGAGGGCGCTTAAGGTGCCTTGCACCGAGTCGCCAACGCGGCGCCAGTCGACCGAGTCGCTCACCCACCACCTCGTGTGCCGCACCCGCTCCACTCGGTCGCCTCGCGCGTTCCACGCAACTGCGTGCTCCGAGGGCGTTGACGCACCAGCACCCCACTGGGCGATGGTGGCGGCACGGTCACGCGTCGACGCTATCGTTGCCCTGGCCCGGTGACTACGACCAGAAGGCGGAGAAGAGGGCGCTCGAAGGCCGAACCTTCGTGGTGAAGATCCGGTGTCGCGCTGGGGCAGACATGCTGACCTCGCGCGCGGCGAGGCTGCCCGACGGGCAGCTCGTGCACCCTTGCACCGCGGCGCCCCGGGGCGGGCGCTCGCCTTCAACGTGCGCCATATTCCGCTCCAATATGCGTGACCGCATCGCGGCGCTCGCCCTGCTCGTCCTCACTGCGTGTGCCGCCCCCCCAGCGAGCGGCACCGCCACCGTCCTCGTGGGCGGCCGCATCATCGACGGGCGCGGGGGTCCTCCCATCGAGAGGGGCGTCATCGTCCTTCGCGGGGACTCGATCGCCGCCGTCGGGCCCCCCGAGCGTGTTCCCGTCCCCGAAGGCGCCACGGTCATCGACGTGACCGGACGGTCGGTTCTGCCGGGACTCGTCGAGGCCAATGGACACGTGACCTTCTCCGGGCAGGTTGACCACGCGGCGTACTTCGCGGCCGAGGTGGACCACTACTACGAGATTGGGGCGCGACACCTGGAGGTCGCCCTCCGGCAGGGTGTGACCAGCGTCCGGGACACCCATGGCGCGGTGGACGCCCTCTTTCGCCTGAAACGCGACGTGTCGAGCGGTCGGATCGCGGGCGCGCGCCTCTTCACCGCGGGCGCGATCCTCAACTACGAGAGCCTGCTCGACATCCCCACCACGCGTTCCCTCGACACAGCCGCCGTCCGCCGCGCCCGGCATGAGCTCGACCGCTTCGTGCCGGACGCGGAAACGGGCGTGCGCCTCGTGCGGGCCTTCCACGATGGTGGGGCCGACTTCATCAAGATCTCACTGTCGGGCTCTGCGTCGGGGGGCCCGCCCCCGGTCGCGCTGGACGATTCCATCCTGGCCGCGATGGTCGCCGAAGCCCGCCGGCTGGGCCTGCGCACCACCGCGCACGCGATGAGCCGCGAGAACATCCGCCGTGCCCTCGCGCTGGGCTTCGACGCGCTCGAGCACCCCGCCTTCACGATCGAGCAGGGTCGCGCCGTCGAGCTGCCGGACACCCTGGTGGCGGAGATCGTGCGGAAGGGCGTGTACTGCGTGCCGCTCCTGGTGGCCATGGAGGTCTACGGACGCTATGCGGCGCAGCCAGAGCTGCTCGATGACGCCGCCGCGGCGGAAGGCATCCGACCTGAGCTACTTGCCGAGGCGCGCGCGTGGGCCGTGCAGGAACACGCTACCCCCGGCGCGCTCGCCTCGCTCGATGCGCGCTACCAGGTCGTGCGCACCAACCAGCAAAAGCTCATCCGCGCCGGCGCCAGGATCGCGATGGGCACCGACAAGGGCACGCGCCTCAACTTCCACGAACTGGCCAACCACGTGCGCGAGCTCGAGATCTACACCGAGCTGGGCATGACGCCGCTCGAAGCCATCAGCACGGCAACGCTTCGTGGCGCCGAGCTCCTGGGTCAGCGGTCGCGACTCGGCACGCTGGAGGTGGGGAAGCGGGCGGACCTCCTGGTGGTCGACGGCGATCCGAGCCTGCACATCCGCGATCTCGCGCGCGTGCGCCTGGTGTACAAGGACGGCGTGGCCGTACAGCGCTGAGGCGCCTGTGCGCCGCCGGCGGCGGGGCTCGACGTCGCGCTCACGCTCACCGCGCGCCTCGCCAGATGCCGTGCGCCACCGTCCTGGACCCGCACCTGAGCGAGCCCATCGACATCCTCCTCCGGACCGCCCTGGGCCCCGGGGATCCTGCACCGACTCTCCGGCGTCATTGCCGAGCACGGCGGCGACATCACGACCGTCGAGATCCGAGACCAGCCCGCAGAGTGGTCGGCCGCCTACTTCGAGATCGACGTGCCCGGCGACGAGCGCGCGCTCGAGGCCACGCTCCCGGCATTGCCGGTCGTGCACAGCGCGACGCGCGTGGCGACTATGCAGAATGATGCCGGTCGGCCTAACGTGAAGCTCAGCTGCCGCCGAGGGGAATAATGCGAGCGGAGCGCCCATACAGTTGATCGGCGGTCTGCTGCAACGTTTGTTGGACGGCGCGTTGAGGACGCGCCCAAACAGGTGACGCTCATCGCCCGGCGGGCGTTTCCTGTGTGACGTGGACGTTGCCGAGACAGTGTTCGATGCGCAGCATCGAGCGCGCCAGGCCGATGCGCAGCCACACCACGGAATCGGCCGGTACGAGGACGCTGTCGCGCCGACTCTTGAGGCCGATGCGCCGGGTCTCGAGGATCTGCTGCCCCGCGACGGATAGAAGAAGCCGGAGGTGTCCCAGCGCGTCCGCGCGGCCCCCGTACGGCGGCACAATCGAGCCGAGCGAGACGAAACCAAGCGGCTCACCGGAATCAGACCTGTAGAAGCGCACGTCGATGGCGGTGAGGCCCGCCGTGATGGAGTCGCGCTGGAGGCTCGGTTGCGGATCGTGTGGATCGACGCAGTCGGGATTGGCGCTGACTGTTGGCGCGGCGCGCGGACGAGCACATGCGGCACCGACCAGTGCCGGCAGCCCGACGAGCATCGCACAGCATGCGAGCCTCACGATCAACGACACCTCCTACAGCGAGTGAGCATAGCGCCGCGCAACGGTGGCGTTCAGCTGCAGCCGCATCAAATAAAAGCGCGCGCAGGGCGCCATCATTACTGCGGCTGTCAGACTGCAACGCTGGGTTAGGCGGCATGGTGGGAACCGCTAGTCGTGCTCGATGTCCTGACCGAAGACGATCTCGACCCCGTTGATATCGCGAACGCCAAACTCACGGATTCCGTATGGCTGATCCTTTGGCTCTGTTGAGACTTCGGCGCCGCGACGGGCGACCTCGCTGCGGTATGCGTCCACGTCCTTTACCCACTGGAACAGGTGCACACCAGACGGTTTGCGCTCATCTCGGACAAAGTGAATGGCGGAGTTGTCACGCCATACAACCGCATATGCTTCATCGCCGAAATCCCACGTAAAACCTAGCGCGTCGCGATAAAAAGCCGCCGTAGCAAGGACGTCGGGGACGTGGAGAACCGGAGCACCTTGGATGAACTGTTCGGGATTCGCCGAAGGAGGAGCGGGCATAAGCGACTCCTAGAGAGGAAAGGACAGCGGTCAGACGACCGCTCTTGTTGCCGCCTAACGTGTGCTTCTGCTGCGGACGCTCCAATAAGAGGGTTGGGCGGGGCGG
>CAZLLP010000032.1:0-47398 GCA_964560345.1 uncultured Gemmatimonadaceae bacterium
CGTCCCGGGAACGGCGGCCCGTCGCGCGACCCAGGAGCTCCTGCGCGGGCGCAAGCCCGAACGCACCGTTGTCGTGGCGGTCATCGACGGCGGCGTCGATACCGCGCACGTCGCCCTGCGCGCCAATCTTTGGACCAACCCGCGCGAAGTGGCCGGCAACGGCAAGGACGACGACGGCAACGGCTACGTCGACGACGTCCATGGCTGGAACTTCCTGGGCGGCGCCAACGGCGAGAACGTGAACTGGGACCAGCTCGAGCTTACGCGCGAGCACGTGCGCTGCACGAAGTTGCGCGCTGCCTCGTCCGCTCCCGACACGACGGCCAAGGCGCGCTGCGACGGCATCGACAAGGAGTTCGCCGCCAAGCGCACGGAACTCCAGCAGATGTCGGCGCAGATCCAGATGGTCGACGGGATGTACTCGCGCAGCACGCGTATCCTGGGGACCGTGATCCCCAAGGACTCGCTCACCGTGGCGCGGGTGACGGCGCTCGTCCCCGCCGCCGACAGCATCAAGGCGGCGCGCGACCTCTTCCTGCGAATGGCCGCCAGCGGCATCACCGGCGACGCCCTGCGCGATGCCAAGGAAGATGTGAACGGGCGATTGGAGTACGGGCTCAACCCCGACTTCAATCCGCGCAAGATCGTGGGCGACAACGCCGGCGATCCCTCGGATCGTCGCTACGGCAATCGCGACGTCACCGGTCCCGACGCCAAGCACGGGTCGCACGTGGCCGGGATCATCGGCGCGGTGCGCGACAGCAAGGCCGGGATCGAGGGGATCGC
This sequence comes from uncultured Gemmatimonadaceae bacterium, assembly GCA_964560345.1. Taxonomy (GTDB): domain Bacteria; phylum Gemmatimonadota; class Gemmatimonadetes; order Gemmatimonadales; family Gemmatimonadaceae; genus SCN-70-22. The sequence goes on from CAZLLP010000032.1 coordinate 787, forward strand.
CAGCGGCGTCAAGCTGATGGTCGTGCGTGCCGTTCCTAACGGCGACGAGCATGACAAGGACATCGCCAACGCGATTCGGTATGCGGTGGACAACGGCGCGCAGGTGATCAACATGTCGTTCGGGAAGGACTTCTCCCCCGACAAGCCGCTGGTCGACGCGGCGGTGAAGTACGCCGATGCCAAGGGGGTGCTCCTCATCCACGCCGCCGGCAACGACGGCGAGAACCTGGCCGAGACGCCGAGCTTCCCCACGCCGGGCTATGCGGCTGGCGATCGCGCGGCCAACTGGATCGAGGTGGGGGCTGCGTCGTGGAAGGGCGGCAGCGCGCTCGCCGCGCCGTTCTCCAACTACGGCAAGGAGCAGGTGGACGTCTTTGCGCCCGGCGTCGACATCCTGTCGACCGTTCCCGGCGGGGGCTTTGCGCGCGAGAGCGGGACGAGCATGGCGGCGCCGGTCGTCTCGGGGGTGGCCGCGCTCCTCATGAGCTACTTCCCCAGGCTCACCCCGGCCGACATCAAGAAGCTCATTCTCGACACGTCCACTCGTTATGCAGACGTGATGGTGGTGCGTCCCGGCTCGCAGACGGGAGAGAAGGTCCCCTTCGGCACGCTGTCGCGCACCGGCGGGGTGGTGAATGCCTATGCCGCGGTGAAGGCGGCGATGGCCATGTCCGGCGCGGTGCAATAAGGGAGTGACGACGGCAGGGAGCGGGGGTGCGTCACCCGTCTCCCTGCATCTCCTTCACCAGGGCGTGGCGCGCATCGGCGATGAGGGTGCGCGTGCGGTCGCGCAGGGCGGCGACGTCGGCCATCGTCATCCCGGTCACGTCGATCGGCGGAAGGACCTTCACGCGGGCCCGCGCCTTCTGGAAGCGGAAAGTCCCCTTCTGCATGCAGTCGCGCGTTCCCGCGACCACGATGGGGAGGATCGGCGACCCCGACTCCAGCGCGAGGCGAAAGGCGCCGTCCTTGAACGGGAGCAGCTCTCCGTCGCGCGAGCGCGTCCCCTCGGGGAAGATCATCACACTGACCCGCTTTCTGAGACGATCGCGCGCCTCCTTCATCGCCTTGACGATGCTGGTGCGCTCCCCGCGCCGGACCTCGATGTCGCCGGCCATCCGCATCATCCAACCAAAGCAGGGGATCTTGAACATCGTCTCCTTCGACAACCACTTCATCTCCCATGGCAAGTGCGAGATGAGGAAGATGTCGGCGTACGACTCGTGGTTGGAGACGGCCACGTAGGGGCGGCGCGGATCGCTGATGAAGTCGCCCGACATCTCGAACTTCCACAGCGGGTTCAGCTTGACCGTCAGGACACCCAGCAGTCGGAAGAAGCGCCCGGCCGCATAACGCCCCTTGTCGAACGGGGCGGTGAGGCAGAACAGGATGAAGGCGAACGGCGTCGCGAGAATCACCAGGGTGACGGTCTCGAACCACACCCAGGCGTTGAGCAATTGTGCCATGTTGGAGCGAACACGTAAGTGAAGAACCGGCGGATGACCGTGAGGGGACGGCGACCACGCGCGGTGCGGCCGGAAATCTAGCGGTACGAACGCACGGCAGGAGTGGACGGCAACCGGAGGGGGAATGGCGACCGAACACGAGGAGCACACCGACGTCCCGAACTTCCGCAACGCCAGCGAGTTGCCGGCGCTGGTGAGCTACGTGCGCGAGCGGCGCTGCGTCCTCTTTGTCGGCGCGGGGCTCTCGCGACCGGCCGGGTACCCGGGGTGGGGTGACCTGATGCGCCACGTCGTCGACGGCACCCACGCCCAACTCGGGGATGCGGCACGTAAGGACGAGCTGGAGCTCCTGTTGGCCCAATCGAAGTTTGCCGAAGTCGCCGACCAGTGCCGCACGCTGCTGGGGCGCACCTTCTTTGGCCGAATGATGCGCGACCAGCTCGCGCGCCGCGTTGCCCCGCCGGCCGCCACGCACAAGGCCATCGTCGAGACACCGTACGCCTGCATCGTCACCACCAACTTCGACACGCTGCTCGAAGATGCGTTTGCCGAGTGGAGCGATTTTGGCATCCCCAAGGCGCCGACCGGGATGGAGCTCTCGCAGCACGGGACGCTCCTGCTCGACGGTGCCTTCTTCATCCTCAAGGCGCACGGCACCATCGACGACGATGAGTCGATGGTCTTCACCAGCGAGGACTATCGCCGCATCACCCACGCGAATCCCGCCTTCCAGGCGGTGATGTCGTCGCTCCTCCTCACGCACGCCATCCTCTTCGTGGGCTATTCGCTCAGCGACCCCAACTTCCGGTTGCTGATGGATTCGCAGCTCACGACGTTCGGGAGCGACGCCCCGCCTCGGTATGCGCTGATGGAGAACGTGAGCGACTCGGAGCGGGCGATCCTGCGTCGCACCGCGGGGATCGAGGTGATCTCGTTTGCCAAGGGGGCGTACGGCGAGGTGGCCGGACTGCTGCAATACCTGTCGGAGGCCGCGCGCGACGACGACGCCACGCCCGTGACGCGCAGTGTCCTGCGCCCACCCGACGCGGCCCCCGCCTTTGTGCTCAAGATGCGCGCGCGCGACGTGATGGTGGACAGCACGTGGTATCAGACCACCACGCGCGACCTCGAAGGGGCGTCGCTCGTACTGGAAGAGATGCACACCACCACGGCGGCCACCCCCGACTGGTCGTCGCTCGCGACGCTGATCCCGCTCAGCGTGGACCATCCGTTCGCCGGTACCCCTGCGGACCGGGTGCGCGACGTGGGAAACGTGCTGGCGCAGGTGGTGCCCGGCGTCGTCGATGCCCTCGCGACGCTCCCCCGCGACACCGTCGTGATGCTCGACATCGACCCCGGGCTGGCCCCGCTCCCGTGGGAGTGGATGACCGTGCAGGGGAACGCGTTAGGCATCACGCACCCCACCTGCCGCACCACCCCCGCCCTCCCCGATGCCTCGCGCGGGCGCCCGCTGGTTCGCTCGCCGCTGCGCGCCCTCGTGATCGGCGACACGCTCACCGAGAGCGAGTGGCAACACCACCTCCCCGAAGCGCGGCAGGAAGTGACCACGCTCGCCGCGGCAATTGCCTCCCGATCGCCCGGGGCCGACGTGACGGTGTTGACGGGACGCGACTCGTGTTATGCCCGCGTGCTGCGCGAACTGCGCCGAGGGCGCTACGACGTCGTGCACTTCGCCGGCGTCTCGCACTACGACGAAAGCGGGTCGTATCTCATGCTGCACGACGGCAAGGTCGGGGCGTCGGAGCTCGTTACGCTGCTCATCAAGCGCCCGCCGGCACTCCTGTTCCTCAATGCGCTCTACTCCGGCTTCGTCCCCGTCTTCTCGCAGGCCTTTCCGCTCGCACTGCGTGGCGGGATGTCGTTCGACGATCACTACCGCATGCTGCGGCGCCGGCGCATCGGCTTCGAGCGTGCCGCAGCGCGCGCCGGGGTCGGAACCTTCATCGGCACGATGGGGCTCACCAGCGACCAGCTGGCGGGACGAGTCTCGCGCGCCTTCTACGACGCGCTGCTGGCCGGGCGTACCGCGGCGCAGGCATTGTTCGACGCGCGCCGCCAGGTACACGCCGCGTCACGTCACGAGCCCTCAATGCGCGACGATAGCTCGGCGATGCAGCTGGCGATGTCGGGATACGCCGACATGCGGCTGGTGGCACCGGCCACGCGCGGCGTGAAGCAGGCAGCCAAGAAGACGGCGACGAAGGCGAGGACGCCGTCGACGAAGCAGTCGGCCAAGCCGTCGTCGACGAAGTCCGCACGACGCGGCGCGAAGCGCGGGTCCAAGCCGGTCGCGAAGAAGTCCGCCACCAGGACGAAGCAGCGCTCGCGCACTCGATCACGCTGATCCCGTCCACCTACGAGCGAGCCGCCACGGCATCAGCGCCGTGGCGGCTCGTGGCATTCGATTCCCCTGCGACGTCCTAGTGCGCTGCCGCCAGATAGGGGAAGCTGGTGCGGAAGGGCACGTCGTTCGCCGGGACGTTGTCGGTCGTGAGCCCGGGCGTCACGTTGTTCGTGTTGCCTAACAAGCTCCCGAAGATCGCCCCCAGTCCGATGTCGACCACGTCATCGGAAAGCGTTCGCCCGCCGTAGCCGCCAAAGGCCCAGCTCAGCCAGAACACGGGCTTGCCGTCACGCTTGGGATAGACCAGCAGCATGTCGGGCAACAGCGCCCCGGCGATCGTCGCCGCGTAGTTGGGGTCGCGACCGGCCACGGTGCTCACGAAGCCGCTCACGTCGCCGGTGAACGTCGCCACGTCGGTGGACGGGTTGCCGATGTTGTGCAGTTCGTGGCGTTTCTTCACCACGGTCACCTCACTCACCAGCGGATTGCCCAGCCGCTCGATCTGCGAGTAGACCTTGGCGCCGTTGGCCTCGGCGGTGACCGCGCTGTTCGACGTCGGCGCGAACGCCGAGTTGGAGTCGTCCTGGCAGGCCGCCGTGAAGGCGACGGTCGCCACGCACAGGACCCGGAAGATGGTGGTACGCATGGAAATGTTCCTCGGGGAGTGGTGGATGCCTAACGGCTCGTGGTGGCCCAGATGCCCAGCACCGGGTCGGCGCCGGCATTGGCCGGGAGGAGCAGCGATTCGGGGAGCTCGATCACGATTCCCAGCGCGTTGAAGCCGCGCACGAAGTCGATGCCGGGATTGCGGAACGACGTCGCCGGGTCCATCGGCTGCGACAACGGCCCGCGCGAGGGGCGACGGTCGGGGATGATGCGGAAGAACTGCTGCAGGTCGATGAAGAACGGGTCGTCGAACAACCCCGCTTGCAGCTGGATTCCCGACGACGAGCCGAGCGCAGTGTTGGTGCGCCCGACGAGGGTCGGCTTCCCGTTGACCAGCGTGTTGAAGCTGCCGACTTGGTTAGGCGCGACGGGACCGAACAGCCGCACTTCCTGCTGCCGCCCCTTCCCCGAGAAGCGCAACTGGAAGACGAGATCCTCCAGCTTGTCGCCGTTGTTGTCGACCTTGATCTGGTAGAGCAGGTTGGGATCGAATCCGATCGTCGCCGACTGCGCCGGCGTGATCGGCGACGCCGTTGTCACCGCGAGGACGAGGCGATCGCTCGACGCGCCGGGAAAGACGTAGACGTCGTTGATGTCGGGGAGCTGCGCGATCTCGACGAGTGGGGTGTCCTGGTGATCGGAAGCACGCAGGACACCAGCGACACCGGCAGCGCCGGCGGTCGCGAGGGCCAGCGCGAGCGCCACTCGGCGCTTCGCGGATGACGTGAGGCGAAACATGGGCTCTCTCCTGAAGGAGTCGTGAGCCCTAGCTACGCCGCTGCCCTAGGATCGGATTGCCGGCCCGATGCGAGTCGTGCTAGCGCTCGGCGCGCGTCACCACGTATTGCCGGCCGAGCTGCTTGAGCGAGCGGACTCCCACCTGGCGCATCGAGAGGACGAGTTCGCGCCGCATGAGTGTCAGCACCGCCTCCACGCCGGCCTGACCGAACGAGGCCAATCCCCACAGGTACGGGCGGCCGATCCCCACGGCCTTCGCGCCTAACGCCAACGCCTTCACCATGTCGCTCCCCCGACGGAAGCCGCCATCGATGAGGACGGGGATGCGCCCGCGTACCGCCTGCACCACCTCCGGAAGCGACTCGATGGTCCCGCGCCCGCTGTCTTCGGCGCGCCCGCCGTGATTGGAGACGACGATCGCATCGACGCCGTTGGCCACCGCCAGCGCCGCATCTTCGCGGGTCACGATCCCCTTGAGCACGAGCTTCATCTGTGGTGCGACGGCGCGGCATCGCTTGACCCAGGCCCAGTCCATCGACGGGTTCTCGTGCGACGTCGCCTTGCTCAGGTCGAGCCCATCGAACATCGGCTTGCGCTTCACATTTCCGGCGACGCCCGGGGTGTGGCACTCGGAGCAGATGCGGCTGTCGAGGCGCGCGGCACGCAGTTGCGTCTCGAGGTTGCGCCCGCCGTTGAGGTCCACGGTGAGGATGAGCACCGGACACCCGGCCTTGGCCGCGCGCCGTACGATCGCGTGCGCCACCGCCTCCACGTCGGTCGGGTAGCACTGGAACCAGACCGGCATCCCGCGCGCCTCGTTCACCTCTTCCACGCTGGACGTCGTGACCCCGCTCAGCATCATCAGGTGCCCCTTGGCCCTGGCGGCGCGCGCTGTCGCCACGTCGCCATCGGGGTCGTACATCTTCTGGCTCCCCGTGGGGCAGACGAAGATCGGAGTCTCCCACCGTTCGCCGAAGATCGTCACCGAGGTATCGACGTCGTGCACGTCGACCAGCCGCCGCGCACGGAGTTGGAACTGCGCGAAGCCTTCGCGATTGGCGTGCAGGGTTCCGTCGTCGTCCACCCCGCTGGCCATGTAGCCGTAGTGCGCGACGGGGAGCTTCGCCTTGGCCACCGGTTCGAAGTCGAAGACGCTCAGCGCTTCGCCCGGGGCGCGGATGAGCGGCGCTTGCTGCAGGGAAAGCTGCCCCGTCACGGGTCGCGATGCGCGCTCCACCTCGTCGAGCAGTCGCCATCCATCGTCAGGCGTCCCGCGACTCGTCAGGCGTTGCAGGGCGCCGAGATCCACACCGCCAGCCGCAAGGAGCGGACTGGCCGCCAGGTAGCGGAGAAAGCGGCGCCGTTCCTCACCGTCGGGGGCGCTCATCGCCTCCCTCCCCCTGACCAGCCTTGCCGTGCTGCGCGATGCGGGACCATGCGGCGCTCCAGTGACGGTGATCGAGCGCCGCTATACTCGCCTTTCCCGGCGCCTCGCGCCAGTCGAGCTCGCCCCAATATCCTCGCCGGCGGCGCGCTACTCGCTGCGCATCGCCGTCACCGGGTCGATCAACGCCGCCCGGCGCGCGGGGAGCCAGCTCGCCACCAGCGCAACCAGCAGGAAGAGCAGCGAGACGGCCACGAAGGTGATGGCATCGGTCGGCGCCACCCCAAAGAGGAGCGATCGCAGCAACTGCATCGCACCAAGCGCCACGGTCACCCCCACCGCGCCGCCGATCACGGTCAGCCGTAGCCCGCGGCGCACGAACATCTGCACCACCGCCCGCCGTGACGCGCCTAACGCCATGCGGATCCCGATCTCGCGCGTGCGCTGCCGCACGGTGAACAGCATCACCCCGTGCAACCCGATCGCCGCGAGGACGAGCGCCAGTGCCCCGAAGATCGCCAGCACCGTGGCCCCGCCGCGCTGCTCGCGCGTGGCCGCTTCGCGCACCCGGGCCATCGTCTCCAGACGGTGCACCGGAAGCGCCGGGTCCATCGCCCGGATGGCATCGCGCAGCGCCGGCGCCAGCGCACTGGCATCACCGGCCTTGGAACGCACCAGCATCGTCAGCCCCGACGACGGTCGCTGGCGCAGTGGGACATACACCCCGCTCGGGGCCGGCGCATTCATTGCCTGCACAGCATCGCGCACCACCCCAACCACCGTGAGCCACGGTCCGTTGGCGCCGTTGGTGCTCAGCCGTGCGCCTAACGCCTTGCCGCCCAGCAGCTCGCGGGCAAAGCGCTCGGTGACTATCGCCACCGACGGCGACGTCGCCACGTCTCCCTCGCCGAAGTCACGCCCCGCCACCAACCCCTGCGACAAGGTGCGGAAGAACGAGGGGGCAACGGCCGACAGCGATGCCAGCACCTCCGCCGATGGCTCCGCCCCTTCGGCACGCTGCGTGTGAACGCTCGCCGTCGACCACTCCGACAGCGGCAGCAACGACGTGAACGTCACCCCCTCGACCCCAGGCATCGCCTTGGCTTGAACCATCAATTGGTCGGTGAACATCCTGGCGCGCGCCGAATCGTAGCGCTGCAACCCGAGGTCAAACGCGACCGCCAGCACGCGCTCCGACGCATCGAAGCCCAGGTCGAGTCGCTGCGCCTTGTCCAGCGATCGCAGGAACAACCCCGACATGGTCAGCAACAGCAACGAGAGTGCGACTTGCGCCACCACCAGGCCTCCCTGCAACCGCGAACGCCGTCCATCGCCACCCGTCGCCGATTGCCGCAACACCTCGGCAGTCCCTCCGCGCGTAGCGTGCAGCGCCGGCGCCAATCCGAACAACACGCCCACGGAGAGCGCGAGCCCCGCACTCACCGCAAAGACGCGCCAGTCGAGCGAAAGATCGAGCGGCAGTGGAAGCGCCGTGGCCAGCACCAGGTCGGTCCCCCAGGTCGCCAGGAGCAACCCGACCGCGCTGGCCACCAGCGACAGCACCACCGACTCGGTGAGCAACTGCCGCACGATACGCCAGCGCGACGCCCCAATCGACAGGCGGGTGGCGATCTCGCGCTGGCGTGACAGCGCGCGCGCCAGCATCAGGTTGCTCACGTTGGCACAGCAGATGAGGAGGATGAGCCCGGTCACCGCCAGCGACAACGCCGCCAGCGGGACGATCTGCCGCACCGCGCCCGCCGGAAGACCCGCCGACGCGTCATACGTGCGCAGCGTCCACCCCTTGGGCTGCGCCGTGTCGGCAGCCGCAATGGCGGATGACAACCGTTGCAGCGCCACGTTGGCCTGCTCGCGATCGTTGACCGATCGGAGCCGCGCAATCGCCCGGATGTTGCTGTTCGACGCATCGGTGAGCATCCACTTCCAGTCGGGGAGGAGCGTGGTGATCATCGCCGACGGGATCCACAACGCCTGGATCTGGTCGTCGATGTCGGCGCCGTTGAACTGCGGCGCCGTCACCCCGATCACGGTGAGCGGCATCCCGTTCACCGTGATCGCCTTCCCCACCACCGCCGGATCGGCGCCCAGCCAGGTGCGCCACGCGTAGTCGCTGAGCACCGCCACCGGGTGCGCGCCGCTCCCCGAATCCTCCTGCGCGGTGAAGCCGCGCCCTAACGAGAACGGAGTGCGCAGGGTGGTGAAGTACTCGCTCGACACCGCCTCGCCTTGCACCTTCACCGCGTCACCGCGCGTGCCCAGCGACAGCGGCACCCCACGAATCGTCGCCACACGCTCGAACAGCGGCACTTCGGCGCGCACCCGAGCCGCCACCTGGTACGACAGCCCCATCGGCCGCGAACGCTCCTCCGACGTCGCGGCGATCCACACCAGCGACGACGACTCGCCCACCCCTGGCCTGGGCCGGCGGATCAGCGAATCGGCGACGGTGAAGAGCGCCGAGTTGGCGCCGATCCCGAGCGCGAGCGTGAGGACCGCGACCAGTGTGAAGCCCGGGGCACGGGCGATCTGTCGCGCGGCGTAGCGAAGGTCGATGAAGAGCTGGTCCATTGGGGGCCCGAGTCGCGGCGGTGAGACGGAGACCAAAGGCAAGAGGCATACCGAGGTCCAGCGCGCGCCTATCTACATGCGCACACTGGAGTTGACCGATCGCGCGGGCCGAGGTGGATCGACACCATGCGTCCGCTTATGGGACGCGGTGTGCGCGAGCGGACACGCATCGCGAGCGACGGACTCGGCGAGCACGGGGTGCCCATCGGAACGCCGATCCAATCCGACGCCGCACGCCACGCGTACCCACCTCGTTCGCCAGCGCGTGAGGAGAACGCCGCCAGCAGGGGCGGGTTCCGCGCAGCGGCCGCCTTGGAACAACCACCATGTCGCATTGCACCTGCCGTTGGGCGCTTCGCGTTCTTGTGGCGCTCATGATGGTCGCCGAGCACGCCACGGTTGCGAGCGCGCAGCAGGATACCACCCGCACCTTGAACGACCTCTCGCGCGGCACCGTCGCCGACAGCACGACGCCTCGCGCCCTGAGGCCGGTGAAGGTCATCGGCCGAGTGGACGACCTGCGCGGCTACGCCTCGTCCGCGTCGCAGGGGCACGTCGGCGCCGCCGACTTGCGCCTGCGCCCGCTCATGCGCGAGGGCGAACTGCTCGAGAGCGTCCCCGGGCTCATCGTCACGCAGCACTCGGGCAACGGCAAGGCCAACCAGCTCTTCGTGCGCGGCTTCAACCTCGATCACGGGACCGACTTCTCCACCCGCGTGGAGGGAATGCCGGTCAACATGCCCACGCACGCGCACGGGCAGGGCTACACCGATCTCAACTTCATCATCCCCGAGTTTGTCGACTTCATCGACTATCGGCTGGGGAACTCGCACAGCGCCATCGGCGACTTCGGGAGCGCCGGCGGCGCCGAGTTGCAGCTCGTGCGCTCGCTCGACCGGCCGTTCTTCTCGTTAGGGGCCGGCGCGTTCGGCTATTCTCGCGCGGTGGGCGGTTCCTCGCTCCCACTCGGCACGGGCTCGCTCCTGCTCGGCGGCGAGGCAAAGCTCTACAACGGTCCGTGGCAGGTACACGAGCAGTTGCGAAAGTACAGTGGCCTTGCCCGCTACACGCGGCGGAGCGGGAGCTCGCACCTCTCGCTGCTCGCCCTTGCCTATCGCAACACGTGGGACGCGACCGACCAGATCCCGCTGCGCGCCGTAGAGTCGGGGCAGTTGAGTCGCTTCGGCCAGGTCGATCCCACGCTCGGAGGCGCGTCATCGCGCCACTCGCTCTCCGCCACCTGGGACCACCTGGGCCGCCATTCGACCCAGCAGCTGCAACTCTATGGCATCGCCTCGTCGCTCGACCTGTACTCCAACTTCACGTACCTACTCGACGACGAACGGCTGGGTGACCAGTTCAACCAGCGCGAAGCTCGCCTCACGTTCGGCGGCAATGCGTCGCACAAGCAATCGCTCACCGCGCTGGACGTCGAGCACCTCGTGACCGTCGGCGCGCAGCTTCGCCTCGATCGCGTCGACGACATCGGGCTGCATCGCACGCACGCGCGCGCGCGCACCAGCACCGTTCGGCAGGACGACGTGACGGAAGTGGGGACGGGCCTCTACATCGAAGCCGAATCACGCTGGCGTCCGCGCCTGCGCTCGACACTCGGGATCCGCAGCGATGTCTACACCTTCGACGTCACCAGCCAGCTCGCCGCCAACTCCGGCAGGCGAACCGCGGCCATCGTCAGCCCCAAGGTCTCACTGGCCTTCGAGGCGACACGTCAATCGGAGCTGTACGTGAGCGCCGGGACCGGCTTCCACAGCAACGACGCGCGCGGCACCACGATCACCGTCGATCCGAGCACCGGCGATGCGGCGACGCGCGTCGATCCCCTCGTGCGTTCGGTGGGCGGCGAGGTCGGACTGCGCTGGTCGCCTGCGAGCACCTGGCGGATGACGATGGCGCTCTGGGCGCTCGACCTCGACAGCGAGCTGCTCTTCGTCGGCGACGGTGGCACCACCGAGCCAACCGATGGCAGCCGCCGCGCCGGGATCACGCTCGCCAACTTCTGGCGCCCTGTGCCGCAACTCGCGCTCGACGCCGACATCTCGTTCGCCCGCGCCCGCCTGCGCCACGTTGCCCCTGGCGAGGATCGGATCCCCGGCGCCCTCGAACGCGTGGTCGCCGCCGGCGCCACCTACAGCACGCCCAACGACCGCGCCTTTGCCTCGCTCCGGCTTCGGCACTTTGGTGCCTACCCGCTCATCGAAAGCAACCGCATGCGCGCTGAAGGCACCACGCTGGTGAACGCCACCAGCGGCCTCCGTCTCGCCGGGCTGCGCGTGCAACTGAGCGTGCTCAACCTCCTCGGCTCCCGCGCGAGCGACATCCAGTACTTCTACGCGTCACGCCTCGCCGGCGAGCCCACCAGCGGCGTCCCGGACATCCATTTTCACCCCGTGGAGCCACGCCAGCTCAGGCTCGCTATCGAGCGACGGTTCTAGGAAGGAGGCAGGTCGACAGCCGGTTCAGCCAGGACCGCGGCCGCACGACTCGCGAAACACGCGTGACGCGGTACAGCCCGTTGACGTTTGCGCTGCGTTAGGCGCTACTGCACCACCGCCTTCTTGCGCAGCTTCTCGATCTCGTCGATCTCCCGCGGCGCCAGCGAGATGCGAATCAGCTTCCCTCCCTTGAGCACGTAGTCGTCCTCGACGCGCACGCCGGTGTTGCGGTATTTCACTGCGGGCACCTTGGCGTGCGCGATCATCGCCCGGTTGCGGGGCGTGTCGGGGAGGTCCTTGAAGACGTTCTCGCGCACGTACAGCCCCGGCTCGATGGTGAAGGCGTCACCGTCCTGGAACTGGTTCGGCGCCACGTGCGAGAACTGCCCGGGGTCGTGCACGTCGAGCCCGATCCCGTGAATGAAGCCGTGGTACACGTAGAGGTACCACTGCGGGCACGTCCCGTCGGCGTTGGCCCAGTTCCCCGGACATAGCCCCGGCGGCGGATCGAACGACGCGGTCGTCGACTCGATCAGGTTGAGCTTCGCGAGCCCCGCCTTGAGCACCGCGTACGCCGAGTCGGTCGGCATGTTGCGCGCCACTCCGGGCTTGATCTGCCGCTCCGCCGCCTTCTGCGCGTCGAGCACGATCTGGTACACGGTTCTCGCTTCGGGTGTGTAGGTCCCATCAACCGGGAGCGTGCGGGTGACGTCGGCCGAGTAGCCGTCGTAGTACGCCGCGACATCCATGAGGACGACTTCGCCCGCCTTGGCTTCGCGGAACGAGGCCGGCCAATGGAGAATCGTCGAGTTGCCGCCAGCCCCAACGATCGACGTGTACCCAGGTCCGTCGGCGCCCAGCTTGCGATACGTCGCCTCCATGATCGCCTGGATCTCGCTCTCCTTCATCCCCGGGCGAATGGTGCGCATCACCTCTTCGTGCGCCTTGGCCGAGATTTCGGCGGCCTTGGTGATGATCGCCAGCTCGGCTTCGCTCTTCCTCGCGCGGAGCTGTTCCACCTGCTTGCTCGCGTCCACCACCTTCACGGTGGGGTGACGCTGCATGAAGTCGACGACAAAGTTGCGCCCGAAGGAGAGCGAGTCGCGCGAATCGAACTCCGCGCTCTGCGCATCGGAGATGGCATAGAACGGGAGCCCGCTTGCAGCGAGCGAATCGGCGACCTTGGTCAGCTCGTCGGTGAAGCGCGCGCCCAGCCCGAGACTCGCGGCCACCTCCTGCGGTGTCTTGCGATCGCCGAGATAGAGCGCGGTGCGCGCGTTCGGCTTCTCGAGAAAGAGCGTCGACGTCACGGCACCTCCGCGCTTGACCATCACGAACGCCGCGTTGGACTCGAGGAAGCCCGTCAGGTAACGGAAGTGCGGGTTCTGGTAGAACGGCGGCCAGTGGTTCACCGGCTCGCGGCGACCGAAGGCGAGCACTACGCCGCTGTCGATGCGCGCGGCGAGCGCCGCGCGCCGTGCTGCGTACTCGGTCACGGGGATCTGCGCGGCGCCGACGTTAGGCGCGAGCGTAGCAGCAACGGACAGGGCGACGAGTACTCGGGCAACCGACATGCGAATCTCCAGCGAGAGTGATCAGGCCAGCCCGAGGTGCTTGAGCACTTCCGGCGGTGGTCCGTCGAAGGACGGAAGCGCCACGTTCCCCACGTAGCCGATGTCCTTCATCCCTTCATCGGTCGTGTAGAACCCCTCGGCCGTGAGGTCGCGCACCCGATCGAAGAACTGCGCCGCTTGCTTGAACTCGGGCTTGGCCTTGGGCGCGTAGCAGATGTCGTCGCAGATCGCCGTGCGCTGCGCCGCGGTCGCCTCGGCGAACGCCGTTCCGAAGCGCTTGTTGCTCTCGACGTTGATCCAGATCAACCCGCCGCGCACCTGCACCAGTGCCTTCTGGTACCACTCGGCCGGCGCGCTCACGTATTCGTTGATATAGGCCGGCACGCCCACCGCCGACGCCGCCGGCGACTTGTCGTCGGTCGGGATGATCATGTCGCACAGCGCCGTGAGCGTGGCCATCTCGGAGGCCGTGAGCTGCAACGTCCAGTCGATCTTCGGCTTGAGCAGGTCGGGATCGCTCTTGGTCCCGCGTGGCCCCGCCAGCGGCACCCCGTTGGCATCGACACCACCCGCCGGCGCCTTGCCCGCGTCCACAACAGGCAGCGAGCGACTATCCGGCGAGCACGCCGCCAGCGACCCAACCATCGGCAGCGCCACCGCCGTCGTCGCCAGCGCCTTGAGCGCCGCGCGCCGCCCCATCCCCGGGCGCGACTCCACTCCGTGTTCTCGCCCTTCCTCTGTGTTCACTGCGGTCAGGTCTTCACGCACCGAACCCGGCACGACGTCGCTCATCCGATGCTCCGCGTCTTGAGTTGCTCGATGATGTGATCGCACGTCCGCCACGCCAGCGCGAGGATGGACAGCGTCGGATTCTTGTCGGCGTTCGACACAAACGGCGCCCCGTCAGTCACAAACAGATTCTTCACGTCCCATGACTGGCACCACTCGTTCAGCACCGACGTCCTGGCGTCCGTCCCCATGCGGCACGTGCCGACTTCGTGGATGATCTGCCCGCCACGTGCAATCACCTTCGAGCCATCCGTCTCCACCGTCCCGCTCACCTTGCCGCCCATCTGTTCGATGATGCCAGCGAACGTCTTCACCATGTGCGCCGCCTGCCGCGTCTCGTGCTCGCTCCACTTCCAGTGGAAGCGCAGCACCGGGATCCCCCACTGGTCCACCTGGTCGGGATCGAGCTCGCAGTAGCAGTCCTCGTTTGGAATCATCTCACCGCGCCCGTCGAACCACATCCACGAGCCGTAGTAGCGACGTGCTGCTTCCTTGAAGCGCGTGCCGTAGGCGCCCTCGGTGAGCGACTCCAATCCGCCAAAGGCCCCGGAGCCCGGCATTCCGCGCCCGCCACCGAACTCCACGTGGTAGCCGCGCGCAAAGCCCAGTTTGCCGCGGAGCTGTTCCTTGTACAGCCACCACGGCATGTACATGTGCATCCCGCTGGCGCCGTCCTGGTTGTGCGGCGGCGTGTTCTCCAGCGCCGGGATCTGTCCGCCGATCCCCGCCCCCACCGTGTCCATCAAGTACTTCCCGACAAGCCCGCTGCTGTTGGAAAGCCCGTTGGGGAACTGGTTGGAGCGCGAGTTGAGCAGGATGCGCGCCGTCTCGGCGGCGCTGGCGGCGAGCACCACCACGCGCGCCTTCACCTGCACGTCGGCGCGCGTGCGCTTGTCGATGTACGACACGCCGGTCGCCTTCCCCGACGCATCGACCGTCACCTCGCGCACCATCGCGTCGGGGACGATGTCGACGTTCCCTGTGGCCAACGCCGGCGGAATGAGCACCGTCGTCGACTGGAAGTTGGCGCGGATCGAGCAGCCGTTGCCGCAGGGCGTCGCCCAAAAGCAGGCTTGCCGCGCCTTCATCGACTCGGCCAGCACGCGCTGCGCCAGCGGATTGTCGGGATGGATCTTCTTCGGCAGCGTCTCGTGATCCTGCCGCTGCGTCATGATCGCCAGGTGCGCCGGGATCACCGGGATCCCCATCGGGTCGCACGCCTTCTTGGCCAGCAGCTCCGTCGCGCGCGGCTTGGGGGCCGGCATCAGGACGCCGGGTGAGGAGCGCGGCGTGTTCTCCAGCTCATCGTCGCCGCCGTACACACCGATCAGCATCTCGGTCTTGTCGTAGTACGGCGCCAGGTCGGCGTACGAGATCGGCCAGTCGGCACCGAGTCCGTCGCGCGTCTTGGGCTTGAAGTCGTACTCGCCCATACGCAGCGAGATGCGCCCCCAGTGGTTGGTGCGCCCGCCAAGCATGCGGGCGCGCCACCACTTGAACTCGCTCCCCGGCGCCGTGGTGTACGGTTCGCCCGGCACCTCCCACCCGCCGTCGACCGTGGCGTCGTAGAAGCCGAACGGCTTCTCCTTCGACCCTGCGCCGCGCAGTGGTGCCTGACGCGGAAGGTTGAACATCGGCGTCTCGGTCTGCGGGTCGTAGCGGCGTCCGGCCTCGAGGACCAGCACCTTGAGCCCCGCGACGCCGAGCTGGTAGGCGGCCATTCCGCCTCCGGCGCCTGAGCCCACTACGACCACGTCGTACTCGGTTTGCGACTTGGGATTCTGCAGGAACACCCGGCGTTGGCTCCTTGAAGGTCGGGAGCCAATCTAAGGCGGGGGTGGTGGCGGGCGAGGGGGAGACGAGACGCTCCGGGATCAGGACTTCGGCGGCGCGTGGCCGGTCTCGTCTCGCGGCGCGCCGTCACGCATTCTATGGATACGGCCATCGCTTGGCGCGCCCTCGCAGCGCATCACTCCTAGCCTCTCGCTCATGCCCTCCTCCCAACGCGATCGCATGCTCGCCGGGGAGCCATATAACTCGCGCGATCCCGAGCTGCTCGCGCTCGCGCATCGCGCACGCGCCCTCCTGTCCGGATTCGCGGCCCTGCCGTCGACCGACACCCCGGGGCGTCACCGCGTCCTCGCAGACCTGTTAGGCGATGTGGGTGAGGGCGTCTGGATCGAGCCGCCGTTTTTCTGCGATTACGGTGCGCACGTCACGATCGGAGCGGGAACGTTCGTGAACGTGAACTGCGTCTTCCTTGACTCCGCCACGATCACCATCGGCGCCGACGTCCTCATCGGTCCCGGCGTGCAGCTGCTCACGGTGACACACCCGCTTGCCGCAGCCGAACGCATCGTCGCAGCTGAGCAACGCAGCGCGGGAATGGCCCCGTACCGGACATTCGCCCGCCCGATCACCATCGGCGACGGCGCGTGGATCGGTGCCGGCACGATCGTGCTTCCCGGGGTGACGATCGGCGCCAACGCGGTGATTGGCGCGGGCAGTGTCGTCACCGATGATGTTCCGCCAGACTGCCTGGCGCTCGGGCATCCCTGTCGCGTGCAGCGGACGCTCTAGCTCGATTGCATCGCCACGCACCGATCGACGCGCGCCGTTCGGCCGGCGTGACCCACATCGACTTCGCGCCTTGCCAACGCCCGCTGCAGCAGACGACCGCTACGATCTCGAGCGATTCGTGCGCGCCCAAGCGCTCGACTACGAGCGCGCGCTGGCGGAGCTCTCCGCCGGCCGCAAGCGCACGCACTGGATGTGGTACATCTTCCCGCAGCTGCACGGTCTGGGGCGATCGGACATGGCGCGCCGCTTCGCCATGCGCGACCGAGACGAGGCCCAGGCGTACCTCGCCCATCCGATTCTGGGCCCGCGATTGCGGGCCTGCGCCAGGGCGCTGCTTTCGCACCCTCAGGGCACCGCGTCCGAGATCCTTGGCACACCCGACGACCTCAAGTTGCGTTCGTCCGCAACGCTCTTTGCCGCAGTAGCGCCCGGCGAGGAGTTCGACGCACTGCTGTCCCGCTACTTCGATGGCGTCCCCGATCCGGCCACGCGGCGACTGCTCCTCGAGCCTCCAGCGAATGACCCATGACACGCCTCTGGACCATCATCGGCGTACGCGATGTCCCCGCGAGTTTCGCGTGGTATCAGGCCCTGCTCGGACGCCCGGAGGGAGCGCCGGCGCACGACCACTTCGGGCAGATCGTCGACGACGACGGAACGGTCCTGCTGTGTCTGCACCGCTGGGGCGATCACGCGCATCCCACGCTGATGAGAGCGGAGATCGCTCCTCCAGGCAATGGACTCTTGCTCTTCTTCCGAGTTGACGATTACCAGGCGGCGCTGGGGCGCGCACGCGCGCTCGTCGCGAGGTTCGTCGAGGAGCCACACGTGAATCCGAACACGCAGACGCCCGAATTCTCGCTGCGCGACCTGGATGGCTTTCACGTCACGATCAGCGCGCAGTCTGCGCCGACCGCATCCTCCTCACCGAGCACTACATGAACGCGCTCGAACGCAGCATCCGCGCGCACGTCCTTCACACTCTGCGCGAGACATCGGCCGCGCCATCGCTCGATGCCCTCGCCGCAGCGCATGCCACCACGACCGACAGAGTGCGCGAGGCGCTGCATTCGCTCGCCAAACAGCATCGCCTGGCGTTGCAGCCCGGGACCGACGCGATCTGGATGGCGCATCCGTTCTCGGCGGTGCCCACGGACTTTGTCGTCACGGCCAGCGGTCGCTCGTGGTGGGCCAATTGCGTGTGGGATGGCGTCGCGATCCTCGGCATCGTGGGCGACGGCTGGCTCGATACGCACTCGCCCCAAACCGGCGACAGTATCCGCTTGACGGTGGAACGCGGGCGGGTGACGGGCGATGCCATCGTGCACTTCCTCGTCCCGGCGCGGCACTTCTGGGACGACATCGGCTTCACCTGAACGCACATCGCGGCCTTCCGGTCGGAAGGCGAACTCGATGCATGGCTCGGCGCGCGAGGCTACGCGCGCGGGGCGGTCGTCGCGCCGCAGGCGCTCTATGATCTCGGTCGTGCCTGGTACGCCACGCGACTCGACCTCGACTACGAACCCGCCACCCCTGCGGCGGCGCAGGCGATGTTCGCGGCGCACGGACTCACGGGAACGTTCTGGTCGCTGACGGGGTGATGGCGATCGCGGCGCGTGCCACGTTGCGCGCACGCGCGGTCGCCTGCAGACTCAGTGCGCTCCCCCCCGTTGAGAGACACCGCCCTCGAGCCCACCGCCAGGAGAAAGACCGATGGAGCGCAAGACCGCGCACGACTTCGACCAGGAACTGCTCATCCTGTTCGATGCCTATGTCCACGGGGGGATCGACCGCCGAACCTTTCTCGATCGCGCCTCCAAGTTCGCGGTGGGCGGAGTCACCGCCGCGATGCTGCTCGACCAACTGACGCCCAAGTTCCTCGAGGCGCAGGTGGTCAAGCCCGACGATGCACGCATCGAGCAGGAGTACCTCGAGTATCCATCGCCTAACGGCTACGGGACCATGCGCGGTTACATTGCGCGCCCGGCCGGCGCCAAGGGGCGCGTCCCAGGCATCCTCGTGATCCACGAAAACCGCGGGCTCAACCCGCACATCGAGGACATCACCCGGCGACTCGCGCTCGATGGCTTTGTCGCCTTCGCCCCCGATGCCCTCTTCCCGTTAGGCGGCTACCCTGGGGACGAGGACAAGGCGCGCGAGCTCTTCCCCAAGCTCGAGCAGCCCAAGACGCGCGAGGACTTTGTTGCCGCCGCTGCCTTCCTCAAGGGGCGCCCGGAGTGCACCGGGAAGATCGGCGCGGTCGGCTTCTGCTACGGCGGCGGCATGGTCAACTTCCTGGCGACGCGCCTCGGCACCGACCTCTCGGGCGGCGTCCCCTTCTACGGCTCGGCGCCCAACCTCGAGGACGTCGCCAAGATCCGCTGTCCCTTGATGGTACAGTCGGCAGAGAACGACCCGCGCATCAACGCCAGTTGGCCGGACTTCGAGAAGGCGCTGCAGGCGGCCAACGTCAAGTACGAGCGACACCTCTACCCCGGAACGCAGCACGGCTTCAACAACGACACCACGCCGCGTTACGACGCCGCCGCTGCGAAGCTGGCATGGGAGCGAACGATCGCGTTCTTCAGGCAAAACGTGCGCTGAGGGACGCACTCAGATCGTGGGCAGCACCTGTCGCAGATGCTGCGCGAAGGCGCTCACCACCGCCGAGGGCTGCTTGCTGTCGACCATGACGCCGATGCCAACGCTCGGCAGCGGTGGAAGCCCGCTCTCGGCGGAGAGCACACGCAAGTCGTCAGGCACCGCCGTCCGCGTGAGGACGGCGATCGCCTGACCGGAGCGCACGACCGCGGTCAGGCCGGCGAGGCTCGCGCTAGCGTAGGCAACACGGTACGCGCGCCCGACAGCGTCGAGACTGCGGCGCGCGGCGCGATGATCGAGCGTGTCGGGGTCGGTCAGGGCAAGGCGGAGCGGCTTGAGGTGCGCCGCGTTCGAGCCATCCGCCCCCACCCACACCAGCGGCTCGCGTCGAATGATCGTGCGCCCCTTCTCGTTCTCGGCAAACGAGGTCAGCGCGAGATCGAGCAGGTGCTGTTCCAGGCGCTCGAGCAGGCGCGGCGTGTGAGCGCTGTGCACCTCGACATGCACCTTGGGATGGACGCGCGCAAAACCCCGCAGGAGATGCGGCAGGAAGCGCACGGCGTAGTCGTCCGGACACCCAAACCGAATGGTGCCGGAGAGCCCGCGCCCTGACAGCTCGGCCAGCGCCTCGTCGTGGTATTGCAGAATGCGCTGCGCATGCGCGAGCAGGCGTGTCCCCGGCGGCGTGAGCAGCACGCCGCGCCCGGTGCGCTCGAGGAGCGGCTGATCCACGAGTCGTTCCAGCCGTTGCACCTGTAGGCTGATCGCCGCCTGGCTGCGCCCGATGCGCATGGCCGCCCGGCTCAGCGTCCCCACCTCCGCGATGACCGCAAATGTCCGCAGCAGGTCGATGTCGAGTGTCTCGCTCACGCCATAGCGCTCGTTTATAGCTCCGATAAGAACTATTAGCCCTGCTTGAGAATCGCCACCCCCGCCTTAGTCTGGTCCCCACGACCAGCACGAGGTGACGAGGTGACAGTGTCTCGAAATGCGGATCCCAGCTTCTGGAGCGATGCACGCGAACACCTGATTCGCTACGGCGGGCGGTTCGAGCCGCTCATCATCGAGCGCGCCGAGGGGAGCTTCGTATACGACGCCGACGGCCGGGCCATTCTCGACTTCACGTCGGGGCAGATGAGCTCACTCCTCGGGCACGGGCATGCTGAAGTGGCTGCGGTGGTTGCCGCGTACGCGCATCGCCTGGACCACCTCTTCAGCGGAATGCTCTCGCGCCCCGTGGTGGCACTGGCCCGTGCGCTGGCCGACTGCACCCCCGCCGGACTCGATCGCGTGCTGCTGCTCAGCACTGGTGGCGAGTCCAACGAGGCCGCGATCAAGATGGCCAAGCTCTACACGGGGGGACATGAGATCGTCGGCTTTGCCCAGTCGTGGCATGGAATGACCGGCGGCGCGTCGGCGGCGACGTACTCCGCCGGGCGCCGCGGGTACGGGCCAGCAGCGGTCGGGTCGCTGGCGATCCCCGCGCCTAACGCTTATCGCCCCGCGTTCGAGCGCGGCGGCGTGGCCGACTGGAAGGCCGAACTCGACTACGGTTTCGACCTCATCGACCGCCAGTCGAGCGGCAACCTGGCCGCCTTCATCGCCGAACCGATCCTGAGTTCGGGGGGGCTGCTCGAACTCCCCGAGGGCTACCTCGTCGCGCTCAAGCAGAAGTGCGTTGAGCGCGGGATGCTCCTCATCCTCGACGAGGCGCAGACCGGGATGGGACGCACCGGTCACCTGTTCGCCTTCGAGCGCGACGGCGTCACCCCAGACATCCTCACGCTGTCCAAGACACTCGGCGCCGGGCTCCCACTGTCGGCGGTGATGAGTTCGGCCGAGGTCGAGGAGCGCTGCCACGCGCGTGGCTTCCTCTTCTACACCACGCACGTCTCCGATCCGCTCCCCGCCGCGGTCGGCCTCAAGGTGCTGGAAGTCGTGCAGCGCGATGGACTCACAGCGCGCGCGCGCGCCATGGGCGAGCGACTCGAGCGCGGGTTGCGCGGGCTGCAGGCGCGCTTCGAGTGCATCGGCGATGTGCGCGGGCGCGGACTGCTGCGCGGGGTCGAGATCGTCGCCGACCGAGTGACCAAGGCCCCCGCCTCGGAGCTTGGCGCCGCCATCACCCGCGCCTGCATGTCGCTCGGGCTCAGCATGAACATCGTGCAGCTGCCGGGGATGGGCGGCGTCTTCCGCATCGCACCACCACTCACGGTGAGCGAGACGGAAATCGATCTGGGCGTCGACCTGCTGGGGCAAGCCATCGCCTCCGTGACCGACTGACCGCCGCCCCAGCTCAGCCGCTGCCTGCTCTGACCCCAGCTCTGACCCCAGCTCTGCCCCTCACACTCGCCTGGATTCGCCGTGCAACTCGTCGTCGAGAACCTTCGCAAGACCTATGAGCACGGCGTGCGCGCCCTCGACGGGATCTTGCGCGCGGGTGGCACGTCTTGGCGCGAAGACATGGGTCCCCCCATGTTGCACCTGCTCAATTGAGCCGCACTCCCGACCCTCGCAATCCGACGCAGTGCCCAACCGCACGCAGACCTGCTCCGCGACTCGTGGCGTCCTCGTCCTGGTCGCCTGCCTCGCCGCGTCGACCCTTCGCCCGCTCCCCGCAGCGGCCCAGCTCCCCGCCGACAGCATCCGCCTCGTCGACCAGATCTTCGCCCCGTACTCCCACACCACTACCCCTGGCTGCGTCGTCGGCGCCGATCGCCATGGCCAACCGCTCTTCCGCCGCGCCTACGGCATGGCCAACCTCGAACTTGGCGTCCCGCTCTCCACGTCGAGCGTCCTCGAAACCGGCTCGGTCGCCAAGCAGTTCACCGCGGCCGCCATCGTCAGGCTCGCACTCGACGGAAAGCTCGCCCTCGACGCCCCCGTCAGCCGCTATCTCCCCGAGCTCCCCGCGCGTACCCCACCGGTCACCGTTCGGATGCTGCTCACCCACACGGCGGGCGTCCGCGACCAATGGGCGCTGGTGGCACTCGCGGGAATGGCCAACGGTCAGGTGCTCTTCACGATGGATCAGGTGGTAGCGCTGCTCGTGCGGCAGCGCGGCAACGAGTTTCCGCCTAACGCACTCTTCGCCTACAGCAACGGCGGCTACGTGCTGCTGGCCGAGATTGTCAGGCGGGTGAGCGGCCGCCCGATGGCCGACTACGCGCGCGACATCTTCTTCACCCCATTCGGCCTCGCGCAGACGCAGTGGCGCGACGATTGGAACCGCATCGTGCCGGGGCGGGCCACCGCGTACCGCCCCACCGCGACCGGCTTTCGCACCGACATGCCCCTCTCCAACGTCTACGGACAGGGCGGCATCCTCACCACCGTCGACGACCTGCTGCGCTGGAATGCGGTGCTCGACGCACAGCGTGCCTTACGCGACAGCCTCGAGCGCCGCGGTCGCCTGACGAGCGGGCGTGACCTGGAGTACGCCCTGGGGCTCCGCGTCTTCGAGTATCGCGGGCACCGCGAAGTCTCCCACATCGGCAACACCGCCTCATACTGGAGTTACCTGGGGCGCATCCCCGCGGCGGGGTTGTCGGTGGCGGTGCTCTGCAACCACGGCCGGGCCGACGCGCCTGGGCTCGCGCGCCAGGTGATCGACCTCCTGCTCCCCGCCGGAACGCCCGCAGCACCGACGCCCGTCGCCCCCGTGGCGCCGCCGGTGGACTCGGCCTACCTGGGGCGCTTCGAGAATCCGCGATCGGCCGACCTGATCGAGATCGGCGCGCGCGATGGACGCATGGTGCAGCTACGATTCGGCCAGGCGCTCCCGCTCTCGGCAGCAGGCCCCGGACACTACAGCTGGGATGCCGCCATCTACGGAGAGGCGAGCCGGCCCATGACGCTGGCGTTCGCCCCTCCGGTCCGCGGGCAATCGTCCGGCTTCGTGCTGGCCGGCGTCGACGGGGATTCGGTGCGCTATGTGCGAGTCACCCGCCCTGCAGCGACGCACGCCGCCGAGTTCGCGGCCTTCTCCGGCGTGTACCACAGCGACGAGTTGGGCGTCGACTACGTGATTCGCAGCACCGGCTCCGCCCTGACGCTCGAGGTGAGCGGGATCGGGCGTCTCCCCGCTGACCTCGGTGGACCGGTACTCGCCCTCACCCCGAACAGCGCCGACCTGTTCGGCGACCCGGGGTTCATCACCATCCGCTTTTCCCGCGCGCACGGGCGGGTCACGGGATTTCAGCTCGACTTCGGTCCCTACATCTCCGGAATCCGCTTCGCTCGCCGTTAGGCGATCGGGCGGTTCACGTCGGGGGGGCGTGAGGCGCGGTTCGCGTCAGCGCGGGCTGACCGTCGGAAGCGACACGCCCGATGGATGGGCCGCATCGCGAAGGATGGCGATGGTCGCGCGTCCCTGGACCGGTGGTGGCTCGGTATTGTCGGCGTCGGCCCCGGTCACGGCGATGCGGAGCCGATGCCCACGGTTGAACAGCGTCGCCGTCGGCTGCAGCACGACGCTGAGCTTCGCCGGCTGTCCTGGGACGAGCGGCCGTACGTCAGACTGTCGGCTCGGATGCCACGGGAGCCCCAGATTGTTCCACCGGGGGGTGGCGGTGGCGCGGTGCGAGGCGCGGAGTTGGCCTTCGGTCACGTACCGGGCGGCTCCGTGCTCATCCACTTCCGAGAGGGTGACGTGAACATCGGCGTCGGGCTGGTCGCTCGTCAGGTACAACGTCACCACCGGATAGCCCACGACCTCGAGATCCGTGTCGAGCGGCGCCGTGGTATAGGTGAGCCCCCGTGCCTCCGCTGCCTCGAACTTCGGGTAGCGCATGGGTCCCTGCCCCACCGTGTGATCCCAACGGGTCGACGTCCCGGTGGTGGTGGCGGGGTCGACGACATACACATCGCGCCCAGGGGCACCGGCGGCCGTGGCGAGACGTCCGTCGTTAGGTGAGTTGATGCTCCCGGACCGCCCGGGGGCGAAGCGCCAGGTGACGTTCCGCACCCCCGGCACCGGCCACCCCGGCGCCGATTTCCACTCCCAACGGGCGCTGTCGTCGATGACCGCGTAGTGCAGCGGTGGCTCGCGGTCGATCCCATTTGGGATTCCCTTGAGCCATCGGTCAAACCAACGATGCTGCTCGGCGGCGGTGATGCGGTTGCGCTCGGGAGAGAAGGCGGCATGCGACCAGAAACCCACGAGCGCACGGCCGGGGCCCCGGTAGTTCACGAGCCACAGCAGCGGATCTTTGGACCACGCGTCGTACCATCCCCCGGCCGAGTAGATCGCGACACCGGAGCGATTGATCTGGTCGAGGACGGCGGTTGGCTCGTGGCGCCGCCAGGCAAAGCTGGGGCGGTCGACATCGCGCCAGCGTGCACGCGACATCTCCTCGACGATGTTCCAGTTGCCGCGATGCACCGCGAGCGCTGAATCGCGCAACGCGCCGCTCGAATCGGCGTCGACCGGTGGTTCGGGATAGACGATGTCGAGGTTGCGGGTCGCGATCGCCCAGTGCTTCACCAGGTTGTCGCGCCAGATCCCTCCCTCGTACAGCATGTCATACAGCGAGAAGCCCGCCACCTCGGGGAAGATCGCCCGCAGGGCCGGGTGCCGCGTGCTGGCCGCAGCATACTGCGTGTTGCCGGGGTACGAGCCGCCGAACATGCCGAGCTTCCCGTCGCACCACGACTGCCTGACCATCCACTCCATCAGGTCGTAGGCGTCGCGCGTTTCGTCAGGCGAGTAGAAGCCGCGATAGCGCCCGAACGAGGCACCCCCGCCCCTAACCTGGGCCACCACCACGACGTAGCCATGCTTCACCAGCTCCTGCAACGCCTTGCTCCCATCAACCGCCGACGGCGCATTGCGACGAGCCAGCACCGACGGCGAAGGCTCGGCGATGGAGGTGAGGTTGCCTAACTCGTCAGTGCCGTTCCCCGCCTCCGCCGGCGGCTGCCCGCGATGGTACCGGGTATGCGACCAGACGACCGGAAATCGCCCTTCCGCGGGGCGGCCGTTCACGGCGGGACGGATCACGTCGACGGCGAGCCGTGTGCCGTCGCGCACGGTGACGTATTCGGCGGTACGGATCCAGGCCGAGTAACGGGGGGCGCTCCATCCCTCGTAGCGGCCGAACTCCGAGATCCGCGTCGGCGACTGACTGTGCGCTGCGGGGGCCGCCGCCCCTAGCAGAAGTGCCGCGGCCATGAGGCGGAGTGGCCGGATGAGGTTGTAGCGGGAAGTCATGACTGAAGTCTGTGTCGAGGTCGCGCGGCAGGCCTAACGACGTGGGTTTCTCGCAGCCCCTTGGCCACGATCGCCCGGTAGCGATCGGCGGGCGCAGTGGCGAGTCAGCGCACGACGTCAGACATGACGTGCGCCCCCAGTGCCGGGGACGACGCGCTGCCGCGCCCGCCAGTAGCACCCCCCTCCCGTCCCCACGAACGCGAGGCATCCCCCGATCACCTTCAGCTCGAACAGCGCCACACTTGGCGTCCCCTCCGGCGGGATGCAGGCCACGATCATGGCAAACAGCGTGAGCCCGAAGCCGCTCGCCCCCGTCACCATCACACGCCCGCGACGCGGCTGGCCCCGGGCGCCAGCAACCTTGATGTAGGTCGCGAACAGGTAGAGGAACGGGATGAAGTAGATCAGCAGCATGGTGTCGAGCAGCATCAGGTACGCCCGCTCCACCGTCGTCCCTTTTCCAAGCACCGACAGCAGGAGGAAGAGCGTCGCCAACCCGGCCTGGATCAGGATCGCGCCATACGGCGTTTTCCACTTGGGGTGGATGAGGCCGAACGCCGGCGGCAGGTATCGATCGATGCCGATCATGAACGCCACGCGCGCCGGCCCGATGAGCCAGGCGCCCACGCCTCCCACGTTGCCGATGGCGTACAGCAGCGCGCAGAACGGGACGAGCCAGGCCACCTGCCATCCACTCGCGCGACTCGACGCCTCGATGGACTGCAGGAAGCCGCTCACCACGTTCACCTCCTTGGCGGGGATCACCCACAGCACGCAGAAGGTGCCCACGAGGTAGATCACCGCGATGAGCAGTGCCGAGATGAGGACGGCGCGAGGGAGCGTGCGCCGCGGCTCGACGGTCTCGTCGCTCATCGTCGACGCCAGTTCGATCCCGGTGAAGGCGAAGGCGATCGACGCCCACAGGTTGAGCCCAGGCAGATGCCCGAGGTCCGGCGTCATCGTCGCCGGCGTGAACGTGTTGGCGGCGGGGGCGACCGTCATCGCGCGGATCCCCAGCGCGATGAGCACGAGGCCGGGGATGTACGTCGCGATGGCGCCGACGTTCTGCAGCCACTTTCCGGCCTGCAACCCCACGATGTTGATCCCCACCGCCAGCCACAACATCACGAGCGTGGTGCCCAGCACGTACCACCAATTGCCTTCGAGTCCGCTCCCGCCGCGCCCGATGGCGTAGGTGAACATGGCCGCCGTGGAGATGAGCAGGTTGGCGGGATAGAGCACGTTGTTCACCCAGTAGCACCACCCGGTGATGAAGCCGTGTCCCTCGCCAAAGGCCGACTTGGTCCAGGCGTACATCCCGCCCTGTTCGGGCTGGCGCACGCTCATCTCGCTCACCGCGAGCCCCAACGGCACGAAGAAGAGCGCGCCGGCCAGGACCCACAGCACGAGCGCGCTCGGCCCGGTCGCGGCCGATGTGGCCATCCAGCGCAGCGAGAGCACCGCGACCAGGTTGAGCAGCACCAGGTCGCGCGTGCGGAGCGTGCGCGGAAGGGCGAGGCCGGACGTCATGCCCAGCGCATTGGCCAGTGGCGCACGAGGAGGGAGTATACGGAAGGGGCGACGAAGCGCTGCAAGGTCGCTCGTGTCTCCCGAGGCGTCCAGCCCCGGCCGGGTGCAATCGAGGGGACCCGGAGTCGATTTTCACCGCGCCCCCGATTCGGTGCAACGGAGAGGTGCTGGCGCTACACGCGCCGCCCGCCGAGTTCCCCATGACCCGCCGTACCCCACGCCTCACGCTAGCCGGTCACTTCCTCGTCCTCCACCAACTCCCCGTAGTCCACCAGCAGCTCCTCCCCGGCGGCGATGTCGCGCAGCGCCTCGAACCACTTTCCTTCGTCCACCGAGGCGACGTTCGGCACGTCGGAGTGATTCAGGAAGTGCACCAGGTCGAGCTTCTTGAACCCTCCGCCGGGGAGGTAGTACGACTCGGCGTCGTACAGGCAGTAGGTCTCCACCAGTCGCCGGGCGTGCGCGGGGAGCTCGTCGATCGTGGCTCGCGGGACGGTGACGTAGTCGTCAGCCGCAAGCGGCGGGGAAAACATCTCGCGGCACCCCTTGGGGATGTCGCGCAAGGCGAAGACGCCGATCCCCTCGATGGGAGAGGGGCGCAGCATGACGTAGCTCTGGTCGCGGAGTTCGTGGAGGAGTTGCTCGGGGGTCATGGCGTGGCTCGGGGCAGTGCAGACGGCGCTCACCGAACGGCGCGACAGTCTCGCCTCGGCATCGCCGATGCGGTCACGATGGACCCGATTGTCCGGCGACGCAAGCGTGTTGGGGTGGCACCCGCCAGCATTCCACATGTGCCCGGCAGTACGTTCGCGCGTCTGGACTGTGACACGCGCCCGCGGTTGCCCTCCCCCGCGCGCCCCCCCATGTTCGCTCCGTCAACATCGCGCGGTTCCCCTGCCGTCACCCCCAGAGCAACCGTTCGCGCCCTCGCCCGACTCGGTCCCCCACGGCGTCGACGGCGTGCATCGTCTCTTCCCGCTCGTTTACGAGCAACTGCGGCGCATGGCCAGCAGTCACCTCTCGCGCGAGGCCACGGGACATACCCTGACGACCACGGACCTCGTGCACGAGGCCTACCTGCAGCTTGCCGGTCAGGCACGCGCCGAGTGGCAGTCCCGCGCACACTTCACCTCCGTGGCGGCGATGGCGATGCGACGCATCCTCGTGGATCACGCCCGCGCACATCGCACCGTCAAGCACGGCGGAACGCTCAAGCGCGTTCCGCTCGAGTCGGTCAACGCCGTGGTCGGCGATCGCGCCGACCTCCTCGTCACGCTCGACGAGGCCCTCAACCGCCTGCGGGAACTCGACGCCCGTCAGGTGCGCGTCGTGGAGTGCCGCTTCTTTGGCGGCATGACCGAAGAGGAAACCGCCGAGGCGCTGAGCATCAGTCCGCGCACGGCCAAGCGCGACTGGGCCAAGGCCAGGAGCTGGCTCTATCAGGAGCTGTACGCCGATGGTTAGGCAGCCACCGTTGCAGCACGTCCCCGGCGCGCGATGAGCGCGTCGCCGAGGGACCGCTTTCGCCAGGTGGACGCGCTGTTCGATGCCGCGCTCGACCTGCCGCCTGACGAGCGCGCGGCCTTCGTCGGTCGCGGCAGCGCCGGTGATGACGCCCTTCGCGACGCCGTCATGCGACTGCTCGAGGCCCACGACGCCTCGGACGACTTCCTCGGCGGCGCCGCCGTCGACGTGGCGATGCCCTTCCTCCCCGATGCCTGGCTCGTCGCCGCTGCCCCCGGCGCAGTTGGTCCGTTCCGCATCGTGCGCGAAATCGGGCGAGGCGGGATGGGAACGGTCTTCCTCGGCGAACGCGCCGACGGCGAGTTCGAACAACGCGTCGCGCTCAAGTTCCTCCGCGCCCTGGGCGGCGATGAGGCACTCGTCAGGCGCTTTCGCGAGGAGCGCCGCATCCTCGCGCGACTGGAACACCCGCGCATCGCGCGCCTCCTCGACGGCGGCGTCGCCTCGGACGGCACACCCTGGTTCGCGATGGAGTACGTGGAGGGAGACCGCGTGGATGATTGGTGCGATTCGCGCACCCTCCCCGTCGACGGACGCCTCGCGCTCTTTGGCGCGATGTGCGAGGTGGTGCAGTACGCCCACCAGCAGCTCGTGGTGCATCGCGACCTCAAGCCGTCCAACGTCCTCGTCACCGCCGATGGCGAGGTCAAGCTCCTCGATTTCGGCATCGCCAAACTCTTGGAAGCAGGCGCCGTGACCGGCGCCAGCGATGATCCTGCGCCACGCACGATGACGACAGCGCTGACGCCGCAGTACGCCGCGCCGGAGCAGGTGCGCGGCGAAGCCATCTCTGCCGCGACCGACGTCTACGCGCTCGGCGTCCTCCTGTACGAACTGCTCACCGGACGCCGACCATACGACGTGCGCGGGCGCAGCGCCGCTGACGTCGAGCGCATCGTGTGCGAGAGCGAGCCGCCACGCCCGTCGTCCACGTTCGACGCCCCCGTGCGCGGCGCGCCTGACGATCGTGTCGAACGCGCACGTGCCCGCGGTACCACGCCAAAGGCACTGCGCCGTCGGCTCGTCGGCGACCTCGATGCCATCGTCATGCAGGCGCTGCGCAAGGAACCTTCGCGCCGCTATCCCTCCGCTGCGGCGTTGCTCGGCGACCTGCAACGCCTGCGCGACGGACACCCGGTGCTCGCCCGCACCGACAGCGTCGCGTATCGCACGCGCCGGTTTGTCTCCCGGCATCGCACTAGCCTTGTGGCCGCGGGGGTCGTGGTCGCGGCGCTCGTGGGCGGGATGGCACGCGAGCGCACGCTGCGGCAGCGCGCCGAGGCGCAGGCGCGCAAGGCGACCGCTGTCGAGCAATACATGATCTCGGTCTTCGACGTCTCCGATCCCTACGCGGTGAACTCGGCCACCAATGCCGACATCTCCGCGCGTGCGCTGCTCGAGCGCGGTGAGGCGCGCATCGCGCGCGACCTCGCCGGCCAGTCCGACGCGCAGGCCGCGCTGCGCGGGGCGCTCGCCCGCGTCTACGGCAACCTGGGGCTCGTCGATCGCGCCGCCGACCAGGCACGCCGCGCCCTCGACCAACAGCGCGCGCGATTGGGACCTCGGCATCCCGAAGTGGCGGTCGCCCTCGACCAGCTCGGCGAACTGCTCACCCAGCAGGAGCGATACGACGAGGCCGAACCGCTCCTGCGTGACGCGCTGGCCCAGCAGCGCGAGTTCCTGGGAGCCGAGTCACCAACGACCGTCACGACAACCGCACACCTCGGCGCCCTCCTTCAGGAACGGGGCGACCTCGCGCAGGCCGAACCGATCCTGCGCGACGTGCTCGCATCGCGACGACGCGCCGCCGCCACCCCGGCCGATTCGATCATCCTCACCAACGCCATCAACGACCTCGCGGTCCTCCTCTTCGTTCGCGGCAAGTACGACGAGGCCGAGCCGCTCGACCGCGAAGCGCTTGCTGCCTCGGCGCACCTTCTGGGCGAGGACCATCCGGCGACGGCGATGACCGTGCAGAACCTCGCGCAGGTGCAACAACTGCGCGGTCACCTCGACGAAGCCGAAGCGCTCTTCCGGCGCGCCCTCGCCGCCAAGCGACGGGCGCTGGGAAACGCGCACCCCAGCGTCACCATCAGCCTCAACAACCTGGGCGCCTTTCTCCAGCGCGATCGCTCCAAGCCCGAGGAGGCCGACACGCTCATTCGCGAAGCGATCGCCCTCGACCGGCAGATCTTCGGCGATCGGCACGGGTATGTCGCAGCCGGGTTGAACAACCTGGCCAACGTGCAGCGCTCGTTAGGGCATCCCGAGGAGGCGGCGCGCCTCGGACGCGAAGCGGTGTCGATCGCCAAGGCCGTCTACCCCGGCGCCAACAAGGAGACCGCCGTCTATCTCAACGGCGTTGGCGCAGCGCTGCTGGCGATGGGTGACCTTGCGGGATCGGCCGCCGCCTTTCGCGACGCACTCGCCCAGTATCGTGAGGCGCTTGGCGAGAAGCACCTCTTTACCCAGACGGTGGCCGTGAACCTCGCGCGCGTGCTGCTCGAGGAGGGCGACGTGGCGGGCGCCGCTACGCTGTTTGGCGGCGCGACGGCGACGCTCGATTCCACCGTCGGCTCCAACCGCACGTTGCGTCTGGCGGCCGATGTAGGGAATGGACAGGTGATGACCGCGCGCGGCGAAGCGAAGCTGGCCGTCCCCATGCTGGAACGTGCCACCGCGTCAATTCGCGAAGCGTCCGGCCCCTCGCACTGGCGAACCGCCGAATCGGAGTTGGCGCTCGGGCGTGCGCTGATGGCCACTGGCGACCGCGCGCGCGCCGAGCCGTTGCTGCGCGACGCGGTTCGCGTGCTCGAGCCGCAGGCCCGCGCGCAGGGGCGAATGCTCGCCGCCGCGCGGAGCGAGTTGGACAAGGTGAAGCTGACGGCGAGGAGCGCCAGGTAGGCCGGGAGATCGGCTGATTCGCCGGCCAATCACCGTGAAATGGCTCGATGTCGGGGCGGTTCTCGCGAACTGGGGGTCAGCCGCCGCCGCACGACGTCCCGCGGCGCTTTACCCCACCGCCCCGAGGCCTCATGCCCCCCCTCCTCCCTCGACGCATCGTTCCCCTGGTGCTCGCGACCGCGCTCGCCGCGTGCTCGTCCGATGCGCCCACCACTCTCTCCTCTGTACAACCGGCGACGGTTCAACCCGTCGCCGTGGCCTCGTCGTCGGCGTCACGCTTCGAGCGCTATCCGACGATTGGTGAAGTGCGCCACGGCTACGTCATCGGCCCCAAGGGGACCACGATGGCCGTGACGTATGAAGTGCACGACGGGCTCGCGATCTGGGAGGGAGACATCGTGCTCGGCAAGTCGAGCGACATCTCGCCCACGCGTGAGGGCGCGCGCCGCTTCATGGGGATCGACGACACCCGCGAGTCGCTCGCCAAGCCGATGGGACCAACGTCGTTCGAAGGGATCTACAAGACCGACCCGAGCTTCCGCTGGCCCGGTGGCGTGGTGCCGTACGAGGTGGATCCCGCGCTGACCGACCTGCAGCGCATTCCCGACGCCGCCGCGCTCATCGAGGCCACCACCGGCGGCATCACGCTCGTCCCGCGCAGCGGACAGGCCGACTACGTCACCTTCACGGCGAGTATGGTCTGCAATTCTCCTGTAGGGCGACAGGGAGGCGAGCAGATCATCAACCTCGCCGTCGGCTGTCCCGCGGGGAGCGTGGCGCACGAGGTGCTGCACTCGCTGGGGATGTTCCACGAGCAGTCTCGCTGCGATCGCGACGGATTCGTGGAGATCGTGAGCGCCAACATCACGACGGGGCGCGAATTCAACTTCAACAAGGAATGCGCGGGGACCACCGACTTGGGGGGGTACAACTTCGGCTCGCTCATGCACTACGGGTTGTACGACTTCTCCAGCAACGGCCTGCCGACCATGCAGTTGCGCCCAGGCGTGGCGTACTCGGGGATCATCGGGCAGCGCGATTCGCTGGACATCTCGGACATCGTCACGCTCAACTGGCTCTACGGCTCCAACAACAAGCCGCCAGTGCCGATGATCACGCCGTGGCCCACCACGTACAAGGAAGGCGACCTGGTGCCGATGGACGCCTCAGGCTCCACCGATGCCGACGACAAGGTGCTGACCTACCACTGGAACTTCGGCGACAACACCTGCTCTGCGCTGGTGGAGCCCGTCGAGTGCCGCCAGAAGCAAGGGCAGCACAGGTACACCAACGATGGCGTGTACAAGGTGGGCCTCTTTGTCTACGACAACTACGTGGAGGAAGCCACTGAGGCCTTCGTGACGGTGAAGAACGTCAAGCCGAACGTCGCCTTCAGCGGTCCGGTTGCACTCAACGAGGGGGATCACTACTTCAACCGTCGCTTCTTCCTCGACCCGGGCGCTGACTTCTGGACCGCGACGGTGAACTACGGCGACGGCGGTGGCGTCGAGGCGCTCGCGCTCAACGGCACGGTCTTCGACCTCGATCACACGTACGTCGACAATGGCGTCTTCACGCTGGCCGTCGCGGTGAGTGACGATGACGAAGTCGGCACTGGGGTCGGCACGGTGACCGTGAGCAACGTCGTCCCGGTCGTGGACGCCGGCATCGACCAGGTGATCGAATCGGGCAAGACGCTCACCCTCGCCGGCAGCTTCAGCGACGCGGGAGTGAAGGACAATCCGTGGAGCTGGAACATCGCCTGGGGTCTGGGCACCCCGACCACCGGGACGACCGGCACGCAGGGGGCGATCGGCGCCAGCCGATTGATGTGCGCCGCCGGGACGTACAATGTGATCCTCTCCGTCACCGACAAGGATGGCGGGAAGGGGAGCGACGCGTTGCAGGTGACGGTTGGCTACGTGACCATCGGCCTGGACATCACGCCCGGGACGACCCCCAACCCGGTCTCGCTCAACAAGAACGGCGACATCCCCGTCGCCATCCTCAGCAACGCCTCCTTTGACGCTCGTACGCTCGACCTCTCGTCCATTCGGCTCGGCGACGAGCTCGGAACCGACACACCCGTCACGCTGCAGAAGGGGCGCTACATGTCGAGACTTGACGACGTGAACGGCGACGGGCGACTCGACCTGGTCGTGTCGTTCAGCGCACCAGCGCTCGTGGCCAACGGCGACGTGAAGGCCGGGAGCACCGCACTGGTCATTCGCGGGTCGCAGGGAACCAACGGCGGTGCGTGCGTGAACTTCCGCGGCACCGACACCATCAAGGTCGTGCCCTGATCACACGGTCGAGTAGGTAGACGAGGCGGCCGGGGCGATCGACACGCCCCGGCCGCTCTGTTTCGCCGTGTCTGCGCGTCCGCGTTGGTGAGCGAAGGAGGGGGTCATTCGGACGCGGGGCGTTCCGCGCCGCGAATTCCTCCGCCACTTTCTGGCGTACGCTCCACCTCCGAGGATTTCGCATGCGTTTCGCCTTCATCGCCGCCCTGCTTCTCCCCGTCAGCGTCCTCGCGCAGTCAGCGGGTGAGGGGACCAAGGGTTTCTATCGCTTCCCCGCCGTCAGCGGGCAGACGGTCGTTTTCGCTGCGGAGGGGGACCTCTGGTCGGTCCCCCTCCGCGGCGGTCTCGCGCACCGCCTGACGAGTCACGCCGCCGAGGAAACCGACCCGACCGTGTCGCCTGACGGGAAGACGCTGGCCTTCACCGCGCGGTATGAGGGACCGGCGGCGCTGTACACCATGCCGCTCTCCGGGGGCGCGCCCACGCGCTGGACATACGACGGCGACGCGGCCATCGCGACGTCGTGGACCCCCGACGGGAAGCTTCTCTACCGCACCACGCAGTACACGGGGATCCCCAAGGCGGGGATGGTCCAACTCGATGTTGCGACCGGCGCCCGCACGCTCGTCCCGCTGGCCGGCGCATCGGAAGGTTCGTACGACGCCAGCGGACGCACGGTGTACTTCGCCCGCCCCGGCTTTCACGGCAACGTCACCAAGCGCTACACCGGCGGCACGGCGCGCCAGATCTGGAAGTACACCACCGGCACCGCCGAGGCAGTACAGCTGACGGGGCAGGACTACAATGGCGAGAGCCACTCCCCCATGTGGTTCAACGGGCGCGTGTACTTCGTGACCGACAAGGACGGCCAGATGAACCTCTGGTCGATGAAGGAGGACGGGAGCGACAAGCGCCAGGTGACGCGCCACGAGGGATGGGACGTGCGCGACCCCGCACTCGGCGACGGGCACATCGTCTACCAGCTCAAGGCCGACTTGTGGGACCTGGACCTGGCGAGCGGGCAGTCGCGCATGATCGACATCTCGCTGGCCTCCGACCTGGACCAGTTGCGCGACAACTGGGTGAAGGACCCGATGTCGTTCCTCTCAGCGGCGCACCTCTCGCCCGAGGGGGACCGGGTCGTGCTCACGTCGCGCGGGCGCGTCTTCGTCGCCCCGGTCAAGGGGGGGCGCTTCGTGCGCGCCACGCGCAAGGACAGCGTGCGCTATCGCGATGCGATTTTTGCAGCAGACGGCAAGGCGATCCTCGCGCTGAGCGATGAGACGGGGGAGTTGGAGTGGGTGCGCCTCCCGGTCAACGGGGTCGGCAGCGACCAGGCGCTCACGAAGCGGGGACGCATCCTGCGCTTCCAGGGTCATCCCTCTCCCGACGGCAAGTGGCTCGCCTGGGACGACAACAATCGCGACTTGTGGGTGATGAACATCGCCAGCGGCGACATGCGAAAGGTCTCCGAGAACCGGGAGGGGATCGGGGGGATGGCCTGGTCGCCCGATGGGCGCTGGCTCGCGTATCAGATGTCGGCGCCGAACTCGTTCCAGCAGCTCAAGCTCTTCAGCGTCGAGACGGGGCGCAGCGTTGCCCTCACCACCGATCGCACCAACTCCTTTGCCCCCACCTGGGACCCCAAGGGGGAGTTCCTCTACTTCCTGTCGGACCGCAACCTGCGCACCCTCGTCGGGGCGCCGTGGGGGAATCGTCGTCCCGAACCGTATTTCGACAAGGAGATCGAGATCTACCAGGTGGCGCTGCGTCCGGGGCTCCGCTCGCCCTTCCTGCCTGACGACGAGTTGAAGAAGCCGGCAGCCGCAACGCCGTCCGCGCCGTCCCCCGCGCCGGGACCCGCACCCGCCGCGCGCAGCGACAGCGGACTCAAGCCCGTCGTGATCCAGCTCGAGGGTCTCCCGCTTCGCATTCGTCGTGTCCCTATCGCGTCAGGCAACTACGGGGTGCTCTTCGCCAACGGCGAGGCGCTCTTCGTCACCTCGCGCGGCTCGGGTGCCGACGCCAAGACCGACCTCGTCGCGCTCAAGATCGGCAACGAGAAGCCGGAGGGCATCGTCGTAGTCGACGACATCCGCTCCGCCGAACTGTCCGGCAACGGGAAGAAGATCCTCGTGCGGAAGGGGAACGCGCTGCACGTGATCGATGCCAAGGCCGCCAAGGTCGCCACCATCGCCGATTCGCGCCTCGACCTGACCGGGTGGAGCTTCGACATCGACGTGCGCGACGACTTCCGCCAGCTCTTCGTCGACGCCTGGCGCCTGGAACGCGACTGGTTCTACGACCCCAACCTGCACGGGGTCGACTACCAGGCCACCCTCGACAAGTACGCCCCGCTCGTGCGGCGCATCACCACCCGCGCCGAGCTGAGTGACCTGATCGGGTGGGCCGTCGGTGAACTGTCGGCGCTGCACACCTCGGTTGGCGGCGGGGCGCTCCGTCGCGGCGAAGACCAGGTGCAGGTGGCCTCGTTAGGGGCCCGCCTCTTCCGCGACCCCGCCAAGGGGGGGTATCGCATCGACTACATCTACCGCAACGACCCCGAGTACCCCGCCGAGCGTTCACCGCTCGCCGATCCTGACCTTGGCGTGAAGGCCGGCGACGTCATTACCGCCATCAATGGGCAGCACACCCTTGAGGCGCGCGACATCGGCGAGTTGCTGCGCAATCAGGTGGGGAAGCAGGTGCTGCTGACGGTGACGACGGCGGGCGGAGCCAGGGACATCGTCGTCGAACCCATCGGCAACGAGCAGAACCTGCGCTACACGGACTGGGAATACACACGCCGACTGGCGACGGAACAGAAGGGGGACAACCGCATCGGCTACCTGCACCTGCGGGCCATGGGTGATGGCGACATCAACCAGTTCTACCGCGAGTTCACCCCGCTGGTCGACAAGCAGGGGCTCATCCTCGACATGCGCCAGAACCGCGGCGGCAACATCGACTCGTGGGTGCTGGAGATGCTGATGCGCAAGCCGTGGATGTACTGGCAGGATCGCGTGGGCGAGCCGTACTGGAACATGCAGGGGGCCTTTCGCGGGCACATGGTGATGCTGGTCGACCAGGAGACCGCGTCGGACGGCGAGGCGGTCGCGGAGGGTTTCCGTCGTTTGGGGTTGGGTGTCGTGATCGGGACGCGCACGTGGGGTGGCGAGATCTGGCTCAGCGGCAACAACACGCTGAGCGACGGCGGCGTGGCGCGTGCCCCGATGAGCGGCGTGTACGGCCCAGAAGGGAAGTGGCTCATCGAGCAGGAAGGAGTGATTCCCGACCTCGTGGTCGACAATCTCCCCCACGCGACCTTCAACGGCGAGGACGCGCAGCTCGACGCGGCGATCGCGTATCTCAAGAAGAAGATCGCCGAGGATCCGCGCGCGGTCCCCAAGCCGCCGCCGTATCCCAACAAGTCGCGAAAGATCGTGCCGTAGGCAGCACGACGGGGTCAGCAGGCATCAGTCGTCGATCACCATCGTCCCCGACTTCGCCAGCCGCTCGAGACCATCCTTCATGGCCTGGATGGTCTCGGGCGAGTGCCCGCGCCACTCGGCGAGCTCCCCAACAACCCGCAGCGGGTGGCGCGACCGGAACGACTTGGTCGGGTTGCCGCGGAACTTCTTGTCGGTCAGGTTGGGGTCGTCCTCGATGGGGCCTGTGGGCTCGACTATATAAATGCGCCCCGGAGCGTCGCCTGCCGCGAGTTCCGCCCCCCACACTGCGGCCTCGAGCGTGCGCGCGAAGTAGATGTAGTTGGCCGTGCGCGCCGTGTCGCCGAAGTTGGCGTTGTGCCCCGGCTTGAGCAGGTCGCCCGCCTCGAGAGACGCGCGCGTGCCGTGGTAGTGGAGCCACTCGCTGACTTCGTGCAGCACGCGCAGCGGCTCGCGCGAACGCCAGGACATCGAGGGAGGCATGGCGGGCTTCCGATCGGGGAGCGCCGCTGTGTCCTCGACCACGCCAAGCGGCTCGACGACATAGACCCTCGGGCGTCCGTCGCCCTGTGCGAGCTCAGCCTCCCAGATCGCCTCGTCGAGCGTTGGCGTGAGGCGGATGAGCTGCGCCGTTGGGTCGTGCTCGCTGGTGCCTGCGGGGGCATCTGGCTCGATCAGGTCGCCGGGCTGCAGTGCGCTTCTGGTACCGTGATAGAGGCGTGCCGGGGTGGAGCGGTCGCGGGCGTGCGAGTCACCAAGGGTCATGCCGACGGGTGGTTGGGGGGCGCCTAACGTGGCGCCGTGCGCGCGGGAGATCAAGCGATCACATGCTCTGACCCCAGCGCTGATCCCAACTTCCCTACCCGCCCAGCAGGAACCTCGTCATCCGCGCCGCCACGCTGTCGCGCGAGACGAACATGAAACTCGCATGCGATCCCGGTACCGTGACGATCTCCACCCCCTTGAGCTCCTTGCGGATGCGCGCCTGCGACGCCGTACGGAATGGGACCGCGTGCTTCGCTTCCCATGCCACAATCGCCGCGGTCGCCGCGCTGTCCTTCCCGGGCTGCGAAAGGAAGATCTCGGCGTAGATCGCGAGCGCCGGCGACTTCACCTTGGTGTAGTCGCGATGCTCGGACAGCAGCGCGCCAAACGCGCGCGCCGCGTTGGCGCTGTCGGGAACCACATGCAGCGTCCCGTCTGCCGCGAGCCCGCTGATGTCTCGCAGGTACGCCTCAGCGCGACTCACGTCGCCGCCGGGCCACCACGTGGGCATCCACCACGCCTTGAAGGCATCCAGGCTCCCCCTTGCCTCGGCCGGTGGGTCGAGCGCGATCGGCAGTTCGCCCAGGCTTCCGGCGAACGCGGGATCGCTCCAGTCGTAGGCCCCGTCGAGGTACACGATCTTCTCGACCCGATCCGGATACAGCCCGGCGGCGGCGGTGATCTCGTTCCCTCCCATCGACCAGCCGGCGAGGTTCGCCTTCGCGATGCCGAGCGAGTCCATGACGCCCTTAAGATCCGCAGCGAGCGTGGCATTGCTGTACGACTCGCCCCCCGACGACTTGCCATGGCCGCGACGAGCATAGGCGACCACGTGGAAGCGGTCGGTGAAGGATGGCGCAATGTCGTCGAACACATGAGGCGAGTCGCCGTAGCCGTGAACGAGGACCAGCGCGGGGCCGGTGCCGCCCCAATCGAGGACGTTGAGGCGCGCGCCGTTGGTCTCGACGAAGCGTTCCTGATGAGTGGACGCATCGCTCCACGCCGGCGTGACGGTGGCGGCTGGCGTCTCGGCGGGTTGTTCGGCCGGAGCGCAGGCGGTGAGCGCCAGGACGGAGAGGGCGAACAGACGACGCATGGCCGGGGGATGAGAGTGTCGGGAGGGAGTGCTTCGAACACGCTGACAGCCTCCGTTGACTTACCGCCACCAGGTCGCGGTGTCAATGACACGCCGTTCGATGCCCCTCTCCTTGCCGGCATAGGAGAAGGCGCACACCTTTCTCCTAACCCGCATAGGAGAAGCAATGGCGCCGTCCGCGGAACTGCTCCCCGGCAACCTCGACCTGGTCATCCTCAAGGCGATCTCGCTCGGAGACGTGCACGGATACGGCGTGCTGTTGCGCATCCAGCAGATCTCCGGCGAAGCCATCGTCGTGCAACAAGGCGCGCTCTATCCCGCCCTCTATCGGCTCGAGCAGCAAGGACTGATTGCCGGGCGCTGGGGGACCTCGGAGAACAACCGGCGCGCGCGGTTCTACAAGCTCACCCCACTCGGGCGGCGGCGCTTTGCGCAGGAACAGAGCAGTTGGCAGCGCCTCGCCGATGCCATCGGTCGCTCGCTCCTCGCCACCCCGCAGGAGATCTGACATGATCCACGTGCCCGAGTGGGCCTCGCCAGCGGCGTTGTTGGCGCGTGCGCGTTCACTGTATCGCGGGGTCGTGCATCGCGACGAGTTGGAGCAGGAGATGCGCGAGGAGTTCCAGCATCATCTGGCCGAGCGCGCCGACGCCCTCGTGCGTGAGGGACTCACCCCCGAGGCGGCGCGCGATCGCGCGCGGCGCGAGTTCGGCCACCAGGACACGCATCGCGCGCACGCGCACGAGGCGATGGGGCTGTCGTCGATCACGCAGCTTCGCCTGTCGTGGCTCGACGTCAAGCTTGGGCTCCGCATGCTGCTGAAGTACCCGATGCTCAACCTGGCCGCCGTCTTTGCGCTCGCGGTGGGGATCCCCGTGGGGCTCGCGCCGTCGCATCTCGCGCGCGCGCTCGAAGCGCCGCTCCCCGGCGATGCCAACGATCGCGTGCGGGCCTTGCGGTTCTGGGACCCGTTGTCGTCTGGCGTTGCCCCCACCTGGGACAGCGACTTCACGTTCTGGGAGCAGCACCTGCGCACCGTGGCATCGCTGGGCGCCTTCCGCACCTCGAGCTACAACGTGGCCTCGGCGGACGGACAGGCTGCGCCCGCGGATGCTGCGCAACTCAGCCCCGCTGTTTTCCAGATGTTGGACACCCGGCCATTCATCGGCCGCACCTTCGAAGCGGCCGACTTCGCCGCCGGTGCTGAGGATGTCGTCGTGATCGGCCACGCCCTCTGGACGTCGCGCTTCGGCAAGGATCCCGCCGTGCTGGGTCGCACCATCCGCATCGGGCGCACTCCGCACGTGGTCGTGGGCGTGATGCCCGATGGATTCACCTTTCCCGGCAATGAAGCGCTCTGGCTCCCCCTCCGCCTTGCATCTGTCGGAGGGGTGGGGGAGCGCATGCGCGTGCAGGTCATCGGCCAATTGGCGGAGGGCGTGACCGTGCAGCAGGCGCAGGCGGAGCTTTCGTCGCACACGCCGCCGCTCGCCGGCGCTGCCAGCGCGAACGAGGCGCGTGAGCGTGCGCGCCTGCGCGCGGAGGTCGTGCCGATCGGTCTCCTCTTCCTGAATCTCCCGGCAGGCGGACTCGCCAGCCTGCCCGAGTTCCGCTGGGTGCAAGCGCTGGTGTTCGTGCTGCTGCTCGTCGCCTGCGGCAACGTGGCCATGCTGGTCTTTGCCCGCACCGCGACCCGGCTGCGCGAACTCGCCATTCGCACGTCGCTGGGGGCGAGCCGGGCGCGGATCGTGTCGCAGATCTTCGTGGAGACGTTGCTGCTGGCGGTGATCGCCGCGGGGGTCGGCGTGGCGCTCTTTGACTGGGCGCTCGATCATGTGCCGCTCGCGGCGGTGGCCGGCGAGACAGCGTTGCCGTACTGGCTCACGCTCGACCTCACGCGCGAGACCGCGCTCAGCGCGCTCGCCTTTGCGGCCATCAGCGCGTCGGTGGCCGGGGTGCTTCCTGCCATCGCGATCACCGGCCGTTCGATTGCCCACAACATCGGCACTGTGGCGCGTGTTCGGTTTGGTCGCGTGACGGGTGCGCTGGTGGTGGCCGACATCGCCGTCTCCGTTGCGGCTGTCGGCATGGCCTTCGCCGTCGCGGCGCACGCGACGGATCTGCAGGTCGCCAACCGGGCGACCGGCATTCCAGCGTCGGAGTACCTCGCGGTGGAATTGCACCTGCCGGATGGCGCGGCGTCACCCGCGGCGTCCTCCGCGAGCGACGTCGCTCCCGATGGGAGGCGCACCAGACTCGCCGCCGCCCAGCGCGCACTCGTCGCGGCGCTCGAGCGTGAGCCGGGCGTGAAGCGCGTGGCCGTGGGCGACGTCGTGCCGCGCATGGAGCACCCGTCACGTCCCTACGAACTGGCTGGCGTGGAGCATGCGCCGAATGCGCCGTTGCGCTGGACACGACTGGCGCGGGTCGACGTGGACTTCATGCACGCCCTCGGCACCCCGATGCTCAGCGGGCGCGATTTCGTGCGAACCGATGTCGAAGGCGGCGCGCGCGTCGCCCTCGTGAACTCGGCCTTCGCGAAACGCGCGTTCGACGGCCGCGACCCCATCGGCCAGCGTGTGCGCTTTCCCACGCAGTCGGACACGGCGCAGGCGGCATGGTATGAGATCGTGGGCGTCGTCGGCCCGCTGGGGGTGAATGTGTTGAACGCCGACCGCGGCGAGGCCGTGTATCTCCCCGCCGCGCCGGGGACCATCAATCCGATGCAGCTGGCGGTGCACACGGCGGTGCCGCCGGCGACCCTCACCGATCGCGTACGCGACCTCGCGCTGGCGGCCGATCCCGAACTCGTGATGGGACGCGCGTCAGTGCTCAGCGACGTTCGCCAGGGTGATTGGTACCTCGTGATGGGACTCGTCGTTGGACTGGTGGTGCTGGTCGGCGTGCTCATCGCGCTGGCGACCTCGGGGTTGTACGCGATGCTCTCGCTCTCGGTGTCGGAGCGTACGCGCGAGATCGGCATTCGGGCGGCGCTCGGCGCCTCGCGTGGCCGGTTACTGATGACGATCCTGCAGCGATCGCTGGTGCAGATCGCGGTTGGGGCAACGATTGGCCTGCCGCTCGCGGCGCGCTTCGTCTTCGAGGTGAGCGCCACGCCGGGTGGGAGTGGGTCACTCGCGCAGGCGGTGGGCGTGGCACTGGGGTTGTCGGTCGGGATTGTGGGGCTGGTGGGCGTGAGTTCGTGTCTGGTGCCGACGCGGAGGGTGTTGGCGGTGCAGGCGAAGGAGGCGATGCAGGCGGACGGATGAGATCGTGGCACGCCTGAGAGCGCCTGGTGTGCGCCTGACAGCGCCCGGCGCGCTCGTCGATCTCGCAGTCTCCCAACCAGCGATGCGGTCGATACTTGGGGCGTGCGCCCGCTCGAGGGCTTTTCCCCCAGCCGGACTGTCGTCGAGCCGCTCGACGGTCCCCAGGCCGTTCACCCGATGTCGCCCTCCGTCTCGAAGCGCCTCCGATCGCCACACGCACGCTGGGTGGGCGCGGCCCTGATCGTCTGCGCCGTCGTTGTCGCAACGGCCCGACTCCAACGATCAGGCGAGGCGCACGCACCGCCCCCAACCACCCTTCGCTACAGCGAACTGCTCTCGGCGATGTCGGCGCGTACGGTCGACTCGATCGTGATCCAGCCTGGCGGAGCGATCCGGGGGTGGTTGGTGGCGCCAAATGCGCAGGGGACGCGCGAGATTCGGGTCGAGGTCGGAGAGGGAGAGCGGAGCGCGCTCGTGCAGGCAGCGACGGCGGCGCACGTGGGGGTCGCGTTCGCTCCGCCGCCCCCCGATCGCTCGCAGCGGGTCGGATTCATCGTCGCGCTGCTCGTGGCCGTTGTGGTCGGCGGTGTGCTGTACCTCCAATACGTTCGGCCGACGCCCGGCATGGGGGGTGACTTCGAGGTGGGATCGGCGCGGTCGTCAGGGGTCCGCACGACCTTTGCCGACGTGGCCGGCAACGCGGCGGCGCTGGCCGACCTGCGCGAGGTGGTCGACTTCCTGCGGGACTCCAAGCGTTTCGTCGGGATGGGGGCGAAGGTGCCGAAGGGGGTGCTCCTCGAAGGGCCGCCCGGGACCGGAAAGACGCTGATGGCGCGTGCGCTCGCCGGGGAGGCGGGGACCAACTTCTTCGCGATGTCGGGGCCGGACTTCTCGGGGATGTTCGTCGGGGTGGGGACCATGCGGGTCAAGGCGCTCTTCCGGAAGGCGCGCAAGGCAGGGGGCGGCGTGATCTTCATCGACGAGATCGATTCGTTAGGCGGACGCCGCGGGCGCACGGGAGGGCACCAGGAGGACGACCGCACGCTCAACCAGTTCCTGGTGGAGCTGGACGGCTTCAGTTCGACCGCCGGCATCGTCGTGGTGGCGGCGACGAATCGTGCCGCAGACCTCGACCCGGCGCTCCTCCGCAAGGGACGCTTCGACCGATCGGTCTCGATCGGGCTCCCCAGTGTGGGGGAGCGCGCGGAGATCCTCGCGCTGCACGCCTCCAAGCGTCACATGCCGCTGGCCGGCGACGTGGAGATGGCGCGGCTGGCGCGCCTGATGCCCGGAGCGAGTGGGGCCGACCTGGAGGGCCTGCTCAACGAAGCGGCGCTGCTGGCGGTCAAGACCGGCGCCTCCTCGGTCGCATGGTCACACATGGAAGAGGCGCGCGACCGGGTCCTGCTGGGGCGCGCGCGGGAAGGGTTCGTCGTGACGCGGGAGGAGCAGCGGCTGGTGGCGCTGCACGAGGCGGGACATGCACTGGCGGGTTTGGTCTTCTGTCCGTCGGACCCGCTGCACAAGGTGACCATCCAGCCACGGGGTGCGGCGATGGGGGTCGCCTTCTTCCAGCCCGACGCCGAGTTGCACCTGCACTCACGCCGCTATCTCGAGGGACAGATCCGCAAGACACTCGGGGGGCGGGCAGCGGAAGAACTCGTCTACGGCAACGACGAGGTGACGAGCGGGGCGAGCAGCGACCTGCAGCAGGCCACGCGCATCGCCAAGCAGATGGTCTACAAGCTTGGGATGGGGCGCTCGACGGGGCTCGTCACCTTCGACCCCGACTCGGGGCCGGTGAGCGGCGCGATGCACGCTGACATGGACGCTGACGTGCGGGCGATCCTCGAGTCGGGGTACGACGACGTGCTGCAGCGCTTCCGCGAGCACCGCATCGCGCTGGAGGCGCTGGCCGACGCGCTGCTGGAGCAGGAGACGCTGACGGGTGA
Source organism: uncultured Gemmatimonadaceae bacterium (assembly GCA_964560345.1). Taxonomy (GTDB): domain Bacteria; phylum Gemmatimonadota; class Gemmatimonadetes; order Gemmatimonadales; family Gemmatimonadaceae; genus SCN-70-22. Next base: position 44,995 of record CAZLLP010000032.1, read on the forward strand.
TGCGGCGCTTGCCGTGTTGCAGGCGGCAGGGATGTCGCCGCGGCTGGCAAGAGCGAGTTAGGGCGCTGCCGTTTCGTGCCGTAGTGCGGTCGCGCGAACGTCGTCCTCCTGCTCGTACATGAGTCGAATCTCCGTCTCGCCTTCCCAGTTTGGCCAATGCGCGTGGTGCAGCTCCATGAACTTGCGGGCTTCCTCCAGCGCTTCTTCCTTCGATGCCAGGTTGAAGATCGAGAAGCCGCCGATCACTTCCTTCGACTCCGTGAATGGGCCGTCGGTCGTCACGATCTTCCCGTTGGTGATGCGCAGACGCGTGCCCGACGACGTGGGGTGGAGTCCGCCGAACGACAGCATGGTCCCCTTCTTGAGCGCTTCCGCGCAGAGTGTGTCGACCGCTTCAATCAGCGAGGCCGGCGGCGGTCCGGACGCGGCAAAGTTCTCGGGGCCTTTGACGATCATCATGTAGCGCATTGGCGATGCTCTCCCAGGCGGGGGGATGTGGAACGTCGATCGTTTCGAGTCGTTACCAGGACGTCGAACGAGGAGCGGTGAAATCGACAACGGTGTGGCGAACGCGGCGATGCCGATGACGGCGCGTCCCCTGTCACCCTTGTAGCCGCCACGGCCCAACGCCATATCTCGCGAAGGCTGCCGACTCCGTCACCCTTCCCGCATCGCCTATGCGCACCGATGAACTGGCCCCGGTTCTGTCCCGGTTGTTCTCCGAACTGACCGACGGCGCACCGGCCGGCGGCCAGAACTTCATGCTGAACTCAGGCGATGCAGGGCTGCTGGCGTCGCTCGACCACCTCACGGCCGCCGACGCGTCACGGTCGGTGCATGAGGGGGCGACGATTGCTGCCCACGCACAACACGTGCGCTACGGCCTAACGCTGATGAATGCGTGGGCCGAACTCGGCGGCAATCCGTTCGCCGACGCCACCTGGGACGAGGCGTGGAAGGTCGGCACCGTCGACGACGCACAGTGGGGCGAGATCCGCGCCGGGCTCCGGGAAGAGGCGCGGCGCTGGCTCGCCACGCTCGGGACGCCGCGCGAGGTGCACCGGATCGAGTACGCCGGGATGATTTCCAGCATCGCGCACCTCGCCTACCACCTCGGGGCAATGCGGCAGATCGCCAAGGGCGCCCGGGGGCCGAAGGAGGGAACGTTCCAGCAGACCTGATCCGTGATCAATGGGCAGCATCAGGGCGATCGATCGATGGAGGACGCTGACCCCTTGATCGTGACCCCATGATCGACCCCTTGATCGGCGTGGCGCGCGCGATCCACCAGATGAGGACGAACTGGAACGGGAGGCGCGCCCACAGCGTCACCTCCTGCCACCACGGCACGCCGCGCGCGCGATCGTCCAGCAGCATCTCGACGTTCGCAGGAAAGACCGCCACGAGGAGCACGATCAGCCCATACCCCGCTGCGCGCCGCAATGATGGGACGAGCAACCCGATCCCGCCCGCCACCTCCGCCGCTCCGCTGATGGCGATCAGGAGGTCGTGCGCCGGGAGGTAGTCGGGCATGATCGTGCGGTACCATTGCGGTGCCACGAAATGTCCCAGTCCCGCCACGATGAAGAGGGCGGACAGGAGCCGTCGGGACGTGCGATGTGGATCGAGAATGGTTGTTGTCACAGGGTCCCTGAGTCCGGTGTGCGCTACCCTGACGTCCGCATTCAGCGCGCTCGCCCACCCCCGGCTCAGCGGATGTCGCCGCGCGCCCCGCGCCCTCTATTCCCCGCCCCCAGCGGAGGATACGTTCCCCCCCCATGCCCCCCAAAGAACTTACTGCGCGCGCCCTCGTCCTCGGCGTCCTGCTCACGTTCGTCTTCACCGCGGCGAACGTCTATCTCGGCCTCAAGGTCGGCCTCACCTTCGCCTCGTCGATCCCGGCGGCGGTGATCTCGATGGCGATCCTGAGCGCCGTCAAGAACTCATCGATTCTCGAGAACAACATCGTCCAGACGATCGCGTCGGCGGCCGGGACGCTCTCGGCGATCATCTTCGTCCTGCCAGGACTGGTCATCGTCGGTTGGTGGACGGGTTTTCCGTTCTGGCAGTCGTTCCTCATCTGCGTGAGTGGCGGGGTGCTGGGAGTCCTCTTCACCATCCCGCTGCGCCGCGCGCTGGTGACCACGTCGGACCTCCCGTATCCGGAAGGAGTCGCGGCGGCAGAAGTGCTCAAGGTGGGCTCGGGGACGCGCGGGGAGCTTGGCGACGACGCCGGTGAGTCAAAAGAAGGGCTGCGCGCCGTGGTGCTGGGCGCGGTTGCTTCCGGCGGTTTGGCTGTGATTGCGGCCACGCGCATCGCCTCAGCCGAACTGGCGGGGTTTTTCAGGCTTGGCGCGACGGCGTCGTCGGGATACAGCGTCGCCTGGTCACTCGCGCTCCTGGG
>CAZLLP010000033.1:0-47209 GCA_964560345.1 uncultured Gemmatimonadaceae bacterium
CGGTCGTCTTCCTCATCAACGGCGGGCCGCAGGGGGCGTGGCTCGACAACTGGGGGGGACGCTGGAGCTTCCAGTTGTTTGCCTCGATTGGCGCGGCGGTGGTCGCGATCAACCCGCGCGGCTCCACCGGCTTCGGCCAGGCCTTCACCGATGGCGTCACCAAGGACTGGGGGGGCAAGGCGTACGAGGACCTGATGAAGGGACTCGACGCCGCGCTGGCCAAGCACCCGTGGATGGACGGGACCCGCGTTGCGGCTGCCGGCGGTTCATACGGGGGCTACATGGTCAACTGGATCGCCGGCCACACCGACCGCTTCAAGGCACTCGTCTCCCACGCCGGGATCTTCAACCTCGAGAACATGTACGGCGCCACCGAGGAGATCTGGTTCACCGACTGGGAGTTCGGCGGCCCGTTCTGGCAGAAGAAGGCGATGGACGAGCAGTACCGCCGATGGTCGCCGCACCTCTCGGCGCAGAACATGAAGACGCCGATGCTGGTGATCCACGGCGAACAGGACTTCCGCGTCCCGTACTACGAGGGGGTCTCGCTCTTTACCGCGCTGCAGCGCCAGGGCGTCCCGTCGCGCTTCCTCGTCTATCCCGACGAGGGACACTGGATCCTCAAGCCGCAGAACTCCCGCCTGTGGTATGGCGAGGTGCTGCAGTGGATCAGCAAGTACGTTACGCCGAAAGTGACCAGTTAGGCGATCGTCGTCAGGCACCGAACGTCACGGGGGCAGCCGATCGGCTGCCCCCGTGGTCGTATCATCCATGACCCTCGTCAGGCACCCTTGTCAGGCGCGCTACTTGTCGAGCTTCCCCGTCATGATGCCGCGCCGTACGCGCCGGGCCCTGGCGCTGGCGGAAGGGTCGAAGATGATCCGCTGCGACGTGCTGATCGACATGCGCACGGTGAGCGTCAACGACTGCTCGCGCCCCGCACGCCGGATCTTGATCGGGATCTGTTGCCCCTCGGCCTTGCCGTAACGTGCGCGGAACCTGGTCCCGAACCCTTCGGCCACCGGGATGTCGCCCACGCTGATCAATTCGTCACCCGCCTGCACCCCCGCCGCCTCGGCGGCGCCACCCGGCTCGAGATCGGTGACGATCACCGACGTCCCCGCCGAGTCCATGGCGGTGAGCACGCCGATGCGCGGTTCGCGGGCGGTGTCGGCCTTGAGCTTGAGCCCCGCCAGCGGCAGCGCGGTTGCCCACGGGAATGGCTCGCGTCCGTCGATGTAGCGCGCGTTGAAGTCGGCGAAGTTCTTTCCCTTGGCCGCGCGCGAGACGGCCCCCCACCACTCCTGCGCCGTGAAGCCCTTCCCCGCCTTGAAGGTCTTGCCGTACACCTCGCGCATGACGTCATCGAGCCCGGCGGTGTTGTCGCTGGCATCCCGAATCATGATGTCGAGCAGGAAGCCGGCGAGCGATCCCTTCGGATAGTAGAGATATCCGGTGCCGTCGCTGGGATGGATCCACGTCGAGAGCGACGCGTCCTCCAGCGCGACGGCAGGGGCCGCAGCGACCTCCTCGATCTTCCCCGTCGTCACCGCCAGGAAGTCGGTGGAGTCGATGACGCCTCCGCGCACCTGCGAGAGGTCGGCGTAGTAGTCCGTGATCCCCTCGCTCACCCAGAGCCAGGTGGTCGGCTGCGCGCGGTCGTAGCGATACGGCACCATGTCGGCCGGGCGCATCCGCTTCACGTTCCACAGGTGGAAGATCTCGTGCGCCGTGATCGACGGCAGCGCCGGATTGCCGATGATGTACGGCGTGTAGATGCCGAGGTGCGAGTTGCTGTGCTCCAGCGCACTCCCGCCCTGCGACGACGAGTCGAAGACGGTGAGGATCGTGTAGGTGTCGTACGGCACCTCCCCACCCATCGCATCGATCATCGGGGGGAACATGCGTTGCACCTGCTGCCAGAAGGTGCGGCGCGACTCGCGCGCGAGCTGCCCCTCGGGATACGACGCCACGCGCACCCACTTCTCCTGCACCAGCTGCGAGTCGACGTCGAATGCCCCGACAAAGAACGGCATGTCGACCAGGTCGTGATAGTTGCGTGCCGTGTAGCTGCGCGCCCCCGTCGACGGCATCCCGGTCGTCACCTTCCATGCCGGCTCGGTCGTCACGGACACGGTCGCACCAAACGCCGGGTCGCGCCCCTCGGGATAGAGAAAGACGTTGGTCCCGTTGAAAAAGGCAAAGTCGTCGCGCGACCAGGCCATCGCATTGTCGAGCGAATCGGCGCGGAAGTCGAACGTCACCGTCACCACCTTGGCTCCGGCAGGTGCAATGCGCCACGTGTCGACGTCGACCTTGTCCCAGGTGAGTGGCTTGCCGTCGGCCGTCGCCGCGAAGTTGTGGACGTTGCGCGCGAAGAACGATAGCTCGTATGCGCCCGGGGTCCAGGCGGGAAGGGAGAGCAGCACCGGATCACGCCCACTGACCACAAAGCGCGTCGTGACCTTCAATACACGCTCGGCCGCTGTCGACTTGGTGAAGGCGACCTCATACCGCAGGTCGCTCACCGGCGCCGAGACATCGGCGGCCTTGGTCCCCCCGCGCTGAGCGGCCGCGGGGACCACGAACGCGAGTGAAGCGGTCGGAACGAGGAGCGAGAGCAGGGCGCGGAGCGACAGGAAGCGCATGACGTCTGGGAAGGAAGTGCGCGAAAGCTAATCCACCCCGGGGAGCGCGGCGGGGCGGGTGGGATGAGCCGCCGAAGGCGCCGAGTACGCGTGCTCACGCGGAGGCACTGCGCCCGGTGTGCAAGTTTTTCGGCCGCCGACGTCTCCTCTGCAGAACGACCGATCACCAGCCGTTCTTCCCTCTCAGCACCCTGGAGACGCACCATGTTCCGCCGCCTTCGATTCCTCGCCCCGCTGTCGCTCGTCGTGGCCGCCATCGTTGCCGCCTGTGGCGATCGTGCCGCATCGGGCCCGCAGCAACTCTCGCGTGCCGACGAGGTCGCGCCCGCCGCCCCGCCAGCCGCCGACATGGTGGCCGCCCCCGAGGCGATCGCCTCGCGCGCCTTCGCACAGTCCAAGGAGGCGTCCAGCGGCGGCGCGCCGTCGACGCTCGCCAACGGCAGCGCCGCGGCGCAGGGCGCGGTCCCGTCCAACACGTCGATGATCATTCGCACGGGAACGGCCTCGGTCGAAGTGGATTCGCTGGAGACCGCGATGGCCGCCGTACAGCGAATCGCTGCCTCGTTAGGGGGGTGGGTCGGGAACACGTCGCTCTCCGCCGGTGAGCACGCCGTGCGCAGCGCCACCATCGAGCTCAAGGTCCCGTCGGCGCGTTATGACGAAGCGCTCGCCGGCCTGCGCCCCATCGGTACGGTCGAAACGGTAAATTCCAGCGCCGAGGATGTGGGCGAGGAGTTCGTCGACCTCACCGCCCGCACGGCGAATGCGCGCCGCCTCGAGGAGCGCCTCATCACCTTGCTGGCCACCCGGGCCGGAAAGCTCGAGGACGTGCTCAACGTGGAGCGCGAGCTCGCCCGGGTGCGCGAGGAGATCGAGCGCTACGAAGGGCGCCTGCGCTACCTCAAGACGCGCGTCGCCACCAGCACCCTCACCGTCACCGTGCATGAGCGCGCACCGCTCGTGAGCCCGACGCCTGGGGAGAACATCATCGGCGAGGCGTTCAAGGACGCGTGGCGCAACTTCGTCCACTTCGTCGCGGCCTTCATCGCCTCGTTAGGGACGATCATTCCCGTGGCGATCCTGCTCGGACTCGGCGCGCTGGCCTGGCGCCGCTATCGCCCGCGTCGCCTTGCCGCGACGCTGCGCCCCAGCGAGTCCCAGTCGTAAGGCAAGACGGCGGGGCAGCTCTCCGCAGTGGCGCTGCGGAAGGTGGCGACGCACAAGAAGGCGTAGCGCCGCCACGCAGGCGGCGACACATTCCCTGCACCCGGGGGGCGCGGCAAACCCGCGCCCCCCGCTTCACTTCGCCCCACCTCCGATGCTGCGACCGGCCGTCGTCCTCGCCATCCTCTGCGCTGCCGCGCCGTCACTCCGCGCGCAGGCTCCCGACCTCATCGTCACCAACGCGCGCATCTACACGGTCGACCAGAACCGCCCGGTCGTCGATGCCATGGCCATCCGCGGCGGACGCATCGTCGCCACGGGGCCGGCACGGCTCATCAGCGCGATGAAGGGGGCGGCCACGCAGGTGATCGATCTCGACGGGAAGACGGTCATCCCCGGGATGATCGACGCCCACGTGCACCTGATGGGACTCGGCGAGGCGCTGCGCACCGTCGACCTGCGCGGCACCACGTCGTACGACGAGATCATCGCCCGGGTGGCCGAGCGCGCAAAGAACACCCCGGCGGGCGGGTGGATCATCGGCGTCGCGTGGGACCAGAACGACTGGGCCGACACGCGCTTCCCCACCCACGAAAAGCTCAGCGCCGCTATCCCCGGCCATCCGGTCTTTCTCTCCCGGGTCGATGGGCACGCGGCGCTGCTCAACGCGGCCGCGATGAAGGCCGCATCGATCACCGCCAGCAGCAAGGATCCGTTCGGCGGGCACATCGAGCGCGGCGCCAACGGCGTCCCCACCGGTGTGCTGGTCGACGCCGCGATGGGGTTGGTCGAGAAGGTCATTCCGCCCCCCACCAAGGATGAGCTGCGCGCCTCGGCCATCGCCGCCACGCAGGAGTTGAATCGTTGGGGACTCACCAGCGTGCATGACGCCGGCGTGGGGCGCGCGTCCATCGACGTGTTCGAGGAACTGGCCAAGGACGGGAAGTTCTCGATTCGCAACTACGTGATGATCGCCGGCGACAGCGCCAACCTCGCCTACTATTTCGGGCGCGGGCCGCAGTCGGGGCTGTACGACGGACACCTGTGGATCAAGGCGATCAAGATGGTCGCCGACGGCGCGTTAGGCTCGCGCGGCGCCTCGCTGCTGGAACCGTACAGCGACGACGCCAAGACCACCGGCCTCACGCTCACCCCGGCCGGCGCGGTGCGTCGCGTTGGCGCCGAGGCGCTGCGCCGCGGCTTTCAGCTCAACGTGCACGCCATCGGCGATCGCGCCAACCGGACGGTACTCAACGAATTCGAGGCCGCGCTCAAGGACGCACCCTCGGCCGACCATCGGTTCCGCGTCGAGCACGCACAGATCATCCACCCCGACGACATCCCTCGCTTCGCGCAGTTGGGGGTGATCCCGTCCATGCAGGCCTCGCACCAGACCAGCGACATGTACTGGGCCGGCAATCGCCTGGGACAGCAACGACTGCTGGGTGCCTACGCCTGGCGCTCGCTGCTCAACTCCGGCGTCATCATTCCCAACGGGAGCGACCTTCCGGTCGAGAAGTCCAATCCGCTGATCTCCTTCCACGCGTCGATTTCGCGCCAGGACGACAACAACTGGCCTGCCGGCGGCTGGTTCCCCGAGCAGCGCATGACCCGCGACGAAGCGCTCAAGTCGATGACCATCTGGGCGGCGTGGGCCGGCTTCATGGAGAAGGAGGTCGGCTCGCTCGAGGCGGGCAAGTTCGCCGACTTCGTGGTGCTCGACCAGGACATCATGCGCATCCCGGCCGAACTCGTCCTGCAGACCAACGTGATCTCCACGTGGGTCGCGGGGAAGCCGGTGTATCGGCGCGAACAAGGCTCCACGGTGCACAACTGACCCCCTCCCTCTTCCGCCAGCCGCAACTCCTCCTACGTTTTGCGCCATGAACCCGATGCTGCTGATTCGCCTGGCGATGATGGGGGGCGTCCTGCTGTTCGGGGCGGTCACCTGGTTCATCCGCCGTGACGGCGGCGCCCCGACCTTCGACCCGGCCGGCGCCAATACGCTGCTGTGGGGGGCGCGCGCCGTGTGGGGGGCATCGATGGCCGCCTGCCTCATCCTCTTCTTCGCCCTCCGCAACGCCCGCCGTCCGGCGCAGGTGAAGACACTCTCCCTGATCGGATGGGCCGCCGGTGAAGCCGTCGCGCTCATGGGGGGGGTGGTCTGGTTCCTCACCGGCAACCCGCAGTGGTACTCCTTCGGACTGGTGTACCTCGTCCTGACCTTCCTGGCCTTCCCGGCGCCGCGTGAGTAGCGCCCCGATCGTCTCCCTGCTCCCCGCTGGCACGGAGATCGTCGCGGCACTCGGGGCGTGGGACCGGTTGGCCGGCGTGTCGCATGAGTGCGACTATCCTCCCGAGGCGTTGCACCTGCCCACGGTCACCCGCAGCACGATCGACGCCTCGGCCAGCGCGGGCGTAGTCGACCGGGCGGTGCGGGAGGCGGTGGCCAGCGGAACCCCGGTCTTTGCCCTCGACGAAGCGCGCATCCGGGAGTTGCAGCCGTCGGTGATACTCACGCAGGGGCTCTGCGAGGTCTGTGCGATCTCCGACGGGGACGTGCACCGCCTCGCCGCGTCGCTCCCCACCCCCGCCACGGTGGTGTCGTTAGGGGCGCGTACCCTCGACGACGTGCTGGCCTCCATCACCACCGTCGCCCAGGCACTCGGCTCCGAGGATGAGGGGGCGGAGCTTGTGAGCGGGCTGCGTGCCCGCATGCGCCGGGTGCACGAGACACTCAAGGGAGCGCGCGCCCCGCGTCCGCGCGTGGCGATCATCGAGTGGACCGAGCCGGTCTTCATCGCCGGGCACTGGGTCCCCGACATGGTACGTCGGGCCGGGGGGATCGACGTCCTCGCCTCGCCCGGCGAGCACTCGCGCACGCGCCCCGTGTCGGAGGTGCGAGACGCCGACCCGGAGGTGATCGTCTTTGCCCCGTGCGGCTACGCGCTCGACCGCGCGCGCGACGAAGCCTCGAGAACGCTGGCGCGCGGCGAGTGGGCGTGGGCGCGCGACCGGCGGGTCGCCGTGATTGACGGCAATGCCTACACGTCGCGTCCCGGCCCTCGACTCATCGACGGCATCGAGATATTGGCACGGCTGTTCAATCCGACGTTGTTCTCCCCGCTTCTTGGCGGACGAGGGGCGGCAATTTCGCCCGGTTAGGCCCGGCGTGGCTCTTGCCACCGTTCGTAGCTTTCCCGCTTCCCCAGCCTTCGACTCATGCTTTCTGCCGAATCCGTCGCATTCCTCAAGCGCCTCCTCGACACGCCGGGGCCGTCGGGTTTTGAATCCGCCCCGGCGCGCCTGTGGCGTGAGGAGGCCTCAGCCTTTGCCACGGTGTCGGCCGACGTCATGGGGAACAGCATGGCCGAGGTCAGCGGCGGCGGCGAAGTGACGGTGATGCTCGCCGGGCACATCGACGAAATCGGCGTCATCGCCACCTGGATCGATGAGGGAGGGCTCGTCTACATCGCCCCCATCGGCGGGTGGGACACGCAAGTCCTCGTTGGGCAGCGCATCCGCTTCGCCGGGCGCAACGGCGACGTGGTGGGCGTGGTGGGAAAGAAGCCGATCCACCTGATGAAGCCCGATGAGCGCGAGAAGGTCTCCAAGATCACCGACCTGTGGGTCGACATCGGGGCCGCGTCGCGTGAAGAGGCGCAGGGGGTACTCAGCGTCGGCGACGCCGGTGTCATCGACTCGCGCACCATCGACCTCCCCAACCAGCGCATTGCCTCCCGGTCGATCGACAACCGCATCGGAGCCTTTGTCGTCTTCGAGGCGCTGCGTCGTTATGCGGCCAAGCCCGGCGCGGCGCGCGTCGTCGCGGTGGCAACGGCGCAGGAGGAGATCGGACTGCACGGCGGCGGAGCGCTCGTCGCCGCCGCGCGCGTGAACCCGCAGATGGCCATCGCGGTCGACGTCACCTTTGCCACCGATCACCCGGGCCCCGAGAAGAAGGAAGTCGGGGAGCACAAGCTGGGAGGCGGGCCGGTGCTCACGCGCGGCTCGGTCAACTCGCCGGTGGTCTACGGTGTCCTGCGCGATGCGGCGTTGCGCCTCTCGATCCCGTACTCGGTGCATGCCGCCGGACGCGACACCAGCACCGACGCCGACTTCATCCACCTCGCCCGCGAAGGCGTGGCGACCGCGCTGGTATCGGTCCCCAACCGCTACATGCACTCCCCCAACGAGATGGTGTCGCTGGAAGATCTCGATCGCACGGCGGAACTGATCGCCGAGGCCTGCCGAAGCGTTTCCAAGGGCACGGACTTCACGGCGCGCTGACCCATCGCGAGGCGCCCTTGCTGGGTGCACGACGTGAACGGGGGCGGCGCGTGGCGCTGCCCCCGTGCTGCGTCCGGGGGCTTCGGTCGGCGAAACCGCGGGAGTAGCGCCCCCGTACGGGACGGGACATTTTGTATACAATTCAGGCCTGTCATCCCTCCCGTCCCATCGCCATGCCCACCACGCGACATCATTTCGCCGACGCCTGCCGAGCCGGCGTCGTGTTCGCCGGACTCTGCGCCGCCGCCCTCGTTCCCACCGCACGCGCGCAGGCGCAAGGGAGCAGCCGCGCCGCCACCGCAAAGGCGATCGACTCGGTCGTCACCTCGTTCCTCAAGGAAGGGCGCGCGGCCGGGATGTCGGTCGCCGTGGTGAAAGGGAAGGACACGCTCGCCCTCAAGGGATACGGCAAGGCGGACCTCGAACTCGACGTCCCCACGCCGCCGCGCGCCGTCTACGAAATCGGCTCTGTCACCAAGCAGTTCACGTCGGCCGCGATCCTCATGCTGCGCGATGAGGGGAAGCTCTCGCTCGACGACGACTTCACGAAGTATCTCCCCGACTACCCGACGCAGGGGCGCCGCATCACGCTGCGCCGACTGCTCGACCACACCTCGGGGATCAAGGGGTACACCGAGATGCCGCAGTTCGGGACGATGATGGTGCGCGACCTCCCCAAGGATTCGCTCGTCGCCCTCTTCTCCAAGGAGCCGTTCAACTTCGAACCCGGGGAGCGCGAGATCTACAACAACTCGGCCTACTTCCTCGCGGGGCTCATCATCGAGAAGGTCTCCGGAAAGTCGTACGCCGACTTCATCAAGGAGCGCATTTTCGACAAGGTCGGGATGAAGGACTCGTACTACTGCTCCGAGTCGACGATCATCAAGAGAAAGGTGAAGGGATACGACATGGGGCCTAACGGCCTGCAGAACAAGGGCTATCTGCGCCACACCTATCCCTACGCGGCCGGCTCACTCTGCGCCTCGGCGGGTGACCTGCTCGCCTGGAATCGCGCGCTGCACGGCGGAAAGGTCCTGCCCCCCGCGTCGTACAAGGACCTGATCACCACGTCGTCGCTCAACGACGGCACCAAGCTGCGCTACGCGCTCGGCATCGCGCTGCACGACATCAACGGTCATCGGGTCATCGAGCACGGCGGCGGCATCAACGGCTTCCTGTCAGCCTCGGATTACTTTCCCGACGAGGACGCGGTGATCGTCGTGCTGTCCAACTCCACGGGAGTCCCGGCCGATCCGGTGGTCGCGGCGCTCGCCGATCGCGTCTTCGGCAAGAAGACGTTGCCGTCGCAGCCGTACTCCGCGCCGCTCGCCGACCTCACGGGGACCTACGCCGGCGTGGGCCGCGGGATGCAGCTGACGGTGAAGATCACCGCCGAGGGCGAGAAGCTCCTGGCCACGGTCATGATGGGGCCGGACGCCAAGCCCGCCCCGCTGCGCTACACCGGGAACGACACCTGGGAGCTCGAGGGGCAGCGCCTCACCTTCGTGCGCGACGGGGGCAAGGTGACAAAGCTCAAGGTCGATATGGTGTACGGCTACACGCTGCTCGAACGGCAGCCATAGCCCCTCGCCACCGCCCGGGTGCTGCATCGTCGCAGCGCCCGGATGCGGTGTGGGTTCAGCGCCCCGCCAGCGACGCGACGTTACCCTGCGCGTGGGCGGCCAGCGCGCGCTCGACGGCCGAGCGCAGCTCACGATCCTTGTCGGATTGCAGCGGGCGGAGCGCAGCCAGGGCCGATGGCGTCGCCGCATCGCCCAGCGCATGCACCGCCGCCAGGCGATACGCCGGGGCCTTGCGATTCAGCAACGTCCCCGGCTGCGCGGCCTGCGACAGCGCCTCCACCGATTCCTCCGTCGGGTGCGCGCCTAACGCATGCAGGATGGCCTGCTGCAGCTCGGGATCGCCCTCGCGCGCCAGCGCCTGCAGGAGCGCCGGCACCGATCGCGGCAGCCGTGCTGACGCCAGCCCGTGCACCGCCTGCAGCCGTACTGCGGCGTTCGAATCGCCGAGCAGGTGCTGGATGGCGTGCACCCCGCGCGCGGTCCCCAGGCGCGCCAACGCGCCCACCGCCGCTCGCCTCACGCGCGCATCCGAGTGCTTGAGCGCCGCCATGAGCTCCGCGTCGCTCTCCCGCACCCCCATCTCGCCCAGCAGGTCGGCGGCGTTGCGCACCACGTACCAACGCCCATCGTGCAGCAGGTGCTTCAGCGGCACGGCGGCCGCCGGGCAGCGCGCGATCATGGAGCGGTACACGCGCCGTTCGGCCGCGAGGTTGGCGGATACCATCAGGTCGATCAGCGCCTCGGCACCCACGTCGCCCGCTCGCACAAAGACCGGCTCCAGCTCCTCGCGAAGGTCGCGCCGCTTGACCAGCAGTTGCGCCAATCCGCGGAAGATCCCGGGCTTGCACAGGCGGCGGATGTGGATCAGGAACGCGCGCTTCACGTCGGCATCGGTGACCTCGCCCTCGCGCGCCACGACACGTTGCATGAGCTCCGCGACGCCTTCCCACAGCCCGTCGCGCGCGAATTCCTCGGCCAGACGCGACAAGTCGTCCAGGATCTGCGGCGCCGTCCCCAGCATGAGCGGCCGCGCAAGCCGGCGCAGCACGTCCTCGGTCCCGCGCATTTGCCCCTGACGGGAGAAGGCCGCCTCGATCATGCGCCCCTCTTCGCCTTCCCCTGGTTGTGCGGTCGCGGGCTAGGGAATTTGTTCGATCCCCGCTGACGGCGTGGGGGCCGCGATCCCCATCGCGCGCGCTCGGGCGGTGAGGTGCGATCCGTCCACCGCCATCACCCCCAACGCCGGCGTGCGTGCCAATGGGATGGCGCTGAGGCGCGTGGTCGCGATGGGCGTCCCGCGCCGCACAAAGCCGGCCCGCCCGAGGCGGATCGCAACCGTCGTCAGTTGCAACTCCTTCGCGCGAGCATCGAAATTCCCCCCTTCGTCGCCGTGCACCGGCGTGCTGGCCAGGATCCGCGCCACCCCCAGCACGTCGGCCGCGCGGGTGTTCGGGGAAAAATCGAGCAATCCGACCGAGTGCCCCGCCATGCGCGCCGCCAGTTCACTCAACCACGGCAGCTCGGCGGGCACCGGCACGAGCTGTGACGCCGAGGCGATCGAGCGATGCAGTTCGGCGAGCGAGACCACGCTCCCGTCGTCGCGCAGGGCGCCGAGGGCACCGCGCAACGCCTGCTTCTGCTCATCGGTTGACGCGGTCCGGTAGACAAGGAGCCAGACCAGCTGGGCAAAGGCCCGGGTGGAATCGAGAGTCGACGACATGTAGGGAGGCAGCGGGCAACGAGAATCCGTCTGAAGAGTAGGACGCCTTCATCCCCTCCCGAGAAACGACCTCCCCCCGGTGCTTGCCCCACGCCACGTCAGCCGCTCACCCGCTTTGCGGCGCGTGTCCCCGCCCATAACCTTGGCACATTGCCACCCTCCGGGTGCCCCATGTCACGCCTCGTCGCTCAATTCGCCGCCGCCGCCCGACTCCTCACCGTCCTGGTGTCGGGCGTTCTCGCCTCCGCCTGCCGGGGCGGCACGGCCCCAACCCCGGCCGCAGCCGTCCCCGACTCGGCCCTGCTGGCGGCCGACGTCCGATTCCTCGCCAGCGACGCGCTGGGCGGGCGCATGACCGGGACGCCGGGAAACGACTCGGCGCGCGCCTGGATCGCCCGGCGCTTCGCCGCGCTTCGCCTGAGCCCGATCGTACGACCGCCAGACTGCGACGGCTGCAAACCCGGCTTCGTGCAGCCGTTTATCGGCAAGTCGGCGCTGGCGGTTCGCGCCGGGCTTCCCGCCGAAATGCCGACCGGTAACGTCGTGGCGACGATCCGCGGGCGGGATCCCACGCTCGCCGGGCAGTACGTGATCATCGGGGCGCACTTCGACCACCTCGGACGCGCCGGCCTCAATGCGCTCGACCCCGAAGCAAAGGATGCGATTCGCAGCGGCGCCGATGACAATGCCTCTGGCGTCGCGACGATCCTCGAGCTGGCGCGCCTGCTCAAGGCGCACCCGCCTGCGCGCTCGGTGGCCATCGTCGCCTTCAGCGGCGAAGAGCTGGGACTGCTCGGCTCTCTCTGGTTTGTCGAGCATGCACCGTTCGCGATGGACTCGGTGCAGGCCATGCTCAACTTCGACATGGTCGGGCGTCTGCGTGACGACAAGCTCATGGTGTACGGAACGGCAACGGCGACCGAGCTCGCGGCGATCGTCACCGAGGCCAATGTCGCGCCGCAGTTCAAGCTGGTCTCCATCGGCGACGGAACCGGACCCTCGGATCATGCGTCGTTCTACCTCAAGAACCTCCCGGTCCTGCACTTCTTCACCGACCTGCACGACGACTATCATCGCGCTACCGACGACGCCGAGAAGATCAACGCCGCCGGCATGGCACGCATCGTCGGTTACGCCGAGCGCATCACGCGTACGCTCGCCGACCGTCCGTCGCGTCTGACCTTTGTTCGTGCCCCCGTCGCAACCACGCGCACCGGCCAGGCGCCGCGCAGCGGACCGCAGGCCTATCTCGGCTCCATCCCCGACATGGGGGCGGTGGAGATCAAGGGGTTGCGGCTGTCGGGCGTGCGTCCCGGATCGCCAGCCGATGTGGCAGGGCTCAAGGAAGGCGATGTCATCATCGAGTTAGGGGGGAAGGCCGTGACCGACCTGTACACCTACTCCGATGCGCTGTACGGCCGCGCGCCCGGCGACGAGGTGGAGATCGTCGTGCTGCGCGGCGGCGCGCGCGTGGCCGTGAAGGTGAAGCTCGGCGCGCGCCCCGGCTGACCCACGGATGCCGCTGCATGCCTGGACGTCTGCACGTTACGTCGTCCCCCTCCCGCCCGGGCACCGATTTCCGATCGAGAAGTACGAACGTCTTCGCCAGCGTGTGCTGGCGGAGGGGCTCGTTCCACCGTCGCACCTGCACGAGCCACCGCGCGTCACGCGCGAGCAACTGCTGCGCGTGCACACGGCAGACTACGTTGACCGCCTGACGAGTGGCACGTTGAGCGAGCGCGAGGTGCGTCGACTGGGTTTTCCCTGGTCACCGGGGCTGGTGGAGCGTTCGCTGCGCGCAGTGGGCGGGACGTGCGAGGCGGTAAGCGCGGCGCTGGAGCACGGGGTGGCCATGAACCTCGCCGGCGGTACGCATCACGCCTTCGCCACGCACGGTGAGGGCTTTTGCGTCTTCAATGATGTGGCCGTGGCACTGCGAGACATGCTGGCGTCGCAGCGCATCGCCCGCGCCGCGGTCATCGACCTCGACGTGCACCAGGGCAACGGGACGCACGCGCTCTTTGCTGACGACCCGCGCGTCTACACCTTCAGCATGCACGGCGGGAAGAACTATCCGTTCCACAAGGTGAGCGGGGACCTCGACATCGAACTCGAGGACGGCACGGACGACGCGTCGTATCTCGCGCTGCTGCACGAGGCGCTCCCGCGGGTGCTCGCCGCGGCGTCTCCCGACCTCCTCGTGTACCTGGCGGGGGCCGACCCGCATGAGGGCGATCGACTGGGCCGGCTCGCGCTCACCTTCGATGGGCTGGCGCGGCGCGACGACATGGTGCTGCAGGCCGCCCGAGAGGTCGGGATACCGGTCGCCGTCACCATTGCCGGCGGCTACGGTCGCGACATCGACGACACGGTGGAAGTGCACTGCCGCACCGTGCGCGTCGCCAGTCGGTATGCCTGACGGCGCGCGTCGCCAGTCGTCACGCCCGACCGCGCGTCGCCGAACGCCCGGGCCGCCGCTCGCCAACGCCTAACGCCGGGACAGCCCAAACTCGGCGATGCGCGCCTCGACGTCCCGGTCGACGTGCAGCCCAAAGACGCCGTCGGTCGATTCCAGCTTCCCCGGACCGATGACGAGGGTGCGCGGAAACGTGGCGACCGCCGTGCCGTTGATGTGGCAGGCGACGTTGCTCGCGTCGACGACCCAGGAGATGGCGTTGCTCGCCTTGCCCGACGCATCCGCCTGCCGAATGGCGCCGCTGACTTTGCGCTCAATCAGCGTATGCAGCTCGCCGCCAAAGCGGTGCTTGACGGAAAAACTCCCGTTCCCGAACACCGCGCAGTAGAGGTAGTTGTACTCCTTTCCGTCGAGCGACGTCCCGCCAATGAAGGGGCCGAACGAGCCCGGCGGGGTGCTGCCGCGCAACTGCGTGAAGCTCCCCCAGACGGTGTAGCTCCCCGTCGCGGTGTGCGCCGGGTTCCACAGCGTCGAGGCCGGCCCTCCCGTCACGTGCAAGGTGAGCGAATCGCCCTCGACCTTGATGGAGCCGAGGGTGCGCCCCGCCTTGATTTCCTGCGGATCGAGGCGCGCCGACCATCCGGCCGGGAGCGTCGGCGGGGGTGGCGTCTTGCTGGATTGCGTTCTCGCCGCCCCGGATCCCTGTCCCGACAGCGGCATGGCCAGCCCCGCGAAGAGCATCAGCATCCCCGCCGTCCTCGTCGCAATCGTCCCTCGTACCGTGTGCCCCATCAATCCTCCGGGTGAATCGACCAGTCGCGTGCCCGCACGCGATCGCCGCGTTCAGTGGTGAGCTTACTTCGTACCCCCGAGTGCGGCCAGCGACGCATAACGCCGCAGGGCAGACGGGACGATCGCCTCGTAAGTTTGGGCCATGCCGCTCCCCATCCCCGCCCCTCGCGTGGACGGCGCTACCGCCTCCACCGCCGTTCCGCTCTACTGGTGCGCCTACGGCGCCGAATCGTCGCCGCGTCTCCTCGTCCTGCATGGGGGACCTGGCGCGCACCACGAGTATCTCCTCCCACAGATGCTCGCGCTCGCCGCACGGAACGAACTCGTCTTCTACGACCAGCGCGGCGGAGGTCGCTCGCGCACCGACGATCCCGCCCCCGTCACTTGGCAGCTTCACGTCGACGACCTCGGAAAGGTCGTGCAGGAACTCGGAATGCACCCCCTCACCATCGTCGGCTACTCGTGGGGGGCCATGCTGGCACTACTCTACACGCTCGAAGCCACCAAACGGCGTGAGCTTACCCCGCCCCATCGGCTCGTCCTCATCGACCCGGCCCCACTCTCCCGCACGTGGCGCGAGCAGTTCGAGCGCGAGTTCGCTCGGCGGCAGGGCGGAGCGGATGTCGCGCGGCTTCGAGCCGAGCTGGCCGCCAGCGGTCTCCGGGAGACCGATCCCGCCGCGTATCGCCAGCGCACCTTCGAGCTCAGCGTGGCCGGCTATTTCTCCCACCCCGATCGCGCGCGCGACCTGACGCCCTTTCGGGTAACCGGGCGCGTGCAGCAATCAG
Source organism: uncultured Gemmatimonadaceae bacterium (assembly GCA_964560345.1). Classification (GTDB taxonomy): domain Bacteria; phylum Gemmatimonadota; class Gemmatimonadetes; order Gemmatimonadales; family Gemmatimonadaceae; genus SCN-70-22. Next base: position 15,402 of record CAZLLP010000033.1, read on the forward strand.
TTTGGGAATCGCTGGGCGACTTCGATCTCATCCCCCTGCTCTCTTCGATCGACGTGCCGACACTTCTCGTGCACGGATGGGCCGATCCGATCCCCGTCGACTCGACGCTCGCAGCCGCGCGTGCCTTGCGCGCACGTTGCGTCGTCCTAGAGGCGAGCGGACACGTTCCGTACGTGGAGCAGCCCGATGCGCTCTTCAGCGCCATCGAGCAGTTCCTGGAGGACACCTCCGAAAGCGCCGCCCTGGGGCGTTGACCATGACCGAGCCAATCGAGCAGCTGCACGTGACCACCGTCGAGATCGACGGACGCCGATTCAACGTCTCCCTCGCCGTGGAGTTCGATGGCATCGAACACGTCGGTCACCTCTGGTTCGAGGACGAGGAGTGGGATGACGACGGCCTGCGAGACCATGGCTCGATCCCCGGTCAATCGCCCGAACAGATCCTATCGCACGCGCAAAAACTGAGCGACACGGAGCTGGGGCTGCGCTACCAGCGCGCCGTGAGCGACAAGCGCCGCTTCCACGGCCTGCGCCGCGTCACGGAAGATGTCCTGAGCCACATTCGCTACCTCAACAAGGTGGCCACGTCGATGCGCGCCGGGCTGCTCGACGTCGATGAGGCGGCCGCCGAGATCTACGATACCGAGAAGAAGCTGCACCACATGGTCGGGCAGCTCCGCAACTTCGCGGGTGTGACCGCCTAGGCTCGCGGCCGCCCGCCCGAGCGGGTGACCGCCTCGGCTCGCGGGAACCCGCCCGGGCGGGCGCGTATATTGGGCGCATGCTCTCGCCGCGCGCCGCCGCCCACGTGCTCGCCGAAATCGCCACCCTCCTGGAGCTGCGCGGGGAATCGCGCCTATCGTCGCGCGCCTACGAGTCGGCCTCGCGCGCACTGCACCTCCTCGCCGTCGACGATATCGCCCCGCTCGTCCGCAGCGGAGCGCTCGAATCGCTCGGAGGGATCGGCGCCAGCGCGCTCGACGTCCTCCGCGACATGATCGAGACCGGCGACTCGCAGTATCTCGAGCAACTCCGCGAGAACACGCCCGAAGGGCTGCTGGAGATGCTCCGCGTCCCGGGACTCGGCACCGCCAAGATCCACCGCATCCACGAGGGGCTGGGGATCGAGTCGCTGCACGAACTCGAGCAGGCCGCGCGCGACGGACGCCTCGCGGCGCTGCCGCGCTTTGGATCCCGCACTGCCGAGAAGGTGCTGCGCGGGATCGCCAACCTGCGAGGGAGCGGGGCTCGCGTGCTCTATCCGCACGCCGCGCTCGACGCCGAGCGACTGCTGTCCAGCGTGCGCGCGCACCCCGAAGTGACGCGCGCCGAAGTGGCCGGCTCGCTGCGACGCCACTGCGAGACCATCGCCGACATCGACATCGTCGCCGCGGTACGCGGCGCGCCGGCGCTGGTGGCCGCGAACTTTGCTCATGGGCGCGGCGTGCGCGAAGTGATCGGTGGCGGCGCTCCCGCGCTCAGCATCCTGTACGACGACGGAACGCGCCTCGACCTGCACTGCGTGCTCGAGGAGCGCTTTGCCCTCGCCTGGTGGTGGGCGACCGGGAGCGCGATGCACTGCGCGCGCGTCGTCTCGGCCGCCGCCGCTCGCGGTGTCCTGATCGGTCCCGACGCGGTGCGCGACGCGAGCGGCGCCGTCATTCCGATCGCCGACGAAGCCGCGATCTATCGCCTGGCCGGCTTGCCCTTCATCGCCCCGGAACTGCGTGAGGCGTTAGGCGAGGTGGAGCAGGGCTCGTCGCTCCCCGAGCTCGTGCAGCTGTCGGACATCCGCGGCGTGCTGCACTGTCACTCGCACTATTCGGACGGGGCCGGGACAATCGCCGAACTGGCCGAAGCGGCGCACGGGCACGGCTGGCGTTACCTGGGGGTCAGCGACCACTCGCAGTCGGCATTCTACGCCGGCGGCCTGTCGCGCGAGGCGATCCTCCGGCAGCACGATGAGATCGACGCGGTGAATGCCACCATGTCCGATTTCCGCGTGCTCAAGGGGATCGAGGCCGATATCCTCCCCTGCGGGCGCGTCGACTACGACGCCACCATCCTCGATCGCTTCGACTACGTGATCGCCTCGGTGCACTCGCGCTTCGGGATGAACGAAGGGCAGATGACCGATCGCGTCCTCAAGGCGATGGACGATCCGCATGTCACGATCGTCGGACACCCTACCGGGCGACTCCTGCTCACGCGCGAACCGTACGCCATCAACGTGTCGGCACTCCTCGAAAAGGCGGGTGAAGTAGGCGTGGCGATCGAACTCAATGCCGATCCGCACCGCCTCGACCTCGACTGGCGCCACCTGCGCGAGGCGCACCACCGCGGCGCGCGCATCGAGATTGGCCCCGACGCGCACTCGGTGGCAGGACTCGATCACGTGGCGCTCGGTGTGGGCATCGCGCGCAAGGGATGGCTGTCCCGTGACGACGTGCTCAACGCCCGCGACGCCGACGACGTGATCCGCTTTGCGCGCGCCCGTCGTGAGGGCGCGCACGGAAGCGCTCCTGCCCTCGCCTCCACCGAACTGACGAATGCCCGTTAGGCGCCCGACGACAGCGGCAAAGTCCCCCAAATCGAAAACAGCCACGCCCGCTGCGGCAGGCAAGGCCGCGCCAAAGGCGAAAGTGCCGGCGACGGGCACGACGAAGTCGAATGGCACGGTGAAGGGCAGGCCCGCGCTCAAGGGGGTGAGGAAGCCGAAGGCCGGGCGCAGCGCATTGCGCAACGCCACCCCCGAAGCAGCGGCCGAGATCTATCGGGAGTTGCTGGCGCTGTATCCGGACGCGCACTGCGAGCTCGACTTCAAGTCGCCGTACCAACTGCTGGCCGCGACCATCCTCAGCGCGCAGTGCACCGACAAGCGCGTCAACATGACCACCCCCGAACTCTTTCGCCGCTTCCCCACGCCGGCGTCGCTGGCCGCGGCGCCGCAGGGTGAGGTGGAGGAGATCATCAAGAGCACCGGCTTCTTCCGCGCCAAGGCCAAGTCGCTGATCGGGATGGCGAGTGCGATCACCGATCGGCACGATGGCCAGGTGCCGGCGCGCATGGAGGAACTGGTCGTCCTCCCCGGCGTGGGACGCAAGACCGCCAACGTCGTCCTCGGCAACGCCTTCGGGATCAACGTGGGCGTCGTGGTCGATACGCACGTGGGGCGCCTCGCCACCCGGCTCGGCCTAACGAGCGAGACCGACCCGCTCAAGGTGGAGCAGGCGTTGATGCAGCTCTTCCCGCCGGAACACTGGACGATGCTGTCGCACCTCCTGATCTGGCACGGCCGCCGGATCTGCGACGCCCGGAAGCCCCGCTGCGGCGAGTGCCCGCTGGCCCCTCGGTGTCCGTCCGCGCAGCTCCCGAGCTAGCGGATTGCCCCCCGAGGTTGGCGATTCCCCGTCGCCCATTACTTTCCTCCGAGTCAGGCGAGCAGCACGTCTCGTATTCCCGTCTTCCCGTCTTCCCGTCTTCTCTCATGAAGAGCGCCACGATCGTCACGTCGAAGGGGACCCTCACCCTCGAGCTGTACGACGCCGAAGCCCCTGGTACCGTCGCCAACTTCGAGAAGCTCGCCAACAGCGGCTTCTATGACGGCGTCAAGTTCCACCGTGTCATCCCCGACTTCGTCGTGCAGGGCGGCGACCCGTACTCCAAAGGGGGCGAGCACGCCAAGGGCCCCGTCGGAACCGGTGGCCCGGGCTACAAGATCAAGTGCGAGACGGCGGGGAATCCGCACAAGCACGAGCTGGGCTCGCTCTCGATGGCGCATGCCGGCAAGGACACCGGCGGCTCGCAGTTCTTCATCGTCCTCAACCCGGACAACTGCCGCCACCTCAACGGCGTGCACACCGTCTTTGGCAAGGTCACCGCTGGCCTCGACATCCTGCCGACCATCAAGCAGAATGACGAGATGATTTCGGCGCGCGTCGACTAACCGTTCCCCTCGGAAATCCGCCATGTCCCACGAACAGCACAGCGACAAGGGCGCCGCGTTCACCGGCCTCATTGTCACCGCCGTCGCCCTCTTCGTGATGGCCTTCGGCATCGTCAAGTGGACGAATGCGAAGTACGCGAACCACGAAGGCGCCAAGGCCGAAGCGACCACGAAGCACTAGTCGCCGGCAGCAGCGCACACGGAAGGAGGGCCCGGCCTCGCACGCGCGAGCCGGGCCCTCCTTCGTTGGTTTGGTTCGTGTGCCTACCGCCCGCTGCGCCGCAGTCGCACGCCGCCCGATCCGCTGTCGATCTGGATGCGCCCGCGTCCGTCGCCGATCGTCCCCACCAGGGCATCGCGGTCGCGTCGCGTGACGGTGAGCGGGAAGTCGACGTCGATGCCGCCGCTCCCGGTGTCGATGTCGACTGCCGCCCCTAACGATTCGGGGATCCCGACCGTCACCGACCCCGAGCCGGCGTCGATCTTGAGGCGGTCGACATCGGCCAGCAGCTCGAGATCCACCGACCCGCTCCCGCTATCGAGCGTGATGACCTTGGCGCGAACTTCCGTCAGGCGCACGCGCCCCGACCCAGTATCGCCCCACAGCTCCTCCACCTCGATTCCGCTCCCCTTCACCGATCCAGAGCCGGTGTCGAGGCGAAGCTCGCTCCCCTTCACCCCGGTCACCGTCGCGCCCCCCGAGCCGGAATCGAGGATCACGCGCCCTTCGGCATCGGTGACGTTCACGTCGCCCGACCCGGTGTCGAGCGAGAGTTCGCCCTTGGTGTGCGTGGTGGTGACGTCGGCGGCGTGCACGTCGACCGAGATGTTCCCCTCGACGTTGTTCACCACGGCCTCACCGACAGCGAGGTGAATCTCGATCTCCTTTCCCTTTGGGACCGAGACGACCACGTCGGCATAGCCACGGAAGCCGCGCCCGGAGGACACGATTTCCACCCGATCGCCCCGCCCCCGGCGCCCACGATCTCCGCGGTCGTCGCCGAAGGTGCCATCGCTCGCGACGTCCACCTGGGTGCGATCCCAGTTCCCCCAGCGACGGCGCGTCGTTCCCTCGGCGCTACCCCCCTCAAAGACGATGCGGTCCTCGGGATAGATCACGCGAAGGGTCTCGCGCCCACCGATCGCCCCTGTTTCGATCTTGAGCCGGGCGCCGTCGCTCCCCTTCCGGTCGACCGTGACCGAGACATCGCTCCCGCTCCCGCCCTGCACCCGGATCGAGCCGGCCAGGTTGTAGATCGCCACGCGGTCGCCCTTGAGGACCTGTCGGGCATCGCCCTGTGCCTGCGCCACCTGACCGTTGAAGAACTGCAGGGCCGCCGCGGCGGCCAGGAACGTCGGGAGCTTCGCGCGCACGTTCATTCGTCCCCCAGGAATGGTGTGTCCGGGCGCGCCCAACTCCGGGGCAGCGCACGGCGATCAGACAGCCGGACGAGCGGCATGGTTTGATGGCGCGAAGTGCAGTCTCGGGGCGCTGGACGGAAAGCCCGATCTGAACGGGATCTTTTCACTCGGGCGGTTGATCGGGTGTCCTTAGTAACTTACCGTCCAGTCACTAACATGAGTTCTCCCGGTCCCTCCCAACCACATTCCGCGCCCGACGCCCCCCGACTCACCCCCGGGGGTGCCGCCGCTGCTGCCGAGCCACCGGCCGAAGGGCAGTCGCCGCGCTGGCGCCGCCTTCCCGAGGAGCGCCCACGACAGCTCATCGACGCCGCCTTCGAGGTCTTCAGCGACCAGGGGCTCGAGGGGGCTCGCCTCGACGAGATCGCCCGCCGCGCCGGCGTCTCCAAGGGGACCATCTATCTCTACTTCGCCAGCAAGGAAGAGCTCTTCCGCGCCGTCGTGGAAGCCAAGGTCATCTCGGTGATCGAGGCCGCCGAACAGGACGCCCAACGCCGCGCGAGCGAGGAGCTCTCCGGCGCCGACGACCTGCGGCGCCACATGTCGATGCAGTGGGATCACCTGCGGTCGCGCACCTACCTCGCCATGTACCGGCTGGTGCACTCGGAGCTGCACCACTTCCCCGACCTCATGCGCTTCTATGGCAATGAGGTCGTCGAGCGATCGTTGCGACTGACGGCCAGCATCATCGGCCGCGGCATTGCCCGCGGCGAATTCGTCGACGCCGATCCGCTGGTCACCGCGCGACTCGTCGCGTCAATGCTCCTCACCCACGCGCTCTGGTACGAACGGCGCACCCTCTACGACTCGAGCATGAACGATTGCGCCGATACCGTGCGCGATTCGGTGATCGAGTTCGCCCTGCGAAGCCTCATCCCGGCGCCCGGCGCCGCGACGCCCCTGTCCCACCCCAATGCCTGACCCCCTCCGTTGCCGCTCCACGCGACGCCACTCCCTCGGCGCCTCGCTTGCGTTGCTCTCGCTCGCCCTGCTCCCGTTTGCCCTCGCGCTCCCGCTCGGCGCCCAGGCCCCCGCCGAGCGCCGCCTGTCGTTAGGTGACGTCGTACGCATCGCCGCCGAGCAGAACGCCAGCGTCGACGCGGCCCATGCGCGCACCGCGCAGGCCACCGCGCGCATTCGCCAGCGACGCGCCGACCTCCTCCCCACCATCTCCGCCTCGGCGGTCGAGGCCGGGCGCACCTTCAACACGGCCACGTTAGGCTTCGCCTTCAAGGGCGCCGACGGCCAGTCGTTCTTCAACAAGGACGGCCAGGTGCTGGGGCCGGTGCTCAGCACCGACCTGCGCGCGCGCATCTCGCAGGTGCTGTACGACGCCGGCGCCCTCGAGCGCCTCCGCGTCGCGCGCACGGCCGCCACCGCCTCCGGCACCGAAGCCGACGTCGCTGCCGAGCAGGCGGCCGGGATCGCGGCGGCGGGCTACGTGCGCCTGCTGCGGGCCGACGCACAGATCGCCGCCCGCCGCGCCGACTCGACTCTCGCGGCTGAGCTGCTCGACATCGCGCAGGAACAGCTCAACGCAGGCGTCGGCGTCGCGCTCGACGTCACGCGCGCCCGTTCGCAAGCGGCGCAGATTCGCGCCCAGCAGGTGGCCGCTCGACTCGAGCGCGAACGCGCCAAGCTCGAGCTGTCGCGCGTGCTCGCCCTTGCGCCTGACGAGCGGTTGGTCGCGGCCGATTCGCTGGCCGGACTCGTGATTCCCGACGCGTCCGCGGCCGACCTCGATCGCGCCGTCGCGCAACGCCCCGACGTGCGCGCACTCGACGCGCAGCTCGTTACCGCCACGCAGGCCGAGCGAGCCATCCGCCGCGAGAAGCTCCCCACGCTCTCGGCCTTTGGCGACCAGGGCCCCATCGCGGGCGACGGCACTTCGTACCTGCGGACCTACAACTGGGGCGTGCAGCTCTCGGTCCCCATCTTCAGCGGCTTCCGCAACGAGGCGCGCGTGGAAGAGCAGGCCGCCGCACGCCATGAACTCGAGATCCACCGTCGGGACCTCGCCCGCCAGGTCGGGCTCGACGTGCGCGGCGCCCAGGACGATCTCGCCGCCGCCCGCGAACAGCTCGACGCCGCCAACGAACGCGTGGCGCTGGCGGAGCAGGAGCTGGCGCAGGCGCGCGACCGTTTCCGCGCCGGTGTCGCCGGCAACGCCGACGTTGTCACCGCCTCGTTAGGGCTCAACGCCGCCCGCACCCTCGTCATCGACGCCCTCACCGCCTGGCACGTCGCGCGCATCACGCTCGCCCGCGCCCAGGGCGATGCGCGCTCGCTCCGCTGATTCGCTGCCCCTCCGACGGCCCTCGCCTTTCGTCTCGATATGTCCACCGCCACAACGCCCGAACCCCGCGTCGCTCCGGCGCCGGTGCTTCCCACGTCTCCACCAGCCCCGCAGCCCGGCATGAACCGTCAGCGCATCGTTCTCGGTATCGTCATCATCGCCGCCATCGTCGGCATCACTGCCGGCATTCGCTCGTGGAGCTTCGGGCGCACGCACGCCTCCACCGACAACGCGCAGGTCGACGGCCACATCATCCCGGTCGTCTCGCGCGTCGGCGGCTTCGTGGCCGAGGTGCGCGTGCGCGAGAATGAACGCGTCAAGGCGGGCGATACGCTCGTCGTGCTCGATGACAGCGAGTTCCGCGTGCGCCTGGCGCAAGCCGACGCGGAGCTCGAGGCCGCGCGCGCCGTGGCCGGCGGCAAGGGCGTCGCCGGTCAGTCCGAGACCGTCGTGCGCTCCGCCACCAACCAGCGCGCGTCGCTCGACGCGCAGGTCGCGGCCGCTCGCGCCAACCTGGACAAGGCGCAGGCCGACCTGCGCCGCATGCAGGAGCTCGTCGCCAAGCAGATCATCTCGCGCCAGCAGCTCGACGCCGCCGAGTTGGCGGTGCGTGCGTCGACCGCCAACCTCGAGTCGGTGCAGCGGCAATTTGCCGGCGCCACCGCCGGTGTCGAGAACGCGCAAGTCGGCACGCGCTTGGCACGCGCGCGACTCGCCTCGGCGCAAGCGGTGCGTGACAACGCCGCGTTGCAGCTGTCGTATACGCACCTCCTCGCGCCGCGCGACGGCTACGTCTCGCGCAAGCAGGTCGACGCCGGGCAGCTCGTGCAGGCCGGCCAGCCGGTGCTCACGGTGGTCGACGACAAGGACACCTGGGTCTCGGCCAACTTCAAGGAGACGCAGCTCGCCACGCTGCGCGTCGGGCAGCCGGCCGAGTTCGAGGTCGACGCGTATGACGGATGCACCGCCGAGGGGAGCGTGGAATCGCTGAGCGCCGCGACCGGCGCCAAGTTCGCCCTCATCCCGCCCGACAATGCCACCGGCAACTTCACCAAGGTGGTGCAGCGCGTCCCGGTCCGCATCGCCATCACCAGGGGGTGCGGCAACGATCGCCCGCTGCGCCCCGGGATGTCGGTCACGGTGCACGTGAAGACCCGTTAGGCGGACATGAGCAGCAGCACCCTCCCGTCTCCCGTCTCCCGTCTCCCGTCCGTCGCACACGCGGACGGGGAGGTGGACAAGTACAAGCACAAATACAAGATCGCCATCGCCGTGACGCTCGCGGCGGTGCTCGAACTCATCGATACGTCGATCGTGAACGTCGCCATCCCTCACATGATGGGGAACCTGGGCGCCACGGTCGACGAGATCACCTGGGTCTCCGTCGGCTACATCGTCGCCAACGTCATCGTCATCCCGATGTCGGGGTGGCTGTCGGGCTTCTTCGGGCGCACGCGGTACCTCACCGGGTCGATCATGCTCTTCGTGGTCGCCTCGTTCTTCTGTGGTGCCTCCACATCGTTAGGGACGCTGGTGTTCTGGCGCGTGATCCAGGGGATCGGCGGCGGCGCCCTGCTCTCCACCGCGCAGTCCACGCTCTTCGAGGCCTTTCCGCCGCAGGAAGTCGCGGTCGGGCAGGCGATGTTCGGCATCGGTGTGATGGTCGGTCCCACCATCGGCCCGACGTTAGGCGGGTGGATCACCGACAACTACAACTGGCCCTGGATCTTCTACATCAACATCCCGCTGGGCATCCTGGCGGCGATCATGGTCGCGTCGTACGTGAAGGACTCCGAGCACCAGGAGCGCGCCTCGACCATCGACGGCACCGGGATCTTCCTGCTCGCCCTCTGCATCGGGTCGTTGCAGTGGATGCTCGAGCGCGGCGAGCGCTACGACTGGTTCGAGTCGCGCTTCATTACCGTGCTCGCGGCCACGTCGCTCATCTCCGGCGTTCTCCTCGTGTGGCGCGAGCTGACCATCGACGAACCGGTGATCAACTTCCGCGTCCTCAAGAGCCGGCAGCTGGCGGCGGGCGTCGCCTTTGCCGCCGCGCTCGGGCTCTCGCTCTACGGCGGCATCTTCGTCCTGCCGATCTTCCTGCAGCAATTGCACGGGCTCTCGGCGTCACAGACGGGCTTCCTGCTGCTCCCCGGCGCGCTCGCGTCGGCGTTCGTCATGGCCACCATGTCGCGACTGCGCGGCAAGGTCGACGCGCGCTACACCATCACCATCGGTTCGCTCGGCTTCCTCTGGTCGATGTGGCTCATGTCGCGGCTCACGCTCGACAGCGGCACCGGCGACATCTTCTGGCCGCTCATCCTGCGCGGGCTGGCGCTCGGGTTGATCTTCGTCCCGCTCACCAACGCCTCGATGGCCGACCTGCACCCGCGCGACCTGGCGCAGGGGACCGGGCTGTTCAACCTGATGCGACAGCTCGGCGGGTCGTTAGGCATCGCCGTCATGGCCACGCTGCTCGGGCGATGGACCACCGCACAGCGCGCCGTGCTCACCGAGCACGTGGGCTCCACCGACCCGGAAACGCTCGCGCGCCTCGACATGCTCACCCGCGGGGCGATGGCGCACGGAGCCACGGCCTTCGAAGCCAAGGCGCAGGCGGTTGCCATCCTCTCCCGCCAGATCGGCGTGCAGGCGTCGGTGATCGGCTTCTCCAAGGTCTACCTGCTCAACGGCATCCTCCTGGTCAGCGCCCTCCCGCTCCTGCTGGTCTGGCGCACCGGCCGCGCGCGCGGTGCCGGCGGTCCCCCGGCACACTAGCCACCCCCCGGCACGCTTTCGTCATTCACCGCCCTCCTTCTCCCTGGGGCGGTCCCCACCGGGCGGAAAGGCGCTAGAATAGACAGTCCTGTCCCCCGCGCCGACTGGGGACCACGCTGCCCCACCAACACGCTCCCGATGACGCTCCCCACGCGCGAAGACGCCCTCGCCCTGATGCACGAGTTCACGCAGAGCGAATCGCTCCGCAAGCACATGTATTCCGTGGAGGCGGCGATGCGCGCGTACGCCACCCAGTTCGGCGAGGACGTGGAGCGCTGGGGACTGGCGGGACTGATGCACGACTTCGATTACGAACGCTGGCCCAATGCCGACCACGCCGCCGACGCCGAGCATCCGGCCGAAGGGGTGCGCCTGCTCCGCGGGCGCGGGTATCCCGAGGACGTGCTGCAAGCCATCCTTGGGCATGCGCACTACACCGGCGTCGCCCGGGAAACTCGCATGGCCAAGACGCTGTTCGCCGTAGACGAGCTCACGGGGCTCATCACCGCGACGGCCCTCGTCAAGCCGAGCAAGAGCGTACACGACGTGGACGCTCGCTCGGTCCAGAAGAAAATGAAGGACAAGGCCTTCGCCCGCGGGGTCAGTCGCGAAGATGTCGTTAACGGAGCGGCCGAACTGGGCGTCGAACTCGAGCCACATATTCAGTTCGTCATCGGCGCCATGCAGGCCAAGGCCGCCGAGCTGGGATTGGAGGGGATCTCGACCCCTGCGTAAGGCCCTGCGAGACACCCGGCACTCAACACTGCACCGGCACGACGCGTTCTAGGGAGGACCACGATACGCTGAGAGACCGTGACGACTGCGTTCATCCCCACCCCGCTCGCCCCCACCGTGAGCAGCCCGCCCCGCCGGATCATGTCCGACGCCGAGCAGACTGACCGCGCGCGGGAGCACCTGCTGGTGGTTGCCGCGCAGCGAGGGGAGAACGACGCCTTCGCTTCGCTCGTGCGCCTGCATCAACGGCGCGCGTACGCAGTCGCGCGCTCGATCGTCCTGACGCATGAGGACGCCGAGGACGCGGTCCAGGAGGGGTTCCTGCACGCCTACAAGGCGCTGCACCGATTCCTCCCCGACCAGGCGTTTGGCGCCTGGCTGCATCGCATCGTGGCCAACGCCGCGCTCGACATCACGCGTCGCCGCAAGGTGCGCGATGCCGACACGCTGCAGGATACGATCGCCTCGCCATTCCGTGACCCTGCGGAGTCGGACGAGCTCCAGCGCCGCCTCACGACGGCGCTCGAGACGTTAGGCGACCGGCAGCGCAGCGTCATCGTGCTGCACGACGTGGAAGGGTACAAACATGCGGAGATCGGCCGGATGCTGGGCATTCCCGAGGGAACCGCCCGCTCCGACCTTCATCATGCCCGCGCCAGGCTGCGCCAGGCCCTGGGCGAAATCCGGAGTCAGTTATGACGATCGTACGCGGTGACAACCGCGACATGCAGGACCAGGACCCTCGCGACGACGACGTCGCCCACGCGCTGCGCGCGATGTATGCCGCGCCAACGGACGACTCGTACTGGAACTCGCTCGAGCGCCGCATCATGCAGACCGTGGCCGCCGAGCGCGCTCGCGAGTGGTGGTCCTACTTCCCGGGGTGGGTGCGCATCGGCGTCTCCGCCGCCGCGGCCGCCGCGCTCGTCGCCGCCCTCGCCTCGTGGCACACCACCGCTACGCAGGAGCGCATGGCGATCGAGGAGCTGATGGGGGCACAGAATGAGATCCCGCTCCTGACCGAGTTCGATCGCGGGGAACGCAAGGCCGAACGTGAAGCGACGCTCCGGCAACTCATTCGGGACGACTGAGCACGCGTGACATGAAAGATTCCAAGAACCTGGCCCTGATGTTCCTGCTGGGCACCTTCCTCACCGGAGGGGTCCTGGGCTTCACGGCCAATCGCTACATGAATCGCGACCAGGTGTGCACGACGAGCGACGGGATGACGAGCCTCCTGTCGGTGCTGTCGCAACGCCTCAAGCTGTCAACCGACCAGCAGCACGCGGTCGATTCGATCCTCGACGACCGCAGCCGGCAGTACCGCGCGATCACCGAGCCGATTCGACCGCAGATGGACGCCATCAAGCTCAACTCGCGCGAGCAGATCCGGCGTGTGCTGAGCGAGGAACAAAAGCGCGAGTTCCAAGCGCTCATCGAGGAGATGAGCGACACGACGAAACACAACCGAGACGAGTAATGAACCGCAGGGTTCTCGCATTCGCACTCCTGACTCCACTGAGTCTAGGTGCCCAGGGCGTCGCCAGTGGCGGCGCCCGACCTGTTTCGTTGGAGGAAGCGGTCAAGCTTGCCCAGCAAAACGCCCCCGCCGCCGTGCAGGCGCGCGGCCAGATCCAGACCTCCGACGCCGCCATTCGCTCCGTCTACGGCAGCTATCTCCCGTCGCTCTCGCTGAGCTACGGGAGCAACCGGCAGGGGGGTGAGACCTTCTTCCAGGGACAGCTCGTCCCCTTCCGCGGCGATCCGTGGAACTTCAACCGCGGGATCAACTCGTCGCTCGAGCTCTTTGACGGCGGGCGGCGCCTGTTCAACCTGCGCAGCGCCCGCGCCAACCTCACCGCCGCCGAATCCAACGAACGCCTGCAGCAGTTCCGCGTCGCCCTCGACGTGAAGCAGCAGTACTTCAACGTGCTGGCCGCACGTGAGTCGCGCGCGGCCGCGCAGGCGCAGCTCAACCAGAGCGAGGAGCAGCTCAAGTCGGCCACCGCGCGCGTGCGCGCCGGCGCCGCCACCGTCTCCGACTCGCTCCGCTCCATTATCCAGGTCGGCAACGCCCGACTGGCAATCCTCACCGCCGAGAACACGCTGCGGGTCGCCAACGCCAACCTCACCCGCCTCGTGGGGACATCGTTCGAAGTGACGGCCGAAGAGGTCGGGTCGGGCGAGATCCCGCGCGTCACGGTCGATTCGGTCGAACTGGCGAACGCCATCGAAGCGGCCCCCTCGGTCCTGCAGGCCAAGGCCGAACTGGCCGCGGCTGGCGCCGCGCGCCGCGCGTCCAAGACGCCATACCTGCCGACGCTGAGCGTGAGCTACAACCTGTCCGGCAGCCGCACCGACAAGTCGTTCGACATCACGGGCGGCGAATACGCGCGTTCCAACGCCCTGCGCTTCTCCCTGTCGTATCCCGTGTTCAACGGCTTCACGCGCGAGGAGAACGTCACCCGCACCAGCGTGGCCGAGCGTAACGCCGAAGCCCAGCTCCGCGATGCGCGGCTCGTGGCGCGCCAGCAGTTGACCCAGTTCATCGGATCCCTCCGCCTGGCCCAGGAACGCGCCGCCATCCAGATCGCATCGGTCGCGGCGGCTGACGAGGATCTTCGGGTGCAGAACCAGCGTTACGCTCTGGGGGCCTCCACCCTGCTCGATATCCTGACGTCGCAGTCGCAGCTCAACTCCGCGCGCTACGCGCTGATCCAGGCCCGGTACGACGCCCGACTCGCCAAGGCACAGATCGAGGCCATCATCGGTCGCGATCTCCCCTGATCGCGACAATGTCCTTGGTTCGCCGTCGCCGTTCGTCGTATCGCCCCCCGTCGCTAACAACCGCCCTTTTCGCACGTCCAACGTTTGAAGTGGACGCCCCCAACGAGAGAATTCTGGTGAAACGTTCGTCCCTTGTCCTGCTGGCGCTTGTCACGACCGCGACCGCTGCGGCCTGCGCCAAGAAGGTGGAGCAGAAGCTGGCGATCACCACGGCCACCGTCGGCCTCCGGACCATTGTCCTCGACGCCACGGCCTCCGGCGCGGTCGAGCCGATCAACGTCGTCGAGGTGAAGTCCAAGTCATCGGGCCAGATCACCAAGATGACCGTGGAGACCGGCTCGCAGGTCTCGACTGGTGAGCTCCTCGTGCAGCTCGATACGCGCGACGTGCAGAACCAGTACGACCAGGCCGACGCCGACCTCAACGCCGCCGACGCCCGACTTCAGGTCTCCGAAGCGCAGAAGAAGCGCTCCGACGGGCTCTTCCAGCAGCGGATCATCACCGCGCAGGAGAACGAGACGGCGCGCCTCGACTACGCCAACGCGCAGGCCGCGGTCATTCGCGCCCGCACCTCGCTCGATCTCGCCAAGCAGCGCCTCGAGGACGCGACGGTGCGCGCTCCCGTCGAGGGGACGATCATCGAGAAGACGGTCTCGCTGGGGCAGGTCATCACCTCGGCCACCAGCGCCTTCGGTGGTGGCACCACGCTCCTCAAGATGGCCGACCTGAGCAAGGTGCGCATGCGCGCCCTGTTCAACGAGACCGACATCGGCAGCGTGCAGCCCGGACAGCAGGCCACCGTCACGGTGGACGCGTATCCCGATCGCCCGTTCAAGGGAACGGTCGAGAAGATCGAGCCGCAGGCGGTGGTGCAGCAGAGCGTGACGATGTTCCCCGTTCTCATCAACCTGAGCAACATCGAAGGGTTGCTGAAGCCCGGGATGAACGGGGAAGCCTCGGTCCTCGTCGATCGTCGCGAGAACGTGGTCGCGGTCCCCAACGATGCCGTGCGCACGGTGCGCGAGGCGCCGATGCTCGCCAACCAGCTCGGGCTCGACCAGGATTCGGTGTCTGCGCAGATCCAGGCGCAGATGGCGTCGATGGGCAGCATGGGCGGCACGGGGCGCAACGGCGGCGAAGCCACCGGCGGACAGCGACCGCAGATCCCGCGCGAGATGCGCCGCATGATGCCGGGCGAGGTGGACCTCGCACCGCAGCAGGGTGGTCGTCCGCAGGTCGAGGTGACCGAGGCCGACTGCAAGAAGGTGTCGGATGCGATGAAAGCCAAGCCGGACGTCGCGCAGCAGCTGGCGGGGCTTCGCCAGAAGATGCAGAGCGGCGAGATCGACTTTGCCGCGCTCCGCGCCGAGTCGCAGAAGCTGTACGCCGCGTTAGGCGTGGACCAGCAGGTGGCGCGGGCGTGCCAGATGCGCAACGGTGGGGGCCCCAACAGCGGCGGCAACGCCGCGCCCGCGGGTGCCCCGTCCGGCGCGGGTGCAGCCGCGATGCCGGGGACGGCTCGCCAGCAGGCCAGCGGGGCCCGTACCGGCAGCCGCAACGCGCAGAGCGCCGCCGTGCCGCAGCCGCGGGGCGAGTTCCCGATGCGCACGCGGACGCGCCCCGGCGTCGTCTTCGTGAAGGGGAACGCCGGCTTCGAGGCACGGGTCGTCCGCCTCGGCCTTGGCAACTTCGACTACACCGAGGTGATCTCCGGCCTCAAGGAAGGCGATGAGGTCGCGCTGCTGGGCGCCGCGGCCATCCAGGTGGCGCGCGATTCGAGCAACGCTCGCTTCCGCCAGATGACCGGCGGCGGCATGCCGGGAATGCAGAAGCAGCAGTCCGGAAGCGGGACGTCCGGCGGCGCGCCCAAACAGTAGCCGCGAGACCACCATGCTCATCGGCGAGATCTTTCGCGTTGCGTTAGGCGCCCTGCGCGCCAACAAGCTCCGGTCGCTCCTCACCATGCTGGGGATCGTGATCGGCGTCGGGTCGGTCATCGCCATGATCGCCCTCGGCACCGGGGCGCAGCAGGCCGTGAAGGACCGCATCTCGGCGTTAGGCACCACGCTGCTCACCGTGAGCCCGGGGCAGATGTTCGGGCGCGGCGGCATTTCGTCGATGGACGATCGCGCCAAGCTCGTGATGAAGGACGCCGCCGCGCTCGAGGAGCGCGGCACCATGTTCCTCGCCGTCCAGCCCGAGATGTCGCGGAACATGCAGGTGCAGTACATGAACAAGAACACCAACACCAGCATCACCGGGACCACCGCCAACTACCTCACGGTCCGCAAGTACGAGCTGCAGGCCGGGCGCATGTTCTCCTCGCAGGAAGACAACGCCAAGGCGCGCGTGGCGGTCGTCGGCCCCGAGGTGGTGAAGAACATGGGCCTCGAGTCGCCGTTCGCCATCCTCGACGAGCCCATTCGCATCCGCGGCATCCAGTTCACCGTCGTTGGAGTGCTCAAGTCCAAGGGGCAGTCGCAGCCCTGGATGAACCCCGACGACCAGATCCTCATCCCGCTCAGCACCGCGCGCTTCCGCGTCATCGGCAGCGATCGCATTCGCTCCATCTCGGTCCTCGCCAAGAACGAGGAGCAGATCCCCGAGACGATGGCCGAGATCCAGAAGATCCTGCGCCGCGAACACAAGCTGCGGCAGGGACGCCCGGACGACTTCAGCATCCGCAACCAGTCCGACTTCCTGTCGACGTTCGCCGAAACCACGGTGGTCTTCACCTACCTCCTGGCAGGGATCGCGGCGGTGTCGCTGGTGGTGGGTGGCATCGGGATCATGAACATCATGCTGGTGTCGGTCACCGAACGCACGCGTGAGATCGGCGTGCGCAAGGCGTTAGGCGCGACACGGTTGAACATCCTGTTTCAGTTCCTCATCGAGGCCGTCGTCCTGTGTCTGCTCGGCGGCTTGATTGGTATCCTGCTGGGTGGGGGCGCGGCCACCTGGTTGAGCAGCGCGTTCCAGTGGAACACGCAGATCTCGACGCAGTCGATCCTCCTCGCCTTCGGCTTCTCGGCGCTGGTCGGGATCGTATTCGGCGTCTGGCCCGCGCGGCGCGCGGCGAAGCTCGATCCGATCTCCGCGCTTCGGTACGAATAGCCTCGCCGTGAGGAGTTGAAGGGGGAGGCGCCGAGAGGCGACCTCCCCCTGCTGCTTTCTCCCCGCCGACGTCATCGAGAACCAAGCGGCGCCGGCTCAGATGCCGTCCGTAGCGACTACAGACGGGAGTATCCATGGCGCCGCGCACCGATTCCCGCGCCCCAGCCTCTCCCGTCTCCCGTCTCCCGTCTCCAACGATACATCTTGCGATATATCGGACTTGCCGATATATCTCCCGATAGATCGTAACGATATATCGGAGGTAACTATGTTCTTCGACTGCGGACCGAACGATCCCCCGGGCTCTTCGAGGGGGCGGTGGAGCTTTGGCCCCGACGTGTACGGCTTCGTCTGGGGTTCCGGCGGGCGCAAGCGCGGCGGCCCGCGCGGCGGCCGGATGTTCGAGCAGGGAGACCTGAAGTATGTCATCCTCCAGCTCCTGGCCGAGAAGCCGCGCCACGGCTACGAAGTCATCAAGGAGCTCGAGGAGCGCTTCGCGGGGACCTATGCCCCCAGCGCGGGGACCGTCTACCCCACCCTCTCCCTCCTCGAGGACCTCGGCTACGCCACGGTGACCCCTGAGGAAGGGGGGAAGAAGATCTACACGATCACCGACGAAGGGCGGCAGTATCTGGAACAGAACCGATCGGCGGTCGACGACATCTTCGAGCGGATCGCGGAGCTCGGGGCCTCGTTCCTGAGCGATGGGATGGGGGAGATCAACCGGGCCATGGGGACGGTGGGTCGCGCCACCTATGCGTCGGCGTCCCGCTACTTCCGGGACAAGGACAAGGTCGCCAAGGTGCGCGAAGTGCTCGAGCGCGCGGCCAAGGAGATCGACGAGATCGTCAACCGGACCGCGGTATAATCTCCGCCCCGGTCGCGCGTTGCCTCGCCGATCAATGTTCGCGCTGGAAACTGGGGCGACCGACACTAGATTGGACGACGGGTCGCGGTGACTGCCGTGACCCGTTTTTTCGTCGCCTTATAGAGCGGACGACGAAGAGCGATCCATCCCCAGTGTCTCCGGCCTCGTGCCGCGATTGACGCACCCCCAATGAGCGCAGAATCCGCCCCCGCCTCATCCGCGGAGGGCGATAGTAAGAGCTCCGCCCCTCCGTCCCTCGCCTCGCTCACCGCGACGGGGACGATGACGGTCGAAGCACCGGTGCCGCTCCAACGGCATCACGCCGAGTCCAATCCGACCGGCAAGCGACTCGCGCTGCTCACGTTGACGGCGCTCGGCGTCGTGTACGGCGACATCGGCACGAGCCCGCTTTACGCACTCCAGGAGTGTTTCAAGCCGGAGTACGGGCTCACGCCGACCCCCGACAACGTCTACGGCGTGCTGTCGGCGATCCTCTGGTCGCTGATCCTCGTGGTCGCCGTCAAGTACATCGTCTTCATCATGCGGGCCGACAACCGCGGAGAAGGCGGAATTCTCGCCCTGCTCGCCCTGATCTTCCAGGAGCAGCAGGAGGACGGGATGTCGAAGACCAAGCTCGCTTTCTACATCGCGCTCGGTCTCTTTGGCGCTGCGCTCCTGTATGGCGATGGCATCATCACGCCGGCGATCTCGGTGCTGAGCGCGATGGAGGGGCTCAAGGTCGGCGCACCCGCATTCGAGCGTTTCGTCGTCCCGGCGACCCTGGTGATTCTCGTAGTGCTCTTCCTGTTCCAGAAGCACGGCACCGCAAAGGTTGGTGTCGTGTTCGGTCCGGTGATGGCAGTCTGGTTCCTCACGATCGGTACGTTAGGCGTCGCCGAAGTGGTGTCGGAGCCGCAGATCTTCCAGGCGATGAACCCGTGGTTCGCGGTTCGGTTCTTCGCGTCGCACGGCGTTCACGGCTTCATCGTGCTCGGTGCCGTCGTCCTCGCCGTCACGGGCGCCGAAGCGCTGTATGCCGACATGGGCCATTTCGGCCGCAAGCCGATTCGCGTGGCGTGGTTCGCGCTGATCCTTCCCGCCCTCCTGCTCAACTACTTCGGACAGGGCGCGCTCATACTGCGCGACCCCAGCGCGGCCGGCAACCCGTTCTACAACCTGGCCCCGGAGTGGTTCTTTGTTCCGCTCCTCGTATTGGCGACCCTGGCGGCCATCGTCGCGTCGCAAGCGCTCATCTCGGGGGCGTTCTCGATCACGCAGCAGTGTGTGCAGCTGGGCTACTCGCCGCGCGTGACGATCATCCACACCTCCAAGAGCGAGGCCGGCCAGATCTACATCCCCGAGGTCAACTGGCTGCTGATGATCGGCTGTATCGCCGTCGTGGTGTACTTCGGAAGCGTGACCAAACTCGGCGCAGCCTACGGGATCGCCGTCACCGGGACGATGGCCATCACGACCATCCTGTTCCACGAGATTGCCCGGTCGCGCTGGGATTGGTCTCCGGTCAAGGCTGCGGCCCTCGCGGGCGCCTTTCTCTTGCTCGACCTCGCCTTTCTCGGCGCCAACCTGATTAAGATCGAGCACGGCGGCTGGGTGCCGCTGGCGTTAGGCCTGGCGATCTTCACGCTGATGACCACCTGGAAGCGTGGACGCGTCCTGTTGCGCACCAAGCTGCTCGATCGCACGCTCCCGATCACGTCGTTCGTGGAGAGCCTGGGTCATGGCGGCCCCGTTCGAGTGCCCGGCACGGCGATCTTCATGACGTCGGAGTCGGAGGGGACACCGGTCGTGCTCCTGCATCACCTCAAGCACAACAAGGTGCTGCACGAGAAGGTCATCCTCCTCTCGATCCTCGGCCTGCAGGTTCCCGAAGTCCCCAGCCACGAACGCATCACGGTCGAACCGCTGCAGCACGGCATCTACCGCGTGAAGGCGGCGTACGGATTCATGGAAACGCCTAACGTCGAAGACATCCGCGCCCGCCTCCTGGAAGCCGGCATCAAGACCAAGCGGATGGATACGACGTACTACCTGGGGCGCGAGGAACTCATCTGCGCCAACAGCGTGGGGATGTCCCGCTGGCGCAAGAAGCTCTTCTCGGTGATGGCCCGCAACGCGCGCTCCGCCACGCAGTACTTCGGGATCCCCGCCAATCGGGTCGTCGAGCTGGGCACGCAAATCGAGTTCTAGAAGACGGGAGGACGGGAGGACGGGAAGACGAGATACCGACCCTCGGACGCAGCACTCGGCGTCCCGTACGTCGAACCCGTCTTCTCGTCTTCCGCCCTACTCCACCCAGCGCCAACCGCGCAGCTCGTAGTATCGCCGCCGCGGCGTGGCATTGAGCGGGTGAATGCCGTGCTTGTGGCACCACCAGAAGTGAACGGTGAGGCCGGCGGCGCCGAGGACGAGCGGCACGAGGAGGGCGACGTGACCAACGCGGGCGTGAAGGGCAAGCGTGGCGCCCGAGATGATTCCCCACTTGAGGAACCGCCGCCATCGCGCCGTTTCCAGTTCGAAAACGCCAAACACCGTCGTGCCGACAATCGCCAGCGCCAGGAGAACCGCGAGTTCGAGTTCCATGGGACGTGAAGGGGCCGGAGGGGGCATTCAGCTGCGGGGAGGCACGCGACCGGTGCGGCTCGCCGCTGATGACAGAATATTTAGGTTCAACTAACTTATGGACGAGCGCCAACTAATCAACTGGCGTGTGTACGAAAATCGAGGGGCGGCGGATCTACTGGATCCGCCGCCCCTCGAGCTTCCTCGTCTCCCCAGTGTCGCTAGATCGCACGAAGACGCACGGTCGTCGTCCGCTCCGGCGCCTCACGCGCACGCTCGCGCACGTCGGTGCGCATCCGGGGCGACATCCGCAGGCGCACCGGCCCCGCGCCGTCTCCGTCGAAGTAGTAGAAACGCGGCGCCTCCGGCGGGAGCGGTGCCATGGGAGTCATGGGAACCATGGGGGGAAGCGGCGCCATGGGTGGCATCGGGGCCATCGGGGCCATCGGCGGGAGTGGAGCGCTCGGCGGGACCGGCGGCACGCCGAAGTCGAAACCGAAATCCCCGGCCATTCCGCCGTTCCCGCCGATGATGAACATCCGCTGCCCATCGCGCTCGATGTCCCGCGCGGCGGCGGTCTTCACCTTCACCGTACGAGGTTGCCCCGCGCGATAGACGCGCAGCTCGACTTCGTCACCGGCCTTCACCTTCTCCAACTCGCGAGAGAGGCGGCGCACGCGCGCGCTCCCTGATTCCCAGTCGCCCACATCCTCACGAGCGACGCGCAGGTCGACTCCGTTTATCGCCGCAATGCGATCGCCTTCCTCGAGCCCCGCCTTCTCGGCGGGACCGTCACTCGCCAGGCTGGCGACGAGGATGCCTAACGTGTCGCGCTTGCTCCCGGTGCTGCCAAGACCGATGCCGAGGCTGGCGCGATCGCCGTTGGCGCGCATCCCGCGCACGTAGGTGGCTGTACGCGGCTCGAGTTCGGCAGCGGCGACCGTTTTCACCTTGAGTGTCATGGTCTTCCCATCGCGCAGCAGGCGCAGTTCCACTTCATCGCCCGCCTTGTGGCGCGCCAGCTCACGCGTGAGTCGGCGCTGCGTGATGCCCTGCATTTCTTCATCGTCGGCATCGGCCGCGCTCACGCGAAGGTTGACGCCGTTGATGGCGACGATGCGGTCGCCTTCCTTGATCCCCGCCTTCTCAGCGGGGCCGCCATCGGACACGGCATCGACGAGGATGCCGAGGGTGTCCCTGGCGCCGCCGGAGCTGATGGTGACGCCGAGCGTGGCGCGATCGGGATCGCCCGCCATGCGCGACATGAGGGTGCGCACCATCGTGCGCGGTTCATCGCGATCGGGGGACTTGCGAGGTGACTTCTCTTGCGCCGCGAGCGAGGTGGTCGCTCCAACGAGCGCGAGCAGTGCGGAGGTGATGATTCGGGTACGCATGTTCATCCGGGTTGCGTTCACCCGGTAGGTCACCGGCTTCCGCGTCGAGGGTTTACTCCCGTCGCCGACGCCCCATGCGAGGGACGAACCGTCGCCCCTTCCCTACTTGCCGACGAGTCTCGTCCCGAGAAGCGGTGCGGCGATGAAGGCGAGCGAGGCGAGCACCACGAACCAGGTGGGGTGCGGGATAGCGCGGAAGTTCATCAGCGCGCCGACCAGGAAGAACGCCCCCACCACGCCGGCGTGCACGAGCGCGCGCGACGGCGCCATGCGGGCCGCGAGCGCCGCGCCTAACGTGGGTCCCACGAGGTAGGCAACGAAGAGCGGGAGGAAGTGCGCCGCTGGGAGCGTCGGCATCGCGGCCTTCACTGCGTCGGCGTTGGTCACGTCGAGTCCCGGCGGCGGAGGGACGAGGATGTGGCCGAGTGCCTCGACGCCGAAGGTGGCGATGCCGCCGACGAAGAGGCCAGCGGCGACGGCAATGACGCTACGAGCGGCTGGCGGGGTGTTGGATGCCATGGACCTGGGACGATGGGAGGCGCAGGATGCCCATCGCCACCAACGGTGTCAAGCGCCGGTCAGTAGACGCCGAGGTCCTGCGCCGAGGTGACTGGCCCACGATAACCGGCGCCCTTCATCTCACGCAGCAGATCGGCGTCGGTGGCCCCCCAATACAGTTGGTGATAGAGCAGGAGCGCCTTGGCCCGCGCCTGCGTGGCCAGCGTCGCCAGTTCGACGGTCGAGGTGTGGGCGTTGCGGTGGTACTCCTTCCATTTGCCCGGGCGCGTGGCGAAGCGCTCGGTGGAGTAGACCTCGTGCACGAGGAGGTCGCAGCCGTTGCAGGCGTCGACGACCGCGCGACTCGCCTTGGTGTCGCCGGAGATGACGATCACGCGATCGGGGGTCTCGAATCGATAGCCGAACGATGCCTTCCAGTCGCCATGCGGCACCGCAAACGCCTTGACCGTCACCTTGTCGTCCTTGTACACGACGCCGGGGCGCACGACGCGCGCGTCGACCTTGTAGCCGGTGGTGTTGGCGTGTTCGCGTCCGTCGATGCGAATCTTGATGTCCTCGCCAAAGGCGGCCACCAGGTGATCGGTCATCTCGCGCACACCCGTTGGTCCAAACACACGCAGCGGTCGTTCGCGCTCAAGCACCCACGGGGTGAAGATCAGGTCCGTGAGCCCGACGGTGTGATCGGAGTGCAGGTGCGTGAGGAAGACCATGTCCAGCTTGTTGGCGACGAGCGCACCGATGCCATTGCGCGCGGCCGCCGCGGCTCGGCGTACCACGCCGGGTCCCGCGTCGACGAGATAGGCGCGATCATCCACCACGACGGCGACGGCGGGTCCGGAGCGATCGGGATCGGCGTTCGGATTGCCCGTGCCCAGCATGACGACACGCGTTCGCGACCCCGGGCGCCCTTGCGCGAACGCCACGGCAGGTACCGTCAGCAGCAACGTGACGATCGCCACACGCTGGGTGCGCCTGAGATACCGGTTCATGGGAGGTCTCCTTGGAGCAGCTTGACCACGACCGTTGGATCGATGTTGCCGCCGGAGACGACAGCGACGACCGGTCCGTCGCCGGCGCGCCCGGTGAGCGCCGCCGCCACCGACGCGGCCCCCGCCCCCTCGGCCAGGACGCGATTGCGTTCGAGCACGAGCCGCCACGCTGCCGCGACCTGCGCGAGCGACACCACGATCGCACCGTCGAGCAGGGTCGAGGCCAGGGGCCACATCTCGGCCAGCACGGTGCGCCCGCCGATGCCGTCGACGAACGACGGGGTATACGTCGTTGGAACGGGGCCGCCAGCCGCAAGTGCGGGCGTCAGCGGAGCCGCGGTGTCGACCTCCGCCGCATACACCTTCACGTGTGGCGCCAGGTGCCGGATGGTCGAGGCGATACCGCAACTGAGCCCACCGCCGCCATAGGGCACGACGATCGCCGAGACGTCGGGGACGTCCTCGAGGATCTCAAGCGCCACCGTCGCGTTTCCCGCCATCACGTCGGCGTCGGAGACCGGATGAATGAACTTTCCCTTGAACTCGGGCGACCCGCGGTCGACGAGGATCTGCCACCACGCATCGAAGGGGCGGCGCACGATGCGCCCGCCGAGTCGCTCGACGGCACGCGTCTTGGTCTCGGGGGCATGCTCGGGGACGACGACGGTACACGGCACTCCCATCTCGCGTGCACACCACGCTACGCCCTGCGCCATGTTGCCGGCACTCGCCGTCCAGACGCCGTCGCCTAACGCCTCTTGCGGCATCGATCGCATCGCGTTGCCCGCCCCGCGCAACTTGAACGACCCGATGGGCTGCAGGTTCTCGAGCTTGAGGCGGATATCCGGATGCGCAGCGTCGTGCCGGAACGAAACCATCGGGGTACGCAGCACGGTCCCGCGCAACCGTTCGCGTGCGGCGTAGATCGCGTCGAGCGGAATGATGGAGGGCAGCGTCATGTGGGCGGGCGAAGTCCGCCGAGTTCGATCCAGGTTCCGGTCCCGGTGGCGAGGGCGCGCTCGTAGATGAATCGCGCGCTGGCCACGTCCTCGACCGCCAGGCCTAACGACTTGAACAGCGTGCGCTGTGCCAGATCGGTGCGCCCGGTGGCGCGCCCCACCAGCAGTTCGCCGATCTCACCGCGGATGTGATCGTTGTCGATCGCCCCCTCCTCCCTCGGCAGGAGGAAGTCACCGGCCTCGTTCATCGTCGACTCGCGCCGGTCCACGTACAGCATCGACTGCACCACCGCCTGCGTGTCGAGTTCGCGCGCCGACGCGATCGAGGCGCCGACGGCGTTGATGTGCGTCCCCGGTGCGACCCACGCCCCCTGTAAAACTGGCTCGCGCGACGACGTCACGGTGCACACGACGTCTGCATCACGCACCGCCGCTTCGGCGCTGTCGCACGGCGTCACCTCGACCCCCCGGTGCTCGCGCGCCCATCGAACGAAGTTCGTGCGCCGGGACTCGCTGCGACTCCAGAGCTTCACCTGACGGATGTCGCGAACGGCGCGCACGGCATCGAGGTGCGTCATCGCCTGCACGCCAGCGCCGAGGATCGCCAGCCGGGAGGCATCGGGGTTGGCGAGCAGCCGGGTGGCGAGGCCGGAGACGGCGGCGGTACGAATCGCGGTGACCGAACTCGCATCGATGATGGCCAGGAGGCGTCCGTGCGTGTCGTCGAAGTAGAGAATCACCCCGATGTGCGACTCGTACGGCGTGGCGTCGTTGCCCGGGAAGACGGTGATGACCTTGGCGCCGATCGCGTTGCCGAGTACCGCCGGCATCACGGCGAAGGCATCGCGGCCGGAGTGCAGGCGAAGCACCTGTCGAAGGGGAAGGAGCGCGTCGCCGCGCGTGGTGGCGGCCAAGGCATCGGCCATGACGTCGATGCACGCCGGCATGGGGAGGAGGCGTTCGACGTCGGCGTGCGGGACGATGAGGGTGCGAGCGTCGGTCATGTGATGGTTCGCGTATGCAACAAGGGGCCGATCGGGCGATGGGTCGGCTGACCCATGCGCGTGCCGCACGGGTCCGCGATTCTGTCGCATGAATCGCGGCGCCGTAAGGTCTTGGCGACGCCCCTTGCCAGCGTGGCGCGCGCTCCGCATGATCCGCGCGCCAACTCTCCTGCTCCGCCATTGCGCGGGGCCCCCTCCTCCCTCCTGGAGTTGTCGCATGCGTCCCTCGTACGCGCTCGCTCTTCCCCTCCTTCTGCTCACCGCCTGTTCAGGCTCGGAGCAGAAGGGCGCTCCCGCCACCGACAGTGCTGCCACCGCCGCAGCGGCCCCGGCCTCGCCGCCGGAAGTCACCATCGTCGCCACCGACTTTGCCTACGACGCACCGGACACGGTCTCGGGGGGCATGGTGGCGCTCAAGCTCGTGAACAACGGCAAGACGCTGCACCACGTGCAGTTGCTCCGCCTCCTCGACGGCAAGACGTACACCGACCTCACCGAGGGGCTCAAGCAGATGAAGCCCGGGATGGCGCCGCCCCCCTGGATCGAGGACGTGGTCGGGCCAAACTCGCCGGAACCGGGCGGTACGTCCACGCTCATCCGCGAGCTCGCGCCGGGGAATTACGCGATCCTCTGCTTTATCGACACGCCGGACCACGTGCCACACGTGGCCAAGGGGATGATCAAGCAGCTGACGGTCACCGCTCCCACGGGCGCCGTCGCCGCCGCGCCGGCCAGTGACGTGACGGTGCAGATGACCGACTACGAGTGGACACTGTCGGCGCCGCTGACGGCGGGGAAGCACGTCATCCGCCTTGAGAACCTGGCGCAGCAGTCGCATGAGATGTTCATCGCCAAGCTCGATTCGGGGAAGACCAAGGAAGACTTCCTGAAGTGGGGGATGACCTTTGCCGGTCCGCCGCCGGGGAAGGCGATGGGCGGGACGTCGGGACAGAAGAAGGGCGACATCGCTTACCTCCCGGTGGACCTGACGCCTGGCAACTATCTCCTCATCTGCTTCCTGCCGGATGCCAAGGACGGCAAGCCACACCTGGCGCACGGCATGATCAAGGAGTTCTCGGTCAGCTAGCGTCCGACAGCAGCAACGTTCGCCGCCAGACGCAAACGGGGCCCGGCATCCGCCGGGCCCCGTTCACGTTCGACTCGTCGCGCCTCACCGCCATCGCGCTACACGACGAGGTTGAGCAACCGCCCGGGGACGAAGATCACCTTCTTGGGCTCGCCGGTGACGTACTTGGCGATCCCGGCTTCGGCGCGCGCCAGGGCGAGGGCGTCAGCCTGCGAGATGTCGCGCGCGACGGTGATCGTCCCGCGGAGCTTCCCATTGACCTGCACCGCCAGCTGCACCGAATCCTCGCGCGCGAGGTCGGCGTCGGCCATCGGCCACCCGCTGTCAAAGACGCTCGCGGTATGCCCGAAGCGTTCCCACAGCTCCTCGGCGACGTGCGGAGCGAACGGCGCGATCATCTGCACCACCGGCTCCACCTCGCTCCGGTGCGGGAGGCGCTCCCCCTTTCGCAGCGTGTTCATGTACTCCATCATCGCGGCGATGGCCGTGTTGTAGCTCAGCTTGGGGATGTCGCTCGAGACCTTGGCGATGGTCTGGTGCAGCTTGCGCAGCACGGACGCGTCTGGCGCCCCCTCGGACGTCGCCAGCGTCGCCGCCAGCCACAACCGGTCGAGGAATCGCTTCACCCCGCTGATGCCGGCGTCGCGGAAGTCGCCCCCTTCCTCGTACGGACCGAGGAACATGAGGTAGGTGCGGAACGAATCCGCCCCCCACTGGTCGATGAAGGCGTCGGGGTTCACCACGTTGCCGCGGCTCTTCGACATCTTGGCCCCTTCGCGGATGATGAGGCCGTGCGCGCGGAACTTGGTGTAGGGTTCCTCGAAGTGCAGGTACCCCATGTCGTGCAGCACCATCGTGATGAAGCGCGAGTACAGCAGGTGCAACACCGCGTGCTCGTTGCCGCCGATGTACGAGTTCACCGGGAGCCACTTCTGCGTGATGGCCGCGTCGAACGGGACGTCGTCGTGTCCCACGCTCGGGTAGCGCAGGAAGTACCAGGCGCTGTCGAGGAAGGTGTCGGACACATCAGTCTCGCGACGCGCCTTGGCCCCGCACTGCGGGCAGGCGACGTGATACCACTCGGCGTGACGCGCCAGCGGCGAGACCCCCGAGTCGTCGGGACGGAAGTCCTCGATGTCGGGGAGCACGACGGGGAGATCCGCCTCGGGCACCGGCTGCGGACCGCAGGCGTCGCAGTAGATGATCGGGATCGGCGGCCCCCAGTAGCGCTGCCGCGAGATGCACCAGTCATGCAACCGATAGTTGGTCACCGACTCCCCGGTCCCGCGCTCGGCGAGCCATGCCGTCACGGCGCGCTTGGCCTCCGTCACCGGAAGTCCGTCGAACTGCTCCGAGTTCACCAGACGACAGGTCGCATCGTCGGTGAACGCTGCCTCGAGCCGCGTATCGGCCGAGTGGTCCGGGCCGGCGACCACGCGTATGATGGGGAGCTTGAAGACCGTGGCGAACTCGAAGTCGCGCTCGTCGTGCCCGGGGACCGCCATGATGGCGCCCGTGCCGTACTCCATCAGCACGTAGTCGGCAATCCAGACCGGGACTTCCTTCCCGGTCGCCGGGTTGATGGCATGCGAGCCGGTGAAGACGCCGGTCTTCTCCTTGGTCGTCTTGCGTGACACCAGGTCCTGCTTCCCGGCCCGTTCGCGATACGCCTCGACTTCGGCCCGCTTCGCATCGGTAGTCAGCACGTCGACCAGCGGATGCTCGGGCGCCAGCACCATGTAGGTCGCGCCGAAGATCGTGTCCGGACGCGTGGTGAAGACTGTGATGTCGGGGACATCGGCCGTGGTGCGCCCTGCCCCGCTCGCCCCGGCCACCGGGAAGCGCAGACGCGCCCCCTCGCTCCGCCCGATCCAGTTGCGCTGGGCGGTCTTGGTGGTGTCGGACCAGTCGATGGTGTCGAGATTGTTGAGCAGGCGCTCGGCGTAGTCGCTGATGCGGAAGAACCACTGCTCCAGCAGGCGCTGTTCGACGAGGGTTCCGCAGCGCTCGCAGGCGCCGCCGATGACCTGTTCGTTGGCCAGCACCGTCTTGCAGCTGGGGCACCAGTTGACCGCAGCCTTCTTCTTGTAGGCCAGCCCGCGCTTGTAGAGCTGCAGGAAGACCCACTGGGTCCACTTGTAGTAGTCAGGGGCGGTCGTGTCGACCGACTTGTCCCAATCGACCATCAACCCCGCGCGTTCGAGCTGGCGGCGGAAGTTGGCGATGTTCTTCGGGATGAGGCGCATGGGATGCACCCCAACCTTGAGCGCGTAGTTCTCGGAGTGGATCCCGAACGCGTCGTAGCCCAGGGGCTCGAAGACCGTGTGCCCCTGCTGCCGGTGAAATCGTCCATAGATGTCGTTCCCCGTGAAGGCAAAGAGGTTGCCGACGTGCAGCCCCTCGGCCGACGGGTAGGGGAACATCATCAGGGCATAGAACGGGCGTTCGCCCCCGGTGATATCGGTCGTGTTGGTTCCGCGCTCGCGCCACCGCTCCTGCCACTTGGATTCAATGGCAGTCGGGTCGTAACCGCCGGGTTCGCCGGGGTGGGCAGGCTGATTCGGAGATGTCATGGTAAGTCTTTGGCACACGGCGCTTTACGCGCCTCTGCCGAGCGGGGGGACTAGGAGTGAGTCAATCTAGCGGGCCACAACAGGCAGACAAGCGCGCCCCGGAGCAGCGCCCCGGGCGCGCCGCCGTCGACCTGTCTAACGCCGCCCTCGTCGCCGGTCTCGTGGGAGCGGTCCTGCTCTCCGTGTGCGCCTGGCTAATGCGGGGGGAACTGGCGCGCGCCGGAACCTGGACGCTCCTCGCCTTTCTGGGCGCCGCCGTCGGCGGTGCGCTGGTCCTCTCGGCCCTGATCATCGCCTCGATGGCGGCGCCGGCTGCGGGCGAAGGAGCCCGCAGCGTGCTCGACGCGCTCGACGCCGCGACCCGCAACGACTTTGTCAGCGCCACCCCGCTCCCGCAGCCTGGACTCTTTGCCCCCATCGCTCGCGGCGTGCGGCAGGCAATGGAGCACGTGCGCGATCTGCTTCGGTCGCTGCGCGATCAGGCGCGCGAGGTGGCCTCGCGCTCGACCGACTTGTCCACCCAGGCCAGCACGCTCCCCACGACGGCGCAGCGTGCCGCCGAGCACCTGTCGCTGGCGGGACACCGCTTGGCGGCGTTGGGCGAGTCGGCGCGAGCCGCCCAGGGCGACGCCGCGCGCACGCGCGAGGCGGCGCAGGCGCTCTCGCGCGAGCATCGTGCCGTAATCGAGCGCGGGCTGCGTTCGGCCGACGGCGTGCGCGACGCCATCGACGACCTCTCCGACAGCGCCGCGCGCGTGCAGGGGGTCGCCGCCTCGCTGCAGGGCGCGTTAGGCGATCTGGAGTCGTTGGCCCAGTCGGCCGACGAGATTCGTGAGTTTGCCGCGCTCGTGCGCAAGATGGCGCGGCAGTCCAAGCTCCTCGCGCTCAATGCCGCGATGGAGGCGGCGCGTGCGGGAGAACAGGGGAGCGGCTTTGCGGTGGTGGCGGGCGAAGTGCGCCGCCTGGCCAAGAGTTCGACCGAGGCAGCCGAACGCACCGAGGCGTTGGTGAACGATGTACTGGCGCGCACCGAACGTTCGCGCCTCGGGGCGATGGAAGGGGGCGGGGTGCTGGAGGGGACGCATCAGCGCATCGCGCGCGCCATCCTCGCGCTGCGCGAACACGAGCGCGCCTGGCACGTGTCGGCGCCCGCGGGTGACGACGACCCGATGGCCGCCGCGCCGATGGCCGACGCGCTGGCCTCGCGACTCGACCAGTTGGTGGAGGAGTCGAGTGCGTTAGGCAGCGTGGTGCGCGAGGCGCACCTGGCGGCGGGAGCGCAGCTCGCCCGCACGCAGGACGTGGCGGCGTTGGCCGGGACGTTGGCGCGCGCCGCGCAGAAGGGGGCGATGGCCGCCAGCGCCCCGCGCCTCGAGGTGTCGCCATCGATGACCGGTGCAGAACCCGGCGACGCCACGAGCGAGACCACCAACGCGAGCGAAGCAGCTGGGGGCGCGGCGCTCGCTCCCGTGCGACTCTCCCCTGCCTGACGCGTGCGTGATGACGGCGCGCGCCTGACGGTGCCGCGTGCCGTGGCGCGCGCCTAACGGTAGCGCGCGCCCTGCCCCGCGCCTAACTCTCGCGCGGTGCGCTGCTGGGGAACTCGCTCTTCTTGTACAGGTAGGCGCTCGTCTCCAACCGCGCCCCCTTGTCGTCACACACCGCGAACTGGCTCCCTTCGTAGCACGAGACGCCGGCGTAGCGCCCGTCCTTCGTGACCGCGTAGAAGTTGAGGTCGAAGTAGGGACGTCCGCGATCGTCGAGCAGGCGCTTCTCGGTCATCGCGATCACGCGCTCGCAGACTTTCATGAGCGCCGCCTCGGGCGACGCGCCATTGCGCATCAGCTCCACGGCCAGGAACGCCCCGCAGACCTTGATGTTGGCCTCGCCGCGCCCGGTGGAGCCGGCGGCACCGACGGTATTGTCGCAGTACTGCCCCGCCCCGATGATCGGCGAGTCTCCCACGCGCCCCGGGACCTTGTACGCCATCCCGCTGGTGGTCGTGACCGAGGAGATGTCACCGCCCGCGTTTACCGCGTTCATGTTGATGGTGCCGTGCGTGAACTTGATGCGCACGTCGTCGTCGTGGTCGAGCCAGAAGTCGTTCTTGTTGAGGCGCGCCTTCCAGCGCAGCCAGTCCTGGCGGCTCTTCTCGGTGAGGAGGTTCTGCGTCTTGAACCCCATCTTGATCGCGAAGCGACGCGCATCGTCGCCGACGAGCATGATGTGATCGGTGTAGTCCATCACCGCCTTGGCCACGAGCGACGGCGTGGCGATGTCCTCGAGACACCCCACCGAGCCGGCCCGGCGCGTGGGACCGTGCATGCACGACGCATCGAGCTGCACGACGCCGTCTTCGTTAGGCAGCCCGCCCAGCCCGACCGACTGGTCGTCGGGATCGAGCTCCTGGATGTTGACCCCCGCGATGATCGCATCGAGCGTGTCACCGCCGGCGACAATCTGGTCGTAGGCGACCTTCACCCCGCGAATGCCGTTGGCCGAGGCGATCACGATCGGGCGCGACGCAACGCCCTGAGCCCCTGGACGGGAGACGGGCGACGGGAGGGCGTCACCGCGCGACGCGGGGATCGCGAGGGCGGCAGCGGTGGTCGCCGTGGTGGCGAGGAAGTCTCGACGAGTGACAGTCATTGCTGGGGAACGCAGTGAGAGAGTTGAGCCGCAAGGTAGAGAGTCTTGGCTTGGAAGACGAGAAGACGAGAAGACGAGAAGACGAGAAGACGAGAAGACGAGAAGA
>CAZLLP010000034.1:0-46714 GCA_964560345.1 uncultured Gemmatimonadaceae bacterium
CGAAGAATTTCCCGGGGCTCGCGCCTAACGCCTACGTGAGCGAGATCGAGCCGTCGCCGCACGACTCGATGACGGTCTTCGTCACCTTCGACAACCATCGCGTCGGCGACTTTGCCCCGTACGTCTACGCCTCATCGGACTTCGGGAAGTCGTTCAAGTCCATCGCCGCCAACCTCCCCACCGGCGGCCCGGACTTCGTGCACGTGATCAAGCAGGATCCCACCAACCCCGACCTGCTCTTCGTCGGGACCGACGTCGGTGTCTACACGTCGCTCAACAAGGGGCAGAGCTGGCAGAAGTTCATGTCGGGGCTCCCGACGGTTCCGGTCAACGACCTCAAGATCCACCCGCGCGACAAGGAACTGATCGCTGCCACGCACGGGCGCGCGCTCTGGATCGTGGACATCGCCGCCTTGCAGCAGATGAAGCCCGAGGCGGTCGCCGCCGAGGCGTTCCTCTTCAAGCCCAAGACCGCCTACCAGTACGGCGAGATGGCGTTCGAAGGGCAGTCGGTCGGGCACCAGTTCTTCCAGACGCCGAGCCCGCAGTACGGCGCCGAGCTCTCGTACCGCCTAACGACGCGCGGGGCCGGGCAGGTGCGCGTGGTCATCCAGGACGTCACCGGCGATACGATCCGCACGCTCAACGGCCCGTCGACGCTGGGGACGCACAAGGTGGTCTGGGACTTCCGCGGCAAGGCCCCGACGCCGCCGCCGCTGTCGCCCGCCGGCAAGCGCGACTCGATCCTGACGGCGCGCCGCGCCGACTTCGTCTTCGACTCGTTAGGAAAGGCGGGGATGGATACGGTGGCGCTCGGGCGCTTCCGCCGCATGCTGCAGGGGGGTGACATGCAGCAGATGGCCCAGATGTTCATGGGGGGTGGCGGCACCTTTGGCGGCTCGACCGTCTGGAACCCGCGCCCCGGCGAGCAGGCAGCGGCGCAGCGTGGCGGTGGGGGCGGTCGCGGCGGTGCGGCTGGCGCCGCAGCGGCGGCCGGGATCACCGATCCCAACGTCGCGTTCCAGATCGTGCAGCTCCTCAACCCGCGCGGCGGTGCCGGCGGCGGTGGCTTCGCCCTCCCCGGGGGGCCCCGGACCCAGGCGCCGATCGTCCAGCCGGGCGATTACCTCGTCTCGATCTCGGTGAACGGGAAGACGCTCAAGCAGACGCTGCGGGTCGAGCGCGCCAGCGGGAGCGGGGTCGTCTCGTCGTTCTTCGAGGAAGACGACGAGCGGTAGGGGCGCTGCGCTGACGTTCGAAGCCCCCGTCCCGTTTGGGCGGGGGCTTCGTCGTCTTGGGGGAACTCGGCCGGCGGGCGAGGTTACCGTAGGTTGTCGCATGGGCGCCGGGTGTAGACATTACGACGCTCGCGCGTCGCGATATCGTCTCGTGCGACGTCGCCTCCGACGACCTCGCTCCGCGCGTCCGTCCTCTCCCGTCGTCCTTCTCACCGCAATCCGGCCGTGCTTGACCACCTGCGTTCGAACGGACCTCGCCGCGCCACACTTCTCGTCGTGGGCGCGCTCGCCCTGTTGGCCGGGACGCTGCCGGCGCAGCAGCGCACCCCGCCGAAAAAGGCGCCCGTAAAGGCGCCGGCTAAGGCGCCGGCCAAGGCACCCGCCGCTCCCAAGGTCGACAGCGCGGCCGCCAAGGTCGAGGCGCCGCCGGCGCCGCGCATCCCCATGGCCTCGATCACCGGGACCGTGTTCGACTCGCTGCACGGCATTCCGCTCGAGGCGGCGACGGTGAGCATCGAAGGGTCCGATCGGCTCGCGCTCACCACGGTGAAGGGGATCTTCCGTCTCGACAGCATCCCGCCGGGGACGCATCGCCTCAAGGTCGATCATATCGTCCTCGATTCGCTCGGCATCGCCATGGTCACGGCGCCGTTCGAGCTCAAGGATGGCGACGCCAACGCAATGCAGCTCTCGATCCCGTCGGCAGCAACGCTGGTTGAAGTCTCGTGTCCGGCCGCCAGGCGCAACCTCGGCCCCGGCGCCGTGATCGGGCGGCTGCTCGATGCCGACACCGACCTGCCGGTGGAAGGGGCGCGCGTCTCAGTGGCGTGGCTCGAGATGTCGATCAACGCCGGGCTCCGGAAGATCCCGCGCGTGCGCGAAGCGCTGAGCGGCCCCGATGGCGTGTACCGCATCTGCGGACTCCCCGCCAACTTCGAGGGGACGCTGCAGGCGATCATGAAGGGGGTCACCACGTCGGAAGTGCGCGTGAAGGCCGAGGGGGCGCCGCTGGTGGTACAGGGGCTCAAGATCGGCAACGCGAACACCGTGGTCGCCTCGAACGATTCCGCGGCGCTGCGCCGCCAGAAGGAAGCGGCGACCGGCCCCACGTTTTCGGCCGCGCGACTGCAGACGGGGAATGCGGTGGTCACCGGACGCGTGACCAATGCGAGCGGCGGGCCGGTGGTCGGCGCCCGCGTCGATGTGATCGGGACCCCCGGCGCGACGCTCACCAAGGAGAACGGGGAGTTCACCATCGCCGCGCTCCCCTCGGGGACGCAGTCGCTCGTGGTGCGCCAGATCGGCTTTGCCCCCGAGGAGCGGGCGGTCGAGCTGTCCACGCGCGCTCCGGCCCGGGTCAACATCACGATGGCGCGCCCCGCCACGGTGCTCAACACGATCGTGGTGAAGGCCGACCGCGAGGTTGGGCTGGAGCGCATCGGCTTCACCCAGCGCAAGAAGGTCGGCGGCGGCTACTACATGGACGGCGACGACATCATGAAGCGCGCGCCGAACATGCTGACCGACCTGTTCCGATCGGTGCCCGGGCTCCGCGTGGTCCCCTCGGGGAATGGGATGGACTACACCGTCGAGAGCTCGCGCAACGTGACGGGGAGCTGCGTGAAGTACTTCGTGGACGGTGCCCCGTTCGAGGCGGTCTTCCCGGGCGACGTCGATCGCATCCTGCCGCCCAACGAGATCGCCGCGGTCGAGGTGTACAACGGCATCTCGGTCCCGGCGCAGTTCCAAGCCGCCGGGCAGAGCTCGTGCGCCGCCGTGGTGCTGTGGAGCAAGACGCGTGTCGATCGCCCGCTGGGCAAGAAATAGGGCGAGGAAAGCAGTCCAAGTGCAGGAAGGGCGACCCTTTAGCGGTCGCCCTTCACGTTTTACGGAGCTTTCCTTCGAAGGGCTCCATGTGGATCAGGACCCCGTGCACCCGGCCGACCGATCCGCGAATCGCGCTCTTGACCTTCCCGCTCACGATGTGCGCGGCGTGCAGCGACAGGTTCGGGTCGGACTGCACGTGCAGGTCGACGTAGAGCCCCGTCCCGGCTCGGCGCACCTTGAGCTTCTCGATCGCCATGACATCCGGGACGGCGAGGGCGGCCAGGCGGACGCGTTCGACGATGTCGGGCTCCGGTGCCCGATCCATGAGGTCGAAAACGGCCGGCCGCAGCAGCAGGAGGGCGTTGATGGCGATGACGAGCGCCGCGACGAGCGCGGCCCAGTCGTCGGCGGACTCCCACCCTTCTCCCTTCCACAGCGCGACGCTGATCCCGATAAATGCCGCTACTGACGTGATGGCGTCACTTCGATGGTGCCATGCGTCAGCCTTCACGACCGTACTTCCTTCCTCGTCGCCGACCCTGAAGACGCGCCGGAACAGCGTCTCTTTCACCAGCACCACCAGCACCAACACCACGAGGGTGAAGGGGGCGGGGGCGTGATGCGGTGTGCGAATCTCCCGAATCGCCTCGATGGAGATGCCGGCGGATGCCGCCAGCAGCATGAGCGAAACGACCGCACCGGCGAGCGCTTCGGCCTTGCCGTATCCGAACGGGAACTCGTCGTCGGCCTCGCGGGACGCGATGCGCAGCCCGCCCCACACCACGGCCGACGAGAGGATGTCGGAGGTCGACTCGACGGCGTCCGCAATGAGGGCATATGAGTTGCCCAGAATGCCGGCGACGAACTTCACGAGCGCCAGGCCGGTGTTGACGAGCAGGCCGAGCTGGGCCGTTTGAATTCCGCGATGCGGTTGTGCGGTCACGTGCGGCGCGAAGGGCGAATCGGGGGGTCCACCGCGAGGTGGCGACAATCTACCGGAGGGCGGCGTTGGCCGTCACACCAAATTCGGTCCGCAACCCGCGCTGTATCATGGCGTTACAGGGGTGCATCGGGCCGTCGCGCGCCGTTTCTGCTGGTTGACATGTGAACTGTTTATAAGTATTTCGGAGCACGCGAGATACCTCCAGCGTCCGTGCCCGTCCCCCCCGGCGCACTCCCTGCTCCCCCATCCCGGGCGAGCCCCCGCCCTTCTCACGACGCTCAGTGCCCGGAGTGCCCCTCATGAACATCCACCGTTCCCTTGTGCTGGCCCTCGCGGGCGGTCTCCTCGCCGCATGCGGCCGGGACGTCGCCACGTCGCCGGACATCGTCGCCGCACCGTCTCGGGCGGGGCTCGCCACGGTGACGGCCACGCCGACCTTTCCGCCGACCGACCCGACCGCTCCCGGGATTGCCAACCCGGTCATCTCCTTCTGGGCCAAGAAGGGGGTCGACCAGACGGTCTTCATGTACTACCGCCCGCGCCCCGGCCACGCGGACTCGACCGTCTTCCTGCGCTTTCGCGTTCGCAAGAAGTCGCTGGCCTTCTATCCCAATGGCCAGCCCATCGCCAATGGCGACTCGGTCCTGATTACGCTGACCTTCAGTGACGCCGTCGACCGCATCGTCGATTTCCAGCCGTCTGGGCTCGTCTTCAGCGAGGGGAACCCTGCCGCACTCAAGATCTCGTACCTCGAGGCTGACGACGACTACAACCAGGACGGCGTGATCAACTCCGCCGACACGCAGGTCGAGCGCACGTTCAAGATCTGGAAGCTGCACCCGCCCAACCCGTGGCAGCCCCAGGTCAGCTCCGTCTCTCGATCGCTGCACGAGGTCGAGACGTCGGTCTACAACTTCACCAGCTACGCCATCGCGTATTGATCCCGGTGACCGGCCGCGCACAATGGCTGGTGGGAGACAGGGAGCGGGCGATACCTCACGGTGTCGCCCGCATTGCATGTCGCACCCAGGCCGGCGACGATTCGTGGGAAACTCGGGCGGGTGAGCGGCGTACATTGGCGCGTCCGTTTTCGGCGCCGTCCGACGCAATCGACGTCGACGCCGTGCGAGCGGCAGCGACGCAGTCTCCCCTCCCTCCCGGTCCGACAATGACGCTCCGCCTCCCAGTCCTTCGCCTGATGATCGCGATCGGCGCCGCAGTTGGCGCCACGCTCGTAGTGACCCCTCGTGCCGCCGCACAGGGGGCACCGACCGTTCGCCGCATCAACCCGCCCGCGCTGTCGACGCCGACCGGCTACACGCACGTGGTCGAGGCCAGCGGCGGTCGGACGCTCTATATCTCCGGACAGGTGGCGCTCGACTCGACCGGGGCGCTGGTGGGAGCGGGTGACTTCCGGGCGCAGACCACGCAGGCCATGGAGAATCTGCGCCGTGCGCTTGCGGCTGGCGGCGCCACCTTTGCCGACGTGGTGAAGATCAACTGGTACGTCACCGACGCCACGCAGGTGGGCGTCGTGCGCGAGGTCCGCGCGCGCTACATCAGCGCCGACCGCCTGCCGGCCAGCACCTTTGTCGCGGTGCGTGCGCTGGCGCGTCCCGAATGGCTCATCGAGATCGAAGCGATCGCCGTGACGAAGTAGCGGTGGCCCGGGGGCCTCCAAACGATCGCGCCCCCCGGAGTGTCTCACGCATCGTCCCTCCCGTCCGCCGCGCCCCCGATGCGCCGGGATGCCGACGGATCGACGTACCGCTCACCGTTTTGACCCCTGCACGATGAATCGACGCGCCGCGCTTGCCGGGATCGGTGTCACGGTGGCCGGGCTTGGTGCCTGGCGGCTCGACCTGGGTGCACGCGGTGCGACACCGCGGGCGCTGCAGGAGATCGATCTCGAGCAGATCCTGCGACTCTCCTCGGTGCCGTCGCTGGCGGTGGCCACCGTGGACGGTGCGCGTATCTCAGCGCGCGCCGTTGGGGTGTTGCAGCGTGGCGGGCCCGCATCTGCCACCGCCGACACGCCCTACGCGGCGGCATCGCTCACCAAGGGTGTGGTGGCGTACGCAGCGCTCGCCCTGGTGCGCGACGGCACCCTCGTCCTCGACCGTCCGGTGCGCGATTACCTCCCGATGCCTAACGCCGACGACCCGCGCGCGGCGCGCATCACGGCGCGCCACCTGCTGAGCCACAGCGGCGGGTGGCGCAACTGGCGCTTTGGCCCCACGCCGCCGCTGCTCGCCGATTTCGAGCCAGGGTCGCGCTGGTCGTATTCCGGAGAGGGGTTCTTCTTCCTGCAGCGGGTACTGGAGCACCTCACCGGGCAGGGGATCGGGAGGATCGTGCGCGAGCGCGTGCTGACGCCGCTGGGCATGTCGCAGTCGGCCATGCTGGCCCCGGCGACGAGCGATCCGTCAGCCGCAATCGGCCACGACGGGCGCGGCGAACCGGTAGCCGACCGTACCCTGCCGCTCCGGCAGGCGCTGGCCCAGCGCGTCGCCAGCCGCAACGCCACCCTGGACGACGTGCGCGTCGAGGATGCGGAAGCCGCCATGCGCGCCATCGCGCCGGAGGCGACACCCGTTCCGGTGTCCCTCGTTCCCAACGCGGCCGCGTCGCTGGTCACGACCGCCAACGATTTCGCGCGCTTCTTGCGCCACCTGGTGACGGCCGAGCGACAGGGGGGCGCCGCGGCGGCCATCGTGCGCGAGATGATGACGCCGCAGGTGCGCTGCAACGAAACGATCGAATGGGGACTCGGCGTGGGCCTCGAAACGATCGGGAGATCGCGCGCCGCCTGGCAGTGGGGCGACAACCCGGGCTTCAAGAACTTCTGCTTCGCCGACCCGGCGTCCGGCACGGCGATGGTTGTCTTCACCAATGGCGATCGCGGAGCGCGCGTGTACGAACGAGTGATCCGCGCCACCACAGGGCGCGACCGGGCAGCGTTCCTCTTCGCCTAACGATTCGACCAACGCGGGCGACGCACGCACGCACGCGCTCACGCACCAACGGAGACTCCGCCGCAAACCGTGGCGTGCGTTCGACGCGTCCGGGCTCAACAGCCACACCCAACGCACCCCGCGTGACCTGGGTGCGTGGTGCCGCGCGCGGCAGATCACACACGCATCGCTTCGGCTCGCCTCGTCACAGTTGATGCGGTTGCCACGAACGAGCACGGCGTGCCGGCACACACAGCAGCCACGGCTGCAGCACCGGTATGCTGGCAGTGCACTGGAAGGGGGACATTCCCCACGTCCGCTGCCACCTCAAGCCCAACGCCATGCGATCCCCCATCGCTCGCCCCGCTTTGAGCGTGTCCCGGCCGCTGCTCGCCATGATCGGCTTCGCCGCCGTTGTCGTCGCCAGCGCATGCGCCGCTCCCACGAGCACTGGCCCCATCCCGAGCCGAGCCGACCAGGCGCCGCCGGCAGTGCCCACAACGGGCGACCTGGCCATGATCGTCAGTGTCCCTGAATCAACGCCGGCCGCGGTGACCATTGACGGTCCCGGTGGGTTTTCGCGGAGCCTGACGAGTACGGGCGTCCTCAAGGGGCTCCCCCCCGGACGGTATACGGTGGCGGCAGGGAGCGTGACCAGTGCGTCCGGGATGACCTACATCCCCACCTCGACCGTCCAGACGACCAGTATCGCCGTCGGCGTGGCCACGGTAGTCACCGTGGACTACTCGGCGATTGCCATGCGCACGAACCGATCTCGTTAGGCTCCGTCCGATCGGCCGAAACACGAACGCCGGGGCCAGCCATGGCCCCGGCGTTCGTGCGTGCACCTGACGACGTGGTCGCGCCTAGTCCTGCACCACGCGCTTTACCAGCGTCCCAGCCGGGATCGTCGCGTTGGCGTCCATGGCATTGATCAGGGCGATCGTGGCCAGCGGGACCGACGACGGATACTGCGCGTTGAACTCGGTGAGCGTCATCGCCCTGGTCGTCGACACCACGCGCACCCGCATCGGCTTGGCGGCCAGCGCCTTGGGGTCGGTGAGGCGCGCGAACGAATTGATCGTCGCGCGGAACGGCGCGTCGTACTGCTGGATGAGCTGCTGCGGGGTGATGGCCAGCAGGCGATAGGTGGTCCCGTCGAGCTGGATGAACGCGACGTAGCCGGCGAGCGTCGTTCCATCCTGCGACGGTGCGGAGAACTGCCCGACGGCGGCCGGCAACCCGTTGATGGGGGAGGTGCTGGTCCCGCCGGCCGTGATCCCCTGCTGACCCAGGAACTGCGCCAGCGCCTGCTGCGGCGCGACGGCCGCGCCGAGTTCGAGCACGATCTGCGCGTCGCCTTGGGCGCTGGCGCCAATCACCGCCGAGGCGGCGTTCTGCGTCTTCCACCCGCTGGGATAGGCAAAGCGGAACTTGAGCGTCGGGTGGAGAAAGACCCCCTGTTCGAAGTAGCCCTGTCGCGGATCGTCGCCGAAGACCATCCCGTCGATATGTCGAACGAAGGTGTTGCGCTCGATACGCTTGGCGGCGGCGATGGTGGGGCCGGCAGAGGCGATGCGCTCACCGGTGCGGGCCACGCGATTGCCGGGATCGGGGTGCGTCGAGAGCCACTCCGGCGTCCCGCGAGAGCCGCCCCCGCTCACCCGCTCGAGCGTCTTGAACATCTCGGCCATCTCGTGCGGGTCGTACCCAATGCGCGTCATGTAGCGAAAGCCGAGTTCGTCGGCCTGGGTCTCGTCGTCGCGCCCGTACTTGAGGAAGAGCAGCCCCAGCCCCTGTGAAGCGATGCCGCCGAACTGCTGCAGTTCCGGGCGAACGATCATCCCCACGGTCAGGAGTCCGCCGAGGAGCTGCTGCTTGGACAGTTGGTTCACCGAATGCTTGGCGGTGACGTGTCCGACTTCGTGCCCCAGAACCGAGACCAGCTGGGCCTCGGAATTCATGTAGGTGAGAATGCCGCGCGAGACGAAGATCGGTCCCCCCGGGAGGGCGAACGCGTTGACGATCGGGTCGTCGACGACGGTAAACGACCACGGCAGTCCGGGACGCTCGCCGATCTTGGCGACCTGCTGTCCGAGGGAGGCGACGTAGCGCTGGACGGCGCTGTCGGGATAGATCCCCATCTGGGCCGCGGCGGCCTTGGCCCCCTCCAGTCCCATCTGGATTTCCTGTCCCTCTCCGATCATGGAGAGCTCACGCTTCCCGGTGGCCGGGTTGACCGCGCAGGTGGCGGCGCCAACGGCGAGCGCGGTCACGAGGGCGAGTCGGACGGGACGACGACCCGGGCGTCCGGGGTGAAGACGGAGTGCAGGCATGTCTTGTCTCAATCGGGATACGCCGCCGCTCGGGGGGCCGGCCGGGCGAGGTGTCGGTGCCGTGGGTGTTGCCGGGAGATTGTCCGACTGCCCGGGACTACTCAAAACAAATCACGTCGGGGGGCGGCGTCGAGTCGCCGTAGTGGGCAGTGCGGTATCAGCCTTACGGGTGAGACCGGGAGAGCGGAAATGCCCTTCCCCTTTCCCGACGGGGATTCTACGTTGGCCTCCCGAACTGTCCCTGTCCACGACCTCGCTCACATGCCGCTGATGCGCCATGCAACTCGTATCCACCGGGCCGCGCTTTCGCTGGCCTTTCTCGTGACGGTCTCGATGCCTGGACGCGCGCAGGGGAAGGGTGGGGATGGGTGGATCTCGCTGTTCGACGGCAAGACGACCGCTGGATGGCGCGGCTATCGCCAGAAGACGATGCCGGCCGGTTGGGCCGTGGTCGACGGCGCGCTGACGCGAGTGGCGCAGGGGGGCGACATCGTCACCGATCGCGAGTTTGACGATTTCGAGCTCGAGCTGGAGTGGAAGGTCCAACCCAAGGGAAACAGCGGGATCTTCTATCGAGCGACCGAGGAGACGGAACGGATCTTCGAGAACGCGACTGAGGTGCAGGTCCTCGACAACCTCCTGCATCCCGACAACAAGACGCCGCTCACCCTGGCCGGGGCCAACTACGGGTTGTATCCGTCGCCCGCCGATGCGGTGAAGCCGGTGGGCGAATGGAACTCGGTGCGCATCGTGGCCAAGGGGGCGCACGTGGAGCACTGGCTCAACGGAAAGAAGGTCGTCGACTACGAGATGTGGAGCGCCGACTGGAAGGCGCGCGTGGCCAAGAGCAAGTTTGCGCAGTGGCCCACCTACGGGTTGTCGAAGAAGGGGCGCATCGGGTTGCAGGACCATGGCGACCGGGTGGCGTTCCGTAACATCCGCATTCGTCCGCTGCACTGACCTGTCGCTCGCTGCATGGCGCGGTAGGTCGCCGCTCGGATCGCCCGCCCGACGGCGCCCGCGGCGAAGCGCCGTCCCCTGCCCCACGTCGTCCACGCTGACGTTTCCAGACTGTTAGGCACCCGCGCGGGTGGCCGCGCCGGGACAGCTGCAATCGTTCTCACACCCCCTCACCAACCCGCCCGGATGTCCACGCGATTCTCGCTATCGGTCATGATGTTCCTCCAGTACTTCATTTGGGGGAGCTGGTTCGTCACCATGGGGACCTACCTCGGCCAGGGGCTGCACTTCGAGGATGGGCAGATCGGGTTGGCGTATGGGGCGACGGCCATTGCTGCACTGGTCTCGCCCTTTTTCGTCGGGATGATCGCCGACCGCTTCTTTGCCTCGGAAAAGCTGCTGGCGGTGTTGCACCTGGTGGGGGCGGTGCTGATGTACCTCGTCTCGACGCAGACGACGTTCGGCACCTTCTACCCGCTGCTGATCGCGTATGCGCTGTGTTACATGCCGACGCTGTCGCTCACCAATTCGATCTCCTTCCACCACGTGAAGGACCCGGCCAACGACTTCCCGCTCATTCGCGTGCTGGGGACGATCGGGTGGATCGTGGCAGGGATCGTGATCGGGAAGGTGCTCAAGGCCGACGCCCTGGCGACGCCGATGCGCGTGGCGGCCGGCGCCTCGGCGGTGATGGGGCTCTTTGCCTTCCTGCTCCCGCACACCCCGCCCAAGGGGGCCGGGTCGCCGTTCAGCATCCGCGATGCCTTCGGGCTCGACGCGCTGCAACTGCTCAAGGATCGCGACTTCCTCATCTTCACGTTAGGCTCGTTCCTGCTCTGCATCCCGCTGCAGTTCTACTACTCCTTCGCCAACCCCTTCCTGAACGAGATCAAGGCGCCGGAACCGGCCTTCATCCAGACGTTCGGGCAGATGTCGGAGATCGGCTTCATGATCCTGCTCCCGTTGGCGCTCAAGCGCCTGGGGATCAAGGTGATCATGCTGGTGGGGATGCTGGCGTGGGCGCTGCGCTACCTGGCCTTCAGCAACGGCAACGCGGGGAGCGGGATGTGGCTCATCTACGCCGGCATCCTGCTGCACGGGATCTGCTACGACTTCTTTTTCGTGAGCGGGCAGATCTACACCGACGAGAAGGCGGGGCCGAAGATCCGCGCCGCCGCGCAGGGGTTCATCAACTTCGTCACCAACGGCGTGGGCTACTTCATCGGCGCGTTTGTCTCGGGGGCGGTGGTGAGCCGCTACTCGACTCCCAACCCGTCGTGCGCCGACACCGCCACCGACTGCCTCAAGGTCGTGCACGACTGGCCGGGGATCTGGCTCGTCCCGTCGGCTGGCGCTGCGGTGGTGTTCGTGATCTT
This sequence comes from uncultured Gemmatimonadaceae bacterium, assembly GCA_964560345.1. Taxonomy (GTDB): domain Bacteria; phylum Gemmatimonadota; class Gemmatimonadetes; order Gemmatimonadales; family Gemmatimonadaceae; genus SCN-70-22. Next base: position 11,635 of record CAZLLP010000034.1, read on the forward strand.
CCTGCTCCTCTTCCGCCCACGCACCGCACCGTCGGCTGCGTAGTTGTGAGCGTCGGCGCCCCCGCATTGCGGGGGCGCACTCCCGTCTCCCGTCTCCAGTCTCCCGTCCCGTCATGAGCGATTCGATTTCCCGCCGCGACTCCATCAAGAAGACCGCCGCCAGCGTCGCGGCGTTCACGATCGTTCCGCGCCACGTCCTCGGCAAAGGATTTCGCGCCCCGTCCGACACCCTCAACGTCGCCTGCATCGGCGTGGGGGGGATGGGGTTCAACGACGTGAAGGGGATTTCACACGAGAACATTTACGCCCTGTGTGACATCGACAGCCGCAACGCCGACCGCGCGTTCAAGATGTTCCCGCAGGCCAAGCGTTACAGCGACTATCGCGAAATGCTGACCAAGGAAGCGTCGAGCATCGACGTGGTGACCATCTCCACCCCCGATCACTCGCACGCCCCCGCCACGATGATGGCGCTCAAGGCAGGGAAGCACGTCTACACGCAGAAGCCGCTGGCGCGCACGGTGGGTGAAGTGCGCGCCCTCAAGGAGGAGGCGGCCCGGCGTCCCAAGCAGATCACGCAGATGGGGAACCAGGGGCATGCCGGCGAAGGAATCCGCCAGATTCGCGAAATCGTCGAGGCGGGACTCATCGGCAACGTGCAGCGTGTGGAGTTCTGGACCAACCGCCCCATCTGGCCGCAGGCGATCAATCGCCCGACCGACATGCACAACGTCCCGCCGACCTTCGACTGGAATCTCTGGTTAGGCCCGGCGGCCGAGCGCCCGTTCCATCCTGGCTACGCGCACTTCAACTGGCGCGGATGGTGGGATTTTGGCACCGGCGCCATGGGCGACATGGCGTGCCACATCATGGACGCGTCGTTCTGGGTGCTGGGGCTCAAGTACCCCACGCGCGTGATCCCCGAGTCGACCGCGCTGTTTGCCGAGACGGCGCCCAAGATGTCGCGCATCACCTACGAGTTCCCTGCAGGAAACGGACACGGGCCGATCACGCTCACCTGGCGCGATGGGAGCATCTACCCGCCGCGCCCCGCCGAGTATGGCCCCGATCGTCCGTGGGTCCCTGATGCCGACGGCGGACAGCTGTGGATCGGCGACAAGGGGACGCTCATCGCCGGGACGTACGGGCAGGATCCGCAGCTGTGCGATCCGGTCAAGCAGGCAGCGCTCGCCAAGGCGATGCCGGCCAAGAAGTATCCGCGCACCGAGGGCGTGTTCAAGGAGATGACGTCGGCCATTCGTGCGGGGACGCAGCCGGGGTCCAACTTTGCGGGCTACGCGGGTCCGCTCACCGAGATGATCGTGTTAGGCAACCTGGCGGTGCGCTCGGGGCAGACGATCGAACTCGACACGGCCACCGGCGCGCTCAAGACCACGGGCATTCCGCAGGAGTGGATCCTCCCGACGTACCGGAGCGGGTGGACGCTGTAGCCTGACGCGGCGCGTTCGCACGTCACGCAGTGAAGGGGCGCCCAGATCGGGCGCCCCTCGTTGTTTTCAACACACCCGCCGCCGGCTGGCGCCTGTTCACAGCGTTGGGATGTAGGCGCGGTGCGTGGAGAGCCAGTGCTCGAACGACTCGAGACCCGGGTGCAGCGCGCGCGTCGCCTCCACCGGGCGATGCTCGGCGTAGATCGCGTTGAAGTCGTGGATGAACTGGAACATGTTGCCGATTTCGTCGGCACCGGGAATCCCTAACGATCGCCAACTGCGGAACGAGACGGCCTCGAAAATCACCGACTCACCGAGCACGCGACGGAAGGCTGCCGACATGTCCGGACCGGTGAGGTGCGCGCCAGCGATGCCGATGGTGCGCGACTCGGCCGGCGTGCCCTCGGCGAACAGGCGCAGCACGATCTCGCCGATGTCGGCGAGTGCGATCCCCGGCAACGGTCGGTCACCAATGGGGAGCGCGAGGCGGAGCGAGCCATCCTCGGCGCGACGGGGGCCCATCCCGAACCCCAGCAGCTGCTCCCAGGCCAGGGCAGTGCGGAGGAACGTGATGGGGAGCCCCGCCGCGGCGAAGATGGCGTCGGCTTCACCCTTGGCATCGCACGACGGCACTTTGTATCGCTGCAGCAGGGTGGGCATGCGCGCATCGTCGAGCGACATGAACGCGCGCGAGTCTTCCTGCGTGGACCAGATGACGTGCTCGACGTCGGCGAGGCGTGCAGCGGTGGCCATGGCCCGCGCCTGCGACAGCTCGCGTTCGGGGGAGCCGTGCTCCCAGAAGTCGGTGACGGCAAAGGCGCCGTGCGCGCCACGGAAGGCCCGCAGGACGCTGTTGGCGTCATCGAGCTCCACTCCCACCACCTCGGCGCCGGCGTTGGCCATGGCCTGTGCTTGCGGCGAGCCTGGGTGCCGCACGAGGGCGCGCAATCGCAGACGACGCTGCGGATCGTTGAGGATCGCGCGGGCGACGGCGCCACCGAGCAACCCGGTGGCATCGGCAACGGCAATGAATGGACGAGTGGACATGAGTGGCCAGGCGACGAGGGGGGCCGAGCCTCACGCGGTCTCGCGATCGCGATCGGGGGAGCAGTCGCGCGAATGATGCCGGGAAGGGCGGGCATCAACATGGGGCATTCGACCCAGACGATGGAGCCGCCCTCGCGCGCCCGCAAGACCGCGGGCGTGCCCTCTGGAATGCCACGGGGCGGCGGACGCTCTCGCATCCGCCGCCCCGTTCCACTGCCTCACGCGTCCGCTGTCGTCAGCGCCCGTCCGGGTAGGCGAACGGGGCGAGCCAAACGCGCCATTGCCGGTCGATGTCGCTGGCATCGGCGGTGAACGAGTGTGCCGCGCCTAACGCGGCGGTGAGGTCGCCGCCAGTGAGGGCCGTGGCCACGAGCGCGCGCATGAACTCCGGCCCCTCGCGCTTGGAGATGAACTGCACCAGCGAGTAGGTCGAGGCGGCGTAGCGCACACGCCCCGCGAGCGTGGGACGTCGCCCGCGACCACCGCGCTCGCGCAACGCCTCGGCGTCGGCCGGCGCGTTGGCACGATCGGCGGAGTTCTCCTCAGGGCGGGCGAACGGCGCCAGGCACTGCGCGTCGCACGAATCGGCGCGCCACAGCTCGGCCACCGTCGGGAGCGAGTCGCGCTGGCGGGCGAGCTGAGACAGCCACAGCTCGTGAATCGGGCGGTCGGCCACCCCCTGCAGGACGCCCATGCGCAACCAGACCGGGACATTCTCGCGCGTCATCCACCCGGCACTCGACGTATCGGACGGCACGAGCGCGTGGATGAGCGTCGACAGCCACTCGCGCGACGTGACCAGCACGACCGCCGAGGCGATGTGCATCGACTCGGCGATGCGCGGGCGCCCACCGTCGCGCTGGAGCGAGACGGTGAAGGGCGGGAGTTGACGGCGCCCGACGCGCAGCGCGACGCGCACCTCCTGCTGGTCACTCGTCAGGCGTACGTCCGCCTCGTCTGGACGCTCGCCGAACATCCGTTCGAAGGCGCGCGCGGCCGCATTCAGCTCGACCCGCGTCTCTTCCAGCAGGTCGCGCCGGTTGGAGATGAGGACGAAGCCCACCCCACGCGTGGAGTCGGGGATGGGGAGCAGCTCGGCCTCGCGCAGGTTGGGGGTGCGACCGATCGGGCCGCCGCCGATCGCGGTTGCGGGGCCGGCGAGACAGGCGGAGCAGGCGACCGCGAGCAGCGGCGCGAGGGCGCGGGTGGCGCGGGTGGCGCGGGAGTGAAACGACACAGGCATGAACGGGATGGACGGACAAGGAGCGCAGAGGAAGCGCAGGGCGCCCGTCTGGATGATAACGACACGCGGGGCCGGTCGAGCGCCCTACGCTTCGGGCCGGCGTCCCGTGCGCCGGCGCACCCGCGACTCCACGGCGCGACGACTACCGCCGCGTGATCGCCTCGCGTAGCGGCGCCCCCGCCTTGGGATTGCGGGAGTTCCAGTCTTCGCCCAGCAGGCTGGCGATGGTCGCCGCGATCTGCGCTTGGGTCACGGGACCGCTGGCACGTTCGCCTAACGCCGGTGTGTCGGGACCGAGGACAGCCATCCAGATGTGCTGGGCCCCGTCCACGTCCTGCCCGTGGTCGCGCCACGCGTCGTTCCCCGAGCCGCGACCGTGGTCGGTGGTGATGATGAAGGTCGTATTGCCGCGATACTCCGGCATGGCTTGCATGGTGTGCCAGAGATCGGCGATGAAGGCGTCGACCTGGTGCGCCGAGCGCAGGAGCATGTCGTACATCCCCGAGTGTGCCCACTCGTCGGTTTCACCGTAGCCGACAAAGAGGAGGCGCGGCTTGTTGGTGGCGATGACTTCCTTGACCGCCATGTGCATCGGGGCGTCGAAGGCATTGTTCTCCCACATCTGCACCGAGGTGCGATACCACTCGTCGACCAGTCGCATGCGCGCGGTAGGCGCCTTGGCATTTGCGAACGGCGGATCCCAGCCATCGAGCACCGGGAACCCGGCGCGGTCGCGATTGAGGATGCGGCGAAAGGCATCCCATGTGGCGACGGCGGCCACCTTCCCGGTGAGACCTGGGCGCCCGTTGAGCCATTCGAAGACGGTCTCGTTAGGATTGGGTGGGTATTCGTTGGAATCGATGCGCGGATCGAAGGCGCCGGTGAAGATCTCGTTGTAGCCGGGATACGAGAACTTCATCGTGTTGGTGATGTGCGCGTCGCTGCCGATGGTGCGATTGCCGTAGATCGCCCCGTGTTTGGCGATGGTCCCCCACATGAACGGGAGGAGTGTTTCGCGGCGCGCCTCGGCGGTCTCGCGCCAGAAGTCGCGCAGGAGTGCCGTCGTGTCGCGCACGCCGCCCGGTTTGCGGCTGACGAGGTTTCGTTCGGCGCCGGAAAAGACTTCCTGCCAGCGCAGGCCGTCGGTGACGATGAGGACGACGTTGCGGGTGCGCCCCTGGGCGTGCGCACGTGGCGCAGCAAGGGACGCGACGGCGACAAGCGAGAACAGGGCGACGGCAAGGCGGATCGATCGCATGACGGGAGCGCGTGACGGAAGAGGGTGTGTGAAGGGAGTCCTTGGCGCGTCACGGCGCGATCACCAGCGTGATACGCCGGCGTCACGCCGCACGCACATCCGGCTGCTAGAACAGCCCCACCTTCCCCTTCACCGAATTGATCAGCTTAAGCGGGTCGTATCCGACGCCCTGCTTGAAAACCAGCTGCACGTTGCGCACGTCGGCGATGCGCGCCGACGGATCGCCGTTGATGACGACCAGGTCGGCCTGCTTCCCGACGGCGATCGAGCCGACGAGGGCCTCACGCCCGAGGTAGGTCGCACCGTTGAGCGTCCCGACGCGGATGGCCTCGACGGGAGCGAAGCCCCCTTCAACGAGCAGTTCGAGCGCGCGTTGGTTGGAATAGCCCGCGATGACGCCGCCACCACCGGTGGGATCGGTCCCGACGACGAGGAGACCGCCGGCGCGCGAGAACGCGAGCTCCATCGCCATCCCCTTGGGAAAGGCGGTGCTGTAGATCGAGCGCGGGACCTTGGCCAGGTTGGCCTGCATCTGCTCGAACGTTTCGCGCAGTTGCGGGGTGAGCACGTCGATCCCTGGCGGCATGGGGCGCCCCGGGGTGAAGGTCTCGAAGACGGTCATCGTCGACGTGATGGCGACCTTTCGCTTCACCAGTTCGGCCACCAGCGCGGTGAAGTCGGGCGACGTGACATCCTGCGCCATGAGTGACTGCATCCCGCCCTGGCGCGGGCACTCGTCGGGCTTCTTGTCGGCGACGAAGTCGGTGGCGGCCAGGAAGCCGTGCTCGAGATCGTCGATGCCTAACGCCGCCGCTTCGCGATACGTCACCGAGCAGAGGTGCCCGGTCACCTTCATCCCGCGCTTGTGCGCCTCGGCGATCGCGGCGCCCAGGACGTCGCGGTGCACCTGCATGTACGCCTTGAACGACGTCGCCCCCTGGTCGGCCCACCAGTTCACGAAGCGACGCGCCTCCTCGGGCGATTCGAGGGCGCGCATCTGGCCAAAGGGATTGGGACCGTTGACGTATGGCGCGGTGGCGTCGATCCACGGCCCGGGCTTGTCGCCACGCGCAATCGCCTTGGCGATGTTCAACTCGCCGTAGCCGTTCATGTTGCCGCCGGTGCGCATCGAGGTGACACCACCCGCGAGGTACAGGCGCGAGAACGACTCGGACACGTTGCCGTAGACGCCGGGCCCTGTCGGATAGAACAGGTGCTCGTGCACCATCACCAGCCCGGGGATCACGCTCTTGCCGGCAAGGTCCATGGTGAGCGCGCCGGCGGGGACAGGCGTCGACGCCGACGGCCCCAGCGCCACGATGCGACCGTCGCGCATAACGAGCGTCTGCCCTTCGCGCGCGGGGGCCCCGGTGCCGTCGATGACGCGCACGTTGGTGAGCGCCACCAGCGACGAGTCGACGCTGACGTACTGGCGCGTGGCGGCGGAGAGCGTGGGGCGTTGGGCCTGCGCCGCACCGGGGGCGACCTGCGCCAACGAGGCCAGCGCGAGCAGGGCGAGCGCCGAGTGGGGGCGCGAGGAGACTCGAAGCATGAGGGGGCGCGTGGGGGACGGAGCGAACGAGCGCGAGACGTTACCGCCCCCCACGGCCACGGTCAAACGCGCACGCGACTACTTGGCCAGAATCGCGTTGAGGATCGTCTTGGCGAGTTCCTTGTCGTATTCGACCGCGCTCTTCTTGGCGATGACCTCGACCTTGGTGGTGGCGTCGGAGGCGCGCTGGAGATCCACGGTCACCTCCTGCTCCCCCTTGGTCCCCACCAGGCGGCGCTTGACGCCATTGTCCTCGGTGCTGCGTCCGGTCTCGGCGACGCCGTTCTGTCCGAAGGCCGCGACCGCGCGATCAAACACCTGATCCACCGACCCGGCCACGTCGGACGAGGCGCCGCGGTTGGTGTAGGCGATGGCGCCAGCCGCGCCCGCCCCCGCGGCGGCGAGGAAACAGCCGCTGAGGGCGACCGGCGTGACGGCAAGGAGGACTCGAAGGGCGATGAGACGAGGACGCATGTACAGCTCCGTAAGTGTGGGGTTTCGCTCCCCCATACCCCGGCGCACCGCCAGCGTGCCCGACGGGCCGGGCGTTAGGCGGCCCCGGCCGTGGCGACGCGCAGCGGAGACGCGATCTTCAACGCGACCTACGACGCGTCGAGGTGCAACCCGAGGGTCGACAGCCGCAACGGCCCCAGTGTCGAGGCGAGCGTGAGGCGGAACCGTTGCGCGCGCGTGATCTCGAACCGTGCCAAGCGCGTGTAGCCGATGGTGGTCCCACGGGCGAGCTCGCGCCATGTGCCATCGACCTCGGCGGCCAGCGCCCAGCGCTCCACCACCTGGCCCAGGGCGATCGGTTCCTGCAGGCGCAGAACGTTGCAACTGACGGCCTTCGGGAGCACCACCTCGAGCGTCGCTTCGGTCGCGCGGTCGGGAGCGTTCCACCAACGTGTGCCATCGCCCCGCACCACGGCGCCGGCGTCACGCCCGTCGCCGCGCACACGCCCTCCTCGCGCGAGGTCGCGCGCCAGCAGCGCGCGCCGCCGCTCACCAAACGCCGACAGGGCGCGCAGATCGGCGTCGTGCAGCAGGCCGTCGCGGGTGGGCGGGACGTTGAGCAGGAGCTTGCTGTTGCGCCCGACGGAGCTGAAGTACAACGCCATGAGGTTGTCGGCGCTGCGCACCTTGTCGTCCTCGGCGGGGTGCCAGAACCACCCCGGGCGAATCGAGACATCGGTCTCGCCGGGGCGCCAGACGCTTCCGCGCGGATCGCCTTCCTGCAGCAACGCACCGACGTTGGGGGCGTCGTAGCCAGCGTAGGGGACGCTGGCCGGATCGATGGTGCTCCAGCACGTCTCGCCCGCCACCCCCTTCTCGTTTCCGATCCACCGCACGTCGGGACCGGCGTCGGAGAACATCACCGCCTGCGGCGCCAGCTTGCGCACCGTGGCGTGCATGCGCGCCCAATCGTAGACCTGGCGCTTCCCGTTAGGCCCCTCGCCGTTGGCGCCATCGAACCAGACCTCCACCACCGGGCCATAGCGCGTCAGCAATTCCTCCAACTGCGCGCAGTAGTAGTCCATGTAGGGAGTGCCGCTGCCGTAGCTGGGCTCATGGCGATCCCAGGGCGACAGGTACAATCCCAACCCCAGCCGCTCGGCGCGGCAGGCGTCGGCCACCTCGCGCACCACGTCGCCCTTGCCGTCGCGCCATGGCGATGACACAACCGAATGCCTGGTGTGCGCGCTGGGCCACAGGCAAAAGCCGTCGTGGTGCTTGGCGGTGAGGACGATCGAGCGAAAGCCGGCGGCGCGCGCCGCGCGGGCCCACTGCCGGGCGTCGAAGCGCGCGGGATTGAAGATCTTCGGATCTTCGGTCCCGTCGCCCCACTCGCGGTCGGTGTAGGTGTTGACGCCGAAGTGCGCGAAGAGCGCGAGTTCGTCGCGCTGCCAGGCCAACTGCGCGGGCGTGGGGACGGGGCGGGCCGCCTGTATCCGGATCGCCCCGTCAGATGCAAGCCGCGGCAGACGCGCCCCGATCGCGAGCGCCCCCGTGGCATAGAGGAAGTCGCGACGCCTCATCGCGACCCCCTCACGGCGTCCAGGTCCCCTTGGCCACCGCCGGAATGAACGAATCAATGCCGCGCGGCGGGAAGGCGAGCGTACGTCCCTGCTCTGCGCTCTGGTACGCGGTCATGAGCATGCGCACCACCTCCACGCCGTCGGTGAAGGTGAGCTTGGGCTTTTCCTTGCCAAGGAAGGCGCGCACGAAGTGGCGATCCTCGTCGGTGTAGCCGTAGGCGATGTACTCCTGCGGCACCACGGGCATCACCCCTTGCTCCGCGTTCTGCTTCTCCACGAGGTCCTCGCCGGCCCGCCCGGTCACTTCGCGCGAGAAGAAGAGCTGCAGCCCGCTATCGAGCGAGTTCCAGCGCATCGAGTACTCGGGCCCCAGCAACTCGGCCGACAGCCGCAATCCGGCACCGACAAACGACCACGACGTGCTGGCCTCGCCGATGACGCGATGCCCGTCCGACGTCTCGAACTCCACGGTGAGCGAGGCAAAGTCCTCGGACGGGGCCTTGGCGTAGTCGACCGCCTTCCCCATCGTCGCCTTGAGGCGCTTGGCGTACTTGGGACGCGACCACTTGAGCGACGCGATGTGCGCGGTGATGCGTACCGGCTTCACGGTGTCGAGCGAGTCACCCGGCTTGGTAAGGAGGTGCCGCACGACGAGCGCCGAGTGGCACATCATGTCGTTCAGCACACCGCCGCCCTGCAGCTTGCCCTGCCAGAACCACGGCGTGTGTGGACCGCTGTGCTCCTCGGCGGCCCGGGCGAGATAGGGGCGCCCCGTGGTCGCGGCGCCGCGCGCCCACAGGAGCGCGTGTCCCGCGGTCACGTGCGGCGCGAACAGCTGGTCCTCGAGGTAGCCGTGCGCCAGTCCCACCGACTCGACCATCGCTTGCACCTGCTTGGCCTCGGCGACGTTGCGCGCCAGCGGCTTCTCGCAGGCAATGCCCTTGAGCGTTCCCTTCCCGCGCGTGATGGTGTCGACGATCTCCTCGACGTTCTCGATGCGCGCGTGGTTGGGGCCGCACAGCCAGATGGCATCGATGGCGGGATCGGCGACCATCGCCGCAATGCTCTTGTAGGGCTTGGCCGCGCCCACGTCGACCTCGCGCGCCAGCGCCGCCGCACTCGCCGCGCTCCGTCCATTGGGGCTCCAGACGCCGAGGACGTCGGCGTCGCGCACGCCGCGCCACCCTTGGATGTGGAATCGCGTGTTGAAGCCGGAACCGATGAAGCCGACGCCTAAGGGCATGGAAGACGGGAGGACGGGAAGACGGGAAGACGAGATGGGAAGGCTCGAAGAATCTGCGGGGAGTGTGTACGAAGTCGAAAGGGGGCAAGTGTTGATGTGCTGTTACCCTCACTCGTCTTCCAGTCTTCCCGTCTTCCGCCCCACCACAAGAGCGACGGCGACGCCCAAGGGCGTCGCCGGGAAGAAGGTGGTGGGACGATGACTAGTGCGAATGGTGCGTGCGCGCGAACTGTGCCACCTGATGCACGAACGCTTCGAGCCGGGTGCGGATATTCGTGAGGTGCTGGCCGTCGTACACGATGTCCAACCACGGGAGCTGATCGAAGTCGGCGCGAACGCGCGGGGCCATTCCCGCCACGATGATTCCCGGCATGCACGAGAACGGCATCACGTTCACCACGCCGCTCACGCCATGGCGCGCCAGCTCGATCGTCTTCGCCAGCGTGAGGGTCGTCTCCATCCCCAGCAGCGGATCGAAGTACGGGCGCACCATCTCGAACATCTCGCGCATGCTGGCGTCGGGCGGGTGGCGCAGCAGGTGTGCGACCGGCGCGCGCAGCCGCTTTTCGGCGGTGCGCTGATACATCGAGAGCCCCTTGGTCCCCACTAGTGAGAGCCACGACCCAAAGAGGCGATCGCGGTCCATCTTGGTCTCATCGACAAAGTGCAGCCACTCGCCCACCGACCCCGAGATCACCTCGGCGCCCGCCGCCTCGATCTGCCGGATCATCTGCTGATTCCCATGCGGATTCAGCATGACGTAGATCTCGCCCAGGAAGGCGACCAGTGGACGCGGCGTCGAGCGGTCGACCGGGAGCCCCTCGAAGTCGCGGGCGATGGCGCGCATCGCGCGCATGAGGTGCGCCCCTCCACCCTGCTCCATCGCCGCGCACAGATGCTCGAGGCCGCGCGCGTAGGCCGCGTCGGTCGCCCCCGGCTCCAGTTCGTATGGACGGAACTCGTGCAGGAGCTTGAGCAGGAGGTCGATCGACACCACGCCGCTCCATGCCAGCAGCCGCAACGCGCGCGGGCGCTCACCGAAGCCGCGATACGAGTTCTCCGACGTCGGCGAGAGGATCTCCGCATCGGCGAAGCCCTGCCGGTCGAGGAGTGCACGTTGCAGGACGCGGTACTGCCCGAATCGACACGGCCCCGGACTCCCGGGGAGGAGAAAAGCCGAGCGGTTGGTATCGAAGCCGGGGGTGCGACAGGCGCGGATCACGTCGCCGATGGCGAGAAAACAGGGCAGGCACTCGCGTCCGCGGCAGAGCGAGAGGCCGATGTCCATCGTCTCTTCGGTCGGCGGCGGCAGCGCTTCGCTCCGGATCCCATGATACCGGAGCGCCGCCGCCAGCACCAACGCGTGGTCCGACATGTACGGGATGTAGACCGTCTTGTCCGTGATCGCGAGCGCCGGCGCGGCGGGGGTGGCAACCGTCGCCGCGTCTTCCGGGAGGACGGGAAGGGAGACGTTAGGCATCAGGCCACCTGGCGGATGTTGAGGCTGTCGAAGAAGGCTTCACAGCGCGTGATCATCCCGGCATCGGCGGTGTGTTCGTCCACCTCCAGCTCGAGGAAGGGCTTCTTCCCCATTTCCTCGTGGAAGAAGGAGATGAGGAAAGCGTCGGGGCCGCAGTTGAAGTTCGTGAGGTAGATCGCCTGCAAGCGGTCGTCGCCGCGGATCACGCCGGCGGCGCGCAGGATGTCCTGCCCCGAGCGCCAGTACATGTCGTCGTGCAATGGCGGGAGCGTGGTTTGCTCGAGCGGGAGGAAGTCCATCGGAATAGGGACGACGCCCATGCGACGCAGCTTGTACGGCAGGTCGAGATTGGCCCCCAGGTCACCGCTGTTGTACGAACGCCCGACGATGACGGCGGCCGGTTGCCCCGGGACGAGGGCCGCGAGCGCTCGGCGCCCTTCCTGCCGCACCCCACGCTCAAAGGCGCGTTGCGCGGCCCAGCCGGCGGCGATCGCGACATCGATGTCGACCCCCTTCGCGGCGCCGAGCTCCCGGGCCAGTGCGGTGAGCTCGAGCTTTGCCGCGCGCGCGTTCTGCAGGTGCAACGACCGGGTGACGATCGGCGCCGCCCCCGCGGTGTCGCCGAGATTGGCAATGAGGAGGGGCGGCGTGGACTGCACCAGCGGGCACGAATGGTTGTGCGGCTGTCCCGGTACCGCGTCGGGACGCGTCATGATGCTGGGAGCGAGGACCACGTCCACGTCGCGCTCGAAGAGATCGAGCAGGTGCCCGAAGGCGAGCTTCACGGGGAAGCACGACTCGATGGCGGCGGTCGAGATGGTCTTGCCGACGATGGCGGGGCTGGTGGGCGCCGAGAGCACGACGTCGAAGTCGAGCGCGCGCAGGAAGCCGCGCCAGAACGGGAAGAAGTCGAAGAAGGTGAGGTTGCGCAGCATCCCCACGCGCCGCCGCCCACCGCCGTTAGGCACGCGCGCCCCCGGATCGACCCAGTCGCCCAGCAGCAATGCCTCGCGCGCGGCAAAGTGGTCGGGGATCGCGGCCCACGACTGGTCGCCCGCGCGTCCCGCCTCCTCGAACTTGTCGCAGCGGGCGCCATAGAAGAACGGCGACTCCCCTTCGATCGCCACCTTGTGCACTTCGCACAGGTTGGGGCAGGCCTTGCACTCGAAGACCGAACTCTCGTAGTGGCGAGACGACAGGTCGAAGCCGCGAAAGTGCGTGGACGGCGGTGTGTCGCCATTCGCCTTGGCCCGACGCGCCATCGACTCGCGGGCGAGCATCGCGGCGCCGATGGCCCCGGTCACATCGTGGTTAGGCGGGACGATGATCTGGCGCTTGGTGAGCGCCGAGAAGGCGGAGACCACGCTCTCGTTGGCGGCGACGCCTCCCTGGAAGAGGACGTGATCCCCCAGCACCCGCCCATTCACCACGCGGTTGAGGTAGTTCTCGGCAATCGAATACGCCAAACCGGCGGTGAGGTCGGCGACCTTGGCGCCGTGCTGCTGGTGGTGCACCAGGTCCGACTCCATGAAGACCGTGCAGCGCTCACCTAACGCGGCGGGACACGGCGACGCGTACGCCAGTTCGCTGAAGTCGTTGCGGATGTTGATGCGCAAGCGATCGGCCTGTTCCTCGAGGAACGATCCGGTTCCGGCAGCGCAGGCGTTGTTCATCGTGAAGTCCACGACGGCGCCGTGGTTGATGCGCACGAACTTGCTGTCCTGTCCTCCGATCTCGAGCAGCGTGTCGACCTGCGGATCGATCGCGACGGCGGCACGCGCCTGCGCGGTGATCTCGTTGCGCACCGAATCGGCGCCGACAAAGTCGCCCGTGAGATACCGCCCCGAGCCGGTGACGCCGACGGCACGCACGCGCACGCGGTCGCCCACGGCGATCCCGGTGCGCATCAACCCGTCGCGCACCGCCTCCAGCGGACGCCCCGCGGTCGGGAGGTATTGTCGCGCCACCACGTGGTTCTCCTCGTCGAGCAGTACCACGTTGGTGCTGACCGATCCCACATCGATGCCGAGCACCACGTCGATGGGGGCGGCGTCGACGATGGGGAGGGCGCGCCCTGGCGCGACGTGCTCGGTGAGTCGCACGAGCGGCGGCATGGACTCGTGCGCCGTGTCGTGCTTGAGCGCCTCGTCCAACGCGCCAAAGCCGATGAACCGGCGTCCCTTGCCGCGGGCGGTTTCGTCCATGGCCACGAACGCCGTGCCGATGGCCGCCATGAGGCAATGGTACGCAGGGACGATGATGCTCCCCGGCGGAACCTTGAGGACCGTCTCGAAGGCGCGCGTGACCGCCGCGTTGTACGCCACCCCGCCCTGGAAGAGGATGGGGGCGACGAAGCGTTTCCCCTTCCCGATGACCGCCGTGAAGTTGCGCGCCATGGCCAGGCAGACCCCCATCAGGATATCGGGGAGCGGCGTCCCCACCTGTTGCAGGTGGATCATGTCCGACTTGGCAAACACGGTGCAGCGACCGGCCACGCGCGCCGGACTCGTGCTGGTCAATGCGAGGCGTGCGTACTCCTGGTCGATCGAGACGCCGAGTCGTTCGGCCTGCTGGTCGAGAAAGGCGCCGGTGCCAGCGGCGCACAGGGCGTTCATCGCAAAGTCCTCGAGCAGCATCTGCTGGCTGGAGGGATCCCAGCGAACCGAGAGGAGCTTGGAGTCCTGCCCGCCAATCTCGATGACGGTGCGCGCCTCGGGGTGATAGGCACCGATGGCGCGCGTCTGCGCCACGAGTTCGTTGACATGGGTTCCGCCGACCAGGTCGGCGATGGGGCCGCCGCCTGAGCCCGAGAGCCCGAGTCCGAGAATGGGGGCGTCGCCGATCACGTCGGCCAGTTCGTCCACCGCCGCGAGAAGCGCCTGGCGCGGTCGGCCGCGGGAGCGCATGTAGCGCCATCCCAGCAATTGGCGGTTGGGGTCGATCACCACGACCTTGACGGTCGTCGACCCGATGTCGATGCCAAGGAAGACGCCACCCATCACTCCCTCCCGCCGATTGTCTCCTCAACCATTGGCAGCTGGCGACCCCGGCGCATCGCGGGTTCACCCCGACTTGTGTGGGTGATTGTCTGGCGTGCAGTGGATGTGTGGAGTGTTGACGCACGAGGCGGGGAGACAATGAAAGCGCCGGGAACGAATCGTCCCCGGCGCCAGCCTGGTGCGTCGCGATGGCCCCTAGCTGTCGACTGCCGGTTGTTCCCCGCGCGTGGTGCGCCCGACGATCACCGTGATGTTGTCGCGCCCGCCGCCGTCCAGCGCGTCCTGCAGCAGCGCCTCGCACGCCCCGCGCGCTGAGGTCATCGCCAGGAGCTGCTCGCGAATGCGCTCGTCGCTCACGTGGCGGGTGAGCCCGTCGCTGCACAGCAGGTGCACCATTCCCCAGTCGTTCTGCACCCCGGTGACCACCGGCGTCGACTGTGCCCCGCCGATCGCGCTCGCGAGGACGTTGGAGAAGCGGGCGATCTTCTGGTCGGTGCGGGTGAGAACGCCCATGTCGATGAGTTCCTGCGCGATCGTCTGGTCGCGCGTCACCTGCGTGAGCACGCCATCGCGCATGAAGTAGTAGCGCGAATCGCCCACCTGCAGGAGGTAGATGCGCGGCCACACGCCCAGGTAGAGCGTGAGCGTGGTGGCCATGCCGCGGCGCCCCGGGAGCGCATCGCTCCGCTGGTTCATCTCCTCATGCACACGCAGCGCCGCCGCCTCGAGGGTTCGACGGAAGGTCTCGTCGTCCCCGGCATCGGCCGTGTAGAAGCACTGGGCGCTGTCGTTCACGTAGGAGGAGATCGCCTCGAGGGCGAAGCGACTCGCCTCCTCCCCCGCAAAGCCCCCGCCCACACCGTCGGCGACCACGGCCAGAAAAGCGAGGCGGTCGGTCTCGCGGTGCGTTCCGCCCAGCGCGGGCAAGCTCGTCATGTGCACCCGCATCTGGCGGTGCAACGAGGCGATCAGGAAGTGGTCCTGATTTTCACCGCGCACCTTGCCCGGGTGCGTGAGACCGAAGACGTCGATCTCGTCGTCGCGCGGCTTGCGAACCGCGGCCGGGGCCGTGACCTGTTCCTCACGTATCGCCATGGACTCCTCCGCTGGGACACGCCGCCCTGCGGCGGCGCAAGATCATGCGGCTACGGCGTCGGACCTGTCAGTGCCTGATACACCAGCGTCGAAAACTTGGCCGGGAGGTCGGTGCGATTGGGGAGTTGCTGCACCATGAAGACGACGACCAGTCGTTCCTTCGGATCCACCCGGTAGTTGGAGCCGTACGCGCCACCCCAACTGAAGGTTCCCTGCGAGCTCATGCCGCCGGCCCCGAACGATTCGACGATTTCGAACCCCAGGCCGAAGCCGAGCCCCCGATTCCCGTACAGCGTCCCCACATGGTTGCTCGTCATGAGCTGCACGGTGTGCGGGGCGAGGATCCGCACCCCCTCGAGCGCACCGCCGTTGAGCAGCATCTGCAGAAAACGCGCGTAGTCGCGCGCCGTGGAGACGAGCCCTGCCCCGCCGGCAAACGAGCGCCGCGGCCCGTCGACGTAGTTCCCCTGTCCCCGCGGCCCATCGGGGGCACGCGACATCGACCCGTCGGCATTGCTGCCATAGACCGCCGTGAGCCGGTCGCGCTTGGCCTGGGGGACGAAGAAGTGCGTATCGACCATGCCTAACGGGCCCGTGATCCGCTGGGCGATGTAGGCATCGAGCGACATCCCCGACGCCTTTTCGACCACGCAGCCCAGGATGTCGGTGTTGTAACCGTAGACCCACGCCTCGCCCGGCTGCGACACGAAGGGAAGCGAGGCCAGGCGCTCCATCGTCTCGCAGACCGGCTCGTTCGTGTCCGCGGTGTACCAGCCGAACCCCGCGGCGGGGCCGAGTGCCTTGGCTTCGTACAGTTTGGCCACCTGCGCATCGGTGCCGTACGAGATCCCCGCCGTATGCGTGAGGAGGTCGCGGATGGTGATGGCGCGCTTGGCCGGCACGATCGTCACGCCGGTGTCGGTGCGCACCGCGACGGTCGTCTTCTCATAGGCGGGGATGAAGCGGCTCACCGGATCGGTGAGGGCGATCTTCCCTTCCTCGAGCAGCGTCATGATGGCGACGCTGGTGATGGCCTTGGTCTGCGACGCGATGCGAAACAGCGCGTCCGGCGTCATGCGACGCCCCGCTTCCTTGTCTCCCCATCCCACCGCCTTCTCGTACACGACGCGCCCGTCGCGCAGCACCAGCCCCACCGCCCCCGCGACCTTGTGCTCATCGACATACGACTGCATGAAGCGATCGATGCGCGCGAGACGCTCGGCCGAGAAGCCGTTCGCTCCCCTCGCCGTCGCGCCGACGCGCGAAAGGGGACGCGTGGCCGGCGGCTGCGCTGGGAGCGCCGAGACCGACACGAGTGCCGGAAGGAACGCGGCGAACAATCGGGCGCGCGCAGAGAGTCGCGTCATGACAAACGAAGACGTGAAGGTGGTGCTTCGGGATGATCGCGCCTACGCCTTGGGCGGGCGAACGCGCATGAGCCCTTCCTGTGCCACGGATGCCACGAGGGCGCCGGCGCGCGTGTAGATCGAGCCGCGCACGAAGCCGCGAGCTCCCGCGGCGGCGGGGCTGTCCATGACATACAGCAGCCACTCGTCGGCGCGGAAGGGGCGGTGCATCCACAGCGAGTGATCGAGCGAGGCCATCTGCAGCCCCTTGGTTCGGAAGGCGACGCCGTGCGGCCCCAGCGCCGTGGGGAGCAGTCCGTAGTCCGAGGCGTAGGCCAGCACGGCCTGGTGTGTGAGCGTGTCGGCAGGGAGAGGCCCGATCGCGCGGAACCAGACCTGGCGAGTCGCCGGGCGCACCTCGGGACGGAATGGATCGTTGGGAACGACCGGGCGAAAGTCGATCGGGCGGTCCTGCGTGAGGACTGGGCGCAGCGACTCGGGAATGCGATCGGCCATCTCGCGAATGAGCGACAGTTCGGGGGCAAGCTCCTCGGGCGGAATGGCCTCCGGTATCTCCTGCTGATGCTCGAGCCCCGGCTCGCTGACATGGAACGACGCGGAGAGATTGAAGATCGCCTGCCCGTGCTGGATGGCGGTGACCCGTCGCGTGGTGAACGAGTTGCCGTCGCGCAGCCGGTCGACGAAGTAGACGATCGGTGCGGTGAGGTCACCCGGGAGGATGAAGTAGCCGTGCACGGAGTGCGCCTCGCGTTCGCCCTCGACCGTACGTCGCGCCGCGACCAGCGCCTGCGCGAAGACCTGTCCGCCGAACACGCGCCCGGTCCCTACATCGCGATTGCTGCCGCGATAGATGTTGACCTCCAGCGGTTCGAGGTCGAGGAGGGCGAGCAGGTCGGCAGTGGGAGTGGTCATGATCGGCGTGAAGAGGGGTCAGGCGTGCGTGGCGCGGGCGGCGCGGGCGATGCGCGGCCGCGCGGGGCGCGCCGGCGCACGTCAGGTGCGTTCGATGGTGTGCAGGCGCGCGCGCACGTCGGCAAAGCGCGCATCGGCGCGCAACGGGGCGAGCAACGGATCGACGTCGAGGGCCAGGAGCCAGTAGTCACGCATGTCGAGCGCGCGGTCGAGCGCGGCGAAGGCGGCGTCCGGCTCTCCGAGCGAGGCGTGCACCGCCGCCAGCGCGACCGACGGGACGAGTTCCCCATCGCCACGCTCCTCGAGTTCGGCGAGGATCGCACGGGCGCCGGCCACGTCCCCCGCCCGCGCCCGCGCACAGGCCAGGTCGGCCACGCCCCACGCGTGCCGGCGGGAGAGCGCGACCGAACGCTCCAGGTGCATCACCGCGCGGTCCATGTCGCCCGCTTCGAGCAGGGCCAGCCCGAGCCGGCGATGGACCTCGCTGGCCGCCGGGTGCAACGCCACGTGCGGCTCGAGCACCGCCACCGCCCCGGCGGCGTCGCCGATCAGCAAGAGCGCAAAGCCGTAGTCGTTGACGGGGTCGACCGATCGCGGATCAAGGCGTTGCACCTCGCGGCCCAGCGCCCGCACCAACTCGGCGTGTCCGCGTGCCGCGTGCGCGTACAGGAGCGACTGGCGCGGCAGGACCAACGACGGATAGCTGGCCAGCAACTGCGCCCCCAGCGCGTCGGCGTGCGCCAGGTCCCACTCGTAGAAGGTGGCGTTGGCGAGCAGCGAGGCGATGGCCAGCGGCTCGTCGGGATCGATGAGGAGGGCACGCCGCGCCTGCTCGCGCGCGCGGTCGCGGGCCCCGCGCGCCGGGAGTGCGAGGAAGATCCCGAAGTTGGCCCACAACAGGGCCAGCCCGCCAAAGGCGCCGGCAATTGCCCCGTCCAGGCGGATGGCCCGGTCGAAGCACTGCATCGCCAGCTTCACCCCGATCGGGCGCTGCTCCGAGTGGTAGCGCCCCATCAGGTAGAGGTCGAACGCCTCGGGATTGTCGGTGATGGGGCGGCGCACTCGCGCGCGCCACGCGTCGGTCACCGTCACTCCACACGCGCCGGCCACATGCTCGGCGATTTCCGCCACGCCGGCCGTGAAGGTCGCCGGGGTCATCGTGACCGCCTCGCACGTCGTGTGCTCGCCGTTTCCCAGGATCGCGATCGTCGCTTGGGCCACGAATGCGTCGGTCCCCTCGTCGACGGCGCCGGAGACCACGACGTTGGCGCCCACCGCTGCGGCGCAGACCGCTGGAGAATCGGTCGTGCCGCGGAAGGTGGCGGCCGTCCCCCGACCGATCACGGCCAGCCCGGGGAGCTGCGAGAGCGTCGCGATCAGCTCGTCGGAGACCCCTTCGGCCACATGCGCACCTCCCCCATCGTCGCCCCGACGCGAAGCGAACGGGAGGACGAGCACCGTGCAGCAGGCACTCGGCGGGGAGGTGGGCAGTTCGGCGGTCATGCCAGAGTGAGGATGTTGGCGAACATACCCCGCGCGCCACCTCGTTCGCCACGCCTGTCGCTCTGGCACTCCGCGACAGGGGGGCAGACACGCCGAGAATCGTCACGGGATCCGCCGCGAGGGAACTGCAATCACGGCATTCGAGTAAGGGTTTAGATTGCCACTCTGATCTTTTGAGGGACCGCATGAGCTTCGTCGTCACCCTGTCGCGCAAACTGCCACTGCGCCGCCTGCGAGCCGTACTCGCCGGGGGGGTGCTGGCCGTGGCCGCGCAGGGGGCCGTGGGCGTTGGCGCGTCGCTGGCCGCGCAGACGGCGCAACCCACGCAGGCGGCGAGCGCCCCTCGTCCGCTGGCCTTCGGGATCGGCGAGTCGATGGTCTACGACGTGAAGTACGGGATGTTCAACGTCGGGACAGCGCGCATGGAGGTGGTGGGACTCGACACGGTGCGCGGGCGCCAGGTGTGGCACACCAAGCTCGAGATCAGGGGTGGGATTCCCGGCTATCGCGTGCACGACGTGCTCGAGAGCTGGATCGACGTCGAGACGTTCAGCTCATTGCGCCATCGTCAGGAGACGGTCGAAGGGAAGCGCGAGCGCACCAAGGTCTACGAGATCTATCCGGAGCGCGGCGTTTATCGTGAGGACGCGAAGCCCGAACGTCCGACGGTAAGCAACCCTCTCGACGAGGGGGCGTTCATCTTCTTCGTCCGCAACCAGCCGCTGGAGATCGGGCGCACGTACGACTATCCGCGCTACTTCATTCCCGATCGCAACCCGGTCACGGTGATCGCCTCACGTCGCGAGAAGCTCACCGTCCCGGCCGGAACGTTCCAGACGATCGTCATCAAGCCGGTCATCAAGTCCAAGGGCGTCTTTTCCAAGAACGGGCGCGCCGAGATCTGGTTCACCGACGATGAGCGACGCCTGATGGTGCGCATGGAGACGCACGTCGTCTTCGGGACGATCTCGTTGCAGCTGCGCGAGTTCTCGCAGGGCGCCACGCCCTGATCGATGCGTCGTGCCGCGCATGCGTGCGGCACGCCCGGGGGCTCGTCGTCAGTAGGGGAGCCCCACCGTCACGCCCACGGCCCGCGGCGACACCAGCGGCGACCACGTAAAGCCGCGCCGCCCGCTGCCGCTGGGAGCTTCGCCCCCTGCGCCTCGCATCGCCGCCGCTTGCACCTGCGCCCGCCCGCGCGCCACCGTCACCCGTGCCACGCCGCCGCCGATGAGGAGCGCCAGCGGGTAATCGCTGGCCCAGTGCACGCCGTTGTTGACCATGGCGAAGCCCAGCACCGTCACGAGCGAATAGCCTAACGGGCGGACGAACTTCTTCTCCGGGTAGTTGAGCGCGACGATCTCCACCGTCGACATCGCCGCCGCCATGTGCCCCGACGGCATCGCGTCGTATGCCGGGACGTTGGCGTTGTAGTCGCCGAGCGGCGGGAACGGGCGCCATCGGCCGCGCGCCTCGGTGGCTTCGTTCGGTGTCTGCCGGCCGAACGAGCGCTTGAGGAGCTGCGTGTAGACACCGAGCGACACGAGCCCCGAGGTGATCTCGCTGGCGGTGGTGCGCGCCCGGTTGTCGTCCTTGCGCATCCCGTGCACGAGGAATCCGCCGGCCACCAGCAGGTCGGTCGCGCCATCGCCCAGGAAGTACAGCGCCGAACCGAGCGTGCTCGGGATGGGGAGCTTCATCCCGGCAAAGCGCAGGTTGATCGACGGATGGTTGGGCGGGAGGCCGACGTGGCGCGCCAGCATGCGCGTCTTGTCGACGAGGTAGTCGTCGGCGGCATACAGCGCCAACGTGCTCACGGCGGTCGTTCCCCATTCGGCCAGGCTGCTGGGGCGAAGTCCGAGGGTGAAGGTCCCCGCCACGGTGGCGGGGATCTCCCGCACCATGCGCAGGCGCACCGGCCGACGATATTCGTAGCTGCCGTGCACGCCCAGGTCGTAGCGCTGCGCGGGACCGCGCACGTTGAAGAGACGCCTGACAAGCGTATCGGGACCGACGGCCGCGGGCGCCACGACCGAGGCGGACGACGCCGAGTCGGGTGGGAGCGATTGCGCCTCGGCGCGCCCCCCAACGACGCCCAACAGGACGCCGCACAAGGCGCCCATGGCGAGGGGAGTGCCGAACGCTCGGCGGTCAATTCGCGTGTACTGCACCTGCCCCCTCGAAGCGGAGTCCTAACGAGTTGCTAGCGACGCCCCGCGTGCCAGGAGAGCGCCTGCATCCCGCTCAGCGTTCCCAGCGCCGCGCCGGTGACCACATCACTCGGCCAGTGCGCGTTCTGGTACATGCGGGCCAGCCCGACCGAGCCGGCGGCGCCGTACAGCGCGCTGCGAATGAGCCACCGCTTGGAAGGGTAGCGCCCCGAGAGCTCGCGCGACAACACGGTGGCGAGGGCAAAGGCGGCGCTGGTGTGTCCCGAGGGGAAGGAGGAACGGCGGGCATCGAAGAAGCCGCGTCCGGGGTAGTACTGGTCGGGATCGTCTGGCGAGGCGTTGGGGCGCGAGCGCCCGATGAGTCCCTTGATTCCGATCGTGAGGGCCCCGCTCAGCAAGACGGCCTGCGTCGATTCCAGGCCGACGTGCTTGACCACGTCATTTCCCGACAACGCGCCGCCGGCCCACAGGAGTCCGCCCACCGAGAGCGGAACCATGCCGCCGAGCGATGCGCACAGGATCGCGGCGCGCGGCGCTGAGCCATCGTCGGCGCGCAGCTTGGCGACTTGGCGCATGAGCGGCCCGTCGGCCAGCGACACCGCCGCTGAGACCCCGACCGCGAGGAGCGACGCGCGCACAAACGGCGGCGCGGTGCGCGGGACCGACATCGCGTGCAGCGGGAGGAGCGGCGGTAGCTCGATCCGCAGTCCGGAGTGCAGCTGACGGGCACTGTCGACAGCCAACGACGGCATCGACGGAAGGGCAAGGATCGATGCCTGCGCGCCGAGCGAGGAGGCGAAGAGCGCGCTGCCAGCAACGAGTACCGCGAGCCCGGAGAGGGACACGAATCCTCCATGAATGGCGAGGGGAGCTGCAATCCTGCGACACGCGGCGCACAAAGTCACCCGGAACGGCGGCGACCGCGAGAGGGACGGCGAACATTTCTGCCCTCGATTTCGCTCTTGATCGACGCGCGAGTCCCCATGGAAGCAAATCAGGGAACATGTACGCAGCTTTAACAGCGCCTGGCCGAGGTGAAAGATTGGTGCATGCACATCAAACCGCGTGCGGGCGCGGTCACAATGCGGCGACTACTTCATCACGTGCAGGACGTCGGAGTAGTCATCGGTCCAGATGCGGACCGGAGCCGATGGCGGGAGGACGCTCCATCCCGCCTGACGCACGAGCGGGGCGAGTGTATGCGCGCTCGTGGCCAGTACCACCCAGCGCGAGCCATAGAAGAGCTTCTCCTTTTCGGCCGCCGTCACGTCGCGATCGACCATGGCGCCCGCCATGCGCGCATCGCGCGCCAACTCGATAAGCACCGGCCTGAGGTCGAGATAGCGGTTACTGATGTGGAAGGCGACGATCCCGCCCGGGCGAAGCTTGCGGGCGTAGAGCTGCAACGCCTCGCGGGTGACCAGGTGCACGGGGATGGCGTCGGAGCTGAAGGCGTCGAGCACGATCAGTTCGAACGACGAGTCAGGGGCCGCGGCCAGCGAGAGACGGGCATCGCCGAGCACCACGCGCACGTTGGGCTGGCATTCTCGCAGGTAACTGAAGAGCTGCGGCGACTTGGCGATGGCGACGACGAGCGGATCGATCTCGTAGTACTGCCACTGTTCGCCGGGGCGCGAGTAACAAGCGGTGGTCCCCGTCCCCAGTCCCACCAGCGCCACCTGGCGCGGGGCGACCGAGTCGGTCGTTAGGCGAAAGAGGTCGCCGAGCGGCCCCTCGCGGTGATAGTAGGTGAGCGGTTCGGTCTTGCGGCTGGCGAGGAGCGACTGTCCGCCATGCGTGGTGGTCCCGTGCTGGAGGAGGAGATAGTTCCCCCAGTGCCGCACGCGATAGACGCCAAAGAACGAGCGCGCCTGGTAGATGGTGTTGTCGGAGGCGCGCGCCCCGGCGTCGATCCCGAGGTAGAGCGCTGCGGCCCCGAGCGCGAGGCGGAGCGGGCGGGGGAAGAAGGCGGCGGTGGCGAGCGCTGCGACCAGCAGGTAGGCGTAGAGCGCGTAGTCGCCCCACTTGCCCGGGGGGGTGGGGAGGAGGTAGCCGACGGTGATGAAGCCGAAGACCAGGAGCGGCAGGGCGAAATCGAGCAGGAGGGCGCGTCGATCGGTGGCTCTCTCACGAGCCATCGGGCGCAGCCCCAGCGCCAGGATCAGGGCGAACGGGTACTCGACGACGTGATCGTACAGGAGCGGGGCGAGGAGGACGTTGAAGACACCGCCCAGCAGCCCGCCCAGCGACATCCACAGGTAGAACTCCGTCAGGAACTCGGCGCGTGGGCGGGCGTCGGCGAGTTCGCGATGACAGACCATCGCCGTGACAAAGAAGGCGAGGAGGTGGAAGGTGGCGATCGCCGCGGGGCGCCGGGCCGTCTCGGCGCCGAGGGAGAGGAGGAGGACGATCGTGAGGACGACGTGCAGCGCCAGCATGATCCGCCGGCTGAGCAGGGGGCGGCGGGCGAAGACGAAGACGAAGGTGAGGAGGTAGAGCGCCAGCGGTACGACCCAGAGGAAGGGGACCGAGGCGATGTCGGTGCTGAGGAAGGTGGTGACGCCGAGGAGCAGCGACGACGGCGCGAAGGAGAGGAGGACCCAGCGCAGGCGCCAGGCGTTGCTGGGGACGAGCGTGGGGGGTGGAGGGAGCGCGTCGTCGGGGCGGGGGCGAGGGCGTGCGGAGGGACCCGAGGAGGTGGGGGAGATTGTGGAGGAGGGGGTGGCCGTGTCGAGGTGTGGGGCCCCCCCCCCAACAGCAACGCTACCATCGATCGCGCCCCCCTCCGACATCGTTCCATTCCGCACCTCATCCGTTCCTTCCCCTCGCCACCGCCACGCCGCTGCCCCGGCCGCCACCACCAGCACCATGAGCACACCGTAGCCGCGCGCCCACTGCACGCTCTGCTCGCTCAATCGCAGCCACGGCTCGATGAGCGTGGGATAGGCGAGCAGCGCCGCAAAGCTCCCGACGTTGCTCGCGACGTAGAGGAAGTACGGATTGCCGGCCAGCGGATGGCGTGTTCCGGCAAACCAGCGTTGGAACATCGGGGCGCCGGCCGCCAGCAGCACGAATGGAGCGCCGAGCGTCGTGGCCAGGAGCACCAGCAACCACCAGATCGCCGCCGCGGTCCCCGTGGTCGGTGGCGACTGGTGCGTGACGGCGATGGGAAGCGTCACCGCCGCCAGCACGAGCAGCGTCAGGTGCAACGCCGCCTGCCGCGCCACCGTCAACGACCGTGAGGTGATGTGCGCGTAGAGGTAGCCGACCAGCAGCGCCCCCTGGAAAAAGAGGAGACAGGTGTTCCACACCGACGGTGTCCCGCCTAACAACGGGAGCACCATCTTGGTGAACATCGGCTCCACGGCAAACAGGAGCGCCGCGTTGAGAAACGTCGCCGCCGCGAAGAGGGCGACGAGGGCTGACGCCGGAAAGCTCATCTCGAGGGGAGGGGCTGGACTCGCGACGTCGCAGGCGAGGGACGATGGAAGGACGCTGGGACTGCCTGGAGGGCCTGACAAGTCGCGGCCCGCCGTGCCCGCCACGCGCTGGATCGTAATTCGGGGGGCCGCGAGAGGCCACCGGCGCCAATTGCGGGCGAGCACGCCGCCCTTCATCGTCACGCGACGTGGTCGCTCTGAACGCGCCCTCCGCCCCTCTCCTTACTCGTCACCTCTCGACGCCATGGGTCACGCGCACGAGTCGAGCCCGACGCCCGGCGGCTTCCACCTTCCGCCGCCGCTGATCTACGCCATCCCGCTGGCCGGCACGCTCCTCCTGCACCGCTGGCACCCGGTCGGGCTCCTCCCGCACGCCGTTGCCACCCCGGTCGGCGCGGTGCTCCTCACCTTCGGCCTCATCGGAATTCCGGCGATCCTGCGATTCCGCCGCGCGGGAACGAGTCCCCTCCCGTGGCGACAGGCGTCGGCGCTGGTGACCGACGGCCCGTATCGCTTTACCCGCAACCCGATGTACGTCGGCTTGACGATGCTCTACCTCGGCGCCACCGCGCTCGCCAATTCCGCGTGGCCGCTCGCGGCATTGCCCGTTGTCATCGCGCTCATGCACTTCCTGGTGATCCGGGGCGAGGAGGCCCGGCTCGAGGCGCAGTTCGGCGCAGCGTATCGCGACTACTGCGCGCGCGTGCGTCGCTGGCTCTAGCGCGCGCAAACTGCCAGCGATCTGCCGGCGCATTGCCTAACGCGCCACCCGGTTGCCGGCGATCCAGACGGAGTGGATGCGCTTGACGTTGCGGATGTCGGTCAGCGGATCGGCGTCGAGCACCACGAAGTCTCCCCACTTGCCGCGCTCGAGCGTCCCCAGATCGCGATCGATCTGCATGCAGCGCGCGGCATCGCGGGTGGCGGCGGCGAGCACCTGGCGCGGCGTGAGTCCCGCCTTGGCCATCAGCTCCAGTTCCATCAGCTCGAAGTATCCCTGGAATCGCCCCATGGGCCCGGTGTCGGTCCCCATCGCGATCGTAACGCCCGCGTCCGACAGGCGCTTGAGGTTGCGGCTGGCGACCGTGAGCGCGGCCTTGTAGCGCTGCGCGCTGGTGCTGCGCCGCATGGCGTCCTGCCGCGCCGGCTCGCGGAGCGTCGCCATCCACTCGCGATTGGCGTGCGTCAGGAACAACGAGTCGCTGAAGAAGTCCGGTGTCGACTCGTAGACAAAGGTCGACACTTCGCGCATGAGCGTGGGGCTCACGCAGATCGCGCGCGCCTTGAGGGCGGCGATCACGGCGTCATCGACATCGGCATCGCGGATGCTGTGCGCCACGAGGTCGGCCCCGGCCGCCAGCAGCGACTTGGCATCGTCCAGGTAGAAGAGGTGCGCCGCCAGCCGCAACTTGTGCTTGTGCGCCTCATCGATCACCACGCGATAGACCTCGGGCGTCATCTTGGTGGCGGTGCCCAGGTTGTCGTCGACGCGGATCTTGGCGATGTCGACCTGCTGCGCGGCGACCGACGCGACCTGGGTGCGCGCCTCGTCAGGCGTGGTCGCCGTGATCACGGGCCCGGCGACAAAGACGCGCGCACGCGCCTGCGCGGGCGACTCTTGTGCGCGTCGTGCCGCGAAGACATCGGCCGGCTCACCGCCGAGGGAGTAGACGGTGGTCACGCCGTACGCCGCGTACGTGTCGAGGTCGCGCGCCGCGGTGACGTGCCCGTGCGCATTGACCAATCCGGGGATCACCGTCTTGCCCTCCAGCGCCACACGCTCGGCGCCGGCAGGGATCGTCACCCGTGATGCAGGCCCTGCTGCCACGATGCGGCCGTCGCGCACGACAATCGTCGCGTTCGTGACGGGGGCGCGATCGGTGCCATCGATGAGACGGACACCGGTGAAGGCGCGCGTGGTCGCGGCGGTGTTGGATGGTGCGGACTGCGCCGAGACGACACTCGTCAGGCAGCAGCAGGCGCACGTGATGACGCGTGCAAGAGTCATGAGTCGACGCAATGGGTTCTACTGGCGTGGTTGCATGCGCGCGGGCGCGATGGGACGAACCGCGATGGTGTGGAGCATGTGGGCGAGGTCATCGATGAGGCAAGCACCGCCCAACCAAATCGGGCAACGGCGTGTCCAACCACGGTCGCCCGTAGCCCGGAGCGTGTCATGTTCGCCATGTCCTTCGCCGTTGCCACCTTCGCCGTCGTCGCGCCGTTTCAGGGCGTGACGACTGCTTCGCGTCCCAGTGGATCGTCCGCACCGCCAGCGCCACTCAGCACCGTCGCCGCGCGCGCGCCGCAGCCACCGCGCATCGACGGCAAGGATGACGACCGCGTCTGGCGAGATGCGCCGCGCGTATCGGACTTCCGGCAGTTCGAGCCCAAGGTCGATGCTGACCCGCGCTTCAAGACCGAGTTTCAGGTCGCCTACGACGCGCGCAACCTGTACGTCTTCGTGCGCATGCATGACCCGCGTCCCGACAGCATCATGCACGCGCTGTCGCGCCGCGACGTGCGGGGTCCGTCGGACCAGGTCAAGCTCCTGATCGACTCCTACGACGACAAGCGCACCGGCTACGAACTCGCCGTCAATCCCGACGGCGTCAAGCGCGACTTCGTCATGAGCAACGACACCGACGAAGACGAATCGTGGAACGGGATCTGGGACGTGGCCACGCTGGTGGACTCGTTAGGGTGGACGGCCGAGTTCCGCATTCCGTTGTCGCAGCTTCGCTATGCGGCGGGGGCGGAGCACGCCTTCGGCTTTGGCGTCTGGCGCGACATCGAGCGCTATCGCGAGCGCGTGGCGTGGCCGGCCTATTCCCCCACGCGCAACGGGCTCGTCTCGCAGCTCGGGCGCCTCTCGGGGCTGATCGGGATCAGCAGTGCGCGCCGCCTCGAGGTGACGCCGTACGCCGTGACCAAGAACCTGCAACGGACCCGCCCCAACAATCAGTTCGCACGCGGACAGGACGTCGAGTTCGGCGCCGACCTCAAGTTCGGCATCACGCCTAACGTCACGCTCGACGCCACCGTCAATCCGGACTTCGGGCAGGTCGAGGCCGATCCGGCGGTGCTCAACCTCAGCGCCTTCGAAGTCTTCCAAAGCGAGCGCCGCCCGTTCTTCGTCGAGGGGACCGGCCTGTACCAGTTCCAGCTCAACTGCTACATCGTGGTGGACTGCAGCACCAACGAAGGGCTGTTCTATTCGCGACGCATCGGGCGGTCGCCGGCGCTGCGCGATCTCTACGGCGACGCGAGCACCCCCACCGCAACACCGATCGCCGCCGCCACCAAGCTCACCGGGCGCACGAAGCGCGGTCTCTCCTTTGGCCTGCTCGACGCGGTCACCAATCATGTGATGGGATCGGGTGGACGCGAGGTGGAGCCCCGCACCAACTACGCCGTGCTGCGCGCCCAGCAGGACCTGCGCGGCGGCCAGGCGGGATTCAGCGTGATCGGGACGGCCGTCAACCGCTCACTCGATGCGCGCAGCGAACCGTTCCTGCACTCCAGCGCGTACGCCACCGGGGCCACCGCGCGCAATCGCTTTCACAACGGCGAGTACGAGGTCAACGCGATGGTGACCGCCTCGCGCGTGGCGGGGACCCCCGAAGCCATCCTGCGCACGCAACGCAGCCCGGTGCACTTCTTCCAGCAGCCCGGCGACAACCTCGACGTCGATTCGTCGCGCACCTCGCTTAGCGGGCATGCGGCGCAGCTCAAGTTCGGGAAGTACGGCGGCGGGATCACGCGCTTCGAGACGAGCCTCGTCAGGCAGTCCGCCGGCTTCGAGGTCAACGATATCGGCTTCCTGCGTCGCGCCGACATCACCGACTGGAGCACCTGGGCCGCCCTCTCGTTCCGCAACGCACGCGGCATCTACCGCTGGGCGCAGCTCAACAGTAACCACTGGGAGCAATGGAACACGTCGGGCACTCGCCTCGACAACGCGGTGAACGTGAACGGCCACATGGGGCTCAACAACAACTGGGACGTGCACCTGGGCGGGACCTTCGCCGGGATCACTCCCGTCTATTGCGACCGGTGTACCCGCGGCGGTCCGGTCCTGCGACGCTCACCGGGGTTCTTCCCGTGGGGGGGCATCAACACCGACAGCCGGCGCACCGTGTATGGCGGGATGTGGGTCAACCTTCGCTACACCGACGAGGGGAAGTCGACCGGCACCTCGCTCAGCCCCTACGTGAACCTCCGCGTCTCCACGCGCCTGCAAGCCGGCCTGCAGCTTAACCACTCCACGCAGCGCGACAACACGCAGTGGTACGGCAACTTCACCGACGAGTCGGGGCACACGCACTACACCTTCGCGCACCTCGACCAGCGCACGGTGTCGATGAGCACGCGCATCAACTACACGGCGACCCCCAACCTGACCTTCGAGTTCTATGGCGAGCCGTTCGTGGCCACCGGTAACTACTCGGACGTGCGCGAAGTGAGCGCCACACCGGGGGCCGATGCCTACGATGCCCGCTTCCGCTCGTTCGTTGCGCCTGACGACGCGGCGACGTCCTTCCGCTTCACGCAACTGCGCACCAACACGGTCATTCGCTGGGAGTACCGCCCGGGCTCTACGCTCTTCCTCGTGTGGACGCAGGGACGGCAGGACGCCTCGGACAGCGACCCGCGCCAGTCGTGGACGCGCGACTACCGGGACCTCTTTGCCCTCCACCCCGACAACACCTTCCTGGTGAAGGTCGCCTACTGGCTCAACCGGTAGTCGCGGCCACGCGCGTCGTTAGGCGAGCCGGAGGAATTCCTCCGAGACCCACTTCTGGTCGGTGCCGATGCGGCACCACCCGTCGCGGCGCTCGTGGATGAACACCTCCTGCCCCTTGGCCAGCGCCGCCAGCTTGGTGAAGCTCGCCGCCGGACCGTTGCGCACATTGAGCGTGTCGCCCTTCACGGTGGCACGCTCCACCGGCGAGACGAACTTCCCCGACACCCACTCGTCGCGACTCGCCGAGATCTTGATCCAGCCGTCGCGCGAATCGAAGACGCGCACCACGCTCCCCATCACCACCGTGTTCACCTTGTCGAACGACCCCGCCGGGCCGCTGCGCACATTGAGCGTCGGAGTGATGACACTGGCGTAGGTCATCCCCACCGGCGGCGGTGGCGGCGCCGCCCCGCCCGGCATGGCGGTGCGTACCAGCGGATAGAACGAGCGCTGCGCATGCTCCACCTTGTTGCCACCAAAGAACGCCGTCCCTGGACACGTCTTGGTGTTCCCCGTCCCGTTGGTTCGCGCGCCGGTATCGAGGTGATACCAGTGGTGATAGACCACACGGTCGGCATTGACGGGTATCGCGAAGCGCTTGCAGATGGCCGCCGTCATGCGAATGATCGTCTGCCGGTGCGCCGGCGACATCGCGTCCTTGCCGCTGTCGAAGTTGCCCAGGTGCTCGACGCAGATCGCGTTGGCGTTGTTCCCCTTGATGCACGCCGGCGACTGCTCGAGCGGACGCCCCGTGATCACCGAGCCGTCGGGAAACGTCGTGAAGTGCTGCCCGATGTCGCCCCACCCGTTGTTGGTCACGTGGTGGCGCTTCATCCCCTGTTGCAGCTCGAAATGGTTGCCGCCGCTGAACGACGCGTAGTTAGGCGACCAGGTGTGATGCTGCTGGAGCGTCAGCACCGTGCGCGCCACCTGCTGGCGCGCGATCCATCCCTCGAACTCGGCGAGGGACATGTGGGTGAATCCAAAGCGTGTTTGCATCCCCTATCCTGACGGCCGTGCTCGCTGCCTGCAAGCGCCC
The DNA here is from genome assembly GCA_964560345.1 of uncultured Gemmatimonadaceae bacterium. Classification (GTDB taxonomy): domain Bacteria; phylum Gemmatimonadota; class Gemmatimonadetes; order Gemmatimonadales; family Gemmatimonadaceae; genus SCN-70-22. Next base: position 42,218 of record CAZLLP010000034.1, read on the forward strand.
TCATGCGTAGGCGCGCACGCCGTTGTGTCAGGCGAGTGTCACGCGTGCGAGGGGCGAATGTCCACCGAGATCTCGCGCCAGCGCCCCTGCCGGAAGCGCCAGATCGAGAGCAGGCAGCGCGTCACGTGCCCAGCCAGGATCGCGCGCCAGATGTCCCACGGATCGAGCGTCGAGAAGCGCTGCACCAGCCAGCAGATCCCCAACGGGATGAGAATCTGCGACACGAGCGAGATGTACAGCGGGCTGCGCGTATCCCCCGTCCCCTGCAACCCGCCGGTGTAGGTGAGCGCGACGGCCACGAACACGCCCGACACACTCAGATATCGCAGGAGCTGCACGCCCAGCTCCACGACCGTCGGCTCGGTCATCCCGAACAGCGCGAGCAGCTGCCGCGGAATGAGGACGAAGAGCAGCCCCATCCCCGCCGCCCCTGCCGCCGCAATGCGTGCCGCCTCGAACGCCGAGCGCTCGGCGCGGTCGGCATCGCCCGACCCCAGGCTCTGCCCGGCGACGGTCGCCACGGCCCCCGTCAGCCCCGCTGAAGTCCACGTGATCAACGAGAACAGCTCGGTGTAGCCGACGGCGTACGCCGCCTGCGCCTGCCCGCTCATGGCCAGCGAGCCGATGAAGCCCAGCAGCATGACGCCGCCGACGTTCATCGCCACCCCCTGCACCCCGCTCGGCAGCCCAAAGCGGAACAGCGCGCGCACGATGTCCCACTCGATGCGAAAGGCGTCGCCCCTCGGAAAGCGCACCACCCACGTCCCGCTCCACAGCTTGTAGGCCGAGTAGGCCGCGACGCTCCCGGTGGCGAGTGCCGTCCCCATGGCGGCGCCGGCGGTGCCGAAGGCCGGCAGCGGCCCCACACCCTGAATGAGAATGATGTTGAAGGTGATGTTGAGCGCCGTGAGGACAATGCCTAACCGCAACGGCGTACGCGCATCGCCGGCCGAGCGGAGGGCCCCGCCCACCATGTAGAAGAGGAGCATCCCCACGCCGAAGACGAACATGATGCGCAGGAACGGCAGCGCCTCGGCTTGCACGTTAGGCGCGGCGTTCACCAGCGAGAGGAGATACGGCGCGGCGAAGTAACCAATGGGGGCGAGGACGCCGAGCGACAGCCCGACCGCCACCAGGAACGCCTGCAGGACGGTGCGGTTCACGCGATCGGGGTCGCGCGCGCCAACAAAGCGGGCGACCAGGACGCTCATCCCGATGAAGAGCGACGAGATGAAGGCGATCACCACCAGGTAGATCTGCAGGCTCACGCCGATCGCGGCGTTGCCGGCATACCCGACGTAGTGTCCGACCAGCGCATGGTCGATGACCCCCTGCAGTCCGCCGATGACGTTCTGCAGCATCGTGGGCCACGCGATGCGCCAGACGGCCGGGAGAAGCGGGCCGTCGATGAGGTCGCGATCGTACGCGGCCTCGGCGGCGGGGCGAGGGGTCGCGGCGCTCACGCGTGCGCTCGGTGGCCGGTCGTGCGCCCTATTGCGCGCGTTTGCCAGTGAAGGTGGCGCTCCCCATTCCGCCCATCTCGAGCGTCCCCTTCAGGTTGTCCTTGTCGACGATCACGCCCACGAACTCGAAGTCGGGCATGCCGTCGGCGCCCTTCATGGCGAACTTGATCGTGTCACCCTTCACCGTCCCCTCGACAGCGCGGCTCCCCAGGCGCTGCGATTCGTACGTTCCGGTCAGCTTTTCGCCGTCCTGCTTGAGCGTGACGGTGGGATAGCCCGTCCCGTTCTCGGTCGTGACGGCAAAGGCCCACTTGCCGGTCACGTCGACGCCCTTCTGCTGGGCGTGGAGGGCGGTGCTGCCAACGGCGAAAAAGGCGATGAGCGAGAGAAGGAAGCGCAGGCGCGTCATGGGTCGTGTCGGCGGGAGGTGATGTCGCGCGCGAGGGTCAGCGCGGCGGGTCCAACAATCCTAATGGCGTGCGGCGCTCGCGCACTATGCCGCTGGGGCGAGCCGTCCCCCAGCGGCGCGGGGGCTCGGCTTGCTCATGCGCCCACCCGGTGGGCGGGGCGATGCATGAGGCGTCCGCGTCCGGCGGCGCCGCGCACCTCGCCTTCGTGCCAGACGATCTCGCCGCGCGAGAGGGTCGTCACCGGCCACCCCGTCAGCTGCATCCCCTCGAACGGCGTGTAGTCCATCCGGTCGTGCAGCAGCTCGCGCGTCACCGTGCGCGTGCGCTCCGGGTCCCACAGGGCGAGGTCGGCGTCGCCCCCCACCGCGATCGTTCCCTTGCGCGGGAGCAGGCCGTATGTGCGCGCCGGATTGGTGGCCGTGAGTGCCACGAATCGCTCGAGCGAAATGCGCCCTTTCTTGACCCCTTCGGAAAAGAGCAGCGGCATGCGCAGCTCCAGGCTCGGGACGCCGTTGGGCACCTTGGTGAACGGTGCGTTCTCGCCGTGCGCCTTCTTGCCCTGCGGGTCGTCGAAGCGATACGGCGCGTGGTCGCTGGAGAAGATGTCGAAGGTCCCATCGGCGAGTCCCTCCCACAGCGCCTCCTGCGCGGCTGCGTCGCGCGCCGGGGGCGAGAACATCCACTTGGCCCCCTCGAAGCCCGGCTTGTCGAGGTCTTCCTTCGTGAAAACGAGATACTGCGGACAGGTCTCGGCCAGGACGTGCACGCCGCGCGCACGCGCGCGACGGATCTCGTCGAGCGGCGACCCCGCCGACACGTGCACGATCAGGATCGGCGCTCCCGTCGTTTCGGCCAGGAAGCAGGCGCGCCCGGTCGCTTCACGCTCGGCGGCCTCTGGGCGTGCGTACGGATGCCACTTGGGCCTCGTCTTCCCTTCTGAGAGCAAGCGTTCGATCTGCCAGGCGATCGACTCGTGATGCTCGGCGTGAAAGAGGGTGATCGCCCCCTCACGCCGCGCCACGAGGAGGACGTCGAGCACCTGCTTATCCGTCAGGCGCAACGCGTCGTAGGTGAGGTACACCTTGAGCGACGGATGCCCTTCGTGAATGAGCTGCGGCAGTTCCTCCTGCAGCACCGCGGGCGTGGGATCGGAGACGATCAGGTGGAACGCGTAGTCGATGAACGCCTTGGGGGCGGCCTTGGCCTCGTAGTCGCGCACCACCTGCAACAGCGAATTGCCGCGATGCTGTGCTGCGAACGGGACGATCGTGGTCGTTCCGCCGCACGCGGCCGACACGCCGCCCGAATAGAAGTCGTCGGCGGTGATGAGCCCGGTACTCGACACCTGGTCGATGTGGCAGTGGGCGTCGACGCCGCCGGGAAGGACGAGACGTCCCGTGGCATCGAGCACCTCCTTCGCGTTCCCGAGGTCCGTGCCTAACGCCACGATGACGCCGTCACGTATGCCGATGTCGCAGTACACCGTCTCGGCAGCGGTCGCCACCGTGCCGCCGCGAATCACGAGGTCGTAGCTGTAGGTCATCGAGAAGTCATCAAGAGGGCATCGCGTGGTCGGACTGTGCACGGTCGAGGCGAGCACGCAGTCGAACGAGTAAGCGGTCGAGTTCCGCGACATCGTCGCGGGAAAGCCGGGGCCCTGGGGCGCGCACCGCCGCCGATGCGATCGCGCCGCGCCGCTTCAGGATCTCCTTGCGAATGGCCAGCCCAAAGCCGGGCTGATTCTCGTAGCTCACCAGCGGGAGATAGGCATCGTACAGATCCTCGGCCGCGTCGATGTCTCCACGCGCGTACCCCTCGTACACGCTCACGAGCATCTCGGGGTAGCTGAAGCCCGTCATGATCCCGTCGGCCCCGCGCGCGAGCGACTGCGGGAGGAGCAGCCCGCCGTTGCCTGAGACGACGCTCACCCGCCGAGCGCCGGCGCGTTCTGCCGTGCGTGTCCTGGAGATCTTGTCCAACCCGGGCACGTCCTCAGCTTTGTACATCGCGACCGTTGGCACCTCGGCGATGACGCGCTGCAAGCATCCCGCCGAGACGTAGACGCCGGTGGTCGGCGGATAGTCCTGGAAGACGATAGGGACATCGGCACCTAACGATTGGGCCACCGTCGCCATGTACGAGACGATCGCGTCATCGGTGCGCAAGCCGTACGGCGGCGCGACCATCACCCCGGCCGCGCCGTGCTGCATGGCGTCGAGCGCCAGCTCGCGCATCGCGACCAGCGATCCGCCGCTCACGCCCACTACCACCGGGACGCGCCCCGCGATGCGGGCGAGCCCCCGCCGCACGACGGTGACGCTCTCGTCACCGGTCAGCTTGTGCGCCTCGCCCATCATTCCCAGCAGGGTGACGCCGTGCACCCCGGCGTCGAGGTAGAAGTCGAGCGCGCGATCGAGCGAGTCGAGGTCGAGCGCGCCGTCATCGTGAAAGGGCGTGGCGGAGATGACAAAGACGCCGCGGGTGTCGGCGGTGAGGCGGTGCGTCAGCACGCTCGTGCAGTGGTCGAGGGTGAAGGCGGTGCGATGCGAGAGGTGGCGCGTACCAGTTCGCCGGCCACGCGCGCGGCCAGCGATTGCGCCAGCAGGACACGCGCTCCGGAACGT
>CAZLLP010000035.1:0-45975 GCA_964560345.1 uncultured Gemmatimonadaceae bacterium
CTCAATGCTCTCACTCGTCTTCCCGTCTCCCCGTCCCCCCACCTTCCGCCCTCCCCGATTCCCATCGTTCGCCCCGCCACCCCCTACCCCCGCGAGTACTTCGACAAGTGGTACCGTCACCCCAAGCACCGGGTGAAGTCGCCACTCGACATCGAGCGGCAGTTGCGCTTCGTCGTCTCCGCGACCGAGTACCTGTTCGAGCGTCCGGTGCGCAAGGTGCTCGACGTGGGAGCCGGGGAGGGGAACTGGTCGCTCGCCCTCAAGAAGATCCGCCCCGGGGCGCGCTACTACGGCGTGGACGCGAGCGAATACGCCGTCTCGCGCTTCGGGAAGAAGCGGAACATCCGGTTAGGCACCTTCGGCAGCGTCGGGACGCTCGACCTCCCCGATGACTTCGACCTGGTGCTGTGCTGCGGGGTGCTCAACTACGTGGAGCCCAGGGAGATCGCCGTCGGGCTCAAGGCGCTCGCCGAGTTGTGCCCCGGTGCCGGCTACTTCGAGGTCTTCTCCAGCGCCGACGACGCCACCGGCGACTTCAAGCGCGAGGAAGCGCGAAGCCCAAAGCTCTGGCGTTCGCTCTTTCGCAAGAACGGCTGGAGCGCGCTGGGAATGCACCTCTACCTGCCGACGCCGATCGAGGGAGTGGCGGCGGCGTTGGAGCGGGCGAAAAGCTAGGGACGCAGGAAGACGGGAAGACGAGAAGACGAGTTCGGAGGCGGGTGGCGCCGAGTCCTGCGCCCCAGGGTCGGTATCTCGTCTTCCCGTCTTCCCGTCTTCCCGTCTTCCCGTCTTCTGCCTCCTTCCGCCTAACGCGAGTCCGCGCGCACCGCAGGCAACAACAGCTCCAGCACCCAGGCATTGCCCGGCTGAAGCTCGAGCGCCTTGGCGTAGGCGGCCTTGGCCTCCTCCACGCGTCCTTGCTTCACGTACACCTGCCCCAGCCACCCATACGCCTCGGCGTGTCCCCACCACGGGGCTGGCGGGGTGGGGGCGTCCTTGGCGAACAGGGTCAGCGCGCGCTTGAGGCTTGTTTCGGCCTTCTCCGGACTCCCGCCAAAGAGCTTGGGGCGAAAGAGGTCCGAGACGCCGCGCAGCATCCAGACCCGCGGGTTGTCCGGACCTGCGGCCAGCGCCTCATCCCCCAGGCGCGTCGCCTTCCCGCCCAGGCGCATCCCCGCGAGTGCTCCCCCAACGCCGATCAGCTGCCCCACCACCGCCGACTGCAACGCCGCGGTCTCGGGCCACTTGAGTGAGGTCGCGGAGCGCGCGAGCGTCTGCTCGGCATCCTCGAGCATCGCCTTGGCCACCTTTGCGTCGCGGCCGGTGGTGACCAGGTAACTCGCCTTGCGATAGAGGACAAAGCCGCGGTAGTGCAGCATCACCGCGTCGTTAGGGCGGCGCGCCAGCGCGCCATCGATGTACGCCAGCGCGCGGTCAAAATCTCCCGGACGGCTCGTGACCAGCGAGCGCTCGACGAGCGTGCGGAGCGAATCGTTCACCGCCGCCGTCGTTTCCTGCGCCGAAACGGGGATCGTCATGAGAGGCGTGCTGGCGGCGCCAAGGGCAACGAGCGCCACGGCGCACGCGATGGAACGAAGTGACATTCGTTAGGCGTCGTCACACCGCCGCGAGGCGACGTCGCACCCAACGCACCGCACGCGTCCGTTGCGAATCCCACACGTCGTCGCGGTATTCGGCAATGCGCGTCTCGGCGTGGCGGAGCACGCGGCTGACGTCGTCGGTGGTGAACTGGTGAAACGGCATGAACGTGAAGGGATGCTCGCGCACGCGGTCGCGGAACGAGGCAATGGCAGGATACTCCGAGCTCAAGCGTGGCGCGAGGCGCAGCGCCGAGCGCATGAGGTCGCGCTTGGGGGCATCGGCGCCAAAGGCGTACGAGAGATAGCGCGATTCGACCAGATCCCAGAAGGCGCGCGTGTCTTCACGCTCGTCGATGGCATCGTACTCCAGCGCGGTGCACAACAATCCCCACAGCACGTGATCCTCGCGCCCGGCCATGTTGCGCGTGGGCGATTCGGGGGCCTTTTCCCAGTGCCGCAGGTAGGCGCCGTTCATCACGTAGGCGGTGGGAAAACCGCTGCGCCACATGCGCAGGTTGAACTCCGTCCACTCCCCCCAGAACTCGCGCCGCGGGTTGAAGCCCCCGATGTCGAGGAAGAGGCGCCGGTACCCCGCCACCAGCATCCCCTGCACCGGCATGAAGCGCAGCCCGTGCAAGTCGATGCGCGGAGTGGCACGGCGCGGCTTGAAGCGCCGGTCCGAATCTTCCACGAGCGATTGGACGCCGAGGATCCCCACCGGCTGGCTGCGCATCTGTTCCTCGAGCACGCAGAGCAGGTCGCCATGGACCGTGAGGTCGTCGTCGACAAAGGCGAGCAGCGGCGTCTTGCAGTGATTGAGCTGCTGGATGCGACCGCTCCCGATGGTGGGGCGATGCGTGTTGAAGTGGATGTTCACTTCGAGCCCGCGCCCCACGCGACGCAGGCGACGGACGACCTCGTGCGGGCGTTCGCGCGTGTCCCAGTTGTAGACGACGTCGACGACCGTTCCGCGCGGCAGGCGGGCCTCGCCTAACGACTCGAGCAGTTGGGCGAGGTACGGCTCGCGCCGCGGAATCGTGAGGATGCTGAGCGTCCAGCGCGGACGCGAAGGGACCAGGGCCATCAAACCTCCTGCAGTGCGTTGAGCTGCCGCATGACCTCGCGCCAGCCCGCGATCCCGGGGGTGGGCACACACTCCACGTCGGGGAGCGCGCGCAGGGCAGGGTGCCAGGTGCCGTCGTCACGGCCGATCACGAACCGTCGGTCGGCGGCCAGCAGGAGCGAGACGTCATTGTCGCTGTCTCCCACCGCCGCCACCAGTGCATAACGCTGCCCGAGTCGTTCGAGTGCCGACCGTACTTCGTAGGCACCATCGCCCTTCTCGGCGCCGCGCGTCACGGCAAACCATGCGCCTCCCGACGACACACTGAGGCTGCGCTGGCGCAGCGCATCGAACAACGGCGCGAGCGATGCGTCGTCGTTACCAGCCGGTGGTCGCAGCAGGACAGAACAGCGACGATCGAGCATCGGTTCGACATCCCGCTGGTCGACATACGCGATACCGAGCGCGACCGCAGTAGCCCGAACCTCATCACGAATCACATGCGCGGGGGCCCCGAGCGACATCACGCACCACGGGCGTCCGTCAATCACCTGCGGCACTCCAACGGCGTGCAGCGACTCGCGCCATGGAAACGCCACCACCGCGCCGTTCTCGGCTACCACCGGCCCCGCAATGCCAAGATCGCGCTGGTTGCGCGACAGTTCGAGGAGGGTGCGACTCGACGCGAGCACGAGCGACACGCGCTGTGAAAGCGAGGCCAGTTCCCCGGGAGTGACCGCATACCGACCGTGCCGATCGAGGAGCGTGTCATCGACATCCGAAAAGAGGAGAATCGAGCCCATCAGAGGCCGTACCCGCGACGATCGGCGATGTTGCGGTTGGTTATCGTCTCGATACCGGCCCCGGCGATTCGTGACGCGCGCGCCGCCGTGCAGAGCGCATGATACCAGTGCGCCGAGTGCTTCCACGTGCGCCGCTGCGTGGCAAAGTCCACATGCACGAGACCGAAGCGAGGGCGATAGCCCGACGCCCACTCGAAGTTGTCGTACAGGCTCCAGGCGTGATAGCTGCGCACATCGGCACCATCGCGAATCGCATCGGCCACGGCCAGTGCGTGCATCTGGTGATAGGTGATGCGTCCTTCATCGTGCACCGACCCATCGAACGCCGGCGCCTCGTCAAAGGCACATCCGCTCTCGCACACCTCGAGCGGAATGCGCCCGTACTCGCGCGTGAGCAGGAGGAGCACATCGTGCAACGCGCGCGGCCAGATCTCCCACCCCATCGCGGTACGCGACCCCTCGCTTCGCCCGAACGCATTCTCGATGCGCACGACCTTCTTGGTCGGTGACGTGAAGTCGGCGTGCGCGCCGGCCGTACGTTCGTCGGAGAGGATGTCGAAGAGGAAGTACGGGAGGTCCGGGCGATTCTCCCCGCCAGCGCTCAGCACCAGACGGTAGTAGGTGTTGACGCCGATGAAGTCGAGCGGGACGCGCATGCGCGTGTCGTCGCCAGGGAGCATGCCAAGCGCCTGCAGCGGGATGCTGTCGAGAAAGGGCTGCGGATAGTGCCCGCGCATGAGCGGGTCGAGAAAGAGATGATTGAAGACCGCGTCGGCGTATCGCGTGGCATCGGCGTCGGCCTGCGAGTCGGTGGCCGCTTCGCAGGGCGCCATGGCAAAGACCGACCCCACGCGCGCCTCGGGGCGTACCGCCTTGGCGGCGCGAAAGCCTTCGGCGTGCGCCATGGTGATGACGTGCACGGCGCGCAGGAAGTCGACGAGGCTCTGTCGCCCCGGTGCATAACGACCAAGCAGGTAGCCGCGAGAGGCGAAGATGAACGGTTCGTTGAACAGTGCCCAATCGCGCACGCGGTCGCCAAGCACGGCCAGGACCTGCGCGGTGTAATCGGCAAAGCGCGACGCGGTATCGCGCGCTGCCCATCCCCCGGCATCTTCAAGCGCCTGCGGGAGATCCCAGTGATAGAGCGTGGGGAACGGTCGAATGTCCGCCGCGAGCAGCGCATCGACCAGGCGATCGTAAAACGCGAGCCCCGCGCGATTGGCAGCTCCCTGCCCGGTGGGTTGAATGCGCGGCCAGGCGATCGAGAAGCGATAGCTCCCCACTCCAAGCGACCGCAGCAGCTCGACGTCCTCGGCGTAGCGGTGATAGTGATCACACGCCACAGCCGCAGTCTCGTCACGCTCGATGGCGCCAGCGCGCTCGCTGAACGCTTCCCAGATCGAGCGCCCGCGCCCATCGGCCTCGAGCGCGCCTTCGATCTGGTACGCCGAGGTCGCTACTCCCCAAAGGAAAGAAGGAGGAAAGCGCTCGGCCAGCTCCTGTGCCTGACGAGTACCCACCGTGGCATCATAAGAAGCGAGCGCCCGCAGGTAAACCCGCAGACGCTCGCGATGTGCATCTCGTCTTCCCGTCTTCCCGTCTTCTCGTCTTCGGATTCCTAGATGGCGTCCGACAGCGAGGTGAAGTTGAAGTCCTTCACCTTGATCGCCGGGACCACCACGGCGCCGCCCGCCTCGGTCCCCGCCAGGCGCTCGGGGCGGCCGAGCATCTCGAGGTTGTTGAGCATGAAGAGCGGCGAGTCGTTGAAGCGGAAGTTCTTCACCGCCTTGGTGATCTTCCCGTTCTCGATGAGGAAGGTCCCGTCACGCGTGAGGCCGGTGTAGAGGATGGTGCGCGGGTCCACTTCACGCAGGTACCACAAGCGCGTCACGAGGATGCCGCGCGGCGTGGCCTTGATCATGTCCTCCACGCTCGCGGTGCCGCCGCTCATCAGGAACGACGTCGGCGCCCCCGTCGGCTGCACCCCCTTCTTCTTGGCCCAGAAGCGCGAGTAGTACAGCGTCTTGAGCACGCCGTCCTTGATGAACTCCTGCCGGCCTAACGGGAGCCCGTCGCCATCAAACGGCTGCGCGCGCACCATCGGGTCGAACGGGTCGGCATAGATGCTGATGCGCTCGTCGAGGATCTTTTCGCCGATCTTCGTCCCGCCCCCCTGCTTCACGAACGGCGAGCGCCCTTCGTCGGTGGCGCGCGCGTCGGCGTAGAAGCCGATGAGCTGGCACAGGTCGCCCACCGCCTGCGGTTCCATGATGACGGTGTAGCGCCCCGGCTCCACCGCCACCGGGCTGCGTGAGGCTCGCGCCTTCTCGATGGCACGGCGGCTCACCGCCGCATAGTCCACCAAACGCGCGTCGTTATGCTCGGCGCCGGCCCACCCGGAGCCGGTGCCGTCCTTGGTGCGGGCGGTGATGGTGTAGTTGCTGCTCGTCCCGCGGTGATAGGCAAACAATCCGGTGCTGGTGCCGTAGGCGGTGAAGCCGGCGCGGTTCTCGAGGTACCCGGCGGCGGTCAGGTCGCCCGCGGCACGGCACGGCTCCAGCGCCGTGAGCGCGATCTTCGCGCGTTCCTCGGCGGTCATGTTGGCGACCGACGGGAAGTACGCCTCCACCGGCTGGTACTGCTGCGGCGGGAGCTGCGGCATCGACTCGGGGTCGTCAGGCGCAAGGCGGGCCAGCTTCTCCGACTTCTCGACCATCGCCTTGAGCGCCTCGTCGGTCACCTCGTTGGTGGTGACGACGGCGTGTTTGGCGCCGAAGTAGCTCTGTACCCCCACCTGGAAGTCGCTCACGCCCCCGGCGGTCGACATCTGGTTGTCGGCAAAGCGCACGTTGGTCACGTTGCCGCCAAAGATCTGCACCTCCACGGCCTCGGCCTTGGAGAACTTCTTGATGCGTTCGATGAGCGCCTGGGCGTCACCGCGGTCCATGATCGATTCGTTCTGGAGCATCGTGCCGTCGCGATCGTACAGGCGGGCCGGCGCGGAGACCACTTCGCTGAAGCTGTTGCGTCGCATGATGAAGTGCCGGGTTGGGGATCAGGCCTTCCGGCCGGTATTGATGACGTTGACGTTGCGGAAGCGCGCCGGGACCGAGCCGTGACTCACGGCATTCACCTGTCCCGGTTGCCCCTTCCCGTCAAAGAACGATCCCCACACCTCGTAGCTCTTCTTGCCGCCGATCATGTCCATCGCATTCCAGAAGTCGGGGGTGCGCATCTGATACGCCACGTCCTTGAGCATCCCGACGATCTTGCCCCCCTTGATCTCGTAGAAGAGCTGCCCCCCAAACTGCGCGTTGTAGCGCTGCTGGTCGATCGAGAACGAGCCGTCGCCCACGATCGCGATCCCCTTGTCGGTGGCGGCGATCAGGTCCTCGAACGACTGCTCCTTCTCCCCCGGCAACAGCGACACGTTGGGCATGCGCTGGAACTGCACCGAGCTCCAGTTGTCGGCGTACGAGCAGCCGTGCGAGCGCGTGGCCTTTCCCTGCGACTTGTACCACGCGTCGAGCCAGCTCGCCTGCTCGCGCGTGGTCTGGTAGTCGTTGACCTTCCCGTTCTTGATGATCAGGAATTCGTCAGGCGCAACGCCCTCGTCGTCGTAGCCCACAGTGGCCAGCGCTCCTGGCTGCGAGCGGTCGCCCTGGATGTTCATGAACTCGGGGCCGTACTTGAACTTCCCGAGGAAGTCCTGCGGCGGCGCCACGAACGACGTCCCGGCGTAGTTGGCCTCGTACCCCATGGCGCGATCGAGCTCCGTGGGATGGGCGATCGATTCGTGGATCGTCAGCCACAAGTGCGACGGATGCAGCACGAGGTCGTAGCGCCCCACGTCGACCGGCTTGGCCTTGAGCTTCTGGCTCGCCTCCTCGCCCCACTTGGTCCCGTTCTGCACCAGGTTCTGCTGCAGCACCCACTCCCACCCGCGTCCCACCGGCGGCATGGTGTTGCCGCGATTCTGGAAGTCGCTGAAGTCGGCGCTGACGGCGGTGAACTGCTGCTGGATCGCGCTCTGCACGATCGTCTGCGCGATCACCGAGCCGTCGGTGTTGGCGTAGTTGCGCTCCTGCTTGCGGAAGAAGAGCGCGCTGAAGACGTACTTCACGTTCTGCGCCTTCATCCCGGCGGCGTTGGCCTTGATGAGCAGGTCGGCCTTTTCCTCGACCGGGATAGTCCACGGGTCGATCTCGTAGGCGTTCTTCCAGCTGGCGTTAGGCACGGCCGGTGCCGGCGCGAGCGTGATCATCCGGTCGCGCGCCACGCGGTTGGCCTTGGCGATCGCCGCCGCTTCGCGCGCCGCGGCCGCCACGCCCCCCTTGGTGAGGTCGCGCGAGGCGGCAAAGCCCCACGTGCCGTCCACAAGCGCCCGAACCCCGATCCCGATGGAGTCGGTGTCGACCACGTTGATGATCTGCTGCTCGCGCGTCACCACGAAGTTCTGCAGGTAGCGCCCGATGCGGGCGTCGGCATAACCGGCCCCGGCGAGCTTGGCGGCGTTGAGCGCCTCCATGAGGAGCTCCTTTACCGAGGCGTCCATCTCGGGGGCGGTCACCACATGGCGAACGCGCGGTATCGCGGCCTCGGCCGACCGCAGCGCGCCTGACAGCGCCACCGCGCCGGCCGCCACGCCGCCGGTCTTCAGGAAGTCACGTCGTGAGGTCATGTGCTGGTGTGACAAGTGAGTCTGTGGCCACACCCGGCCATCCCCGGGGTGGGGGCAGTCGGTGAGCGCTCTACGTACGGGGCAAGGGGGGAGGAAGTGCCAGAGGCGTGGGACGAAGCGTCGGCCAGCGATAGCCGGAGGGGCGGAAGGCGGTGCGCGATGGGAGGTCGGGGGGAGGGCGTGAAACGCGGAATCGCCCCTTGAATCCCTCGATTCCCGCGACTTCCGCGAATTCTCTCGGCGCCACGTGTCCCGTTTGTCCCATGACCTCGGTAGCTTTACAGGTTCCCCTCGCGCCTCCCTGTGCCGATCCCGAAAAAAGTCGCCGTCACGTTTTCCCCTCCGCTCCGCGCCCGTGGCGATGCCTACGTGCGGGGCGACAAGGTGCATGTCGACCACGCCGATCCGGCGGTGGTCCGGGCCACCGTGCAGGGGGCTGTCCCGCTCAAGGTCGAGATCCGCGCCATCCCCGGCAGCCGGCTGGAGATGCATTGCGGCTGCTCGTATGCGCAGGAGTACGGCAACTGCGAGCACCTCTGGGCCGCCCTCGTGACGTGCGATCGCGCCGGCGTCCTCCCGCACACGCCTGACGAGTCGTACCACGCCGAGGCGCGTGCGGTGCGCGAGGCCGAAGAGCGTGAAGCCGAGGCGCGTCGCGAGCGTGAACGCGAGGCGGCGCGCGAGGTTGAGGAGGCGCGTCAGCGCGAGGCCGCCCTGCGCGTCCCCGAGCTCCCCGAACACCCCGCCCTTCGCCCGCCGCGCCCGTCCGACCCGCGCCCGTGGGTGCAGCAACTGCGCTCGCTCGCCCCGCTCATGGCCCCGGGGAGCGATGCGCAAAAGCGCGAGACGAGTGCCTATCCCGAAGGGAAGCGCATCATCTACATCGTCGACATCCCGCTCACCTTCGAGCGCCAGGAAGGGCTGCTCGTGGAGCTGGGGATGCAGTCGATGCAGAAGAACGGCGAGTGGGGCGCCCCGCGTCAGTTCCGCCTCACGCGCGCGCAATGGCTCTCGGCGCCGGAGCTGGTGGACCGCGAAGTGGCGCAGATGCTGCTGGGCGCACAGCCCGAGTTCGGGCACTATGCCCCCGGCAGCAGCACGCGCCGCTTCCTCCTCTCGGCGGCCGCGATCGAGACCACGCTGCGACGCATGTGCGACTCCGGGCGTGCCTACATCCGCCCCACGCCCAAGGCCGAAGATCTCGTCCCGCTCACCTGGGACGACGGCGATCCGTGGGAATTGCGGCTGGCGGTGGTGCCGACGGGCGGCGACACCGGCAACGGAGCCGCCGCGAACGCCGAGGAGATCGACGGTACGAGCCACGCGGTGGAAGTAGCGACCGTAGATGACGCGCCCGCTGCCAGCGTGTTGGCCGCCACCGACAACGGCGCGTCCGTCCCCAGCGGCTACCGACTCGAAGGGCATCTCGCGCGCGGTGATGACGTGATGCTGCTCGCCGAGCCGCTCCTGTTCATGCGCGAGTCGCTGCTGATTGCGCGCGGGCAGGCGTCGCGCTGGATCGACCACGGCGCCTTTGACCTGGTCCCGGCGCTGCGCGGAGAATCCAAGGTCGAGGTCCCCAAACGGGAGGCCGAGGAGCTGGTGGCCGAGCTGCACGCCCTCCCGCACCTCCCGCCGCTGGAGTTGCCGCCCGAATTGCAGCTGTCGACGCACGAAGGGGCCCCGATGCCGCGCCTGGCGCTGCGTGCGGTCGCGCGCACGCCGTGGAGTCCGGCCAAGTTCGAGGGGGTGCTCTCGTTCGACTACGACGGCGTGGTGGTCGCCGAGGACGCCGCGTCGGCCGCGCTCTTCCAGGGCGAGGAGCGGCGTATCGTCAGGCGCAATCGCGGTGCAGAGGAGACCTTTGCCCGTCGGCTGGAGAAGGCGGGCTTCCGCTGGGAGTACGACTACGGCAGCGCGCGCTACACGCGCCGCCTGAGCGAAACCCGCGGCGAGGACGTGGCCTTCGAGCTCACGATCGAGGGGTGGTTCGTCGAATTCGACGGGCACCTGTTGCGCACCGCCGGCGACCTCTCGGTGTCGGTGACGTCGGGGATCGACTGGTTCGACCTCGGCGCCTCGCTCGACTTTGGCGGCGGGGTGAGCGCCACGCTCCCCGAGCTGCTGGCGGCGCTGCGGCGCGGCGATCGCACGGTGAAGCTGAGCGACGACTCGCTGGGCATGCTGAGCGGCGAATGGCTCGAGAAGTCGGGCTTCCTTGCGGCTGCCGGGACGATGGTCGGCGGCAACCTGCGCTTCTCGGCGCGGCAGCTGGGGGTGCTCGATGTGTTGCTGAGCGCCCTCCCGCCGGCCGACACCGACGCGGCGTTTGAACATGCGCGGCAGCAACTCCTGCGGTTCGAAGGGGTGCATCCCGCCGAAGCGCCCGAGGGCTTTGTGGGGACGCTGCGCCCGTACCAGAAGGAAGGGCTCGGGTGGCTCTACTTCCTGCGCGACTTCGGCTTTGGCGGCTGCCTGGCCGACGACATGGGGCTCGGCAAGACGGTGCAGGTGCTGGCGCTGCTCGAGGAGCGCCGCGAGGAACACGGCGGAACGTCGCTGGTCGTGGTGCCGCGGTCGCTCGTCTTCAACTGGGAACAGGAAGCCAAACGCTTCACGCCCAGGTTGCGCCTGCTGGTCCACGGCGGCCCCGATCGCAAGCGCAGCACGGCGCACCTCAGGGACTACGACCTCATCATCACGACCTACGGCACGCTGCGACGCGACGTGGCGATGCTGCGCGAGATGGAGTTCGACTATGCCATCCTCGACGAGGCGCAGGCGATCAAGAACGCCGGGACCGAAGGGGCCAAGGCGGCGCGGCTGATCAGGGCGCGGCATCGCCTGGCGATGACCGGTACGCCGATCGAGAACCGCCTCACCGAACTTTGGTCGCTGCTGGAGTTCCTCAACCCCGGCATGCTGGGGAAGGCGTCGGTCTTCGGTTCGTTGATCCGCCGCCTCGACTCGCCCGGCAACACCGAGGAGCGCGAAGAAGCGCGCACGCTGCTGGCGCGCGCGGTGCGCCCGTACATCCTGCGCCGCACCAAGGGGCAGGTGGCGCCGGAGCTCCCCGAGCGGCTGGAGCAGACGCTCGTCGTCGACCTCTCGCCCAAGGAGCGCGCGCTGTACAACGAGCTGCGCGATCACTACCGCAATTCGTTGTTGGGGCGCATTGACGCGCAGGGGATGGCGCGCAGCAAGATGCACGTGTTGGAGGCGCTGTTGCGCCTGCGGCAGGCGGCGTGTCACCCGGGGCTGGTGGACCCGTCGCGCCGCGACGATTCCAGCAGCAAGATCGACATGCTGCTCACCCGCGTGGCCGAGGCGACCGCCGAGGATCACAAGGTGCTCGTCTTCTCGCAGTTCACGTCGCTCTTGTCGATCGTGCGCGCGCAGATGGACGCGGCCGGGACGCGCTACGCCTATCTCGACGGCGACACCAAGGATCGGCAGCAGGTGGTGACCGAGTTCCAGGAGGACCCGGAGTGCAAGGTCTTCCTCGTCTCGCTCAAGGCCGGTGGCGTGGGCCTGAATCTCACAGCGGCCGAGTACGTCTACCTGCTCGATCCGTGGTGGAATCCGGCGGTCGAGGCGCAGGCTATCGACCGGGCGCACCGCATCGGGCAGACGCGCCGCGTCTTTGCCCAGCGCCTCATCGCGCGCGATACGGTCGAGGAGAAGGTGCTGGCGCTGCAGGAGTCCAAGCGCGACCTGGCCGAGGCGATCATCCGGGCCGACAACTCGGTGGTGGCGAGCCTTGGGCGTGAGGAGCTGGAGCTGCTGCTGAGCTGAGGCGCCTATAAGAAGCCGGAACTATCGCAGTGGGTTCAACCCTCGTCACAGAAAAACAGTAGTGTTACCCCCCGCGCCTTCTGGAGTATTCGGAGAGTCGCTGGAACCGGGCATTCCTAGACAGCTTGGGGTCAGCGAGGACGATCTGCTCGAGGGAGCGACCCAAGTCCAACGGCGGAAATGACTGTTCCTCAATAAGACGGTCAAGCAGCTGCAACGCGTCAAACGGAAATTGGGTGCACAGCCCGGATTCGAACAGACGGTTTACCAAGTAGTGAGGGTGCTCCACTGGGAGCAGCCAGTCAGCCACGAGCGCGAATGCTGGCGGAAACGCATTCCCAGCAACGATGCACAACTCAGCGAGCGATTCCGTGATCTCTGGCGAACGGAGTTCACGAGACTGTGGCCAGACCTCCCGCCAGAATGGGACTACACGATTCACCCAGTATTCCGCGCTTTGCGCGCCGGCTCCTGTAAGAGCTTGCACTAGTGCGCGAGCGCACTCCTCCAATCCTGAGGGCGGTAGGGCGCCAATGGCGACCCGGTAGTCGTCTCGGGAGAAGCCCTCGACTGACTCCAAAGCGATGAACGTCAGGAACGCCGCGTACTGCGAGGCCTTGTCGCCAAGTTCTGCATAGTGATAAGCCGTCTGGATGAATGGACGTTTCAACGCGACCAGCAACGGTCGATACAGCCTCGGCGACCAAAGGAATCCATGCCAGACAGACCTCGCCGCACCATCGGTGCGATCCCAATCGAAGAGCGGCAAGAGGTTCTGCTCCGTCCAGCGTCGATCGACCCGAAATAGGGCGATGACCCTCGCCGCGAGGAGAACGCGACCGTGACGAAAGCGATCAACGTCTACGTTGCAGATCTGAGTGAAGATTGGCTCAAGGTCCTCGGGAATCAGGTCACCATCGCTCGGTTGGCGCTTGAACCAGAGATTAAAGAGTGCCTGCGTGACGTGACCGATGGGGTGATTGATCGCTTCATTGACAGGGTCACTCAATGGTGCGCCATTTTCCCGGATTCCCGTATCGCCCTCAAGCGGCATCGCCAGCATACGTCGACTTAACTCCAGCAGTATCTCTTCGTGGCGATCGATCGACTTGGAGGCTGCTTCAATCCACCAAGACACTTCATGGGCTAGCTCCAGCAGCACACTGTCGGGCATGCGCTCGACCAAAGGCGCTGCGTGGCGCCAAGCGCGCAATGCCTTACCGTCCTCGCTCCACGCCAAGAGCGCGGTCTCCCACCGATGCGTTGGCCAAACACCTTTGTCCGCCACGTCAGAGAGGGCGCTCCAGCTCCGATAGAAGTGCGACCGACATACCTCACGCCAGTTGTCCTCGTCGAACGGGCCCTGGTCGGAACGCGGCAACTGGAGCCATTTCGCCAGCTCGCTGCGACCTCGTGGCGCTCGCTCTCGGCTGTCTTCGAAATCTGCGTCACCGGTGCCGCTCATCCAGTGCGTGAATTCATCGCGCTGATTTGGCGCCAGTTGCCAGTACGGATGCGAGTCCGAGATGTCGTTGAGTCGGGAACTGGCCTCCCTTCCCAACATAAGCCCTGACTCGCGCAACTTAGAAAGACGCAGCCACACGGCCCGTGCGCCAATGTCGCTCCATCGTTCCGGTTCCAGATCAGCGCGGTACATCTCACGAGGAGGACCGATGAGGATCGCTGACTCTAGCTGCTCCTTCTCTCCCTCTGAGAGTGCGCTGCCCTGTTGCACCAGGAGCCGACAAACTTCACGATGCGTTTCGGATGACCAGAGCCACAAAGCCCGATCCGCCAGCAGCCACCCGATCCATGTTCCCGAGTCGACCGTGCCCTCGCGGCTTGCAGCGTAGAACGCAAGCCGCTTAAACGTTGGATATGGCATTCCGTACCAACGTGAAGCAGCGCTCGCGGCCGCTCGCGGATCGATCTCTGCTGTTGCTAGCCACGAGTCTCGCAATAGCTCTATAAGCGTGACCCAGTCCTGAAACCCGCGATTCTGCGGGTGCGTGCTGATCGACGGGAGATCCCAGTGTGATCGGTCACTCCGGTCGCTCGCTTCGCCCAACTCCCGCATCAGATCCAGACAGTCGCAGACTAGTTGCTCGAAATCGCTGAGCAGGCGAGGCAAGGCGGCGTTCCAGAGGTCGCCCGCGAGATCTTTGAGCGCAGCGCGGACGTGGTCGGAAGCCAAGACCAGGTCCCAGTCAACGAGCTGGCGCATGTGAGTCGGTTCGTCTGCAGTGACGGAGTCCTGTTCCAGACGAAACGGTGGCTTCAGCGCGACTCTGGGTGCGAGCAATTCGCGCATTTCGATGCGGAGCGCAGACGACCACTCCTCACGTTTGAAACGAGCTTTCCAGCGATAGAGATCCGGCTTGTGCCAGGAAGACTTTACTCGCCCACTGAGTAGCAGGCGCCAGAGGTGCCGCATGAGCGGTCCTGGAATAGCGTTGGGTGCGTGAGACCGAATCTCTGCTAGCTCGATCGTCTTGCCTTCAACCACGAGTTTAGCCAGACGTTCAAGTTCGTCCTCGATCGACCAAGCCCATCGATGGTGCAGTTGCCCGCCATGCTGAGCAATCCAGATGACCACGCGCGGGTCGTTCAGGTGCCGCATTAGCCAACGAGCCAGCTGGTACATGACGTCGTCCCAGCCTGTCGCCGCCGTTCCGCCCGAGACTAGCGTCATTGGTGGCGCGAGCAGATATGGCGCCGGGCGATGTATGAGGCTGAAGCGAAGCTTCGCGTCAACATCTTCACGCGGTGGTACGCCAAAGCGATTAAGGTCGGCATGCCGATACCGACCGTCTGCGAAGGCTTCGAAGAGCCAATCGAGAGAAGGGACAGGATTGAAGTCTGCGAACAACCGAGCGGGCAGTCCTGACGCGTCCGCAAGCGCCCAGAGCATCCGTCCTACATAGTCATCTTGGCGCGTACTGGCTGACGGCCGGGCAAGCGCATGATTGACGACGATGCGCTCCTTGCCCGTCACGCCATCTCGGTACGTGTCTGCCCACTCCTGTAGTGTCGTATGAAGCACCGAGTGACGGTTCTTGCCGGCGCCTGCCTCATACAGGATCGGAGAAACGCCCTTGGCTTCCCACTCCGTCGACTTAGACGCTTCACTTCCGGGCTCGTAGTCCCCGAGTGCCCAAGCTTGCGGCGTAGTCTCTCCGAGCATTCGGTCGGCCGCCAAAGCATCCATCATGTAGCGCAGCACCGGGTCGTTGATGCTGTAGCCGACGAAGCACACCACGTAGTTGCGGAAGAGCTCACTCACAAAGCGAGCCGCCCAGCGCTCAGTCAGGTATGCTAGGCCGAAGTCGCCGC
Organism: uncultured Gemmatimonadaceae bacterium; assembly: GCA_964560345.1. Lineage (GTDB taxonomy): Bacteria > Gemmatimonadota > Gemmatimonadetes > Gemmatimonadales > Gemmatimonadaceae > SCN-70-22. The sequence goes on from CAZLLP010000035.1 coordinate 15,277, forward strand.
TCGTAACGACGAGGCGGTTCAACGCCGAGTCGTCCGGCTTTTCAGGTAGAAAGCCGTGCAGATACACGACCCCGTCCCACCGGCTGTTCTTGGGGATTGGGAGCAAGGGCGCCGGATAGGCATGAACCGTCACCTTCGTTCGCTTCGCTGCCTTCTCGAACAATCGATCGAAATTGGTGGTAACGAGACGCAGCGCACCGTTTCGGGTACGGGCAAGCGTGAGAAGTGCCTCGTGCGTAGCTGTGGCGCCCTTGCGGCGAAGCTTCGGCTTGAGAGCTTGCGCGAGGTACCGTCGAACGGCGAGTCGCTGACCTGGGAGGCGGCGCTCGAGCAGATCGAGCGTCGCATCGAACCGCCCGTGTGTGAACGCCTCCTCTTCGATCCGTGATCGCGTGGTGCCGGCGATTCTGTAGATGCTCTCTACCAAACCCCCAAACCCAGGCAACCCAGCAGGATACGAGATCCCAGCGCCGCAGAAGAACACCACTCTTCCCTCTTCATGCGCCTGAAGGAGAGCGTCGGGAATGTCTGGTCCGTTGGCGACGAACTGCATTCAGCGATCCTCTCCGAACACACGTTCGAGTGTCGCAGGGAGCCGTGAGGTAATGGCATTGCAGATGCCGGTGGGCGTCACCCTGAGCCCAGCAACTGCCGCCTGTAGACGGCCGCACACACTGTGCAAACACACGTTCGGCACAGCCACTTCGATCGCTAGGCCACTGCCGAGGCCTAAAGTGCGATTCCTGGAAGCTGTGCCGGGGAAGGCGACTCGATTCTTCTCCAAATCATCTTTATACAGAGGGTACTCGCTACGGTAGAACTGTAGATAATCCGCGCGTTTCTGCCGGCCGCGACGAATCTTGCCCCCCGTTACGATGATGCGCCCTTTGGTAAAACCGCGTTGCTCACCGATGGCGCATGCATCCTCGCCCCATCCTGCCTGAATCAGGCGGGGGGTGACAAACTCACGGCACGTGTCCGCGTCGGTGACTACTCCCGGTCGCATGGCCGCCCTGTCGTCATCCGCGCCCCCTCACGTCGTTCGAATCACATCGTTAGTACGCCCGAGCTTGAAGATGTCAGCGTGCGCCCACGAATCGCCAGCAACCAGCTGCGCCGACGCTAGCGCGAAGGGCGCCCGAGCCGCAAACTCAGAGATCCACCGACTTCGGTACGTCCACCGGGAGCCTTCATGAGCACCGCCCCGATCACCCTGACCGTCAACGGCGTCAAGCGCACGTATGACGGTGACCCCACCATGCCGCTCCTCTGGTTCCTGCGAGACGAGCTGCAGCTCACCGGGACCAAGTACGGGTGCGGCATCGCGCAATGCGGCGCGTGCACCGTGCACGTGGACGGCACGCCGGCCCGCGCCTGCCAGCGGCGCATGCAGACGCTCGAGGGGACGGCGGTGGTCACCATCGAAGGATTGCATCCGGCGGGCGAGAACAAGGTGCAGGTGGCGTGGCGCGAGCTTGACGTCCCGCAATGCGGCTTTTGCCAGAGCGGGCAGATCATGCAGGCCGTGAACCTGCTCAAGAACACGCCCAACCCCACCGACGCCGATATCGACGCGGCGATGAACGGGCACATCTGCCGGTGCGGGACCTATCCACGCATTCGGGCCGCGATCAAGGCGGCCGCGGAGAAGCGGTCATGAGCGCGCGCGACTACCTGCCGTGGATGTCGGCGACCGACGCGGCGCCGGCCGGCGAACCCCGCGAGGCGACGTCACCCGAGACCGCGCCCATTGTTGCGCCTGACGAGACCCCCGCGGTCGATACCAGTCGCCGCGACCTGGTGAAGCTGCTGGGGGTTGGCGGATTGCTGTTTGCCGCTGGTCCCTTTGGCGTACGCCGGTTGGAGGCCGCCGAGCGTGTGCTCGCGGGCGCAACGTCCGCCGAGCCGTGGGAGGCGCATGCCTACATCCGCCTGGCCGACGACGGGATCGTGACGATCGTCTGCCACCGCTCGGAGATGGGGCAGGGGATTCGCACGACCATGCCGATGATCATCGCCGACGAGATGGAAGCCGATTGGGACAGGTGCCGGGTGGAGCAGGCGTTAGGCGATGAGCCCAAGTACGGGAGCCAGAACACCGACGGTTCGACGTCCATCCGCGACTTCCTCTCCAAGTACCGCGAGGCGGGGGCGAGCGTGCGCGCGTTGCTCGAGGATGCCGCCGCGAAGGAATGGGGGGTGAGCGCGAGCGAGGTCCAGGCGAAGAACGGCGTGGTGGTGCACAGCGGGAGCGGGCGCACCAAGGCCTACGGCGCGCTGGTGGCGACGGCGCGCGCGCTGCCGATGCCGGCCAAGGAGCGCGTGCGCATCAAGCGTCCGAATGAGCGGAAGTGGCAGGGGAAGAAGATGCCGTCGATCGACCTCGTCCCGATGACGACGGGGAAGGCGGTCTACGGCGCCGACGTGATCCTCCCCGGGATGAAGGTCGCCGTGATCGCCCGCCCTGCCGTGTGGGGGGGGAAGGTGGTGAGCGTCGACGACAGCGCCGCACTCAAGGTGCCTGGCGTCGAAAGGGTGGTGCGAATCCCCGAGACGCCCATCCCCGGGGCATACATGCCGTTAGGCGGCGTGGCGGTGGTGGCGAAGAACACCTGGGCCGCCATGAAGGGGCGCGACGCGCTCAAGATCACCTGGGACGACGGCGCCAACGGCGCCTACGACAGCAAGACGTACAAGGCGACGCTCGAAGGGTCGGTGCGCAAGCCCGGGTCGGCTGGCCGCAGCATTGGGGACACGACGGCCGCCCTCGCCTCCGCCAGCCGCAAGCTGACGGCGGAGTACTACGTCCCCCACCTCTCGCACGCCCAGATGGAACCGGTGGCGGCGATCGCCAAGGTGGAGGGAGGAAAGGTCGAGGCGTGGGCGTGCACGCAATCGCCCATGGACGCGCGCAAGACGCTGGCCGAGTACCTCAAGGTCGACGTGGCCAACGTCACCGTGCACGTGACCTTGTTAGGCGGCGGCTTCGGGCGAAAGAGCAAGCCGGACTTCGTGTGCGAGGCGGCCTTCCTGGCCAAGGCCGTCGGGGCGCCGGTGCGCGTGCAGTGGACGCGCGAGGACGACCTGCGGCACTCGTACTATCACAGTGTCGCCGCGCACCACTTGGAAGCCGCGCTCGATTCGTCGGGCAAGGTGACCGCCTGGCTGCACCGGTCGGCGTATCCCGCCATCTCGGCGACCTTCGCGCCTAACGTCCCGGGGCCGAGCGCCGATGAGCTGACCAACGGGGCCAGCGACATCCCGTTCGACATCCCCAACATGAGCATCGAGGCGTGTCCGGCTGTGGCCATGGCGCGCATCGGGTGGTATCGCAGCGTCAACGCGATCCATCACGGCTTCGCCATCGGGTCGTTTGTCGATGAACTGGCGCACGCCGCCAAGCAGGACACCGGCGACTTCCTGTTGCAGCTCATCGGGAGCGACCGGCAGGTGGACCTGTCCAAGGCGGGGCTGGTGGCACCGGCGAGCAACTACGGCGCCACCTGGACCGACCATCCGCTCGACTCGGCGCGCGCGCGCAAGGTCGTGCAGCTGGCGATGGACAAGAGCGGGTGGAAGGGGGCGAAGCTCCCGCGCGGCAAGGGGCGCGGCATCGCCATCCATCGCAGCTTCCTGTCGTATGTGGCGATGGTCGTCGAGGTCGAGGTGCTCCCCGACGGGACGGTGCTCGTGCCCAGGACCACGGTGGCTGTTGATGCGGGCTACGTCGCCAACCCCGATCGCGCCAAGGCGCAGATGGAAGGGGCGCTGATCATGGCGATGAGCAACACGCTGTACAGCGAAGTGACGTTCGCCCAAGGGAAGGTGGTGCAGTCGAACTACCGCGACTATCAGGTGACGCGCATGCGTGCGGCGCCGCGCGTGGTGGATGTGCACATCGTCGAGAGCGAGGGGCTCCCCGGGGGGATCGGTGAGCCGGGGGTGCCGCCGGCTGGCGGGGCGCTGGCCAACGCGATCTTTGCGGCGACCGGCGTGCGTGTGCGCGAGCTCCCGGTGGGGAAGCAGTTGGCCGGGTGGCAGACGCGCGCGGCGACCAACGAGGAGTGACGCACAAGGTGCCTAACGCAACGTCGGGGGAGCGGTGATCCAGTTCGAACCGATTGGGGTCGTCCGCTCCCCGTTCAAGACCATCGACCAGGTCCCCAAGGGGCTCGGGGCGAAGCACGAGACCGAAGGGGAGCTCGTGTTGCGCCCCGAACTGGAGGAAGGGCTCACCGACATCGAGGGGTTCTCGCACCTCTATGTCATCTGGGTCTTCGATCGCGTCGAAGGCGTCGCGCTCATGTCGCGTGCACGCGCCGACGGAAAGCCACACGGCGTCTTCGCCACCCGCATGCCGTTGCGCCCCAATCCCATCGGGCTCACCGTCGTGGAGCTGCTTGGCCGTGACGGGGCGACGCTCAAGGTGCGTGGGATCGACATGCTCGACGGGTCGCCCATCCTGGACATCAAGCCGTATCAGTCGAGCATCCCGATGGACCAGGTGCGGCGCGGGTGGTTGGCGGATGCGGAGGCGGCCAAGGCGCGTGAGGGCAACGCGACCCGCTGACGAGCAAGAGACTCGCGGCTGATCAAGGGGTCCCGGTCAAGTGACTTTCAAGGGGTCAGAGTCCTTGAAACACTTCGTTCAAGGACTCTGACCCCTTGAACCCCCTTGAACCCCGAATTCGGCGGCGCGCGACGCGCGCTTCCAACTACCCACCGGTGTGACAATGTCTCGATTGCCTTCGATCCGTCCGCGCCAGACATGGTCCGTGCTCGCTGGAACGCTCTGTACGCTGTGGGTCAGTGCGCTCGCACAGGCGCAAGCGACGGTCACCATCGAAGGGAGAGCTGGCGCGCCCGCTTCGTCGAGCATGGAGCGCCCAGGTGCGCCCCCGCGCCGCCACCGCCTCATGCCCTCCCCTTCCACCGTCGCCTACGGCTACTACTGGGCCGACGCCAAGCCGGTGCTGCGGATTGCATCTGGCGACGAGGTCACGATCGGGACGCTCCTCACGTCGACGCCGGCGCGACTGGAAGGGGCGGGGGTCAAGCCTGACGACGTCGAGCCATCGCTGCGCGCCATCGTCGACAGCGTGAAGGATCGTGGCCCGGGAGGGCACATCCTCACCGGCCCGATCTACGTCGAGGGGGCCGAGCCGGGGGACGTGCTCGAGGTGCGGCTCAAGAAGATCGACCTCGCCATTCCGTACGCCTACAACGCCTTTGGCCCCACCAGCGGCTTCATCCCCGAGGACTTTCCCAATCGGCAGATGAAGATCATCCCGCTCGACAAACGCGCGATGATGGCGCGCTTTGCCCCCGGGATCGACATCCCGCTCAAGCCGTTCTTCGGGAGCATCGGGGTGGCGCCGCCAGCCGCAATCGGCCGCGTCAGCAGCGCCCCGCCCCACATGCACGCCGGCAATCTCGACAACAAGGAGCTGGTGGCGGGGACCACGCTCTACATCCCCGTGCACGTCGCCGGCGCCCTCCTCCAACTCGGCGATGGCCATGCGGGGCAGGGTGACGGCGAGGTCGACATCACGGCGCTCGAGACCTCGCTGGTGGGGGTGATCGACGTCATCGTGCGCAAGGACATGAAGCTCACCTGGCCGCGTGGCGAGACCCCAACGCACTGGATTGCGATGGGGGCCGACAAGGACCTCGTGACCGCGACCAAGACCGCGCTGCGACAGGCGATCGAGTTCCTGTCCACCGAGAAGGGGCTGTCGCGCGAGGATGCCTACATGCTGGCCAGCGTCGCCTGCGACGTGCGCATCACGCAGCTCGTCGACGGCAACGTGGGGGCGCACGTGATGATTCCCAAGGCGATTTTCACTGGCGGGGCGAAGGGGCGCTGAGCGCGACGCCTACGCCGCCCGCCGCCCCCCATCCCGTCGCTCCCCGAACGACTCCAGCACGTCCTCCACGATCCGCCAGTCGATGCGCGTCTCCCCCGGATCCTGGCGCGACAGGGTGCGGAGGTGCCTCAGCATCGCATGTCGGATCACGGCGCGTTGATATCTCGCCGGGTTGACCGCCGCCGCCAGCCGCAACGGGTTCACGCGCCAGAGCGCGATGCGCCCCTCCTGCTCGAGGTCGTCCCGCAGGTCCGGATCGTACCACGCCAGCTGCCACGAGATGGCCCGGAGGGCGGGATGGTGGCGGCCCAGCACGCCGGCAAACGCCCGGTCCGCCGCCGTCGGCTGTAGCGGCAGCACATCGCTAGGGCGCCCGACGGACGGCGCCTCGGTCTCCGCAGCCGCAGTCGCGCGCACCTCTACAGCCCCGTCGCAAGGTGCGATACCGCTCCACTCGGCGGCTTCATCGTACAAACAGTCGTCGTGCATCGGATGATCTCCTCGGTTCGAGTGAACAAACGGACGGTGTGACGTGATGCTCCCTCCTATAGAGCCGCCACGAGATCGCAAAACGCTGCGATTTGGCGCGAAATTCCGGGAATCCCGGACACGCAGGTGCCTCCGGCGACGGCCTGGGACTCACGAGGTTCTTTCAGAGGCTCTTTCAAGGGGTCAGAGTCCTTGAACGGATCAAGGACTCTGACCCCTTGAAACGGATCAAGGACTCTGACCCCTTGATCGCTATGATCCGACCTGCTGATCGCGTGCTCTTTCTCCCCCCTATAGGTACTCCGACACGAATTCGCCAAATGCTGCACCGTTTGCCGAAATTCAGGCAATCCCTGACAAAGCACGCGCTGCCGCGGCGCGCGTACGAGAAATTCTCGACCCCCACTTGACACGGAGCCCGTTTCCGGGCTCTACCCTTATGAAGGGGTGTGCGACGGCGCGAACATGGCGGTGTCGCGCTGATAAGCGCCGGCCGGCGGCTCGGCGGCGCACAATCGCCGCTCGATGCTGCGCGCGAGCGCGCGGCGGCGGATCAACGCCCGCGATCCACTCCACCATCGTCGCCCGCGGCCAAGCACCCGCCCTCGCCGCGCGCATGGCACCCCGCCGCGAGCGCTGAACGGCCGGCCGCGAGTGCTGATCGCGTCCCCCGCGCCGCCACACGAGCCGCCGCGCGCGCAACCGGCGCACGCCGCGGCACAACCGGTCGCCGCGCCTGCACAACGAGCTCCAGCGGCCGCGTGGTGAGCCTCCGCGCACGAACAGACGTTGCCCGCGCGCGAAGAGTCGTCATCGCGGTGTGCACGTCGTTCGCACGCACGCGATGAACGCCACGCGGCCGCCGCCCAACCGCCCCGCGCCACTGCGCAACCGATCCGCGCCGCCGCACGAGTCTTTCGAGCACGCGCAGACACCATAGCCGCAGCTGACGATCGGAGCGGCGCATGCGCACGACGCATTCGCGGGCCCTCGCAATGCATCACCGCGCCGGCGAGACGACCCGCGCGCGCGCGCAACACACCGCAGCCATTGCCTAACGCACTCTCGCGAGCGTGCAACTCGCACCCGCGCGCGTGCAACGCACATCCGCGAGCGCGCAACGCGCCCCCGCAGCCGCACGACACGCCCCCGCGACCGCGCGGCGCTCGGCCGCACGCTACAGACGCGCGCCATCGCCTGCACGCCCCCCACATGCGGCAGCGCGACCGCCGCTCGCCGCTCCTGACACACCAACCGCTCTCCTCACGCTCGCGCGACGCCGGACGCCCGCGCGCGAGACGCTCTCACTCGGCGTCCGCACATCCATTACATGGAGGCACCCATGGACAAGCAGCAGAAACACACACTCCAGACGTTCCGTCGCGTGCGAGACTTCCTTCGCCGCAACGGCGTCGCCGTCCGCTTCGCCAAGCTCGATGCGCAGCTCGATGCCCTGGCAGGGGTCGTCGACCGGCTCACGTCGTACTCGGTGGAACAGGACACGCGCACACGCCTCGCCAAGTCGGGAACGTCGACACTCTCCCGTCAGGTGCGACAGGTGCGCCTGGAGTACATGGCCCCGGTCTCGCGCTTCGGGCGCACGCTGGCCCCGAACGACAGTGCGCTGCAACGGGCGCTGTCGATCCCGCGAAAGTCCGACGCCGAAGGAACCGTCGCCGCTGCGCTGGGGATGGCCGACGCGGCGGAGTCACAGAAGGGGGCATTCGTGGCCGGAGGATTTGCCGCCGACTTCGCCGAGCAGCTGCGGCAGGTGGCGCGTGAACTCAAGGCGACGATCGACGACCGCGCCAAGGACATCGGGCGCCGCAACGCCTCGACCGCGGGGGTGAAGGAGGAGATCTCCAAGGGGCGCGCCATCATCGCCCTGCTGGATGCGATGATCGCCCCCGTCCTCGAGGCGACCCCAGCGCTGCACACCGAATGGCGAACGCTCAAGAAGCAGGTGCGCCCCGGGACCGGTGCGATGGCGTCCGAACCCGCGTCCGCATCGATCGCCACGTCGGCCACGCCGGCCACGCCGGCCACGCCGGCCACCTCAACCGGTGGAACGACGGACAGGGCAATCGAGTCAAGCATCCCCGCCACTCCGGAGGTGAAGGCGGCCTAACCCGCCAACTCCCGGGCGAGGATTCCCGCCCGCTGCCGATACTCCCGCGGTGGGGGCGTCGCACGCCCCCACCCATCGGCACCCCCCCGTCCTTCCTCCGCAGGCACGCATGGCCGGCTGCCCCTATACCTGGGTTCGCGGACTCTTCGGTTCCAAGGCCGCCGCCCCCGGCGAACCCGCCAAGAACCTGATGGTGCGCGTGATCCGCGACGGCGAGGAACGCGTGAGCGTCGCTCTTCCGGCCAAGAGTGCGCGCTGGCTCATCGAGCTCATGCCCGACGATGTGGTCGAGAAGGTGCGCGCCGAGCAGATCCCCGTCGATGCAATCATGCTCGACCTGCAGGAGCAGGGCGAACTCTACCCGCGGCCGATCTTCTCGCTCGTCGAATCCAACCGGCAGGTGGAGGTCTGGTTGGAATAGGACGTGCGCTGACGGGGTGATCGGTCGGCGAACGCAACGCACAAACTCGGCAATGCCGACCGACTGGCGCGACAGGGTGGCGACGTGTAGTAGTTGATGCCGTCGCGTTCCAACATTCGCCTAACCTCTCGTCGCCGTGCCTCGGACCCCTCTCCTCTCGCGCGTTGTCGCCGCGTGCCGCCTTGCCGCTGGTGCGGCCGAGCGCGGCCTCCTCACCGATGACCTGATATCGGGGGCGAGCGCCATCGACCAGCCCGGTTATACACGGCGTCGTTTCGTGGGCGTCTCTGCCGCAAGCGCGGCCGGCGCGGCGCTCGCCGCGTGCGGCGGACCAGAGCGATCGCTGGGCGTGCGACCCGGTGCCCCCTTTGCCGCCAAGTCGGTCGGCGGAGCGCGCGTGGCGGTGGTGGGGGCGGGACTCGCCGGACTGACGTGCGCGTACCGACTCGCACAACGCGGCGTGACGGTCACGCTGTACGAAGCGAACACTCGCCTCGGCGGGCGCTGCTGGACCAATCGCTCGTCCTTTGAAGGAGGCCAGCTCGCCGAGCACGGGGGAGAGCTGATCGACCAGTCGCACACGACCATCCGGCAGCTCGCGCAGGAACTGCGGCTCACGCTCGACAACGTCCTGGCCGCCGAGCCTAACGGGAGCGAGCCCTTCTTCTGGTTCGACGGTGGGCGTTACCCGCTGGTCGACGCACTGCGCGACCTCAAGGCGGTGTGGCAACCGCTCAAGCGCGACTACCAGGAGGCAGGGTACCCGACGCTGTACACGTCGTCGACCGCGGCGGGACGCGCGCTCGATGCCATGTCGATCCGCGACTGGATCAATTCGCGCGTTCCCGGAGGGATGTCGTCGCGCCTCGGCCAGTTGCTCGACGTGGCGTACACGATCGAGTACGGCGGCGAGATCGACGACCAGAGCGCGCTCAACCTCCTCTACCTGATGGGTGCGGTGGGGCAGGGCCAGCTGCGGCTCTTTGGTCCCTCCAACGAGAAGTACAAGGTGCGCGGTGGAAACGACCGGATCGTGAGCGCGCTGGCCTCCGCGCTCGGCGGGCGCATCGTCCCCGGGAAGGCACTGGCGGCCATCCGGCCGCAGGGGAGCGGCTGGACGCTCGACTTCGAGGACGCCACCAGTGTCACGGCCGACCGCGTCGTCCTTGCCATCCCCTTCTCGGTCATGCGCGACCGCGTGGATTGGAGCCAGGCGGGGTTCCCGCTGGCCAAGGCGCGCGCGATCAGCGAGCTGGGGATGGGAATGAACGCCAAGCTCGCGCTGCAGTTCGACACCCGCCACTGGCACACGTTAGGCAACGGCGGCGACAGCTACGCCGACACGGGATACCAGGCCACGTGGGAGGTCACGCGCGCGCAACCGGGATCGCAGGGGATCCTGGTCAACTACACGGGGGCTGGCGTAACGCTGCAGCAGAGCGGCCGCCATCCGACGGTGCTGGCGCAGGAGTTCCTCACACGCGCGGAGCCGGTCCTTCCCGGGCTCACCGCGCGATGGAGTGGCAAGGCCACCTTCGACGACTGGCCACGCAACCCGTGGACGCTCGGTTCGTACTCGTACTTCCGGGTCGGCCAGTACCAGCGATTCGCCGGGGCAGAGGGAGAGATGGTCGGGAGCTGCCACTTTGCGGGCGAGCACACCTCGATCGACGCCCAGGGGTACCTGGAAGGGGCGGTGGAGAGCGGGGAACGTGCGGCGCGCGAGGCATTGGCCGCGACAGGCGTCATCCCGCACGCCTGACGGAGGGGGCGCGCCTAACGCGAGGCGACCCGCATCCCCAGTGACGCGTGCCGACGGGTGAAGAGCCCTTCGTAACGCGTCACGTCGGCCCCCCACGTGAGCGCGAGGTGCGGCGCGACGGGAATCACCCCCCACGCCCCGCCGGCGCGCACAGCAGCCACCAGCGGCCCTGACGCCGACAGCGCCTCCACTTCCTTGCCAGACGCGCCCATCAGCGTGAGCGAACCACGCTCGCCGAAGAAGCGCGTGAGGCGCGCGCTCTGGGTGGTCACCACCGGCGCATCGGCCAGACGCACCGGCGCTGCCGTGTATGACGCGAGGAAGCTCCCCCAATAGCGCTCCAGCGAGAACGACGCCCCCTGCACGTCGACGGCCGAGTAGCGACGCACGCTCCCGCGCGCGGCCACCCCCCATCCCGCAGGGAGCGACAGGTGCAACTGCGCCGCACCGCCATGCTTCGCGACCACCTCGTGTGTGTTGCTCACCTCACCCTCGACGCCGACGGTGAGACGCCGTCCCATCGCGAACGACAGCTCGCCCTGCAGTCGCTGGTCGTCCATGCCGAAGCGCTCCAACCGCTCCCCCGTGAGCGAGAGCCCGGTGCGCGCGGAGGCCCGCAGCCCGAGCGTGACCGCCTGGTCCTGCCACGACGCGGCGCCGCTGCTGAGGGCGTCGCGCCCGGCGCGTACTTCCACGGTCGCGATGCGGGTCGACGCGCCCTTTTGCGCGGCGAGCGGCGACGCCGTCAGGAGCAATCCGAGTGCAACGGCGACGTGACGAGTGATCGGTGACATGCAGTGAATGACGAGAGGGTCAGGCGACCGCCGGCGTCTGCCGGGGCTCGGTCGCGTCGGGTGAGCCAGCGAGGGGCGCAGCGTTAGGCACGGCCGGCGCCTTGGCAAAGCCGCGCCGTTCCATGCGCCCCCAGTCGGTGCGACCGCGCAGGAACTTCCACAGCCCGCGCAGGCGCCAGATGACGGTCAGCTGCCGGTAGCCGAACGATTCCAGCACGAGGTACCAGACGAGCCGCACCCGATCGGAGAAGCGCGTGTAGCGCGGGAAGCTCCACTCCTCGAGCAGCAGCGCGTACATGCTGAGCACCGCGCCAATGCCGTACGCCATGAGGAAGAAGAGCGCGGCAAACGAGGCGTTGAGGAGCCCGAGCGCGACGCCGAGCACGAGGCCGATCCAGCCGAGCAGCTCGACGACCGGGGCGAGGAGTTCGACGAAGACGAAGTATGGGTAGCACCACATCCCCACCACGCCGTAGCGCGGGTTGAAGCACATGGTGCGATGCCGCCACAGCACGTCGGCGAGCCCGCGATGCCAGCGGTCGCGCTGGCGCCCCAGCACGCGCAGCGACTCGGGGCACTCGGTCCACGCCACCGCGTCGGGGACAAAGAGGATGCGGTGCGGGCGCTTGGCCTCGTACGCCTGGCGCCGCAGCTTGAGGACGAGCTCCATGTCCTCGCCCACGGTGTCGTGCGTATAGCCGCCAGCCGCAATGACGGCATCGCGCCGAAAGAGCCCGAAGGCGCCGGAGATGATCAGGTTGCCGCCGATCGGGTTCCACCCCAGGCGCCCGAACATGAAGGCCCGGAAGTACTCCACCACCTGCACCCCCGCCACGAAGGTGCTGGGCGCCCTCGGCTCGGTCACGCGCCCGGTGGCGATGGTCGAGCCGTTGGCAATGCGGATGGTACCGCCAGCCGCAAGCACATCGTGATGACTCAGGAACGGGCGGGCGAGGCGCTGCAGGGCGTCGGCGTCGACGATGGTGTCGGCATCGATGACGCACACCAGGTCGCCGGTGGCGAGGTTGAGCCCCACGTTGAGCGCATCGGCCTTGCCCCCGTTCACCTTGTCGACCACCAGCAGGTTGGGGTGCGAGCGCGACCGATAGAGCCCGCGCACCGGCTTGGTCTCGATGCGCTTCCACACGATGGTGTGGATGGGGGTGAGGTCGAAGCGCTGCTTGAGCACCTCGAGCGTGGTATCGGGCGATCCGTCGTTGATCACCACCAGCTCGACGTTGGCATAGTGCAGCGCCAGCAGCGCCGTCACGCTCTCGGCGATCGTCGCTTCCTCGTTGTAGGCCGGGGCCAGGATGCTGATGCTGGGCGTCACCGCCGATCCCATGATTCGCGCGCGGCTCTCGCCGCGGATGCGCAGGATGTGGATGACGAGTTCCCACGTGGCGCAGGTGACCAGCGTGATGTACGCCAGGTTGATGGCGATGAAGTAGAGCAGGATGGCGAAGTCGAGCCCCGCGAGGGCCGACGCCAGCCAGGAGACGAGCGCGGCGTGGTTCACGCCGTCACCTGCAAGTAGACCGACTCCGGCAGGTCGAGCACCTGCCGCGCCATGTCGGCGGTGAACGGGTTGCTCGACGCCAGCGCGCGGCGCAGCGTCAGCATGCCGGCCCCGCCCATGCGCCGAAGGGCGAGCGCGCTCTCACGGCGCACCGGCCAGCTCGTGTCGCCCAGCAGCTGCAACAGGGCGGTGCACGACGTCCACGCTCCCAGCTCTCCCAGCGCGCGGGCGGCGGCGGCGCGCACCTGCGGCGAGTCGTCCTCCAACTGCGCGACCAGTGCGTTGACCGCCTGGTCGCCGCCCAAAACGCCGAGTACCGCGGAGGCACGGGCCCGCACGTCGTGGTTGGGGTGGTGCGCCAGCGCCAGCGACGGATCGAGGAGCTCGGGCTGCCCCAGCCCGCGCGCCACGGCGAGCGCGTCGGCGATGCCCGGTCGCCCGGGATCCTGCAGGAAGCGGCGCAGCGCCTGCGCGGCCGGACGCCCCAGTCGCAGCAGCGAGTCCTGCACGGTGAAGCGGCAGAGTCGTTCGGGATCGGCGAGTCGCGAGACGAGTTCGTCGATCACTGCTTCGTCCACGCGTCCGGCGGCCCACACGAAGGCCTGCGCGCGCACCACCGCGCTGCGATCGCGCAGGAGCGGGCGCATGACGGGCGTGTCCTGGTCGAGCGCGGTGAGCACGCGCGCGCCGGCCAGGCGATCCCACCACCACAGGCTGCGGCACATCGATTCGGCGCGCTGCGTGATCCCGGCCTGGTGCCCCAGCCGAGTGAGGCGATCGCGTCCGCTCCCGGTGAGCGCGCCGCCAAACTCGTGCACCAACTCCTGCTGCACCGTCCACGGCAGGCGTGCGAAGGCTGCAATTCCGGCTGGCTCGTCACCTCCGTCGGCGATGGCGCGCGCCAGCACCTCGCGCCCGCTGGCACTCAACGTTTCGTGCCGTGTGCGCCGCCACCGCGCCAGCGCGGCGCTGAGGGTGAGCGCCACGGCGAAGACGATGGTGAGCGTGAGCTCGAGATACACCAGGTAGTAGGAGACCTGGTACAGGAGCGATTCCTTCATGCGGCACTCATCAGGCGCACCGCGCTCATGTCCGCATCGCCCGCCGGATGCGCTCGGCCAGGACCGGGACGCTGAACGGTTTGGGGACGTAGTCGAAGGCGCCCAGCTCGAACGCCTGCACCGTCTCGGCTTCGGTGCTGCGCGAGCTGAGCATGACGACCCGCGTGTGACGCAGCACGTCCTGCTCGGCGAGGGAGCGCAGCAGGGCGAGCCCGTCGAGTTCGGGGAGGTTGACCTCCATGAGGATGAGGCGGGCGCGGATCTCGGGGCGCTCGCCTAACAAGGCACCCGCGGCCTCCTGCCCGCTGCGCAGCCAGCGCACTTCGTACTGGCGGCTCTGCAGCGCGTGGACGAGGAGCGTGGCGACGGCGGCGTCGTCTTCCACCAGGAGCACGTCGACGCGACCGGTGGCGCGCGTGTTGGGGGCGCTGGCGATCCCCAGCGTCTCCTCGCCCGTGGCGCCGCCTGCGACCATCAACGCCGCGTCGGCCGCCTCGTGCAAGGCGCGCACGTCGCCGGCGTCGTCGGGAAAGGAGGCGATGCCGGCGCTGCAGGTGAGGGCCAGCGTTGCACCTGCCGGGGCGGCAAAGCGACGCGTGCGCAACGCCGCCATCAGCTCGCGCACGCGGGTGGCGGCGTTCTCGCCGTTGGCGTCAAAGAGCCCGACCACGAACTCGTTGGGCCCCCACTGCGAGACGACGTCCTCTGCCCTGAACGACTGCAGCAGCATCTGGCTGAAGGCGAGCGACGCCGCATCCACCGCCGACTGCCCCACGCGCTGCACGGCGCCGGCGTAGGCGTCGAGGCGCAGCGTGATGAGCGTGACCTCGTGGCGATGGCGCCGCGCGATCTGGATGAAGCGATCGAGATCGCGCTCGGCCTTGCGTCGACCGGGGAGTCCGGTGACCGCGTCCGACTCGTTAGGGCGCCGCTGCTGTCGCGAGCGACGCAGCCGGTTCTCGACTCGCGCCACGAGGTCGTCGCGCTGCACCGGCTTGCGCACGAGGTCATCGCTCCCGGCGCGGTAGGCCTCCTTGGCGAGGGCCGCTTCGTCGGCGCTGGCCATCAGGATGACCGGGAGTTCGCGCCATCGCGGATCGGCGCGCAGCGCGCGACAGAGGTCGACCCCTGACACACCCGTCATGGCCGCCCCGGTGACGACCAGATCGGGTTGCACCTGCTCGAGCGTCTCCCAGAAGCTGAGCGGTTCGCCGAGCGCGAGGACGCGAAGTCCGGCTTGCTCGAGCACCAGGGTGGCCGCCTGCAGCGCGTACGGGTCGCTGTCGACGAGCAGGACCGAGGCGACCGCCTGTTCGCGACTGGCCACGGCGGCCACCGCGCGCTCCAGCACCATGGCGGGGGGCTGGCCGGCCATCAGCGGGCCAATGGCGCCGCTGCGGGCGATCGCCAGCCGGATGGGCATCGACTCGTTGGGCGAGACGACGAGGATGGGTGCGGTGGTGCGGGGGGCGAGCGTGGTGAGGAGTTCGGCGACGTCCTCGATGGCCGACTCGCCCACCTCGATGACGATGGCGTCGGGGGCTTCTTCCACCACCGCGTCGCTCCCCTCGCCGAGCGCGCGTACGACGACCTCGACGCCGGCGGTCAGCCCCTCGGCGACAAACTGGTCGGCGCGCACGCTGTCACCCAGCAGGAGGATGCGGGTGGGGAGTGAACCGTCAGCCGCAACCGCGACCGGCGCGCTCGGGCGCTCCAGTTCGCGACGCAGCGCCAGCACCTGGTCGGCCAGGCGCATGGCCAGCGGCCTGCCTAACGTGTGCCGCGACGAGAACGACTGCTCCAGCGCGCGCGCCAGGCGCGACCCACCGCGCAGCCCGAACGTGCCCACCGTCCCGGCGAGCGAGTGGGCCTCGGACTCGGCGAGTTCACGCAGTTCTTCATCCAGCTCGCCGTCCATGAGCGCCAGCACCGCGCGCTCCAGCACGTCGACACGCCGCAGGTGGCGATCGCGCAGGCGCGCCCACACTTCGGCGGCCTGCTGACCGCGCGTGGCGGAAAAAAGCGGTGCGGGGGAGATCATCGCGTCACCGCCCCATCAACGGTCTGCCTGCACGAAAGCCCCCACGCTCCTGAACGGAGGTGGCGGCGCGCGATGCGTGAGGCGGATGTCGCTTGGTGAACGAGGATCATCCCCACCCGAAGGCGGACGCCGACCCCGGGTCGGCACCTGATCGGAAGCGCCCCCCGCGGCGATTTCTGCCGCGCGTGTTGGTGAACGCCCTCCAATCCACTCAGTGATAAGGACTTAGAAGGGGCTAATGGGTCACGACCCCGAGGCCACGAGCGGCAAGAAATGCCGAGTGACCTTTCGACGGTGCTTGCCCCTGGCTGCGACGCGGGGCACTCTCGTGCGAGATGCCAGCCGAGCTCCCGCTTTCACGCATGATCCTTCGATTGCTGCGCTATCTCACGTGGCCCGCCTCGTTGCTCCTCACGGCAGTGGCGAGCGGCTGCGGCACCGTCGTCTACTCGCACACGATCGAAGTGCGCGTCAGCGATCCGTCCAAGCGGCTGGGAACATCACCCATCGACGTCTCGATCTTCGATCCCCAGATGGGAAGCACTGCCGAGTGGGCGCGAAAGACGATGGCCCCCTCCAGCGACGCTGCGCCGTACGTCGTCCCGTACACCAGCACCTCGGCGGCCACCGCGCTCGACCCGCCACGCCCGCGCGAATTCTCGCTGGCGTTGTATCTCCCGGCATTCGAAACGCGCGGCGCCTATACGCTACGCGTGCGACCGGCCGACTCCCCGAGCGGCGAGGTTCCGTTCGGCTTCCTTGCCTACAGCGACACCGTCTCCGCGAACGACATCCCTCGCCTGACCTGCCGCTACACCGCAACGCCGGCGTCCAAAGGGTGGAAGCTGGCGGTGACGGTGCTGGTGCCCCCGCCGACGTGATCGCGGTCGCCGTTCCGCTCGCCCCGTCTGTCACAGAGACCATCAGGAGATCCGCTCGTGAACACCCGCCGCCAATTCCTCATCCGCGCCCCCATCGGCCTCCTGGGCGCCGCTGCTGCCTGTCGTGGAGAGGAGCAGGGGAGTGCCGCCGCAACGCCGGGCGGGACGCCCAGCACTCCCGGCGCTCCGGTGGCCTTCGGCACTGCGCCGGTGATGGGGCCTGAAGTCACCGCCACCACCTTCGCCGAGGCGGCCAAGCTCGCACAAGTGACGCATAGCGACGCCGAGCGCGCGATGATGGTGGAGAGCTGGCGTCGCACGCTGGCATCGACCATGGAACGGCGCAGCGGCCCGCGAAAAGTCGCGCTCGCGTCGGAGCTGTCGCCGGCGACGACGTGGAATCCGGCACAGGCGGTCGCCGTTGCGATGCCAACGCGCGGCCGCTTCGTACGCGCCGCGGTCGATCCCGGCCCGCTGCCCACCAGTGATGACGACATCGCCTTCGCGCCGCTCACGTCGCTCTCGCGATGGATCGAACGACGCCAGCTCACGTCCTTGCGCCTGACGGAGATCTACCTGGCGCGCATCGCCAAGCACGATCCTCGGCTCCGCTGCATCATCACCCTCAACGCGGAGCAAGCGCGCGCACAGGCCAGGGCGGCCGACGCCGAGATCGCGGCGGGGCGATATCGCGGCCCGCTGCACGGCGTGCCATATGGCGTGAAGGACCTGCTCGACACCGCCGGGATCGCGACGACCTATGGTGCCGAGCCGTTTCGCACGCGTGTGCCTGCGCGCGATTCGGCCGTCGTGCAGCGGTTGCAGCAGGCGGGAGGCGTCCTGCTGGCCAAGCTGAGCCTGGGGGCGCTCGCGCTCAACGACATCTGGTTCGGCGGGCAGACGATGAACCCCTGGCTGCCCGAAGAAGGGGCCTCGGGGTCGAGCGCGGGACCGGGAGCTGCAACGGCGGCGGGGTTGGTCGGCTTCTCGATCGGGAGCGAGACGGGGGGGAGCATCGTGAGCCCGAGCATGCGTTGCGGCGTGACCGGATTTCGCCCGACGTTCGGGCGCGTGCCACGCACCGGGGCGATGACGCTCTGCTGGTCGCTCGACAAACTGGGGCCGATGACGCGCGGCGTGGAGGACGCGATGCTGGTGCTGCAGGCCATCAACGGCTCCGACCCCGGCGACGTGTCGAGCGTGGCCGCTCACCTCGACTACGAGGCGAGCGCTCCGGTGAAGGGGCTTCGCGTCGGGGTCTTCCCCGCGTGGATGAAGGAAGCGCCGGCCACCGACGTCGACCGGGCGTCGCTCGAGTCGCTGCGGACGCTTGGACTTACCCCGGTGGAGCTCGCGTGGCCCGACATCCCGCACAACGCGCTGATGAACATCCTGTTCAGCGAAGGGGCGGCCGCCTTCGAGGAGCTGACACTCTCGGGCAAGGCCGGTGAACTCAAGGTGCAGGTCCCCGACGCCTGGCCCAACCTCTTTCGCATGTCGCGCTTTCTCTCGGCGGTCGACTTCGTGCAAGCCGACCGGTTGCGGCGCCGCTTCGCGCAGGAGTTGGCGGCGATGTTCGCCAAGGTGGACCTGCTCCTGGTCCCATCGTTACGCGATGAGGCGCTGACGGTGACCAACTTCACCGGCCACCCATCGCTCACGCTGCGCACCGGGTTTGTCGACGTCACGCAAGCCCGCAGCGACTGGGCCCCGGATCCCAACAATCCGCTGCCGACATTCAGCCCGCCCCGGCGAGTGCCACACGGCGTCACGCTGATTGGACGCCTGTTTGACGAGGGGACGATCATGCGTGTGGGCATCGCCCTGGAGGGGGCGGCCGGGGTTGCAGCGGAGCGACCGCAGGGGTTTTGAAGACGGGAAGACGGACGTCTTCTCGTCTTCCAGCCCCCGCTACTCCTCTCCCGGCAACACCGGCAAGTAGCGCGCTCGTATCAGCCCCTGATGATGCCGCTCATGCCCCGCAATCAGATACGCAAGCGCCACGCCGGTGATGCTCCCGCTCCCGACATTGAGGCGAAAGTCGAACGCTTCTGCTGGGGCGCTGTGCACCAACGCTACCGTCCCCTCGCGCACCGCCACGAACTCGGCGACCACCTCGGCGAGCGGGCGAGCCTCGAAGCGGCCGGCGTCGACATACCCGACATGGTCAAAGCCGGGAAGCACGGTGGTGTCGGCGCGCAGCGCTCGTAGCAGACGATAACTCAGCACGCGCTCGCAATCGGCGAGATGGCCGATGGTCTGGCGAACGCTCCACTTGTCAGGCGCATAACGCAGCGACGCGTGCGCCTCGCCAAAGGTGACCGCCTGCGCCCGCGTGATGTCGACCTGCTCGCGAAGCATCGCCGCGAAATCGGCGACGTCGGGGACGAGCGCAATCTCGTCGGTGAAGACCGGAGCATGCTCGTCGGCGAGCGGGCGACGCAGTCGAGGACCAGGGCGCGACAGCGGACGCGCCACGCCGCCGGGATTGAGGCACGCGACCGGACGGGCTGCATCGTGCCGAGCGAGATGTTCGCGCAAGCGCGCCCGGAGTACCTCACGGTCCCCAGCCGCATCGAGCCCAAGAATCGCACACGCCCGCCGAAGCTCCTCGTCGGTCGTCTGCACGTTCTCCGCAAACCGAACTGCCTCCGACAGCTTCGGCATGGAATCCCTCCGCGCTGTATGATCCCGTCTCCCGTCTCCCGTCTCCCGTCTCCCGTCTCCCGTCTCCCGTCTTATCGCCTGCTCTTCACCGCCGCCAGGTACAACCGCGCATAGACATTCGCCGCATGCGACCACGAGTTGTCCTCGCGCATCCCGCGCTCGCGCAGCATCTCCCACCCCTCGCGGTTGCGATACGCCGCCAGCGCGCGCCCGATGGCATCGGCAAAGTAGCGCGCCTCGTACGGGTGAAAGCGGAAGCCGTTCCCTTCCCACCCTTCACGCACCGTGTCGTTGAGTCCACCGGTCGCGCGCACCACCGGGACGCTCCCATAGCGCAGCGCGATCATCTGTCCCAGCCCGCACGGCTCGAATCGCGACGGCATGAGGAACATGTCGCTCCCGGCATAGATGCGCTGCGCCAAGGCGGCATCAAAGCCGATGCGCGCCGACACCCGCTCCGGAAACTCGGCCGCATAACGACGGAAGAGCGATTCCCAGTTGGCTTGTCCCGAGCCAAGCAGGATGAGTTGCGCGTCGGTCTCGCGCAGGAGCCACGGCATCACCCCTTCCAGCAGCTCGAATCCCTTCTGCTCGACGAGGCGCGAGACGACGCCTAACAGCGGGCGGTCGGCCTTCACCGGAAGCTTGCACTCGCGCTGCAGCGCCGCCTTGCACACCGCCTTCCCGCTCACGTCATCGGCACGGTATGGCGCCGCGATGCTCGGATCGGTGAACGGATCGAAGATCATCGCATCGATCCCGTTCAGGATGCCGACCATGCGGTCGCGTCGCGAACGCAGGACGCCGTCGAGTCCCTCGCCATACTCCGGCGTCATGATCTCGTCGGCGTAGGTGGGGCTCACCGTGCTCACGATGTCGCTGTGCACGATGCCGCGGGCCATGAAGTTGAACGTCCCGGCAAAACGCCCGCCCAGCGCGTCCTCCAGCGATCCGCCCTCGCTCAACCCGGCCAGCGCCATCGTCGACGACGGCGCGAAGCCCTGATAGGCGAGATTGTGGATCGTGAAGACGGTGGCGATGTGGCCGAACGTGTAGCCCAGCGTGGTGCGCAGGTAGTTGGGGACGAGCGCGGCGTGCCAGTCGTGGCAGTGCACCACGTCGGGTTGCCAACCGTCCACCTCACGCAGGTGCTGCATGAGGTCGAGGACTCCGCGGGCAAACAGGACAAAGCGACGATGGTCGTCGTTTTCTCCGTAGATCGCCGAGCGTTCGAAGGCGGCCGGAATCTCGAGGAGGTATGTGGGCGTGGCGCTCCCGGTGAGGCGCCACACGCGCTGCTCCTCGGCGCGTTCGCCGATGGTGAGGAACGAGGCGGCGATGGGGCCGTCGACCGGGACCCCCTTCTCGCGCAGCACACGGTAGCGCGGCATGACCACGCGCACGTCGTGCCCGATGGCGCGCAGCGCCGAAGGGAGGGCGCCGGCAACGTCGGCCAGGCCGCCGGTCTTGATCCAGGGGTCGACTTCGGCGGCAACAAACAGGACATTCATGCACCTACCTTACGCCGACATCGCCAAACGTGCAAAGTCCCGGGTAGCTGCCGCCTGACCCTCACGTCGCATTCGAGAGCCACGCTTCCATGACCGCCCCGTATCGCCCCGGTTCCATCGGCCGTAACACGATGGCCTACGTCCTCGCCGGCGGGCGGGGGTCGCGTTTGTATGAACTCACCGATCGCCGGGCCAAGCCCGCCGTGTTCTTTGGCGGCAAGGCGCGCATCATCGACTTCGCGCTCTCCAACGCCCTCAACTCCGGCATCCGGCGCATCGGCGTGGCGACGCAGTACAAGGCGCACTCGCTCATCCGTCACCTGCAACGCGGCTGGAACTTCCTGCGCCCCGAGCGCAACGAGTCGTTTGACATCCTGCCGGCGTCGCAGCGCGTGAGCGAGACGGCGTGGTACGAGGGGACCGCCGATGCCGTCTACCAGAACACGGACATCATCGAGGCCTATCACCCCGAGTACATGGTGATCCTGGCCGGCGACCATATCTACAAGATGGATTACGAGCAGATGCTCCAGCAGCACGTCGACCAGGGGGCCGACGTGACGGTGGGAGTGCTCGAGGTGCCGCGCATGGAGGCGACAGGGTTCGGGGTGATGCACGTCGATACCAACGACCGCATCGTGCACTTTCTCGAGAAGCCGGCCGATCCGCCGGGGATCCCCGGCAATCCCGACATGGCGCTTGCCAGCATGGGGATCTACGTCTTCAAGACGACGTTTCTCTTCGAGCTGCTGCGCCGCGATGCGGCAGACAAGACCTCGAGCCGCGACTTCGGGAAGGACATCATCCCGTACGTGGTGCAGCACGGCAAGGCGGTGGCGCATCGCTTCAGCCAGTCGTGCGTGAAGTCGGCGCACGAATCGGAAGCGTACTGGCGCGATGTGGGAACGATCGATGCCTACTGGGAAGCCAACGTCGACCTCACGACGGTGGTCCCCTCGCTCGACCTGTACGACGAGCAGTGGCCCATCTGGACCTACGCCGAGGTGACGCCGCCGGCCAAGTTCGTGCATAACGAGGAAGGGCGCCGCGGGCTCGCGCTCAACTCGCTCGTCTCCGGCGGGTGCATCGTGTCGGGGGCGTCGCTGCACAAGACGCTGCTGCACACGGGGTGCAAGGTGCACTCGTACGCACAGCTCGACGGCGCGGTGGTGCAGCCGTACGTCGACGTCGCGCGCGGTGCACGGCTTCGCAACGTCGTCGTCGACCGCGGCGTGCAGATCCCCGCAGGGCTGGTGGTGGGCGAGGATCCCGAGCTCGACGCCAAGCGCTTTCGCCGCACCGATCGCGGGACGGTGCTCATCACGCAGCCGATGATCGACGCGCTTAAATAGGGAAGTCGGGAAGACGGGAAGACGAGAAGACGAGATGAGGGGCGCCGGGTTGGGACCGGGCGCCCCTCGTCTCGTCAGGAGCAACACGGGTCAGCGGCCGGGAATCGGGATCCGCAGGTTGGCTTCGGTGGGGGGTGGCGAGGCGCCCATCGGGACGAAGTGCAAGACGACGCGCAGCGTATCGAAGTACGCGGCACCGGTCACGTGCCGCGGATACTTGGGCGCGCTCGCTTGTGCCACGATCGTGGCGGTGGCGGTGTCGGCAAAGCCACCGCTTCGCGGCAGTCGATGGATCACCGTCGCATAGACGCCGTTCTCGTCGCCCTCGAGTCGCGGCGACGAGCAGCGGCACGCGTCGTCCAGGCGCACGAGTCCGTCGATGCTGTCGAGCGCGACCCCCCGGATGTCGGTCACCTTGCCGAAGACGTAGGCACAGCCGATCGCATCGGGATAGCGCGCGTTAGGCGTGCAGCTCCCGGTCCCCGGGGCGGCACTCTCGCTCCCGCAGGCCGTCAGGATGGCGCACCACAGGCTGGCGAGGGCGGCAAGACGTCCCCGCGTGGCCACAGGCGCGGTGCGCCGGTGGTCCGCGTCGCCACGAGGGACGCCGCTAGCGCGCGGGCGACAGCGCATGAATCCGGATCTGCCTCACGCTGGGCGCGGCCCCCGCCGCGGCGATCGAGATCGCCCGCGACTGCGCCGACGGGAAGAAGATCTCCGTCATCACCGTCTCGCCGTCCTGCGCAAACAGCTCCAGCGACGCGGCGTCGATGAGGAGGCGCAGTTGCACCTCGCCGTTGTTCACGCGCAGCGGGGCCACGTGCGCGGCGGGAAACTCCTTGTGGAAGGCGACCTGCCCCGAACGCGTGCGGTCGAAGGTGAGGCGCTGCTGCGCCGGATCGATCGAGATCGTGGTGGACTCGTTCGGTCCTGTCGCCAGCTGCACCGCAAACGGCGTCCGCGCCGACACGCTGGAAAAGGTCATCTCCACGTCGAGATACAACGGGAGGTCCCGTTGCTCCGACAGCCACGCCGCCGCCTGCGCAAACGTTCCACCCAGGAACTCCCGCTTGCGTCCCGCTCGCAGCGATTCGAGTTCGCGCACCGGGCGCTGCACCAGGCGCATCCCGTCCACCGATGGGCGCAAGGCCAGCGTGCGCGGGATGCTCATCGCGCTCCGCCACGGCGACGTCGGGACCACCTGCGCATACGACCAGTTGCTCATCCATCCCAGCCAGACGCGCCGTCCGTCAGCTGCAGGGACGTCGCTCCATGACACGCCGGCATAGAAGTCGGCGCCGAAGTCGCCCCACTTCGGCGTGCGCGCGTCGCCCTCGGGCGTAAAGCGCTTGCCGTCGAAGTTGCCCACGAAGTACTGCACCCCCGATCCGCCCGCTGGGGCGCCGGGATTCATGTTCACGATCAGGACCCAGCGCGTGCCACCCCCTTCCACCGGGAGCGGGAAGAGGTCGGGGCATTCCCAGATCCCCTGCGTGGAGCCGGCCGGACCAAACTCTCCGCTGCGAGTCCACTGCTTGAGGTCGGGCGAGGTGTAGAAGTGCACCGTGTGCTCGGGCGACAGCGCGACCGTCATCACCCAGCGCGACGTTGGCGCATGCCAGAAGACCTTGGGATCGCGGAAGTCGGCCTTGTTGAGGTCGAGCACCACGCCCCCCTTGGTCCACGTGCGCCCGCGATCGTTGGAGTAGGCGATGCGCTGGTCCTGGTGCCCGTCGCGATGCCCGGTGTAGAGCGCCACCATCGGCGGCTTTCCGTTCTTCCCGAAGCCGCTGGTGTTCTTCCAGTCGATCACCGCGCTCCCCGAGAAGATCATCACCCCACCTTGCTCGGCCAACGCCACCGGGAGGTGCTCCCAGCGGACGAGGTCGCGGCTCACCGCGTGCCCCCAGCTCATGTGGCCCCAGGTGTCGCCGAACGGATTGTACTGGTAGAACAGGTGCCACTCCCCCTCGTAGTAGACCATCCCGTTGGGGTCGTTCATCCAGTTCCGCTGCGGCGTGAAGTGAAAGCCGGGACGGAAGGGCTCGGGCAACGCGCGTCCCTGTGCGTCGCCGTGCGTGGGAGCCAGCAGCGCGAAGACGCATGCGACGAACAACCAGCGCGTCATGGCACCACTCCGAGTTGCTTCTGGATCTCCTCCAGCGGCACCCCCTTGGTCTCGGGAACCATCGTCCATACCCACAGCAGCTGCAACACCATCATCCCGCAGAAGAAGAGGAAGATGTACCCCGGAGGCATGGCGCTCACCATGTACGGGAAGACCGTGGTCAGGAGCGCCGCAAAGACCCAATGCGTCGCGCTCCCCAGCGACTGCCCGGTGGCGCGGAACTGGTTGGGGAAGATCTCCGAGATCAGCACCCAGATCACCGTCCCCTGCCCGATGGCGTGCGCGGCGATGAAGGCGAAGATGCACGCCGGGACGATGGCGTAGTGTTGCGTGAAGAAGGCCCAGGCGCACAGCCCTAACGAGGCGATGTAGCCGAACGACCCGATGTACAACAGCGTGCGCCGCCCCAGCCGGTCGATGAGCCAGAGCCCGACGAAAGTGAAGACCAGGTTGGTGATCCCGATCCCCACCGACTGCAGCAGCGCCGCCTTGGTCCCCAGTCCGGTGAGCTCGAAGATGCGCGGGGCGAAGTAGAGGATCGCGTTGATCCCCGACAGCTGATTGAAGAAGGCCACGAGGAAGGCGAGCAGGATGGGCACCTTGAGGCGCATGGACCAGAAGCCGCGCGCGCTGTGCTGCTCCGTTCCGGCGCGCACGATCGCGTCTGCGTGTGCCTCGAGCTGCGCCGGCGTGGCCTCGGGCTCGATGAGGGCAAGCGTCTTGAGCCCCGCGGCGCGGTCACCCTTGCGCGTCAGGAGCCAGCGCGGGCTCTCGGGAATGCCGAGGCACATCAACGTGTAGACAACCGACGGAATGGCGGCAACGCCGAGCATCCAGCGCCAGGCGTTTTCTCCAATGCCCGCCAGCAGGGCGTTGGAGGCGAAGGCGATCACGATCCCGAAGACGATGTTGAACTGGAACATCCCCGCCAGCCGCCCACGATGGCGAGGCGGGGCGATCTCGGAGATGTAGAGCGGCGCGGCGACCGTGGAGACGCCGATTCCCACGCCACCCAGGAAGCGCGCGATGATGAAGACACCGACGTTCCACGCCATCCCGCAGCCGACCGCTGACACGATGTAGAGGATGCCGATCCATGTGAGCGTCGCCTTTCGCCCGAAGCGGTCGGCTGGCCACCCGCCGATGAGTGAGCCGAGGACCGTGCCGTACAACGCCGCCCCCAGCGCCAACCCGTGCATTGCCGCACTCAGCCCCCACAACGACTGGATCGTCTGCTCGGCCCCGGAGATGACGACCGTGTCGAAGCCGAAGAGAAAGCCCGCGAGCGCGGAGGTGATGGACCAGGTGAGGAGGCGCCCGCTGAGCTGACCCGCGGGGGCGGCGGAGAGCGTTGCACCTGAGGCGTCGGCAGGAGAGGCGATATTCACAATTCGGAGGGTCGGGATTCGCTGCGCGTCAGAGACGGCATTTGCGCGTGCGCCGAACATGCTGCAACCGCGCCGTGGGGACAACGCCGCGCGCCGGAGAGACTTCGTGCTCTGACCCCAGCTCTGACCCCAAGCCCCGGTTTTGGGGAGGGCGCCCGATTGGGATGTAGGGTTCTCCTCCTAACCGGCGGGAGCCAGCAGATGTAGGTTCGCCACATGAAGCCGGTGGCTGCGACCCCTCGCGTGGCCCCCGGGTTCGGTTGTCTCGTCGGCTGCGTGGCCGGGGCGACGATTGAACCTCTCCGACCAGGAGCCGGGCGCGACCATGGAAACACCCATCAGCGCTGCGACAGCGAGTGGGACACTGAGCGGGACCAGTTGGAGACATTCGGCGTTCCTGCGCACGGTGCTCTCCAGCTCTTTCATGCTCCTGATGCTGGCCTCCGCCCACCTGTTGATGGTGGTGGTGAACTACGCCGAGCATCGCGTCGCGAAGCCGAGCCCCGCAGCCGGGAGCCCGGCGCGGATGTTCACCGACGTCACGCTCCCCGAAGAAATCGAAGCCGCGCTCAAGAAGACCACCAAGCCCGAAGAGCAGCGCGTGCTGCAAGCGGCGCTGGCCGAGGTGCGCGCCGGGCGCGACCTCCCGCTCCGCACGCTCCCCGTCACCCCCTTCCTCGCGCAGGCGACGCTGGCGCTGGTGGCGCTCGGCATGCTCCTGATGTGGGTGACGTCGCGCCTCAAGAGCGACGCAGCACAATCGATCCTCGGCATCTTTGCCGGCAACCTGATCTGGACCGGCGGCATCGAATACGGCCTCACCATGGCAGCCCGCACGCTGGGCGTCGCCAAGTCGGTGACGGTGATGGACGGGCAGGTGGTGGCGATCTACGGCGAGTACGTCCTGCTCAAGTACACCTGGGGGGCACTCGTCCTGGTGATGGGCTACCTGATGTTCCTCGAGGCCTCGCGCTGCCCGCTCGCGCTCTGGTGGCGCCGGCACGTGCCGACGATGCGCGGGGCGATCGCGACGGGGAAGATCGACAACTACGGCCCGCGCAGCGCCTTCCAGTACGCGACCACGGTGTGGGGCTTCTACCTCATCCTCCTGTGGGCGTACGATGAAGACGTCTTTGGCGTGCACTCGCTCTTCACCAACGCGCTGCTCTTTGCCTCGCTGGCCGGCTCGCTGTATTGCATCTGGCGGCTCTACCAGTTCAAGGGATGGGGACCGGCGATCCGCTTTGCCGTTGGTGCGATGATCGTCGTCTGGACGCCGATCGAGATCCTGGGCAAGTGGGGGGTGTTCCGCGCCCCATGGATCCTGCTGCAATCGTCGTCGTTCCTGATCTTCTTTGGCGGGTTGGCCGTGGGCACGGCGTGGCTCTGGCGGGCGCAGCGCCGCAAGCCGGTGCTCACGCCTGTGATTGCTGTGGAGCCGTCGCCCACGGGCCGCACGACACGTGGGCCGCGTCGCGGTGGGGTCGTGGCCGGACAGCCGGCGCCGGTGCAGGCGTGGGCCGCCTCTAGCCCGCGCGACGGACAAGGGAGATCGTAGCGCATGCCCTTCCACATCACCAACGACGCCGCCGAGCGTGAGGTTTTTCCCGGTCACGTCGGACGATTCGTGCACTCCGAGCGCATGACCTTCGCCTTCTGGCGCATCAGCCAGGGGGCGAAACTCCCCGAGCACTCGCACCCGCACGAGCAGGTGGCGCACGTGCTGCGCGGCGAGTACGAACTCACCATCGACGGCATTACGCGACGCTGCGTGCCCGGCATGGTCGCCGTGATCCCGTCAGGCGCAAAGCATTCCGGGCAGGCGATCACCGACTGCGAGATTCTCGACGTCTTTGCCCCGGTGCGCGAGGACTATCGCTGAGGGGGGGCGTCGGATGCGGTGTGCGTGACGTCCACCAGGGACATCAGCTGCACGAGCACGCCATTCGTCCATCCGAATCCATCCTGCACGGCATACTCCCCGCCGCCGGCCACACGCCCCGGGTGTTCCACGTCGTACTTCTCGAGGAAGTGACCGGTCTGGCGGAAGATGCTCGTGTTGGCGGCTATCCACCGGCGCGCGCCTTCATGCGCCAGGTCGGTGAAGCCGTAGCGACGCAGCCCCTCGAACACGATCCATTGCAGCGGGGCCCACCCGTTAGGCGCATCCCACTGCTGACCGGTGTTGGCCAGCGTCGTCACCCAACCGCCGGGGCGCAGGAACTCCGCGCCGAGTCGATCCGCGATGCGTTGCGCCTGGCCGGCCGTCGCGAGGCCGAAGAAGAGCGGCCACACCCCGGCAAGCGTAAGAATCCCTGTCGTCCGACCGCTCCCGTGGTCCACGTCGCAGAAGAAGCCGTGCGCCTCGTCGAAGAAGCGGGATTGGAGCAGCTGCTGGCGACTCGCCGCACGATCGCGAAAGCGCGTCGCCCCCGCGGTGTCGCCGCCGCGCTCGTGAATCTCGGCGAGCACGCGCTCGAGATGGCACAGGATGCTGTTGAGGTCCACGGGGAGGAGCGACGTCGTCCGGATCGACGCGAACGCGCGCGTCTCATCGAACCAGCGCGAACTGAAGTCCCACCCTGACTCGCACGCGGCCCTCAAGTCGCGGAACAGGTCACTCGCTTCGCGCGTCGTCTGCGCCGCCAGCTCGAGGTCCTCCGCGTAGCTCTCCTGGCGCGGCTCCGCCGCATCGTCCCAGTAGCGGTTGAGGATGACGTCACCAACTCGCACGGCACGACGCACGGACTCGCCCGGAGACAGTGATTCGGCGCCCGCCATCCAGAAGTCATACTCACGCTCGAGCTGCGCGCCATATCGATCGACGACCGCCGCCGCCCCGGTGGCCTGGGCGAGCAGCTCCACCATCAGGACGAAGAGCGGCGGCTGCGAGCGAGTACCGTAGTACGTGCGCGTCCCGTTGGGGATGAAGCCGATGCGATCGACGAGCGACGCGAAGTTGGCGACCATCTCCCGCAGGAGCTCATGCTCCCCCGAGACGGCGAGGCCGAGCATCGTGAAGTAGCTGTCCCAGTAGTACAACTCGCGAAAGCGACCGCCCGGCACGACATAGCGGTGCGGGAGCGCGATCAGCGAGGAGAAGGGAAGCTCCGGGTCGGCGGGACGCACGAGTTTGTCCCAGACTCGGTCCACCTGGGTGCGCACGTCGTCGGCAGGTGCAACACCACTCGCGGCGGCGGGGACGATTGAAACGTCAGGAACCTCGAAGTGCACGCGCACGAACGCGCCGAGGTCAAAGCCCGGCTGGTCACGTTCGGCATGGTACTGGCGCACGATGGCGTCGGGCGTCCCCCGGGGCACGGCGTCGACGAAGGTCTTGGAGTCGTGGTACACGCGTCCGCGCTGCACGGCCTCGAACAGCTCCCCGTACAACTCGCGCGGAGACGGCATGGCGGTCATGTCGGCTGTGCGGCCGCGACTGCCGCGCTTGCCGAAATCGCCGACTGACGCTTGAGCTGGTACAACGCCAGCGTGAGGCAGGTGATGGGAGCCAGCGAGAAGTAGAACGCCGTCGTCCCGCCGAAGTGCTGGAAGAGCTGCCCGGTGATGAGCGACCCGGTAGTTCCGCCGAGCGCCGAGAAGACGACGATGAGCCCGGCCATGGGCGCGTGCTGTCGGAGCGGCAACGCCGTGAGGATGACCGAGTTGATGGCCGGATAGATGGGCGAGAGACAAAGCCCGATGAGCGGGAAGACGAAGGCCGCGAGGGGGGCGCTCCCCCAAGTGGAGACCTCGGCGGTCCCGACGTTGTTCGCGAGCGGCAGCGCGACCAGCACGAGGGCGGCGGCGATGATGAGACTCGCCAGCAGCACCGTGAACCAGCTGAAGCGCCGCAGGACGATCCCCGCCGTGAAGCGTCCCAATGCGGTGGAGGCCGCGAGGATGCTCGCCATCTCGATGCTGAGCGACGGCGAGAGGTGCAGGATGCGGCTGTTGAACGTGGGGAGCCACGACATGATGCTCTGCTCGATCAGGACGTAGAGGAACGCGCTGATGATGAAGACGAGCACCAGGGGGCGCGCGCAGAGCCGGATCATCTCCGCAAAGTCCGCCGCCAGCGGCCTCGCCTCGGCGGGCTGCACGCTGCTCTCGTCGAGGCGCGCCACGGAGAGCAGGAGGAGCGCGGCGAAGGAGAGTCCCGCGAGCGCGTAGTAGACGTTGAGCCACCGGCTCGACGTGGCCTCGGCATCGGAGACGAAGGCGCTGAAGATGAAGTACCCCGAGAGGATGCCGACCATGAAGAACGACTCGAGGAAGTTCATGAAGGAGGCGTGGTCCTCCCTGGTGCGGGTCACGAGTCCCAGGGTGGCGAAGACCGAGACCTTGATGAGCGCGAAGCCGACGCCGGTCGCGGCGAAGAGCGCCTTGGTCATCCAGAACGCGGGGAGCTGCGGCATCAGCAGGCACGCAACCCCGACCAGGGCCAGGGCGACCTGCATGCTGCGCTTATAGCCGATGCGCGTGAGGAACGAGGCGATCAGGAACGACGTGATCGCGATCGGGAGGTCCTTGAACGCCTCGAGGACGCTGGCCTGTGCGGCTGAGACACCGTAGGTGTTCTGCACCTGCAGAATCACGGTGCCGACGCTGTTGAGCAGGATCGCGAAGACGAAGTAGTTGATGAACAGCGAGATCTTGACGAGCCACTGGTTCATGCGGCGTCTCGAGG
>CAZLLP010000036.1:0-45803 GCA_964560345.1 uncultured Gemmatimonadaceae bacterium
CTCACGGGAGATGCTGGTCATCGCCATCTCGCCGAAGAGGCGCGCTTCCTCGCGATACCCCTTCTCGCGATCGTGATAGCCCGCCGCCACGGCGTCGAGCGCCGCAAGCGGCGCGGGATAGTTGCCGCGCGTCTTCTTGAGTGTCATCTCACGCGCCTGGCGCAGCACGATGGCGCGGCCGACGGGATTGTCGTCGAGCAGGAGCGCCTTGGCGTCGTGCTTGCGCGCCTGCGGGTTGCGCTCGCGCACGCCATCGGCAATCTCGCGCGCGCGTTGCAGCGCGACGCGTCGCAGCACCGCCGGGTGCACGAGTTCGTGCACGAGGCCGATCTGCGCCGCCTTGCGTGCCCGGATGTTCTTCCCCGTCAGGATCATGTCGAGC
Organism: uncultured Gemmatimonadaceae bacterium; assembly: GCA_964560345.1. Lineage (GTDB taxonomy): Bacteria > Gemmatimonadota > Gemmatimonadetes > Gemmatimonadales > Gemmatimonadaceae > SCN-70-22. Next base: position 383 of record CAZLLP010000036.1, read on the forward strand.
GCGGCCTGCAGTCCAACGGTTCGCGGCAGGCGCTGCGTGCCGCCGGCGCCAGGGAAGATGCCTAACTGCACTTCGGGGAGGGCGAGGACGGTCTTGGGGTGATCGGTCGCGATGCGATACGCACAGGCCAGCGCCGCTTCGAGCCCTCCGCCCATGCACGCACCATGGATTGCCGCCACCAGCGGGACGCGCAGGCGCTCGAGCGTGTCGAGCATGGCATGCCCATCGCGCGAGGCCTTCTCCGCCTGTGCCGCCGTGGTCCAGGTGAGGAACTCGTCGATGTCGGCGCCGGCGATGAACGAGTCGGTCTTGCCCGAGATAAGGACCGCCCCGACGATGGACTGGTCATGCTCCAGCGTCTCGAGCAGCCCGACGAATTCGTCCTTCACCGCTTGGGAGAACTTGTTGACTGGTTCGCCCGGAAGGTCGAAGGTGACGATGGCGATTCCGTTCTCGACGGTCAGCGTTAGGGCACTCATGGGTTTTCTCGGGAAGACGGGAAGTCGGGAAGACGGGAAGACGAGATGGCGACCCTCGAGCGCCGTACTCGGCGCCGGTGGCTGACCATTCTCGTCTTCTCGTCTTCCCGTCTTCTATTCACTGCCGTTCTACGACCATGGCGAAGCCCAGGCCGCCCGCGGCGCAGACGGTCATCAGGCCAAACTGGGCGTCGCGACGTGCGAGCTCGTTGCACAGTGTGGTGGTAATGCGCGCTCCGGTGGCACCGAAGGGGTGCCCGATGGCGATCGAACCGCCCATCACGTTCAGGATGGAGGGATCGACGTCGCCGACCGGTTCGGAGAAACCGGCGCGCGCGGCCCACTCCTTTGACGCGAGCCCCTTGATGTTCGACAGGACCTGTGCGGCGAACGCCTCGTGCATCTCGACGAGGTCCATGTCCTTGAGCGTGAGCCCCGCGCGCTTGAGTGCCACCGGCGCGGCCAGGACCGGCGCCATGAGAAGCTGTTCGCCGGGATCGAGCGCCGCGTAGGCGTACGACCGGATGTACCCTAACGCTGGATAGCCAAGTGCCTCGGCGCGATCCTCACTCATCAGGAGGACAGCGGCCGCGCCGTCGGTGAGTGGCGACGCGTTGCCGGCCGAGACGCTGCCATAGCGCTTGTCGAAGACTGGCTTGAGCGTGGCCAGCGCTTCGATCGTCGTGTCGTCGCGAATGCCGTTGTCGCTGGTAAGCGCCGTCTCGAAGCGAGGCGGCACCCAGACGGGGGCGATCTCCCTCGTCAGGCGGCCGTCCCTGGTTCCCTCCGCGGCGTTGCGGTGCGAGCGCAGCGCCAGTGCATCCTGCGACTCGCGCGAGATGCCATTGAGCTTGGCCATCTTCTCGGCGCTCTGCCCCATCGTCTCTCCCGTGGTGGGCTCGGCGATGGCCGGCGTGACCGGGATGAGGTCCTTGGGGCGAAGGCGGGCGAGCGCCTGCACGCGTTGCGACAGCGACTTGGCGCGCGACGCCGCCACCAGCGCATCGGAGAAGCCGCGCGAGTGGAGAATCGGGACGTTGGAGAGCGACTCGGCGCCACCGGCGATGATGACGTCGGCGTGGCCTAACGCGATCTGGTCGGCGGCATCGGTGATCGCCTGGTTGGCGCTCGCGCAGGCGCGACTCACCGAGTGCGCATCGACGCGCTTGGGGAGGTGCGGAATGAGCGAGACTTCGCGGGCGATGTTGGGGGCGAGGACCGACGGAACGACCGTCCCGAAGACGAGCGCGTCGACCAGGTCGCCGGAGAGGTTGGTGCGCTGCAGCAGTTCGGCCACGCACAGTCGCCCGAGTTCGATCGCCGAGAGCGACTTGAGCGCCGTTCCCGACTTGGCGAAGGGCGTTCGCACGCCGGCGACGATGGCGACACGACGGCCGATGCGGGAAGTCATAGGCGAGACGGGGGACGGGAGACGGGAGACGGGAGAGGTGTCGGCGCTCCCGTCCTTTCAATATTGCGAGCGCTCTGCGTTGGCGCATGTTGGGGCGCATGTTGGGGCGCATGTTGGGGCGCACGTTGGGCGACGATGCTCCACGCGCGGGTCTCGTTCAGCGGGCGTCGTGCGTCGCGCGTTCAACTGGCAGCGTCACCGGCGCCTGCGCCGCGCATGCCAGCCGAATTCCCCCAAACCTCCCCCTGCGATGCACCTTCACGGTTCTCGTTCGCTCGTCCTGCTCACGCTCGTGGCCGCGCCGCTTGCGGCTCAGCAACGTCCGCCACAAGACCGGCAGCCGCCGGCCGCATCGCCGGCTGGTGCGCCGGGGGCGCCGGCGGCCACGTCGGCTTCGCGCCCCCCGACCGATCCGGCGGGGGTTCGCATCATCGCCGATACGGCGATCCGATCGACCGACAACGTCACGATCAAGGGGAAGCCCGTGCCGTATCGGGTGACCGTCGGGACGCAGCCGGTGTGGGACGACAAGAACGTCCCGATCGCCTCGATGTTCTACACCTACTACGAGCGCACCGACGTCACCAACCGCGACGCGCGTCCGCTGGTGATTTCGTTCAACGGCGGGCCGGGGTCGGCGTCGGTGTGGATGCACATCGCCTACACCGGCCCCAAGCAGCTGCGCATCGACGATGAGGGGTATCCGCTGCAGCCGTACGGAGTGCAGGACAACCCCAACTCGATCCTCGACGTCGCCGACATCGTCTACATCGATCCGGTCAACACCGGCTTCTCGCGCATCATTGGCGACGCCAAGCGCGAGCAGTTCTTTGGCGTGAACGAAGACATCACCTACCTCGCTCGCTGGGTGGACGCCTTCGTGACGCGGGCGGGACGCTGGACGAGCCCCAAGTACCTGATTGGCGAGAGCTATGGCACCACGCGTGTGGCGGGCTTGGTGTCGCGGCTGCAATCGTCGCACTGGATGTTTTTCAACGGCGTGATCCTCGTCTCACCGACCGGGCTCGGCGTCGGGCGCGACGGGCCGGTGTCGGCGGCGTTGCGCCTGCCGTACTTCACGGCCACGGCATGGTATCACAAGGCGCTCCCAGCCGACCTGCAGGGGCGCGACCTCGAGCAGTTGCTCCCGGAAGTCGAGAGCTGGACAATCGAGAAGCTCCTCCCGGGGATCGCGCGCGGTGGTTCGCTTGGCGCTGCACAGCGCGCGGAGCTGGTGAAGCAGTTCGCACGCTACAGCGGGCTCTCCGAGCGCGCGGTGGCCGACTACGCGATGGCGGTGCCGACGCAGTTCTTCTGGAAGGAGCTGCTGCGGACGCGTGGAGTGACGGTGGGGCGCCTCGACTCGCGCTATCAGGGGCTCGACCGACTGGACGCGGGCGATGCGCCGGACTTCGATCCTGCGCTCACCGCGTGGAACCACGCCTTTGCGCCGGCCATCAACCACTACCTGCGCGACCAGCTCAAGTTCAAGACCGACCTGCAGTACTGGCTCTTTGGTCCGGTGAACCCGTGGAACCGTTCGGGCGAGCAAACGGGTGAACAGTTGCGTCGCGCGCTCTCGGAGAACCCGTACCTGCACCTGATGGTGCAGTCGGGGTATTACGATGGCGGTACCGACTACTTCAACGCGAAGTACTCGATGTGGAATCTCGATCCCGCGGGGCGCGTGCAGGATCGCATGACGTGGAAGGGGTATCGCTCAGGGCACATGATGTACCTGCGTCGCGACGACCTGGCGACGTCCAACGAGGACATCCGGCAGTTCATCGCCCGCACGACGCCCAAGGCGGGGCAGCCGGCCAAGCGCTAACGCGCGCTCCTCACACGGGCGCGCTGGTGTGCGCCCGTGTGAGGGGACTCGCGGTTGGGGTTTCGCACGCCGTGGCCGACCGATAGGCTACGGCGTGCGCTCGTTTCTCCCCGTCGTCCTCCCACATGCCTAACGCTTCGTTCCCGTGGCGCGACCGCGCCATGGCCGCACTCGCCCGCGAGACGTTTGACCTGCTCGTGATTGGGGGCGGGATCGTGGGGTGCGGGGTGGCGCGCGATGCCGCGCTGCGCGGGCTGCGGGTCGCGCTGTGCGAGAAGGGAGACTTTGCCAGCGGGACGTCGAGTCGCTCGTCGCGACTGGTGCACGGCGGTGTACGCTACCTCGAGCACGGCCACTTGCACCTGGTGTTCGAGTCGAGCCGGGAGCGGCGGCGCCTGTTGCGGCTGGCGCCGCACCTCGTGCGCCCGCTCCCCTTCACCTGGCCGGTGTACGAAGGGGCGCGCGTCGCGCAGTGGAAGCTGCTGGCGGGGCTCACGCTGTACGACGCGCTGGCGCTCTTTCGCAATGTAGGGAATCATCGACGCCTGACGACCGCCGCCGTGCGCGAGCGCGAGCCCGAGTTGTCGACGTTGCGGCTGGTGGGTGGGGCCAAGTACTGGGACGCCTCGACCGACGATGCGCGCCTCACGTTGGCCAACGCGATGGGGGCGGTCGCCGCCGGGGCGACCCTGCTCAACTACGGTGAGGCCACGACGCTGGTGCGCGGCACCGGGCGCGCCACCGGCGCCATCGTGCGCGATGTGCTCACCGGCCGCGAAGTGACGGTGCGCGCGCGCTGCATCGTCAGCGCGGTGGGTCCGTGGACCGATGCCGTGCAGCCGCTCGAAGGCGGCGTAGCGCGCACCGCGGTCCTCGGCTCCGCTGGCGTGCACATCGCCGTTCCGCGCGAACGCGTGGGGAATCGCGAAGCCATCACGCTGGTCGCGCCGCAGGACGGGCGGGTGATGTTCGTGCTCCCCGCCGGGACGCAGACAATCATCGGGACGACGGAGACGCCGGCCACGCGCGGTCCCGACGACATCCGCGCCACGCGCGAAGAGGTGCGCTACCTCATCGAAGCGGTCAATGCGAGCTTCCCCGCCGCCATGTTGCGCGACGACGACGTCGTTGCGGCGTGGTCCGGCATTCGGCCGCTGGCGGCCACGCTCGGCGAGCAGGACGCCGGAAGCGCGTCGCGCGAGCACACCATCGCCGAAGGCGCGCTGGGGGTGTTGTGGGTCACGGGAGGGAAGCTCACGACCTATCGCGCCATGGCCGAGGACGTGGTGGACCGGGCCTGCGCTTCGTTAGGCAAGCCGGAACTGACGGGGCGTCCCTTCCGCGAGGTGCTCCTCCCCGGTGGGGCGATGCAGTCGCTGGCCGCCACCGAGTCCGAGGCGACCGCCGCCACGGGAGACGATGCCGTGGCCCGTCGGCTGGCCGGCGCCTATGGCTGCGACTGGCGCGAAGTCTGGCGCCTCACACGCGACGAGCCCGCACTGCGCGAGCGGCTCGACGACGCCCTTCCCTATACGCTGGCCGAAGGGCATCACGCCGTCTCGCAGGAGATGGCCGTCACGTTAGGCGACATCCTCATCCGGCGCACGCACCTCGCCTTCGAGACGCGCGACCACGGCATGTCGGCCGCGTTGCGGTTGGCGAACACGATCGCGCCGCGTCTCGGGTGGGACGCGGCGCGCGTGACGGAGGAAGTATCGCGCTACGAGCGCGACGTCGAGCGGCTCTTCACGATCGACTGAACCGACGGTTCGCGCGATCGCGCACGGCGATCGCCGTGACCGCTGGTCATCAGGACTGCTTGATCCGGGCACGCACCGCGCCGACAAAGCGTGCGGCGTCGGCCGGATGGAACTGCTCGAGCAGCGGCGTCTTGTCGGTCTTGAAGTTGTCGAACGTCCAGGTCGGCTCCTTCACGTAGTCGAAGCGAATCGCGCCCTTCTCGTACGACACGTCGCGCAAGGACGAGACAGGGAAGCCACGCGACTTGTCGAAGACCTCGCTCAGCCCCGCCGAGATCGACTTGGCCACCACGCCCTTCATCACTTCGGCAAACGCTCCGTCCTCGCCCTGGGCCGAGTCCTTCGACATCTCCCGCTTCATCTCCTGCTTCACGTGCTCGCGGATGGAGTCGGAGAAGGCGACGACCACCGAGTCGTGGCGCAGCGACATCACCAACGCGCCGTTGCTCGTCTTCATCGACGCGCCGCCGCCGGGTTCCTCGGTAAAGGACGGCTTTGCATCACCAGGGGCGACGTCACGAAGCGACGACGACACGCTGACACCCGAGTCCGACGACAGGGAGACGCTGACGGAATCGCGCTGGTCAGGATCGCGCGTGGCTCCGTCGTCATTGCCGCCACCGGACGAGCAGGCGACGGCGAAGGAGGTGGCGAGGACGAGGGCAGCGAACGGGCGCAGGGCGGTCATGTCGTTCTCCGGCAGGTGTTCGGGTTGAGGGCCCTACGTAACACGCGCGCCGGAGGTTGCAGCCCCGGCGCGCGCGTGTGATCACCCAAACAGGCGGCTACCGCGGCGCGTACCGGCGCGTGTAGACGAGGACGGCGCCGAAACGCGAGTTATCGAGCCCGCCGCGCGACGTAGCGGCGACGCCGAGCTCCATGTCGCGGAAGGCCACGATCGCCTCGATGTCGGACGCCGAGATGGCATCGATGCGCAGGTTGACCGGAATGCCGTCGAGGAAGATCTGGGCGCATCCCGACGCGCCGGAGAAGCGCAGGCAGCCGCTCGGCGGGTTATACCACTGCAACCCCGCCAGTCGCCCGTCGCGAATCAGGTCCCCGAGCGAGAACGCGTGCGAGCGCAGCTCCTCGATCTCATCGGGGCCCAGGAATCGCTGGAGGCCCGCCCCCGATGCCGAGCTGAAGATGCGTCGCACGTCCTGCGCGATGACGTCCTTCACGCTCATCTCGGCGGCCTTGCCGGCGATGTAGATCGTGTCGCGGCGTGTCTCGTCCTTGAGGAGCTCGAAGGTCTCGGTGACGACGGGGTAGAAGCCCTTGCGCCTGACGAGAAGCGAATACTTCCCCGGCTTCTTCGCGGTGAGCGTGAAGCCGCCGAAGACGTCGGAGGTAGTGGTGTCGAGGACGACCTGCTTGCGGTCGAGGAGGGCAAGCTTGGTGGTCGCCACCGGGCGCTTGTCGGCCCCGATGACGACGATCCCGTCGATGGTCTGCGCCGACGCAGCGCCGGCAGCAGCAAGGAGGGCCGGGCCAAACAGGAGCGTGCGAGCGGCGCGTACAAGGGGGAACATGGAGCACCTGTGAGAGGGTCGTAGCGGTTGCTACCCGCCAGCGCTGCACGGGTGCCACCCGACATGCGGGGGGAGTACGCCGTGCACGACATCGGCGCTCCCCTAACGGACCGAGGCGGCCCCGCCGCAGCGGGACCGCCTCGTGATGATTGCCCGCGCAGCGCCCCGCGTCCATAGGCGGGGCGGTCGGAACTGCCCTACTCGACGACGTCGATCTGATGGATCGTGAGCAGTTCAACGATCTTGAGCTTGCGCGTGCGGGCCGGAAGCTTGAGGAAGGCCACTTCGCCCACCGCCTTGTTGATCAGGGCGCGCCCGATCGGCGACGACATGGTGACCTGCCCCTCGTCGAAGCTTTCCGAATCGCCAAAGACGAGCGTGTACGACTCGGTGACGCGCGTGTCCTGGCACTCGACGACGACCTTGGAACCGAGGCCGACCCGATCCGAGGGAATCATCGACATGTCGACCTGTGCGAGCTTGCTCAGGCGCTGCCGAAGCTGCCCCAGGCGCGCCTGCACGAACTGCTGGCGTTCGAGGGCAGCCTTGTACTCGGAGTTTTCGCGCAGGTCGCCCATTTCGACGGCCCGACGGATCTCGTTTGGCAGCGTGACGTTCAGCTCGAACTGGAGCTTCTCGACTTCGGCGCCAAGCTTTTGCTTGAGGGCTTCGAGCATGGGACCCAACCGGCAATAAAAGTGGAGCGCCCGGCCGTGTGAGAGAGGCCGGGCGCGTCGCTGGGATTGAACCTAAGTCCCGGGGACGCCGAATTCAATTCTCGGCGCTCGCCGAGGACGCTACACTTCGTTCATGATCCGCACCGAACGCCACGGCGACGTGGTTCGATTCGAGATGTTCAGCCGGCGCAGTCGCCTCATGGGATTCTCGGTGAGCGCGTACCTGGTGCGTGGAACGCTCGTCGACACCGGCTTTCCGCGGGTTGGGGACGAGGTCGAGCAGTTGCTGGCGAACGAGCGGTTGCAGGGCGTGATGGTGACGCACTATCACGAAGATCATGCGGGGAACATCGCGCGGGTGGCCCGGCGCGGGATCCCCATTGCCGCGCACCCCGACACGCTGGCCCTCAGCCGCACCCCAAAACCACTCGCGGCGTACCGACACTTCACGTGGGGCGAGCCGCTCCCGCTCGCGTCGCAGGTCACTCCCTTCGACCCCGACGGGCTGGAGATGATCCACACGCCGGGGCATTCCCGCGACCATCACGTGGTGTGGGATCCCGCCACGGGGACGCTGTTCGCCGCGGATCTCTTTATCGGTGTCAAGGTGCGCGTGGCGCACGAATACGAAGAGCCGCGCCGCCTGGTGGCGAGCCTCAAGCAGGTGATGGCGCTCGCCCCCGCGCGCATCTTCGATGCGCATCGTGGCCTGCTGCCCGATGCCCTCTCGGCGATGCGCGCCAAGATCGCGTGGACCGAGGAGACGATCGGGGAGGTGGAACGACTGGCGCGCGACGGCATGCCCCCCGCGCGCATCGCACGCGACGTGTTAGGCAGGCGCGACCGGAACGATCACGTCTCGCGCGGCGAGTACTCGCGCGCCAACCTGGTGCACGCCATCCTGCACGAGCGCGCCTAACGCCGGCCCCGCGGGGTGGCGCGCGTCGCCGTTAGGCTCGCGCGCCATGCCAGGTCGCTACGGCGTATTGTCGAAGCGCCCGCGCGCCGGCCGGTAGATCACGACTTCGGGCACCGTGGGGGAGAAGAAGGCGACGAAGGCGATGCGCGCCCCCTCGTTCTGCCACGACCGCTGCTGCGCAAAGGCCCGGCGGTAGCGGGCGTGGATGCGCGCCGTGAAGGGCGAGTGCTCGCGCCACAGCGGCGGGAGGAGCCCCTCGGCGTTGGCGGTGAGCGCAATCGCCGACGGGAAGTCGTCGCGCGCGAGGGCCACCTCACCACGCAACGCCGCCGCCATCACCATCGCGAGCGCCGTGTCGCCGGCGATTGGCGGCAGCTTCGCAATTTCCGCCGCTTCCTTCGCCACACGCACGGTGTCGCCGAGCGCTGCGCTGAGCAGCCCGATGGCGTAGGCGCGCACGTGCGGCTCCATCCCACGATGCGGGTGCAACCAGTCGCGCGGAGCATCGGGGGGGGAGAGCTTGGCGCTCCACTGCTCGAGTGCGGCGCGTTCGGCGGTGAGCGTCGCCTTGTCGGTCCCCGACGCAAGCCACGAGGTCCACGCCGAGAGCGGGAGGCCGATGGACGAGTCGATGGCGGCGGCCGCATGGAACTCTTCCCGCGCCGAGACGGGGCGCGTGACGGCAAAGAGCATCTGCCCGCGCCAGGCGTGGGCGGTCGCCACGATGGAGGGCTCATGCTGCGCCGCGTTGGTGAGCGGGAGGAGCATCTCGGCGGCGTGCCACAACGACAGCGGATTGAGCACACCCGACGACGTGGCGAGGGCGCGCGACGCCTCGAAGATGTCCTGTTCGGTGATGACGTCGGGGGTGACGGCGGCGGCGCTGTCGCCGGGCGTCGCGCGCACGGCGGCACCGGCGCGCGCGGCCGCATCAGCCGTCAGGCGCAAGACGATCTTCCACGCCGAGGTGTCGCGCTTGGCGTCGGCGGCGATGGCGCGCATGGCCAGGCGCGTGGCGGGCTCGATGGCGTACAGCTCGGCCCCCCATCCCAGCCAGTTGGCCAGGCGGCGATCGTCGTACAGGGCGGCGAACCGCAGGAGGTCGAGGCGCGCGGCCTCGTGAAACGGCGACAGCTGCAAGGTGCGCCAGAGCGCGGGAATCGCCCCGACGTGCGAGACGCGCCGCGTGGGTTGATCCACCAGCGACCGTCCCACGGGGGAGCCGTAGGCGATGAGCGCCGAATCGATCACGCCACCGTCGTGACGGTGCACGAACGACGCGGCGTACCACAGCGTGGGATCGTCGTTCACCTCCATCAGGAGGGTGCGATAGAGCGAGTCGCTTCCGTGGATGTCGCCGGCCATCCAGCGCTGGTGCGCCTCGAGCAGGCGGCGTTCGGGGGGCGACAGCTTGGCGCGCAGGCGCGAGGCACGATTGAGCGAGCGGCGCGCGCCGATTTCGTCGAAGCGCCACGACGCCAACAGCGACGAGCCTAACGCGACCGAGGCGTTGGTCGTGTCGCGCTCGGCGGCGGCAAAGGCGCGACGTGCCTCCCCCAGTCGCCCCTTGCCGAGCGCGAGCTGGCCTGCGCGCAGGAAGGAGTCGGTGGGGGCCGCCCCGCCAATGGTCTGGCGCACCGGGCGGGCGAGCGCCTTGGCGGCGCGCTCGCGCTCGCCGGCGGTGTCCTGCACGATGGCCGGCGCGGCCCGCCGCAGGCTGTCGGCGAGCTGGGCCAACGAGGGGAACGGCTTGGGAATGACGCGAGTACGAAGGCGGTGGGTGATCTGCACCCCCATGAAGATCGCGCCCACGACCGCGACAATGGCGCCGACGTTGGAGGCCCACATCATCCACGGCGGCGTGGCCATCATCAGGCCATCGCGTCCCGGGGGGCGGCGAGCTGGGGGGGGCGCGGTGGGGGTGGCCGGACTGTCGGGCGATTCCGTGGAGGAATCGGAGGGGGGCGGCGAGGGTGTGTCGCTGGTCACTGGTCTACGGATGCAGAGGTCGGCGCAATGTGCAGCGCGGTGCGGGGTTGCCGCGAGAGTTGCGTGTCACTTGCTTGTCCTGAGTATCCCCGATACCGAATCCCCCCTGATGCCGCACCCCGACCTTCGAACGCTGACGCGCGCCACGCGCCGGACCGCCTCCGTGGCGGTCGCCCTTGTGCTGATGACTGCCGCCGCCTGCGGCTCCGACATCGGCGTGTCCACCACCGAGCCAGTGACCGGCCCCGGGACGGTGTATGCGCTGGCCTCCGCCAACGACATCAACCTTCCGGCCACCTTCACCGCCGACGGGAAGAACGTCGAGATCCGGAAAGGGGCGCTGACACTCGGCGCCGACTCGAGCTTCATCTTCTCGATCGCCATTCGCACGTCGACCAACGGATCGACGCCGTCGGCCGGGACGACGACGATGCGCGGCCCGTTCCATCGCAGCGGCACGACGATCGTGCTGGTGCAGCAGTCGGACACGCTCTTCCAGGGGGCGTACTCCCCCAACGCGATCAACCTGCAAGTGGCCAAGGCGCAGGTCCCGGGACAGCGCTTCAACTTCGCGCGTTAGGCTCGGCGCGCGCTCCCTCCGTCGAGCTGGTGAACGCCTGGCGTGGCTGACGTGATCGCCGACGCCCGCACGGCCTGGAAACCGTTGCGCGGGGGATCGACAGGATTCCCCGGGTGTTCCAGCTTACCCGGATGCTGCTTGCCGCCCTCTTCGTCGCCGTCGACTCTTTGACCCGCCCCCTGGGCGGACTTCCCCAGGGGATCACGGACGGCTACGCCAGCACGATTCGCGGCGAAGCGTTTGGCTACCACTCGGCGCACCCCACCAGCCGCGCCTCATTGCTCGTGCGCTCGCTGGACAGCACCAACTCGGCGCAGTGGACTTCGTCGCCGGTGGTCGCCGCGCCGGACGGAGGGGGGCATGTCGCGTTCCTGGCGGCCATGGACGTCGCCGATCCCGGGGAGACGCCGGTGCGCTTCTGGGTCACGCTGAATGGGACGCGCCGGTTCGCGCTCCCGCAGCCGTCCGCTGCCGGGGACCGCTGGCGCGTCACGGGAGGCGACGGCATCACGCTGCGTTTTCGGCGACTGCTCACCGACAAGTTCGGCGACGTCCACGGGGTCTTCACGCTCGACGTTCCATCCGCTGTTGCCCCTGTCGGTGCGCCGGTGACGATCCAGGTGCAAGGCGAGAGCGTGGGGCGGATGAGCTGGTTCATCCTGTACACGGTGTCCATGCGCCCGACGGTGAGCGCGCATGGCGAGCAGATGCTGACGCGCGAGGGCGCGCAGTTGATGCAGACGGTGCGACTCGACGCCTGGAACCCATTCGACACGGCAACGGTCACGGTAGCCGTGAACGGCACGCCGCGCCTCACCACGCGGCTCGAGGCCGGGCGGGCGACGGTTCGGGTGAACATTCCCGCCGTGCAGAAACCGTCGACGGTGTCGCTGGCCGTGAGCACGGCGAGCGCGCAAGCCGACCTGGGGACGGTGCCGGTGTGGCCCGTGGTCCCACGCGAGCTGCACCTCATCAACCACAGCCACCTCGACATCGGCTACACCGACGTACACAGCCGCGTGCTGAACAAGCACTGGCGCGCGCTCGATAGCGCGATCGCCTTCAGCGCGCGGTCGCGCGGCAATCCCTCTGCGGCGCGCTTTCGCTGGAACGTGGAAGGGCTCTGGCCGCTCGAGGGATACCTCGCGACCCGCCCCGCCGGCGACACCGCCCGAATCCTCGCGGCGGTGCGCACCGGCGAACTGACGCTCAACGCCCTCTACGCCAACCTGATGACCGGGCTCTCGGGGAGCGAGGAGTTGTTGCATCTGACGGAGTATGCACGGCGGCTGCGGCGCGAGCGTGGCGTGGTCATCACCACCGCGACCACCAGCGACGTCCCGGGCTTCACGTGGGGGATGGTGCCGGCGCTGGCGCAGGCGGGCATCCGCTACCTGTCGAGCGGGCCGAACTACATGCCCGGCCCCTCGTATGACGGCGACCGGATCGGCCGCACGTTGGCGGCGTGGGGGGACCACCCGTTCTGGTGGATCGGCCCCAACGGACGCGACCGCGTGATGGTGCTGGTGGCGGGGCGCGGCTACTCGTGGGTCGGCGGATGGCCGGCCGGGCGCATCACCCTCGACGACGCGTCGGTGATGAGCGAGTACATGGACACGCTGCGCACGCGTCGCTACCCCTATGAGGTGGTGCAGGTGCGCTACGCCATCGGCGGAGACAACGGCTTCCCCGACGGCCAACTGGCCGAAGTGGTGCGCCGGTGGAACGAGCGCTTCGTGAGTCCGCGGCTGGTGATCTCGTCGTTGCCGCAGCTGTTCGCGACGATGGAGCAACGGTACGGCGCAACGCTCCCCATCGTTCGAGGAGACCTGACCGGGTACTGGGAGGACGGCGCCGTGAGTACGGCGGCCGAGCAGGCGATGACGAGGGCGAGTGCAGCACGGCTGGTTCAGGCGGGGACGCTGGCATCGTTGCGCGGTGTCCCTCTGGCGTCCGCAGCACGAAGCGGGGCGTGGCGCAGCGTCCTGCTCTGGAGTGAGCACACGTGGGGGGCCGACCGCAGCATCAGCGATCCGGACGCGCCGGAGACGCAGGCGCAGTGGTCGCTCAAGCGTCAGTTCGCGCTCGACGCCGACTCGGCGAGCCGCGCGCTGCTGGCCCATGCGTCCAGCCCCGGCGGTGCGACGCACGACGTGGAGGTCTGGAACACGCACGAGTTCGCGCAACGCGGTGTGGTCGTCCTCCCACGGGCGGCGGTGCCGGAAGCGGCGCGCGTCGCGGCGCCGATGCAAACGCTGCGCGACGGTTCCCTCGCCATGCAGCTCGCGCTGACGCCGATGGGCCCCACGCGTCTTGCAGCTGCCGACTCCAGCCAGGTGAGGACCCCCGCGCGTGCCGCCGGCGACTCGCTGTGGAACGGGCGCGTCGTCGTCCACGTGGACACGCGGACCGGCGCCGTGGCCAGCGTCCGATGGCGGGGACGCGAACTGGTCGACCGCTCGCGCGGCGGATGGAACCGCTATCGCTACGTCGCGGGGCGCGACACCAGTCGCGCGCATGACGCGGGGCGCCCTCGCCTCGAGGTCGTCGATGACGGCCCGCTGGTCGCCACGCTGCGCATCATCAGCGATGCCCCCGGTGCCACGCGATTGGTGCGTGACGTGACGCTGTACGCCTCGGACGAGGCGGTGCGACTGGTCACGCACCTCGACAAGGCCGCCGTGCGGGAGAAGGAAGCGGTGCACCTCGCCTTTCCGCTCAACGTCCCCCAGGGTGTCGTGCGCATGGAGCAAGGGCTTGCCATCGTGCGCCCGGACCTTGACCAGGCCGACGGTGCCAACCGCAACGTCTATCCCGTGCAACGCTGGATCGACGCCAGCAACGCGGCCTTCGGGGTGACCGTGGTGACGCCCGACCTCCCGCTCTGGCAGTTGAACGGGCTCACGGCGGAAGCCTTCAAGCAGCCCGATGGTCGCGAGGCGTGGCTCACGCGAGCGCTGCCGGGGACTGAGCTGGTGGCGTATGCGATGAACAACTATTGGCACACCAACTTCAAGGCCGACCAGCCGGGGGCGGTGACCTTCCGCGTCACGCTCGTGCCACACGGCCCGTTTGACCCGGCAGCCGCAACGCGGGCCGGGCTGCTCGGGAGCGAGCCGCCGCTGGCGGTTCCCGCCTCGACGGGCGCGACCTCCGCCGCACCCTCCCGTGGCTTCACGCTCGACAATCCCCGCGTCGTCGTCTCGAGCGTCACACCGACCGGGGACGGCGAGGGCGACCTCGTGCGCCTCTGGAACCCCGGCAGCCGCAACGCGTCGGTCAGGCTGCGCTGGCGCGACGGCACGCGTCGCACCTGGCGCAGCTCACTCGACGAGGGGCGCGGTGCGCCCGTGCAGGGCGCCGTCATCGTCCCGGCGATGTCGGCCCTGACCATCCGCGCCGACCGTCCGTAGCGCCGGATCGCGCACGAGGTGCCGCATGCAACACGGGGGCGCCCGGAGGCACCCCCACATCGTTCGTGCGATGGTCCAGTCGTCCACCTACTTCGTCTTCTCGTACTCGCTCACCAGGCGCGCCATCATCGCCTCGCGCTTGTCGTACAGGCGGCGAAGCGGGCGCTTCTTGCGCTTGGCGAGCGCGTACGACGTGAGCAGCGGGAGCGCCACCGTCGAGTCGAGATAGCAGACCACGGCGTCGGGGAGGCGATCGGGGTCGATCTTCCCCCAGCTCACCGCCTCGGCCGGCGTTGCACCTGACAGGCCGCCGGTGTCGGGACGCGCGTCGGTGATCTGCAGGAAGTAGTCGTGCCCCTTCTCGTCGATGCCTAACACTTCCTGGATCTGCGGCTCGGTCTGCAGCGCGAAGTTCTTGGGGCTTCCGCCGCCGAGGATGCAGATGGCGCTGCGGCCACCGGATCGCTTGGCGTTGAGCACGATCGACGCCGTCTCGTTCACGTCGAGGTTGGGATCGATCGTGCACTTGTTCCCGTCGAGCGAGAGGGCGGCGATGTTCATCCCGATCGACGAGTCACCCGGCGACGAGGTGTAGATCGGGACGCCGCACTTGTAGGCGGCGCTCAAGAGCGACTTCTGCCCGATCCCGAGCTTGCGCTCGCGCTCCCGCACGTACTTCCCGCAGAGATAGTGAAACTCGGCGCTCGACATCGGGCGCTGGAACTCCGGCCCCTGCACCACCGCGCGGAAGAAGGCGTCGGTCGAGAGGAGGACGTCGTAATCGAAGAAGATGTCGTAGATGCGCACGACCCCTTCCTCGCGCAGCATCACGTCGGAGGTCTGCGGGTTGCCGCGATGCATCGCGAGCCCGAGCCCGAAGTGCGTGTCGTGATAGAGATTGGCGCCGGTGGAGATGATCCAGTCGACGAAGCCCGCCTCGATGAGCGGGATGACGGCGGCCATCCCCAACCCCGCCGGGGTGAGCGCGCCGGTCATCGTGAGGCCGATCGTCACCGTGGGATCGAGCATCTTCTCGGTGAAGAGCTGGCAGGCCTCGCGCAGGCGTCCGCCGTTGTAGGCGAGATACGTCCCGTCGATGAGGTCGACGACCCGCTCCTTGCCGTTGATCTTGCGCGGATCGATGCGCCCGCCCTTGAGGAAGCGCGACTCGGGACCGGCGCCATGCGCCTTCCCCGCCTTCTCCCGCTCCTCGGCCGCCTTCTTCTGCGAAGACTTAGGCCCGGACGCGGAGGCGCGCTTCACTGTCCCGCCAATGCGCGACGCCTTGAGCCCAAGCGACCGTCCCGCTCCCGTCTCCCGTCTCCCGTCTCCCGTCTTGCTCTTCTTACTGGCCAAGATGCTCCTCCAGCCGCGTGGTCGCGGCGCTCAGTTGTGCTCCATATGCCGCGATCACCGCCTGCGCCGCTTCTTCCGGATCGTCGGTCACCAGCAGCAAGTCGATGTCGCCCGGCGAGATCTTTCGTTCCACCAGCACGCGCGAGTTGAGCCAGCGAATGAGCCCAGCCCAGTAGTGTCGCCCGAAGAGGATGACCGGGAACTGGTAGATCTTCCCGGTCTGGATAAGCGTGAGTGCCTCGAACATCTCGTCGAGCGTCCCGAAGCCGCCGGGAAAGATGACGAAGGCGTTGGAATACTTGATGAACATCGTCTTCCGCACGAAGAAGTAGCGGAAGTTGATGAGGGTATCGACGTACGGATTGGCCCCCTGCTCGAAGGGGAGCTCGATGTTGCAGCCGATGGAGCGTCCGCCGGCGAGCTTGGCCCCCTTGTTGGCCGCTTCCATGATCCCAGGGCCAGCGCCGGTGAGGATCGCGAAGCCGGCGTTGGCGAGCAACCGCGCCGTCTCCTGCGCCGCGCCATACTGCGGATCGTCGGGACCGGTGCGCGCCGAGCCGAAGATCGTGACCCCCTTGGTGACGCCGGCCAGCGTATCGAACCCTTCCACGAACTCACTCTGGATCCGCATCACGCGCCACGGATCGGTGCGCGTGAAGGCTTCGCCGGCCACCAGGGGCTGGAGAAGCTTGGCGTCCTCGGTGAGCGGGAGCGGGTCGCGAATGGAGGCGTCGATGACGCGGTGCGCGCCGCTGGTGCGGGCGCTCGACGTCTCGGAGGGGGGCTTTCTCCCAGCGGCGCGGTGTCCCGACTCGGTGCGCTCCTTCAGCCCCTCCAGCGCCTCCTTGCCGGCGTCGAGGAGGCGATCAGGGTCCATCGCACGCCCCGACGCCGAGCCGCCCCTGCGCCGAGGTTGCTTACGATTGGCCATCGAGTGGTTAAGATCGTGGAGGGTGAATGCGCAACACGCGCATGAGCTTAGCGTATCACACCGGGGGGCGGAACGGCCGCTCCTTCGCTCGCCCTCCGTCTGTTCCCCTACTCGTCACTCCGCCGTTGCCCGTCATCATCCTGGTGGCCGATGGAGCCCGCCCCGACACGCTGCGTGCAGCGATGGATGGCGGGACGCTGCCACACCTCGAGCGCCTGCGAGCCGACGGTGGGATGCATACGGTCACCACCGCATGGCCGTCGGTGACAGGGGTTGCCTACACGCCATTCCTGATGGGGCGATTCCCCGGCGGCGTCGGCTTGCCGGGACTGCGCTGGTACGATCGCACGCGCGGGCTGGCGCCGTGGCTCGGCCACTCGCGCAGCTACGTGGGGATGGGGATGCGACATCTCGATCGCGATCTCGACCCCGACGTGCCGACGATGTTCGAACGTGCGCCATCGTCGCTCGGCGCGCTGGCGGTCATCGAACGGGGACTCGACATTCCGCGCCGCATCGGGCGCGGCGCGCGGTTTGTCGCGCAGGTGGCGCGCACGCACTTTCGCGGTGACGTGCGCGGGTGGCTGGCGATCGATCGCGAGATTGGCGACGAGGTCGTGCGGCGGGTGCGGCGCGACAAGCCGCACTTCGTCTTTGCCGCGTTCACCGGGATCGACAAGACCTCGCACGCCTGCGGACACGGCGGCGCACTGGTGCGCGACGCGATGACGACGCTCGATCAGGTGGTCGCCGAGCTGCGGCATGACGCGGAGCGCAGCGGCCAGTGGGAGCAGACGCACCTGTGGATCGTGAGCGACCACGGACACTCGCCGGTGAACGCGCACGACGACCTCGCCATCCTGTTTGCCGAGACGTGGGGGTTCCGTACGCTGGCCCATCCCTGGACGCTGGGCGCTGGGCAGGAAGTGGCGGTGATGGTGAGCGGGAACGCGATGGCGCACGTCTATCTCGAGTTGGAGCGACGCGATCGCCCGTATTGGCCGCAGCTCGATGGTCGCTGGCGCGGCATCGCCGATGCGCTGCTGGCGCGCGAGTCGGTGGACCTGATGATCCTCCCGCACGCGCCCAACCTGGCCGAGGTGCGCAAGCGCGGGCACGGCTCGGCGATGATTGCGCTGGATGAGGGGTGCTACACCTACCGCCCGGAGGACGGCGACCCGTTAGGCATCGGCGCGTTGGAGGGGGTCAGCGCTCGCGACGTCTTCGACGCGTCGATCGACAGCGAGTATCCTGACGCGGTGGTGCAGATTGCGCACATGACCGCCGCCGCGCGCTCCGGGGAGATCATGCTCTCGGCGTCGCGCCGATGGGACTTCCGCGATCGCTACGAGCCGATCCCGCACTGTTCGTCGCACGGCGCGCTCCACCGCGACCACATGCTCGTGCCGCTGGTGGTGAACCACCCGCCGGCCCACCTGCCGCGTCGCACGGTCGACGTGATGCCCAGCGCGCTGACCGCGCTCGGGCTCGGTGCGGGCGCCGAACTGGATGGCGAGAGCTTCGTGGCCGATGCCGGGAGTCTTGCGCTGACCGCCGTGGAGTGAGAGCGTAGCCCGGTCGCGCGGCGTCCAGGACGCGCGCGGTGCACGGCGCGCGGTGTTCATGACGCGCGCGACCCGTGCGATGGGAAACACTCCAGCCAACGAGGATGCAACGATGCGACGCGGAGCCTACCTGCTTTGCACGGTGGTGCTGCTTGGGGCGTGCGGGGGAGGCAAGAGTGCGACGGTGGGCGCAGCGGCGACCGGCGGCGGCTCGGTGAGCACGGCGGTGGCGCCGGCCCGCGGGAATTCGAACCTGATTCTCGAGGCAGAGATCGTGGGATCCGGCTCGGCCAACGCACTCGAGGCGATCCAGCGCCTGCGCCCGGCGATGCTGCGCGGACGCGGGAGTTCGCAGATCGGCGAAGGGAACGGGACCGAGCAGATCCAGGTCTATGTCGATGGCATCCCGTCCGGCGGCCTCTCGGCGGCGTCGGGCGTGGCCGCGATGACGGTGAAGGAGATTCGCTACATCAACGCCAGTGACGCCACGACCCGATTCGGGACGGGGCATGCGATGGGGGCGATACTCATTACCACGAAACGCCGTTAGGCGTTGCGTGGGGAAGACGGGAAGACGAGAGGACGAGAGGACGAGATAACGATCCTGGGGGTGCTGGCACCCGAGTGCTAGCACCCCCAGGGTTTTGATCTCACTCGTCTTCCCGTCTTCCCGTCTTCTCGTCTTCCCGTCTTCTGCCCTCCCGCTACGCCTTCCGGCGCGCGCCGACCGCCACGAGCGCCACTCCGGCCAGCACAGCCGCGCCGGCAGCCCAGGGTTGGATCGGGTGCTGTTCCTCGGCGGAGAGCGTTACGCCGCCGACCTTCATCACTTCGCGACGGGAGGTGAAGGTTCCGCCGCGGACAAAGAAAAACGCACCGGCGGCGATGAGGACGAGTCCGGCAATCAGGGGCAAGCGCATGGGGGACTCCATTTCGTGTACGTGACCGCCGGATGGTGAAGCGTCGGCGGTGCGAGACCTAACGCGGGCGAGGCGCCGTCATTTCGCCTTCCTGGCATCGCCCGACTTGTACCATCCCGACATGCCCGCGCACTGATTGATGATCTCCGTCAGGTGGTTCGAGACCGTGGTTGCATTCGGCGAGCCGATGTTCACCTCGGCGTTGAGTGCCGAGAGATGTTCGCCAAGCGACGAGAGCCGAGCTTCCAACTGCTCCTTGGTCGCGGCGGATGGCATCGCCTGATCGCTCATCGATGCCAACTGCGAGCGATGGTGCGTCCGCATCTCCTCGAAGCTGCGTCGCATTTCGGCGACCGCCGGCCGGGCGAGGTCGAGATTGACCGTCTTCGACGCGTTGACCTGCTGGCGCAGGGCGCGCGCGAAGTTCGCGAGGTTGTCCCGATACGCCATCGCGAGCGTCTGGTGCGGGCCCTGCATCGCGCCTCGCGACTCCCGCTTGGCCATCGCGTCGGTCGACTCCTTCTTCTGCGCTTTTGCTGCGGCTTTCGCTTCCTTGTTCGCCTTGGACGACTGCGCCATCACGGAGGTCGCACCGCCCATCATCAGGATGAGGAGTGCGGCCCGTGCGACGCTCGCCGACAGATGTTGGGTCTTCATATGCCCACTCGGAGCGGGGAGGTGGCCGGAGCGATGGATTCCACGCGCTCACACGGCATGCGCGGCTTGGCGCATACAGGAAAGGAGCACGGTTGACGTCGCCGCCACCATCGATCCGACGAATGAGTTCGATGGATTGCGGCAGATGAGAATGCGCCCGGACCTCGCGCATTACGCGCAAGTCCCGGGCGCCCCCGTGACCGTTATCTCGTCTTCCCGTCTTCCCCGCCGAAGGCGCTACGGCACGACGGCGGGCTTCGGTTCGATCTTCACGATCCACAGCCCGTTGTACATGTCGTTCACGTAGGCGAGGCCGTTCTTCACCACCACGCCCCAGGTCATCGCGGCGTTCTTCACGCGGCCGTCCATGTCGGCGGTGTTGAGGTGGCCGATCTCGCGTCCCTGCGCGCGCAGGTCGCCGCGCAGTTCTCCCGAGATGTCGAACGTGCGGAAGCCGCCGTTGTAGGCCCCCATGTACAGCGTGTCGCCGGCGACCCAGACGTTATGCACGCCGCCGAACTCGGGCTCGTAGTAGGCCACGCTCTTGGGCTTGGCGATGTCGGAGACGTCGATGACCTGCAGTCGTCCGTACGCGCGCCCGGCGGCGGCGTCCTTGGCCCCCTTCACCCCCGAGGACGGGAAGACCTCGTCGGCGATGAAGACGTAGTTCTTGTGGCGCCAGGCGGTGTGCGTCCCCCGGATGAAGCCGGGGCCCCCCGACGCTTCCACGTCGCGGTAGAGGAAGTTGAGGTCGTACTTGTACTGCGAGACAACCTGCGGATTGCTGGGCGTCCCCCCCTTCATTCCGTTGCCGACGTCGAGGATCACCAGGCCGTCGTTCCAGTAGCTGGCGTACAGGAGCCCGTTCTGCACGTCGATGTCGTGCAGCGTGCGCCCGGCGTCGCCGTGCGCGCGCGGCGTGCGCCACTGCGCCACTTCCTTGGGCTTGTAGGGGTCGTTGATATCGATGACGTGCAGCGCCCCGGTGCCGTCGTTGGTGAGGTAGATGTGCGTCCCGTACTTCTCCTGCTGGAAGATGAAGGCGGAGTGGACGCCAGCGGTGACCCCTTCGGTGAACTCCGAGATGACCTTGGGATGCAGCGGGTCTTCCAGCGAGCAGATGACGATCCCGTTCTTGCGATCGCTCGCCCCTTCGCGCGTGAAGACGAGGTACTTCCCGTCGGGCGTCGTCATCACGTCGTTCACTCGGCGCGTGTTGCTGACGATCGAGTCGGTGATGACCGGCTTGGACGGATCGGAGATGTCGATTGCGACCATCACGTCGCCGCCACTCCCCGAGCCCAGGTACGCCACCTTGCCATTGGGATGCAGCCAGACTTCCTCGGTGGTGAAGCGCGTGCGGGCCAGACGCCCAACGACGGTGAGCGGACGGCGCACGTCGCGCGCGCCGACGCGCACCACCGCCTGCACCGAGCGCGCGCCTTGCGACGCGGTCACGACGTATTCACCCGGAGTGTAGGCGGTGAAGGCGCCGTCCTGCTCGATGAGCCCTTCGCCCGGGGAGAACGACCACGACGTCGACAGCCCGCCGATGGCGTTGCCGCGCGCATCCTTGGCGGTGACGCGGAAGCGCTGCACGTCGCCCTGTCGCGCGTCGACGCGCGCCGGGAAGATCTCGAGCGACGCCACCTGCGTCCCGACCACTTCCACCGGGACCTTAGCCGAGGCGCTTCCCGAGGTCGCCGTCAACGTCGCCTTGCCGGCGGCCACCCCGACGACCATCCCGTCCTGGTCCACCCGCGCCACGTTAGGCGCCGACGACGTCCAGCTCAGGCGATCGTTGGCGCGCAGGTCGTTGGTCTTCGAGAAGACCTGCCCGCTCACGCGCAGTCGCTGCCCCAGCGCGAGCTTCACGCTCGCATGTGACGGCGTGATCGAGGCGGCGGGACCGGCGACCATGTGGACCTCGAAGCGCTCGATCTTGGGGCGCGCGCCGGGAACGACGGCCACCGCCACGACCGGGAGCGTCCCGGTGGCACCGGATTCGACGAGTCCGAGCGAGTCGACCGTCCCTTCAAAGCGCCCGCCCTGCGCCTGGAAGCGAATCTTCGCCCCCTCGACCGGCTTCCCCGACGCGTCGAGGGCCTGGGCCGAGAGTCGGAGCGTATCCCCGGCGACCATGGTGGGCTTGGCCGGAGTGATGGTGATGCGCGCGACCTCCGGGGTCTGCGCCGCGAGCGGGCTTGTCGCAACGATCAGCGACAGCATAACGAACGAACGTGATCGCATGGGTGTCAGGGGTGAGGGGGCCGGTGTGGTATGGAGCGTACTTTCGAAAAGCCTGACACAGAGGTTCACAGAGGATTCACGGAGGTTCACAGAGGAAACCGGCACGCACGTGATCTCCTCCGTGTTCCTCTGTGCTACCTCTGTGAACCTCTGTGTCATGCTTTTGTCTTGACTGCGAATATGGAGAGAATGTCCTTACATCCGCGAGCGCTCGAAGACCACCCGCCCGCCGACGATCGTGGTGATCACCTTCACGTCCTTGATCCGGTCCGGCGGAATGGCAAAGAGGTCCTGATCGAGCACCACGAGATCGGCCAGCATCCCGGGCATCACCTTGCCGCGGGTCGCCTCCTCGCCCATCGCGTAGGCGTTGTTGGCGGTGTACGACGTCAGCGACGACTGCAGGTCGAGCGTCTGCTCCGGATGCCATCCGCCTTCCGGTTTGCCGTCCAGCGTTTTGCGCGTCACGGCGGCATACAGGATCTTCATCGGATCGGCCGTATACCACGACGCGTTGGTCCCCGGCCAGTCGGAGCCGAAGGTCAGCATCACTCCCGCGTCCTGGAGCGTCTTGAATGCGTACGCCCACTGCGAGCGCGCGCCGATGCGTTCCTCCATCCAGCGCATGTCGTCGATGGCGTGATACGGCTGCACCTCGGCGATGATCCCTAACCGCGCGTAGCGCTTTGCCACCTCGGCGTTGCGCAGCACCTGTGAGTGGATGATGCGGTAGCGGCGATCGCGCGCCGGGTTTTCGGTCATCACCTTTTCGTACAGCGTGAGCAGCGTGTCGATCGCCTCGTCGCCGATGGCGTGCACCTGCGGCCAGAGCCCCGCGCGATCGGCCCCCATGAGGTTCTTGAGCATGTTGCCCGCCGGCTGCATCCCCGATCCGGGGCCGCTGGTGGCCGCCGTGTTCGTGGAGTCGCGCCACTCGCCGCGCTTGCCCGAATGCAGTTGCGGCTCGTAGAAGCGCGCCGTCGAGTTCCCCTGGATCCCGTCGACGAAGCCCTTGAGTCCACCGATCCGCAGCCAGTCGTCGCCAAAGCCGTGCGGGATGCCCACGGCGGTGAGGTCGTCCCACTTGTCGAGCGTGGGGCGCGCATAGACGCGTACCGTGAGCTCGCCGCGCTGCTTGAGCGCGTGATACACGGGGAGCTGCTCGGGGGGCGTGATGTCGTTGATCCCCGTCACCCCCATCTCGTTGAGGTGCGTGATGGCGACGCGCGCCTCGCGGAGGCGCTGCTCGAACGACTTGGGCGGGATGGCCGAGCGCACCCGCTCCAGCGCGACGCCGCTGATGCGACCGGTCGCACGACCGCCGACGCATTCCAGCCCGGCGACCGGGCGGGCGCACTCGAGTTTGGCCGCCGCCAGTGCCGCTGCATTGGCGAGGTAGGCCGATCGATCCCAGCGCTGGAGGAAGACCGGGGTCTGTGGCGTCACCGAATCGACGATGCTGCGGTCGGGGGAGAAGCGCGCGGTGCGTGTCTTCTGCGCAGCGCCGGCGCTCCCGGCATTCCAGTCCTCGTACGCCCCCCAATCGCCACCGGTGATCCACGCCCCCTGCGGCAGCCGGTCGCGCGCCGCATTGACCCGAGCGGCAAACGCCACCGGCTCGGCCACGTCGAGCAGGTTCACCCCGAGCAGCAAGGCACCGGCCTGGTTGAAATGCGTGTGATTGTCGATGAAGCCCGGGGTGACGAACCGTCCCCCGAGTTCGATCACCCGGGTGGTCGCGCCGCGATGCGGGGCGACGTCGCTCGCGCTCCCCACCTTGATGAAGCGCCCGTCGCGCACGGCCACCGCGTCGGCGTATGGCTGCGCGGCGTTGCCGGTCCAGATGCGCCCCCCGGTGACGACGAGGTCGGCCTCCTGCGCCGTGAGGGCAAGCGGAGAGGAGACGAGGAGGGCGGCGAGCAATCGGCGCATGGCGGTCGGATTGAGTGGTGGGGAATTCTGCCTACGCCTCGCGCCCAGCGACAGGGCACGCCGGGATTGCCGATGCCGGGTCCCATCGCGTCATTCACATGTCCCCCGGACCCTTTTGGGCTCGCCGGACGTACAGGTAGCACACCCCGCAGTCCCCTCTCCGCATGATGCGTCGTTTCGTCCCCCTCGTCGTTCTCGCCCCGCTCGCCGGGTTCGTGTGGCTCACCCCCGCCGTGGCCGGCTCGCAGGTGATGCAGGTGCGTCCCGTGACACCGGAGGCGGCGGCACCGCGCATCGGTGAGCTGCGCGAGCAGCAGCGACTGTTCGAGTCCTATCGTCGCGGGCACCTGCCGCGCATGGACTTCAACCGCAGCGGCCCCACCGCCTGCGACGAGCAGGTGGGGCGCTTCTGTTACTGGTACGACGAGCGCGAGGCGAAGGAGCCCGAGGAACCGCGCGACATCGGCGAGGCGCGCACCAAGCTGGTGGCCGTACTCGACTCGGCGGCGCGCGACTTTCCCGACGATCGCTGGACGTCGGGGCAGTTGGTGCGCTACCTGACCGAGTCCGGGCGGATGGACGATGCCGTGAAGGCGGCGGCGCGCTGCAAGGTGCGCGGGTGGTGGTGCGACGCGCTGCAGGGGTTCGCGTTGCACGTGGCGGGGCGCTTCGCGGCCAGCGACAGCGCCTGGGACCGCGCCCTCGCGGCGATGGACGAGAAGCAGCGCTGCGACTGGCGCGACCTCAAGCTCATGCTCGACGATGCGATGCTGCGCGAGTATCGCGAGACGACGTGTGCGCGCCGCGCCGCACTTGAGGAACGCATCTGGTGGCTGGCGCGCCCGATGTTGTCGCTGGCGGGGAGCGACGCACGCTCGGAGTTCCTCTCGCGGCGCCTGTACACCGTCTTCGTGGAAGATGCCCCGTCGGTCTACGCGATGGGCTTCGACGTCGACGAACGCGAACTGTTGCTGCGCTACGGTTGGCCGCGCGCCTGGTCGCAGCACGAGGTCTACGCGTACGGTCAGGGGCGGCAGCAGGTGATCACCGGGCACGAACCTGCCCCGGCCCCGCCGATGCTCCCGGTGGCCGCCACGGTGCGCAACCCGGCGCTGAGCGACTCGGTGGGGTGGCGCGGAAAGGGGCTTCCCGGCGTGCGCGCTCGTTATGCACCCGACGTCGCCCGCACCCTCCTCCCGCTCCCGCACCAGTCGGCGATCTTCCGCCGCGGCGACTCGGCGCTCGTCGTCATGGCGTATGACGTGAAGGCACTGCCGACGCTGGCAACCGCCGCCGCACGTCCGGGCGAACTGGACGCGGCCCTGGTGCTCACCAAGGGCGAAGAGAAGGACGCGTCGATCGTTAGGCTCCCGACGCCCGGCACGCGCGGGACCATCACGGCGATGACCACGTGGGGGCCGATGCTGATGAGCGCCGAGGTGTCGGCGCGCAAGCAGCGCACCCTGGCCCGCGCCCGCTACGGCATGCGCGCCACCGAGAGCCCCGGCTCGCGCGTCAGCATCTCCGACCTCCTCCTGTTCGAGCCGTACGACGGGATGCCGCGCACGCTCGACGACATCCTCCCGCACGTGAGCCCCACGCAGGTGGTGCGCGAGGGGAGCAAGGTCGGGATCTACTGGGAGACGTACAATACCAACCCGGGGGGCGAGGGGATCCAGGTGTCGATCACCGTCGCCCCCGAGGACAAGGACGAAGGGGGGTGGCTGCGTCGCGGCCTCACCTCGCTGCGCCTGGTGCGCGAGGCCCAGCCGGTCACCGTGGGGCTGAGCGACGTCTCCGCCCGCGGGCGCGGCTACACGCCGAGAGCGGTCGTGGTCGACCTCGCTACCCTCAAGCCGGGGCGCTACCTGATGCAACTGGAGATCACCGCCGAGGGGACGATCCCGGTACGTGGCGAGCGGGTGCTGACAGTGAGGGGAGCGCGGTAGATTGCCGGGAAGGCTTCCGATCTCCTTCTCCGCGCCAACATGACCGCCACCACCCCGCTCCTCGACCTCCCGACCTTCGCCGACATCGAGGACGCCGCCCAGCACGTGGGCGAAGCGTGCATCGTGACGCCGCTCCTCGAGTCGTCGGTGATCAACGAGCGGGTGGGCGGGCGATTGCTCGTGAAGGCCGAGGGGATCCAGCGCACCGGGTCGTTCAAGATGCGCGGCGCCTGGAACCGGATGCGCCGCCTCACGCCTGACGAGCGCAGCCGCGGCGTGGTGGCGTACTCGTCAGGCAACCACGGGCAGGCGGTGGCGGCCTGCGCGCGCATCCTGGGGACGAGTGCGGTGGTGGTGATGCCTGCCGATGTCCCGCGCACCAAGGCCGAGAAGACGCGCGCCTTTGGCGCCGAGGTCCTCTTCTACGACCGGCAGCGCGAGGATCGCGTGGCCATTGCCAAGCGACTGATGCAGGAACGCGGGCTGGTGATGGTCCCGCCCTTCGAGGATCGCTGGGTGATGGCCGGTGCAGGGACAGTGGCGCTGGAGACGGTGCAGCAGTCGCGGGCCATGGGGGCACCGCTCGACGCGATGATCGCCTGCTGCTCCGGGGGCGGACTGGCGGCCGGGACCGCGCTGGTGATCCGCACGCTCCTGCCTAACGCCGAGGTGCTCGCGGCGGAGCCGGCGGGCTTTGATGACACGGCGCGATCGCTGGCCGCCGGGCATCGCGTAGCCAACGAGCCGGGACTCACGTCGATCTGCGACAGCGTGCTCGCGCCGATGCCCGGTGAACTGACCTTCGCCGTGAACAAGGATCGTCTCACCGGCGCCGTGGCGGTGACCGACGCCGAGGTGATCGAGGCGATGCGCACCGCGTTCAGAGACCTTGGGCTGGTGGCCGAGCCGGGGGGATCGGTGGCGCTGGCGAGCGTGTTGAGCGGGCGCTACCCGCTCAACGGGCGCACGGTGGCGGTGACGCTGAGCGGAAGCAACGTGGACCTGGAGTCGGCGCTGCGCTGGATGGCCGCGTAGCGGCCAGGCTCGAATGGATGGCCGCGTAGCGGCCAGGCTCGAGTGGATGTCCGCGTAGCGGCCAGGCTCGAATGGATGGCCGCGTAAACGGCCAGCCTAACGCTGGCCGAAGCGCGCGACCACCACGCTGATGTTGTCGCTCCCGCCCCCCGCGAGCGCCGCCTCTACCAGCGCCGAGCAGGCCTGCTGCGCGCTCGTGGCATCCCGCAGCATGCGCAGCACGTCGTCGTTGGACACATGCTTGGTGAGCCCGTCGCTGCACAGCAGCAACGTGTCCCCTGCCTCGAGATCGATGAGCCCCACCGCGGGGTGGACCTCCGAACTCCCCACCGCACTGGCCAGCGTCTTCCCCATCGGCGACTCGGCGACCTGCGTCTCGGTCATGGCCCCCGAGTCGAGCAGGTACTGGCCGAACGTCTGGTCGCGCGTGAGCTGCATGAGCCGTCCGCCGCGCAGGTAGTACGCGCGCGTGTCGCCCACGTGCACGATGTAGGCGCGCGGCGCCACGAGCATCACCATCGTGAGCGTGGTGGCCGGCGCCCACTGCGTGTCGCCGTTCTCGTTGCGCAGCGCGTCGTGCGCCGCCTGCACCGCCAATTCCATCTTCTCGATGAACTTGGCTTCTTCGTCGACGTCAAACCGATGGTAGCAGCCCGTGGCCTGCCCGAGATACTCGAGTGTGGTCTCCACGGCGCTGCTGCTCGCTTCGGCGCCACCCGCGCGCCCACCAACACCATCGGCCACCGCCATCAGCCACGCCTCGCCCCCGCGCATGCGCGCCGCGAGGCGTTCCTGGTCGAGGTTGGTGCTCGTGACCTCGACCACCTTCTTCATGCGGGCCACGACGAAGTGGTCCTGGTTCTCCTCCGGGACAATCCCCGTATGTGAGAGACCCACCACATCGATCGGCGAGAGGTCGGCGACGGAGTCGCGCGCGGGATGCTCGGCAGTCGTCATGACGGGAAATATGGCGCGCGGGACGCGATCCTCGCGCTAGTCCGCGTCGTCGTTCCAGGTGTCGCTCGGCTTTTCGTACTCCTTGGTGGGGAACTTGAAGGCAGCCGCGAGCTTGGGATCGCCCTCGAAGCCGAGCACGCGGGTGGCGATGTACTCACCCACCACGGGGCCGAACTTGAAGCCTTCGGCCTGCCCCACCCCGGCCACCCAGGCGTTGGACGTGTCGGGGAGGTGGTCAATGATGAAGTCGCGGTTGATGCTCGACTCGTAATGGCACGAGCGCGTCTCGTTGAGCGCCGCGTTCCCTAACAGCGGGAAGCGCGCCTGCACGAAGCGCCGGGACCCATCGATGCGTTCCTGGCTCATCCAGCGGTTGCTGGTGTCGGGATCGTTCTGCGCCGAATCGATGCTGGCCTGCGCGATCGCGCGTTCCTGCGCCGCCTTCTTCTCCTCCTCCGACTGCCCGGTGCCGGCGTTAGGCGGGGCGATGGCGCCCCGCACGCGAAAGCCGCGCAGGTCCACCGGGAGCGCCGGCCACCCGGTCACGCCGGGGAAGTTGTAGCTGGGGAGATTGGGGAAGGTGAAGCGCCGGTCGCCATCGGGGACGCTGAAGTAGCAGACGTAGCCCATGGGGATGCGCATGCGCGTCTCCAACTGCTTGGGGAAGACCTTCCGCAGCCACGGCCCGCAGCAGAAGACGTACTGGTCGCCGCGCACGATGGTCCCGTCCTCGAGCACCACGCCGTCCATCTTCCCATTCACGACCGCTCCCGGGCGCGCGCGCGAGACGATCAGCTTCACCCCTTCGCGCTGGGCGATCGCCGCGACGGCCTGCGTCGCGGCGCGGGCCCGCACGACACCGGCATCGGGCTCGGTGATGGCAATCGTGATGTCGTGCGCGTTGATCACGGGCCAGCGCTTCATCACCTCGGCGCCGTCAATCACCTCGTGCTTCACCCCCTGCGCCGTCCAGAGTTCGCGCGTGCGCTTGACGAACGGTTCCTCGGTGGCGCGGCAGATCACGTCGCCCGTCTGGTGGAAGAACTTCGTGCCGAACTCCTTGGCGTACTCATCGTCGAACGCCTTCCAGCGCGCGATCGCCGTGCGCGCCCAGGCGGTCCACAACTCGCCGGCGGTCGCGCGATCGCCGTACGACGACCGAATGCCGCGCGTCTCGTCGCCGCTCGACGCGCGCGAGTTCCCGGGGCCGTAGGCATCGATCATCGTGACACGGGCACCGCGCCGGCGCAGGTAGAGCGACGTCCATCCTCCCCACGCGCCGCCGCCAATCACCACGATGTGTCCGCTCCCGCGCGTCGCACTGGCGGGGGCGATGCCGCGCGCCGGGGCGAGCGCCGGTCCACCACCGCCGGTCGCACAACCGCCCACCAGCATCGCGCCGGCGCCCACGCCGGCCACGCGCAGGAAGTCGCGACGCGCCATCGGGTCGATCGGGACGATGAGGCCGGAGCTGCTGGCGCTCTCGTTCGAGGCGGCGCGCTCGCCACCGGAAATGCTGGCGAGCGGATCGATCGGGGCGTTCTCGTCGGACATGGCTCAGGGCGGTCGAAGAAGCGGCGAAAATGCACCCGGCTCACGGGCATTGCCAGTCGCCAAACCGCCGCACACGTTCAGGCGCTGACTCGGGAGCAGACGATGACATCAACCGACATCGTCGCTTGCGCGTGACGGCAACGTCTCGCTCCCCGCGGAGTACTCTTGCAGTTTCCTAGCGGCCCCACTGGCAAGTCCCCACGCACAGCACGTTCACCTGTCATGAGGATCCCGATGTCCCGTACGCTCCTCTTCGCTGCCCTGTTGACTCTTGGCGCATCGCCTGCGCTCGCGCAGAACCCGAAGCGCGAAGCGATCATCCCCGCCGGTACCACGGCGTCGCCGATCCTCACCCCGGGTATCCGCGTGGGGAACCTCGTCTACGCGGCCGGCCAGTTGGGGACGCGCCGAGAGAATCCCGATACCACGATCCAGGGGCAGACTCGCATCGCACTCGAGAACACGAAGAAGGTGTTCGAGGCGGCCGGGACCACGATGTCCCAGGCGCTCAAGTGCACCGTCTTCCTCATCGACGTGAAGGATTTCGGCGGGATGAACCAGGCGTATCGCGAGTTCTTCCCCGACACGCCGCCCGCGCGCACGACGGTGGTGGTGGCGGCGCTGGTGGTGCCGGGGGCCAAGGTGGAGATCGAGTGCCTGGCGGCGATGCCGGCGAAATAGTGCGGCGCGCGACGACCGACGCTCGATCTCACGCGGCTCGGCTGGGTACGGCGCTCGCCTTGGCGGGCGCCGTCGCCTGTTCTGGCGAGTCGGTGCCGCCCGCGGCGCGCGGCCGGGTCGAGGTGCAACGCGCCGTGCAGCTGGACACCTCGCCGCCGCTCATGCAGCTGGCGGGAGATCAGTCGCCCGCGATGGGGGACGGCGCCCCCTCGCGTCGCGTTAGGCCCGGCGACGGACGCGGGGTGACGCTCTCACCTCCGGAGCACGAGGAGGCCGACGCGTTTGCCTCACCCATGTCTCGCGCGGTCCCCCCCGAGGGCGCCGACGTGGAGCAGACGGCCCCCGGGACGCGCGCCAGCGCCGCACTCGTCGCGTCGTTCGACGGACTGGGCGCGTCGTTCAGCGGACCGCAGGGGAGCGCAACGCTGCGCAATCCGTCGGACAACTCGCTGGCCGTAGGCCCCAACCATGTGGTGCAGACGGTGAACACCCGCATGGCGGTCTTCACCAAGCGGGGAGAGCGCTTCGACACCACCGGGCGCGTGCTCTATGGCCCCGTGCCCACCAACAACGTCTTTCGCGGCTTTGGCGGGCCGTGCGAGGAGAAGAACAACGGCGACGCGGTGGTGCGCTACGACCAGCTGGCCCAGCGATGGCTGGTGGTGATGCCGATCTTCTCGCGGGGGCGAAAGGGGGAGCGGCACGCGCCCGCGCCGGCCGCGAGCGAGGGAGCGCGGGCGAGCGAGGTCGGGCAAGAGGGGCAACCCGGGGCGGAACAGTCGCTGTACCAGCCGCCGGCGCCGCCGCCAGCCGCAACCCCTGCGGCAACACCGACGCCCGCGCCTGCTGCACCGCGCGCCCCGGTCGTCCCCGACACGCAGGGGGTCTACGGGATGTGTTACGCCATCAGCACCAGCGACAGCCCGCTGGGGAGCTACTACCGCTACGAGTTCATTCGCCCGCTCTTTCCCGACTATCCGCGTCCGGCGGTCTGGCCCGACGGCTATTACGTCCCGTCGAGCACCGGTGACGACGTGATCCAGAAGCACGCCTGCGTGGTGGAGCGTGCCAAGCTGCTGGAGGGGGCGCCGGCGAGCGAGCAGTGCGTCATCATCGACGACGTGAACTTCCTCAACAACGTCGACCTGGACGGCACCACGCTCCCGCCTCCGGGGGCGCCTAACGTGATGCTGGCCGCCGGCGGGACGCAGCTCCGCAAGGACTTCGACGACGACGGGATCTACGCCTGGAGCTTCCACGTCGACTGGAAGGACCCGTCGAAGACGAAGGTGACCGGCCCCGTGAAGATCGCGGTGGCGCCGTATCACTACCTGTGCGACGGACAGCTCACCACCTGCGTCCCGCAGCCGGGGACGGAACGCCGACTCGACGCGCAGGGGGACAAGCTGATGGCGCGCGTGGTGTACCGCCGGATCGGGGCGCGCGAGTCGATCGTCGCGGTGCACTCGGTGAACACCGCGGCCGGCGCGGGCGGGGTTCGCTGGTACGAGTTTCGTGTCGGCCCGGCCCGCCGGCTGCAACTCCACCAGCAGGGGACGTATGCCCCCGATTCGTCGTATCGCTGGATGGCGTCGCCAGCGATGGACCGCGTGGGGAACATCGGGATCGGCTACTCGTTTGGCGGGACGCCACACTTCGCGGGGCAGCGCTTTGCCGCCCGTCTGGCGAACGATCCCAAGGGGAAGCTGACGTTGCGCGAGACGGTGCTGGTCGAGGGGGCGGGGGCACAGGAGAATACGCTGCGGTGGGAGGACTACACGCAGACGGCGATGGATCCGTCGGACGATTGCACTGTCTGGTACGTGGGCGACTACCTGCGTGCGGGTGATGCCAACTACTCCACGCGCATCGGCGCCTTCCGCATGCCCGGCTGCACGCCACCGAGGGCGCCATCCGCCAGCCGCAATACGCGAGCGCCGGCAGGGCCCAAGGCAAAGGCGCCATGACCATCCCAAGCGAGATGCGCGCCGCCCGCCTCGACGTGGCGTCGCACACGCTCACGGTCGAGACGGTCCCGGTGCAACGCCCGGGGCCAGGTGAGGTGCTGGTGCGCGTGAAGGCCTGCGGGATCTGCCTGAGCGACGTGCACATCATCGACGGTTCGCTCCCCGTCCCGCTCTCGCAGCTCACGTTAGGCCACGAAGCCAGCGGGCTCGTGGCCGCGTTAGGGCCCGGCGTCCCCGGGTGGGTCGTCGGCGACAAGGTCGTCATCGCCGGCGGGCGCAGTTGCGGGCGCTGTCGCAATTGCATCCGCGGTCACCCGCACGAGCGCTGCCTCGCCTACGAGATCATGGGGGCGCACTACGACGGGGCGTGGGCCGAGTTCGTGGTGGTGCCGTATCAGGCACTGTCGCTCGTCCCCGATCACGTCCCGTTCGACCAGGCTGCGATCCTCGCCGATGCCGTCTCGACGCCCTTCGCCGGTCTGGTGGACCGCGCGCAGCTACGGGCCGGCGAGTCGGTGGGGCTGTGGGGGATCGGTGGACTCGGCGTGCACGCGGTGCAGATCGCGCGCATGGTCGGCGCCGCCCCGATCATCGCGATCGATCCACTCCCGGCCGCGCGCGAACGAGCGCTCGCCTTCGGGGCCGACGCCGCCTTTCATCCGACCGAAGACGACATCCCCGCCCAGGTCGCCAAGCTCACGGGGGGGCTCATGCTCGACCTGGCCGTCGACCTCTTTGGATCCAACGCCGCCCTCGCCCAGGCGTCGCGCTGCACGGCGCGATTTGGCCGCACGCTCATGGTAGGGCTGTCGCACGAGGCCATCCATCTGGGACCGGGGGCGATTTTCGGCCTGCGCTCCCAGACGCTCCTCGGACACCTGGGTTACCGAAAGGAGCACCTCGATCAACTGGTGTCGCTGGTTGGGGCGGGGCGACTCGACGTGTCACAGTCCATCAGCGGCGTGATGTCGCTGGAGGACGTGGCGGACGGGGTGGAGATGCTGGCGACCAAGCGCGGCAACCCGATCCGGCTGATCGTTCATCCCGAGCGGTGACGCTCCCCTAACGACCTGGCGCCGCCTGCACTGAGCAGGGCGGCGCCAGGGGTTCGAACGCGTGTGCGACCCGTGCGTCGCTACGGGACCACGGAGGGTTTGGGCTCCATCCGCACGATCCAGAGCCCGGAGTTCATGTCGTTGATGAAGGCGAGGTTGTTCTTCACCACCACGCCCCACGTCATCGTCGCATTGGGGATCTTCCCGTTGTGCGATTGCGGCTGGAAGTGCGAGATCTCGCGCCCCTGGTCCTGCAGGTTGCCGCGCAGTTCGCCGGAGACGTCGAAGGCATGGAAGCCCGAGTTGTACGCCCCCATGTACAGCGTGTCTCCCGCCACCCAGACGTTATGCACCCCGCCGTACTCCGGCTCGTACCAGGCGACGCTCTTCGGCTTCGCGATATCCGTGACGTCGATGACCTGCAGGCGCCCGTAGGCGCGCCCCACGCGTCCGCCTAACGCCGCCTGCACTTCCACCGGGTCAAAGACCTCGTCGGCGATGAAGACGTAGTTCTTGTGGCGCCAGGCGGTGTGCGTGCCGCGGATGTATCCCGCCCCCGCCTCGGTCTCGACGCGCGTACGATAGATCGCGTCGAGGTCGTACTTGTACTGCGAGACGAGCACCGGGTTGGACGGCGTCCCGCCGCGAATGCCGTTGCCGACGTCGAGGATGATCAACCCGTCGTTCCACCAGCTGCCATACAGCAGCCCGTCCTGCACGTCCACGTCGTGCAACGAGCGCCCCGCGTCGGAGTTGCCGGGGCGCGGCGTCTTCCAGCTCGAGACCTGCCGCGGCTTGGCCGGGTCGTCGATGTTGATCACGTGCACGGCGCCCGTCGCGTCATTCGTGATGTAGGCATGCCGCCCGTGCTTGGGATCGGTGTAGATGAAGGCCGAGTGCACGCCGGACGTCACGCCATCGGTGAAGTCGGCGACCTTCTTGGGGTGCAGCGGATCCTCGAGCGTGGCAACGACGATTCCGTTCTTGCGGTTGTCGGCCCCTTCGCGCGTGAAGACCATGACCTCGCCCTTCTCGTCGGTCATGATGTCGTTCACGACGCGGAAGTTCTCCATCACCGAGTCGGCGATGACGGGCTTGGCCGGATTGGAGATGTCGATCACGTAGAAGCGATCGCCGCCAGCGTGGGTGCCGAGGTAGGCGACCTTGCCGTTGGGATGCACCCACACTTCTGACGTGACGAACGCCGTGCGCAGCACCGACCCGACGACGGTCGCCTTGCGCCGCACGTTGCGCTCGGTGAGCGAGACCGACGCATCGCCCGAGACGCGCCCAAAGTTGGCGGAGACGAGATACGTGCCGGGCTCGAAGCCGACAAAGGCGCCGTCGGTTCCGATCTCTCCCTTGCCCGGCGAGAAGGTCCAGCTCGGGGTGAGCCCCTCGATCGTCTTGCCGGCGGCGTCCTTGACCTGCACGGCAAAGCGCAGCACGTCGCCCTGCCGCGCGCTGGCCGAGGCTGGCGTGACGGTCACGGTGGCACCGTTGCCGCTGACGACGGTCACGTCGAACCCCTTCTCGGCGCTCCCAGAGACGGCCGAGACGCGGGCGCGCCCGGGGACGACGGCCGAGACCAGCCCGCCTTCACTCACGCGCACGATGGCGGGCGCGGAGGACTTCCAGGTGACGCGATCGGTGGCCGAGTCGCCATCGGCAGAGCGCGCGAGTGCCGACAGCTGCAATCGCTGTCCCGCCAGCAGTCGCGTGGGGAGCGGGGCCACCGTCACGCTGGCCGCCGGGCCGGGGACCATGACGACGTCGACCTTCTTGGTGAGCGGACGAGAGCCCGGGACAATGGCCGAGATGGTGACCGGGAACTTGCCGACCGCGCCGGAGGTGACGAGTCCGGTGCTGTCGATGCGGGCCTCGAAGCCACCGCCGGCGAAGAAGCGCACGCGGATGCCAGGGACCGGCTTGCCGTTCTCGTCAACGACCGACGCCGCCAGCCGCAACGTGTCCTTGGCGACCATGCGCGGATTGGCCGGCGTGACGACGATCTTGGGGGCGCTGCCTTGTGCGGTGGCGACGGCCGACCCGGCCAGCGACGCCACGAGCGCACCGGCGAGCGCCGACGCAAGGATGGAAGGACGCATGCGAGTTGTGCGGGTTCTGGGGGAGGGGATTTGGGACGACGCGGGAGAAGATGGCGCGCGGGTCACGAGGCGGGAATGGTGCTGGGGGCGGTTTGGTGGCGAGCTTTGGGACTTCGGGTCGAGGTACGGGAGCGTCACGCAAAAGCAGGACACAGAGGTTCACAGAGGGATCACAGAGGTTCACAGAGGAGATTGTCGCGCGCACAGCAGTCCTCTGTGGACCTCCGTGTTGCCTCTGTGAACCTCTGTGTCAAGCTTCTCACGCGAAGGGGGAGAACCGCTACAACGCCCCGCGCCGCTTGAGCAGGTTGTACTGGGCGACCACTGCTTCTGCCGCGCCGGCTGGTGGCACGTCGAGGACGAGCACGCCTCGCGAGCGCATATCCGACAGCGCGGCCTCCCGCGACTGCAGCAGTTCCTCGGCGGCCGCTCGCTCGAAGGCGCCTTGCACGGTGGTGGGACGAACCGTGGCCAGCGTGTCGAGCGCGGGATCGCGCATGGCGACGGCGAGCGGGAGGTGACGCGGGCGGAGTGAACCGACTTGCGCGACGAGCGCTTCGCTGGCGGTGCGGTCGATGACGTCGGTGAAGACGACGGTGAGCGCGCGCTTGCGGTTGCGCTGGGCGAGATAGGCGAAGGCGGCGGGATAGTCGGGTTCGACGAGGGTGCCGCGCACGGTCGCGAGGGCGTCGAGGATCGCGCGCAGCGCACGCCGGCCGCGCGCGGGGGCCAGGTAGTGCTGCACGGTGTCGGCAAAGACCATCAGCCCGACGTTGTCGTCGTGATCGACGGCCGCGTGCGCCAGCTGCAACGCGGCCTCGACGACCGACTCCAACCGCGCGCGTCCCTCGGTCTCGGCGGTGAGCAGGCGCCCGGCGTCGATGGCGATCAGGACCTGCTGCCGGCGTTCGTCCTCGTACTGCCGCGCCATCGGCTTGCCGCGACGCGCGGTAGCCTTCCAGTCGATGGTGCGCGTGTCGTCGCCGGGGACCCATTCGCGCAACGACTCGAAGACGCGCCCCTCCCCCAGTCGGCGCACGTTGCGCAGCCCGGCCTCGCGGCGTCGCTGCGTTTGTGTGGGGAGTGCGCGCAGCGACGCCCCCACCAACGTCGGAAAGACGGTGACCTGCCACGGGAGCGGCAGCCGCAGCGCGCGCCAGGCCAGCCCCCACGGCGACAGGACTCGCAGGTGCAACGTCCCTTCCCCGCCCTTGCCCCTGGCCAGCGGCCGCACGTCGTGTCGCTCGTACAGCGGCGACGCTGGCGCGAGCGTGAGCGTGCGCGTCGCACCCCCCGCGAGCGAGAGGAGCGACGGCAGCTGCTCGACGACTTGCAGCTGCACGACACGCGGCAATCGCGACTGCCAGCGATACGTCACCGGGAGCGATCGCCCGAGCGAGAAGGCCGGGGGCGCCTCGCGTTGCACCGTGACGTCTGCGGCGGTGATGTCCCACGCGCGCCAGGCATCGATCAGCAGCGCGACCACCCACCCCGCGTCCAGCACGAGCAGCAGCGTCGCCGCCCCCGGCCACACGAGGGCGACCGGGGCGACGAGCGCCAGGAGTGCGGCGCCGATGAACCAGCGGCGCGACGGGATGATCATGCCCGCGGCGCTTCGACCCGTTCGAAGAGCGACTGCACCGCCGCATCGGGGGTGACCCCTTCCAGCTCCAGTTCGGGGGCCACCTGCACGCGATGCCGCAGGACCGGCGGCGCCAGCGACTTCACGTCGTCGGGGACCACGTAGTCGCGCCCATCGAGCAGCGCCGAGGCCTGGGCGAGGAGCAACAGTGCCACCGAGGCGCGCGGGGAAGCGCCTAACGTCAGCGTCGGCGTCTCGCGCGTGGTGCGCACCAGCGCCGTGATGTACACAACGATCGACGGTTCCACGCGCACCTGCCGAGTGGCCGCCCGCAACGCCTCGAGCCCCGGGCCATCCATCACCTGCTCGATCCCGAACGACGCCGGCGATGCCGCATCGAATCCACCAAGCACACGCCCCAGCATCCCCTGCTCGGCGTCTGACGAGGGATAGCGCAGGAGGACCTTGACCAGGAACCGATCGAGTTCGGCCTCAGGAAGGGGATACGTCCCTTCGAACTCGATCGGGTTCTGTGTGGCGAAGACGGTGAAGCCGGGGGAGAGAAGGCGCGTGTCGCCGTCGACCGTGACGGCGCGCTCTTGCATGGCCTCGAGCATCGCCGCCTGCGTCTTGGCCGGCGCGCGATTGATTTCGTCACCCAGCACGAGGTCGGCGAAGAGCGGTCCCGGGCGAAAGGTGAAGCTCCCCTGCGCGCCCAGGAAGTTCACGCCGGTGATGTCGGACGGCATGAGGTCCGGGGTGAACTGGATGCGGCGGAACGAGAGGCCTAACGACTGCGCCAGTGCGCGGACCAGGAGCGTCTTGGCTGTCCCCGGCGGTCCTTCGAGCAGGACGTGCCCGCGCGCCATGAGGGCGAGCAGCGACTCGCGGATGGCGTCGCGCTGCCCCAGCACCACGCGCTCGAGCTGCGCCATGAGGCGTTGGGCCCCCTCGGCGTGGCGCTGCACATCGGACGGGGTCAGGGGCGTAGGGAGTGCCACAGGTCCTCCACGGCGTTGGCGGCGCTGAGCACCGCGGTCTCTGGTTTCGAATCGTTGGACAGTTGCTGCAAGCGCTCGGCGCTGGCGCGCGCCTTGGCGTTGGGGGCGCGCGCGACCAGCGACGCGAGCCACGGGCGCCAATCGTCGCGCGATGCCGCGGCGCCGGTGTTGGCCGAGAGGCGGCGGCGGAGCCCGCGCACCATCGCCCCGACCGCTTCGCGGTGTCCACGTGCCGCTGCGAGTGCGGTGGCGAGGGCGCGCACGTGTTCCAGCGGGGAGCGGCGCTGGCGGGCGATCGCGGCGCGCACCGGGCCAAAGCGCACCCCGCTCACCAGCAGCGCCAGGAGCCCGACGGCGATGAGTTGCCACGTCATCCACCCCAGCGGATGACGCGCGCTCCACGCCAGCGCGACGCCCAGCATCGAGCCCCCCTTGTCGAAGCCCTGGTGGAATTCGTCAAAGATGAGTCGCCCGTTGCGCGGCAGCACGGCGTCGAGCAGGAACGGCGCCGTCGACGACGTGCGCAGCGTGCGATTGCGCAGCAGCGAGACGTCGGCCACGAGGAGGACGGTGCGGGCGTGCGGCCGTGTCGTCAGCCGCAAGACGACCGGCTCCCGGCGTGCTGTCGCGAGCAGGGTGTCGACCTGTTGCACCGCGACCGAAGGACAGGGTTCCGCATCGATCCCTTCATCGTCCGTTTCGGCGCTGTCGTTGGCGGGGATAAAGTGCGCGTGCGTCCATGCCGCGTTGCCGTCGGCCACGACGCCCGGCGGTGACACGCGCGATGAATCGAAGACGCTCCCCTTTCGCTCGAAGCCGAAGCAGGAGACGGTGCGCCGATTGGGATCGTTGGCGAGGACCAGATTGGCGCCGGCCGGTTGATTGAGCAGCCGCACGATGGCGGTACGCTCGGCGGGGCTCACCGCGCGCGACGGCGCCAGCACCACGAAGGTCTCCGAGCGCGGCGCGCGCGCCGCCTGTCGCCGCTCGGAGTAACGCTGCGGGCGCTCGCGCCAGCGCTCCACCGGGACGCCCACACGTTCGGCAGCATCGGCGAGGGCACGGACCCCTTCGCGCCCCGCCACGAACGACGAGGCCCGCGTATCGGGATCGTCGCCCGCACGTGCCCCGCGCCCGGCGGCAAAGGCGATGACGATCAGCGCCGCCGACGCGCCGAGTGCGATGGCGACTTCAGTGCGCGCGCGCATATCGCTCGGCAACGGCGTCGGCGCGCCATCGGTCGTACTCGGCCCGATCGAGCGGGACGCGCGCGAAGGCGTAGGCGTACATCGTGCGCACGAGGGTGCGCAGCGCGTGACGCCCGTCTTCGCTCAGTGTCGCATCGCGCACGTACTCGCTCGGCGTCTTGCTGGGGTGGAATCGCATCACCTGACGCGCATCGAGCTCGAGGACCAGGCGCAGGAAGTCGGCCTGCATTGCCGCGACAAAGTCACCCGCGGCGGCGAGACGCGCCGATTCGGCCGCGTACCACGCCGCGTCGCGCGGCACGCTGACCGGCCCGACGACGTCGCGTTGCGTCCGGCGGCTCCCAGCGCGCACCGTGCGCACCGCCACCCACGCGGCATGCGCCAGGATCACGACGAGGACGGCGACCAGGAGCCAGACGAGGGCGCGATACGCCTGCGGGTTGTCACGTTGCAGCTGCGCGACCCACTCGCCCACGGCGAGCCAGAGGCGGCGGATCGGGCCGAAGGGGTCCTCGCGCGTCTCCCAGCGATAGTCGGGGGCGGCAAAGACCGAGTCGAGCGTTGCGCGCAGCGAATCGGCGCGCGCCGGCGCCACCCCCTGGGCGAGCATCACCCCTGCGTCTGCAGCGAGGAGGCCAGCATCTCCAGGTCAAACCCTTCCTTGCGCACGCGCAGGTCGTAGTACAGCACCGTCGTGAGGACGTAGAAGAACGGATAGACCAGGATCTGCAGCACCGACTGGATGAGCATCGCAATGACGGCGATCGACGTCTCGGTCATGTCACCGCTCGTGGTCCCCACGGCAAGGGCGCCGAGGGCAACGCCCGGGATGATGAGCAGCAGGAAGGCGACGATGAGCGCTCCGAAGATCTTGGCGCGATAGCCCTTGGTGAGCTCCCAGCTCCGTCCCATCGCGGCGGTGCCGCCGGGAATGTCCTCGAGCACCAGCGCGGCCGGGGTGAGCAGGAGCCCGCACGCGGCGATGATCCCGGGGACGAGCAACAGGATCATGCCGATGCCCATGAGGAACGAGACCAGGAGCGACGTGCCGATGAGGCGCCCCATGTACGGCGTCGATCGCAGGAACGCCTCCTGCGGCGAGAGCGTGCTGCCGAGATACGTCTCGGCGACCACGAAGGTCGATGCCGCCGTCCCCACTGCACCAAAGACCAGCGCGAGGCCGAGGCTCAGCGTCCATAACGCGGGCTGCTGCACGAGTCCGCCAGCGGATTCGACATAGACGCCGAGGGCGAGCGGAAGCGTCTGTGAGAAGATCGAGATGACAAGGAGCGGCGCGAAGAGCTGCCGATAGATGCCGAACGAAGTGTCGAGCACCTCGCCCAGCGACAACGGACGGAGCACTGGAACGCGCATGTACTTCCTCCTCTCGGCAACCCGGGTCAACCCGCACGTCATGTGAGGGCGCACCACACCACCCACCACACCACTCACCACCCCACCCTGCACAATTCTCACGTACACGCCTCGTCTTTGGAAGCGGCAGCCGTCGCCGTATGTTGCAGGC
Source organism: uncultured Gemmatimonadaceae bacterium (assembly GCA_964560345.1). GTDB lineage: Bacteria > Gemmatimonadota > Gemmatimonadetes > Gemmatimonadales > Gemmatimonadaceae > SCN-70-22. The sequence goes on from CAZLLP010000036.1 coordinate 41,207, forward strand.
GACGACTGCGAGGGCGCCCAGCGCCCGGCGACTCTCCTCCTTGCGTGGGCTGCAGACATGGGTGCCAGCGCCGACTACCGACAGCACCTCGAAGTCGAGACGCCGGAACACGTCGTCATCGACTACGAGATCGCGGGGCTGGGGAGCCGCTCGATGGCGGCGATCGTCGATACGGCGATCGTGGTGACGCTGATGGTCGCCATCTTCTTCGTGGCGGCGCGCGCCAGCGACTACCTGCGCGGCGCCGTGGTACCGATCGTCACCATCGCGCAGTTCTCGCTCATCTGGGGATACTTCGCCCTGTTCGAGGGCTTTCGCGACGGCCAGACGCCGGGGAAGAAGTGGATGGGGATCCGGGTCATCCGCGACACGGGGCACCCGATCACCGTGCGCGAAGCGGCGGCGCGCAATCTCCTGCGCATCATCGACTTCCTCCCGCCGCCGTATCTCCTCGGCATCCTCTTCATCGCTTTTCACTCCAAGGGGAAGCGGATCGGTGACCTGGTGGCGGGGACGGTGGTGGTGCGCGACCGTCCTGCCGACGCGCCCGTGCCGCTCACCGACGCCGGCGACGAGTTGGTGGCGACCGGTGCACCGCAACTCACCGACGAGGAGTTTCGCGTCCTTCGCGAGTTTGTCGGACGAGCGCCGCAGCTTCCGCCGGCGGTGCGCACACGATTGGCCACGCAGATCGCGGCACGCATCGCCGATCGGTATCCCACGCGCGACAGCGACCACGTGGCCTTTGTGCAGGGGGCGTGGCGCGACGAGTCGGCGCGACGGCGCGGACGCTTTGCCACGCGCGCTCCCCAACGTTCGGCAGCCGGCGGCATGGCCACGCGCGGGAGTGCGGCCGTCATGGAGCGCCTGGTCGCCCGCAAGGGAGCGCGCTGGGACGAGTTTGGCGCCATGGCGAGTCGTGCCACCCAGCACGGACTCGATACACTCAGCGCCGACGAGCTCCCCGACTTCGCCGCGCGCTACCGTGAGGTCGCGGCCGATCTCGCGCGCGCTCGCACGTACGGCGCCGACCCTCGCCTGCGCTTGAGACTCGAACGGCTGGTGGCGTCGGGACACAACCTGCTCTACCGCGACGAACGCAAGACGTGGTATCGCGTCGGGCGGTTCGTGTCCGTCGAGTGCCCGGCGGCCGTGATCGTCGCGTGGCGGGTGGTGCTGATCTCGTGCCTCGCCTTCTCGCTCCCGGCGCTCGGTGGTTACGCCGCGCTGCGCGAGCGACCGGCGCTCGCCGAGCAGGTCTTGCCGTCGGTGATGCTGGAGCGTGCGGAAGACGGGAAGCGTGAGGTCGCCGCGGGGCGCGGCTATGCGCAGGCAGAGGCGCAGTCCCGCGCGGGGATCGCGTCGTTCATCATGACCAACAACATGCGCGTGGCCTTTGCCTGCTTTGCCGGCGGGATCGCGCTGGGCGTTGGCTCGCTCGTCTCGCTCGCCTTCAACGGCCTGTTGTTAGGCGCCATCTCGGCGCACTTCCAGAACGTCGGGCTGCTTGCCTACCTGTGGACCTTCGTGGCCGGGCACGGGGTGCTGGAGTTGTTCGCCATCTGGTGTGCGGGAGGGGCCGGTTTCCTGCTGGGATTGGCGATCGTGCGCCCCGGGGCGTATTCGCGGCGCGACGCGCTGGTGCTCAACGCGCGCATTGCCATGCGACTGGTGGGGATGTCGATGGTGCTGCTGCTGGTGGCGGGGACCATCGAGGGGTTTCTCTCGACCAGCGGCGCCGCGCCATCGGTGAAGGTGATCGTGAGCGTGGTGACGGCGTTGCTGCTGGCGGCATACCTGGCCAACGGTGCGCGCTTCCGGCACGAGGTCGCCGCGCCTGAAGGGGCGCGCGAAGGGGCGCCGGTGCTACCCCCAGCGTCCTGACGCGTCGGCGCTGATCTCGCGTGTCGCGCCGATGGCGGCGATGAAGTCGTCGTCGTGGGAGATGACGACCAGCGCCCCGTCGTAACCGCGCAGCGCCCGCTCCACCGCCTCGAGCGAGTCGAGGTCGAGGTGATTGGTGGGCTCGTCGAGCAGGAGGAGTTGCGGAGCGTGCTCGGAGAAGAGCGCGCAGGCGAGCGCGGCTCGAATCGCCTCGCCGCCGCTCAGCACCGCCGCCGGGCGCAATGCGGCGTCGCCGCGAAAGAGGAACGACGCCAGGAGCTGCCGAGCCTGCGCTGCGTCGAGCGAGGCGTTGACCAGTTGCACGTTGTCGAGCAGCGATCGCTCCGGTGCCGGCCAGTGGACGTGCTGCCCCAGCATCGCGACAGCCGATGCATCGATGCCGAGCCGGCGTTCGCCCTGCTGCGGGGCCAGCGTTCCCGCCAGCAGGTCAAGCAGCGTGGTCTTCCCGCTCCCGTTGGGGCCGCGAATGGCGATGCGCTCCGGCCCAACGATCGAGAGCGAGGTGTCGCGGACGATCGGTGCACTGGCGCCCGGGTGCGCGAAGCTCACCCCCTCGAGCTCGATGACGCGACGGCGCGCGTGCAGCCCCGATGGCGGGAGCGCGAAGGTGAGCAACGCGCGCTCCTCGACACGTTCTCGCGCGGCGGCGAGCCGGGCGCGCCCCTCGTCCTTCACGCGCTCCTGCTGCGCCCCCAGGCGCCCCGCGGTCGCCTGCGACGTCTCGCGCATCAGGTTGAGGAGGAGCCTGGACTGGTTGGCCGTCTCGCGATCGCGCTTCCCCTTGGCTTCGCGCCTGGCCTGCCGCTCGCGCACCTCACGCTCGTGCCGCTCCACCCGCTTCAACTCGGCGCGTGCCGACTCCAGTTCTCTCACCGCCGCTTCTTCCTCGAGCGCGCGCTGCTGGCGGTAGAAGTCGTAGTTCCCGCCATAGCTCACTGCGCCCAGCGTGGAGAGTTCGACGATGCGATCGACGCGGCGCAGGAGGGCGCGATCGTGGCTCACGACGAGTACGCCGCGCTCCCACGACGCGATGACGTCGAGCAGCGCGTTGCGGCTGCCGGCGTCGAGGTGGTTGGTGGGCTCGTCGAGGATGAGATAGTCGGGGTCGCGCAGGAGGAGCCCGGCGAGCGCGAGCCGCGTGAACTCGCCCCCGCTCAACCCGGCCGTGCTGCGGTCGAGCGCGAGATGTTCGAGCCCGACGCGCCCCAACGCGAGCGCGGCGCGTTCGCGGAGGTCCCAGCGGTCGCCCACGACCTCGACATCGTGCGGCGTCCCCGTCCCCGCCAGCAACCGATCGAGCGCAGCCAACGGTTCGTCGATGCCGAGCAGCGTCGCGACGCGCGCGTCGTCGTGCCGGGCCGCTGCTTGCGCGAGGTAGGCCACGCGCCCGTGCCTGACGATGGCGCCGCCGGTGGGCTCGAGTTCCCCTGCGAGCAGCCGCGCGAGCGTGCTCTTCCCCGTCCCGTTGCGCCCGACGAGCGCGACCCGTTCTTCGCCGAGGCCCAGCGTGAGGTCGGAGAACAGCTCGCGCCCCGTCGGGAGCGTGTAGGTGAGCGCGTCGGTGGCGATGCGGAGCTGTGGCACGCGTTGAATATGCGAGCTTCTGTGTGCTGATGCAGGAAGGTCAGAAGCATGACACGGAGGTTCACAGAGGATTCACAGAGGTACACAGAGGAGACCCTCTGGTACGCGTTGCCTCCGCGCACCCGCCGGCAGCATCAGCCCTCCGGTCTTCCTCTGTGTACCTCTGTGCTACCTCTGTGAACCTCTGTGTCGAGCTTTTCGATTTTCGGTCGCTCAAGCTGCAATCAGTCCCAGGAATGACAAGCGGCGCCTCTCGGCGCCGCTTGCACTCCCGTCTCCGGTCCGCCCTACGGCATGATCCCCGCCGCCGCCTTCGGCGTCGCATACGCCCAGGGCTGCGCCGGCAGCTTGCGCTGACGCGGATAGACTTCATCCAGGTTGTTCGCGTCGTAGAGACGTCCGTTCATCATCACCATCGAGATGGTGTTGGAGTTCCGGATGTTCTGCAGCGGATCCTTGTCGAGCACGAGGAAGTCGGCCAGCTTGCCCGCTTCGAGCGAGCCGATGTCGTCGGCCAGCCCGATCGCTTCGGCACCGACGATCGTCGCCGAGCGCAGCGCGTCGTGCGTCGGCAGGCCGCCGCTCTGGAGGAGCCACAGCTCCCAGTGCATCCCCAGCCCTTGCAGCTGGCCGTGCGACCCGACGCCGATGCGACCACCTGCCGCGACCGTCTTGGCGACGTCCTCGGCGTGCTGCCACATCGCGTACTCCTCCTTCACCGCGAAGCCGGCAGGGCCAGGGGCATTGCCCGCGCCGCGACGGCGGATCTTGGTGTCGACGTCCACCGGGTGCGTGAAGTAGCGGAGCTTCTTGTCGCCCAGCAGGTCCTCGCTCTGGTAGAACCACCCTTCGCCGAACGGGCCACCGTACTCCACGATCAGCGTCGGCGAGTTGGTCACCTGCGTCGCCTTGTACCACTCGAAGACGTCGTTGTACTTCGGCGTGATCGGCAGCGTGTGCTCGATGCCGGGGTAGCCGTCGATCCCGTGCGTCATGTTCAGCTTCTGGTCCAACCCGCCTTCGGTGGTCGGCATGATGCCGAGTTCCTTGGCGGCCATGATGATCCACTGCCGCTGCTGGCGGTTGCCGCTCATGTACATCTTGAGCG
>CAZLLP010000037.1:0-43755 GCA_964560345.1 uncultured Gemmatimonadaceae bacterium
ACGCCGCACGTGGCGGGCGTCGCGGCGGTCTATCTCGGGACGAACACCTCGGCATCACCGGCGACGGTGCGGAGCGTACTTGTCGGCAATGCGACGGCCGGCGTGGTCACCAGCGCTGGGCGCGGTTCGCCGAATCTTCTGCTCTTTACGAGCTACTAAGGACGGAAGACGGGAAGACGAGAGAACGGGCCCGGGTGCGCATGTGCCTCCGGGCCCTTCGCTTGTACGCTACGCACGCTGGTGACGCGTCGCGCGCTTCCGACCTCGTCTTCCCGTCTTTCCGTCTTCTACTTCCGCAGCCGCGCAGCGTCTCGCCGCAGTTCCTCGCGGAAGTCCGGGTGCGCGATCGAGATGAGCGCGTCAGCGCGCTCGCGCAGCGACAGGGCATGCAGGTTCACGGCGCCGTACTCGGTCACCACCCAGTGCACGTGACCGCGCGTCGTCACGACGCCGGCGCCCGGGGAGAGTTCGACCACGATGCGCGAGACCTTGCCGCCAGCCGCGGTGGACGGCAGTGCGATGATCGGCTTGCCGCCGCGGGAGCGGGCGGCGCCGCGGACGAAGTCCATCTGGCCGCCGATCCCCGAGTAGATCCGCGGGCCGATCGAGTCGGCGCACACCTGGCCGGTGATGTCGACCTGGATCGCCGAGTTGATCGCGGTGACCTTGGGATTGCGCGAGATCAACGCGGTGTCGTTGGTGCGGTCGCAGGGATGGAACTCGACCAGCGGGTTGTCATTCACAAAATCGTACACCTTCTGGCTCCCGTTCACGAACGACGTGTCGAAGCGGCCGGGGTGCACCTGCTTGAACCGGTTGCTCACGGCGCCGGCTTCTACGAGGTCGACGATACGGTCGGAGAACATCTCCGTGTGGATGCCCAGATCCTTCTTGTCGTGCAGTCGCGCCAGGACGGCGTCGGGAATGGCGCCGATTCCCATCTGCAACGTGGCGCGATGCTCGACCAGCCCGGCCACAATCTCGCCGATGCGCCCTTCGACCTCCGTCTCCTTGCTGGGCGCGTGGCCAGGGAGCGGGCGGTCGGACGCGAGAAAGGCGTCGATGCGCTCGAACGGGATCGCCGTGTTGCCATGCGTGCGCGGCATGCGCTCGTTGATCTCGGCGATCACGAATCGCGCCGTGTCGACGGCCGCCCGTGCGCAGTCCACCGATGTCCCTAACGAGCAGAAGCCGTGACGATCGGGGGGCGAGAGTTGCACGATGGCCACGTCGAGCGGGACGATCCCGTTCTGGAAGAGCGACGGAATGTCGGAGAGAAAGACGGGGACGAAGTCGGCGCGTCCGTCGGCCACCGGTTCACGGAGCGATGGGCCGCAGAACAAGGCCACCGATCGTATGCGCTCGGCGATGCCCGGCTCGGTCCACGGGGCTGCGCCCTCGGTGTGCATGTGGTAGAGACGCACATTCTCGAGATCGGTGCGCTGGGCGAGCGCGGCGAGAAGTGGCGTGGGGGTAGCCGCGGCGCCATGCGCAAAGACGCGCATCCCGCTGGTGATCAGCGAGACGGCATCGGCGGCGGAGACGCCGCGGGAAGTCCAATCAGCAGGAGGCATGTGAATTGTCAGCGGGTGGCCGTAATGTAACACCCGACGATCGCATTCCCGCCGAGGAGGAGAGATGGCGACAGGAGAATGGTGGTTGCTGCTGCTGGCCACGATCGTTGGATGCGCGGTCGGCGCGGCGATTGGGTGGTTCGCGGCACGCGCGCGCGCTGCCGGCGAACTCGCGCGCCTGACGGCGACGCTCGACGCCGAGCGGCGACACGCACAGGAACGAGAGGCACTGGTCCGCCAATCGGAGTCGCAACTCAAGGAGGCGTTTCGGGCCATCTCGTCCGATGCCTTACGAGAAAACGCCGAATCCTTCTTGCAGGTCGCACGCGGGACGCTCGAGGAGGCACGCACGGCGTCGTCGCTCGACCTCGAAGGGCGGCAGCGGGCAATTGGGGAGATGCTCTCCCCGCTCAAGGAGGCGCTCGAACGCGTCGACGGCAACCTGCGGCAGGTCGAGGTGGCGCGTGCCGGCGCGTACGAGTCGCTGCTCACGCAGGTGGCCTCGCTGGCCGACGTGCACCGGGAGTTGAGCGGGCGCACGCGCACGTTGGTCGACGCGCTCAAGTCGCCGGTGGTGCGCGGGCGCTGGGGCGAAGTGCAGCTACGCCGGGTGTGCGAAATGGCGCAGATGGTGGAGCACGTCGACTTTGTGGAGCAGGAGAGCGTGGGGAGTGCCGGCGGGGCGCTGCGCCCCGACGTGCAGGTGCGGCTGCCGGGAAGCAAGGTGGTCATCGTCGACGCAAAAGCGCCGCTGCAGGCGTATCTCGACGCGCTCGAGGCGCCCGACGATCCCGCGCGCGAGGCGCTGCTGCGCCAGCACGCGCGCCAGGTACGCGACCACATCACGCGCCTCTCGTCCAAGGCGTACTGGGAGCAGTTCCCGCAGGCGCCGGAGTTCGTGGTGATGTTCCTGCCTGGCGAAACGTTCTTCAGCACGGCGTTGCAGTACGATCCGACGCTCATCGAGTACGGGGTCGAGCGTCGCGTGATACCGGCCAGCCCCACGACGCTGATCGCGCTGCTGCGCGCGGTGAGCTACGGCTGGCAGCAGGAGCAGGTCTCGCGCGGCGCCGAGACGGTGCGCGCGCTGGGGCGCGAGCTGTATGACCGGCTGCGGAGCTTCTTAGGGCACCTGGACGACATGCGCCGGGGGCTGGAGAAGGCGGTGGACGCCTACAACCGCGGGGTGGGCTCGCTCGAGCAGCATGTCCTGCCGCAGGCGCGCCGCTTTCGGGAGTTGGGGGTCGCCTCGGCCACCGAGCTTCCGGTGCTCGACGGGGTCGATCGCGCGTTGCGCGTGCCGCGGGCGGCGGACGGCACGGGAGGCGCGGCGCGCGACGGGGGGCAAGACGGAGTGGGGGAGCGGGCGGCGGATCGCATGGCCGCCGCCGCTCCCCCGTCGCCTAACGCCTGACCGCGCCGTCGCCGGCGGAGACCGCTGCGCCGCTGTCCGCGGGGGTTGCGGCTGGCGGCGTCGTCGTGAGGCCTGCACTGCCGTCGCGCGACTCCACGGTGACTTCGGGATAGGACGTGCGCAGCGCCGACAGGTCGCCCCCCTTGCCGCCACGCAGCGCGGCGTCGAAGTAGGGGACGATCGCGGCGTTCATGATGCGGTGCATGCGCGCGGGGGCGATGCCGCCGAGCATGCCGGCCTTGGCGGCCAGCGTCGGGGCGAACCAACTGAAGTCGGTGTAGTCCATGTGCTCGCTCCCCTTCACCGTCAGGAGCCACGCCGGTGCGGCCGCGCGCTCGTAGAACAGGCGGTGCACGTTGGTGTTCTTCTGGCTCGAGGCAATGACGAAGGGGCGCGGCAACACCTCGCGCGCGCCGATGCCGTAGTGCAGCCCGTCGAGGTTCATCCCCGCGGCGCAGCGCGCATCGACGGTGCAAAAGGCGGCCGCGGTCGCGCCCCCGAACGACATCCCGAACACCCCGACCTTGTCCGTCGTCAGGCGGCCGGCAAAGAGCGTGTCGCTCCCCTCGTGCGGGCGGCTCATCGCCGTGATCTGGTCGAGGACGAACTTCGTGTCGTCGGTCCAGCGCGTGACCGACGTATCGAGGGCCGGGGCCAGCGCCAGCAACTCGCGCAGGGGCCCAAGCATCGCGGTCGTGTCGCGCGCCGATTGCAGCTGGCCGATCACGGCGAGTGTCTTCCGGGCGACGGTCGAGTCGTCGAGGCGATACGGCGTGTTGGCGAGTGCGACCGTTCCATCGGGCATCAGGATCGCGCCCGCTTCGTACGGATGGTCGATGCTCGCCACCACGAAGCCGTGCGAGGCCAGCTCCTCCATCTGCACGGTGTTCTGCGACTCGGTCCCGACCGCGTAGCCGTGCGAGAAGAGGACCAGCGGAAAGCGTTGCGGCTGCGCGGGGAGCCAGGCGCGCCGGTACGAATGCGACGAGATGTTGGCGAGGTGCGAGAGCGAGAACGCGGGGAAGTGCAGCCCCTTGGCGATCCCCTTGGCGACGTCGCTCTCGATGTAGTCGTCGGGCGCGCCAGCCACCGAATCGGCCGGGAACCAGACCCTCACGATGAGTTGGCGCTTGCCGCCGGGTGAGGGGGCGAGCGTCTCGAAGCGCGAACTATCGGTCAGGGCGAGCCAGCGCGTGCCGACCTTGTAGGGGCCCGTGGGCGACGGGAACGAGAAGAGCGGAATGAGCCAGGCCAACGCAGCGCTCACACCGGTCACACCGAGAATGACGATCCCTCCGATCCATCGCAGGATGGGGCGATCCTTGGCGATGCCAGCGCCGTCACGCACCTCGAAGATCGCCGCCAGCGAGATGAGCCCGGCCAGCGCATAGGCGGCAAAGAGCTGCCAGCGTCCGTGGTCAATGAAGACGTGGACGAGCGCGAGGGTGACGGGGAGGGCGGGGCGGTAGCGAAGGAAGGAGGGGCGCCGCGCGGGCGGGATGAACAGGGCGACGCCCGAGACGATGAGCGACGCGAGGAAGACGATCTCGAGGAAGCGCACGAGGGGCGATACAGGGTCGGGGACAACGGGCCGGCGACGTGCATCGCGCGCCGAGCCGGACGACGCTGCCAAGGTGTGGCCCGCCAACGCCTGGTGGCAAGCGTGCGTTCACCCGGACGTGTGGGTAGGCCCCCGCTTGCCCCTCGACGCCGTGCACGCCGAGGGGCACTTTGGGGGCGCAACCCGGACCTGATCGCTCCCCGCCGGCCGACCGGCCGCCGGGCGCAGCCTAACGACGGAGACTGGATCGATGTTCTCGCGCCGCACTTTCCTCACGACCTCGTCGCTGGCGCTGGCCGGCACCGCCTGCTCCGCCGGTGGGCGTGAGGCCGCCGCTGCCCAGGACGACGACCATGGCGCTGGCGGCAGTGGCCAGGCCCCAGTGCCCCCGGCCATCGCCGCCCTCACCTCCATGAAGGGGGAGGCCAAGCCGATCACCGTCGAGGAGCGCCGCGCCCGGCTCGAGAAGGCCCGCCGCCTGATGACGGAGCAGAAGATCGACGCCCTCATGCTCACCGGCGGGACGTCGATGGTCTACTTCACCGGGATGAACTGGGGGAACAGCGAGCGCCTGACGGCGGTCATCATCCCCGTGAAGGGGACGCCATTCGTGGTGACGCCCAAGTTCGAGGAGGAGCGCACGATCGAGCAGGTCAAGCTCGGCCCGTTAGGCAGCGGGACCAACGTCATGACCTGGGAGGAGGACGAGTCGCCGTCCAAGCTCGTCGCCGACGGACTGCGCAGCCGCGGCATCGCCGCCGGGGCGCTGGGGGTCGAGGAGACGGTCAAGTTCGTCTTCAGCGACAACGTGGCGCAGGCCGCCCCGCAGTTGCGCGTGACGAGCGGGACGCCGATCTCGGCCGGGTGCCGCATGATCAAGGACGCGCACGAACTCGAGCTGATGAAGCTCGCCTCGCGCGTGACGCTCAAGGCGTACGAAGCGGCGTGGAAGTCGCTCAAGGAAGGGATGACGCAGGGCGACTTTGCACGACTCGTCGCGCAGGCACATGAGAAGCTCGGTTTCACCGGCGGCGCTGGGGTCCAGGTCGGCGAGTTCTCGGCGCTCCCGCACGGGTCCATCACGCCGCAGGTGGTGAAGGAGGGCTCGATCCTCCTCATCGACGGCGGCTGCAAGGTCGAAGGGTACTCGTCGGACATCTCGCGCACCTTCGTGCTGGGGAAGCCGACCGACAAGATGAAGAAGGTCTTCGAAATCGAGCACGCGGCGCAGACTGCGGCGCTCAAGGCGGCGCGTCCTGGCGTCCCGTGCGGCGACATCGACGCGGCGGCGCGCAAGGTGATCGAGGACGGCGGCTATGGCCCGGGCTACAAGTACTTCACGCATCGCGTGGGGCACGGCCTGGGAATGGACGGGCACGAGTGGCCGTATCTCGTGAAGGGGAACACGCTCCCGCTCGCGCCGGGGATGACGTTCAGCGACGAGCCGGGGATCTACATCCCCGGGGAGTTTGGCGTGCGGCTCGAGGACGACTGGGTCGTGACCGAGTCCGGCGCCGAGATGTTCACCCCGCAATCGCCGTCGCTCGAGGATCCGTTCGGCAAGGCCACGAGCTGAGGGTCCGCGCGCTGGGCGCGCGCATCGCATGCACACGACGCCCCGCGAGCCAGTCGGCCGCGGGGCGTCGTGCGTTCGAGACGATGAGACAGGTGATCAGAACGTCGTGGTGGTCGTGTTCGAGCAGGTGGAGGTCCCGGCCTCGCACACCTTGTGCGAGTACGTCCCGGTCTTCTTCCCGATGTTGTCGGTGTACAGTCCCGTGTTGGTCACCGTCGTCACGCGCACGCCGTTGCGGTAGACGTCCACGTTAGGTGCCGACGAGCCGCTCCACGCGAGGTCGACCTTGAACGTCCCCTTTGTGCGCTTGATGGCGGTCAGGACGATGTTGGCCGGCGGCGGGGGCGACGACGAGACGGTCACGGTCTTTGACGTCGACGCAGAGGCGCCGTCGTCGTCGGTCACGGTGAGTGTGACGGTGTACGTCCCGCCGGCCGCGTAGGTGTACGACGGGCTCTGCGTCGTCGAGTTTGCGCTATCGCCAAAGCTCCAACTGCGCGCCGCCACGGTGCCATCGACATCGGTGCTCTGGTCGGTGAAGGTGCAGGCGAGGAGCGAGCAGCTGACGGCGAAGGACGCCGTCGGCGGGGCGTTAGGCGGCGGACCGCCGCTGCCGATGGGGAGGGTGTAGAGGAGGTGATTGTTGGCCGAGAGCGACGACGTGATGATCGACTTGGTCGAGAGGTTGAACAGCCCGTCGCGCACCTGCACGGGCGTCGATCCCGGGAAGGCCTGCAGGTACAGCGCCGCCGCACCCGCCGCGTGCGGCGAGGCCATCGAGGTGCCGCTGTAGGTGGCCGTCCCCGTGTTGCTGGCGTACGACGCTGACGTGATCGACACTCCCGGGGCGAAGAAGTCGACGCAGGCGCCGTAGTTGGAGAACGAGGCGCGGGTGTCACTCGCGTCGCTCGCGCCGAGCGTGATGGCGGTAGGCGTCGATGCCGGCGAGTAGCTGCACGCGTCAGCGGTGCTGTTGCCGGCGGCCACCGCGAAGACGACACCGTCCGTGATGGCGCGTGTCACGGCATCGTTCACCGATTGCGAGTAGCTCCCGCCAAGGCTCATGTTGGCCACGGCCGGCGCCCCCGCCGCATGGTTCGCGGTGACCCAATCGATGCCGCCGATGACGGCGGACCAGGACCCCGAGCCGTTGCAGTCGAGCACCCGCACGGCGACCAGTCGCGTGGCCTTGGCCACACCGTACTTGAGTCCTCCGACCGTCCCCGCGACGTGCGTCCCGTGGCCGTTGCAGTCCGCTCCGGTGCCGCCGGTGGTGATCTGGTCCGTGCCAAACACCGCGCGTCGCGTGCTATCGGTGGCGCTGGTCCAGAATTCGGTGTGCGAGTATCGGATTCCCGTGTCGAGGATGTAGGCCGTGACTCCCGCGCCGTTCACGTTGTAGGTGTAGCTGGCATCGAGCGGGCGGCTCGCCTGGTCAATGCGGTCGAGACCCCACGTCGCACCGGTCTGCGTGGTGTTGATCGACGCGATCCCGTCGGCTTCCACGCGGCGAACCCCCGGGACGCGGCTCAGCGCCTGCGCCGCCGCGTCGGAGATCGGTGCGGCAAACCCCTTGAGGGCGTGCTCGTAGACGTAGCGTGGCGCGACGCCATGCTGCGCCGCGAGCGCGCGCGCCTTGGCTGACGGCGAGGTGACGCTGTCGTCGAAGGTGATGATGTAGCCGAGGGTGGCCCCATTGGCGGCGGCGGCCGACGTGCTCGGTGTCGAAGGCAATGCCCCTGGCGCCACGATGGAGTCGTCCGCGCAGGCGGCGGCGAGGACGAGTGCGGGGAGAACGAGGTAGGAGACCCTCATAGGTGGCGATCGAAGGCTGAAGGTTGGGGCGAGCAGGCGGCGGGCCGCTCGGTGCGGTCCCCGGGGGGCGCTTGGTGCGGCCGACAGGGCGCAGCTGCCTCAACAATACCGGTCAATGGATGAGCTTTCCGTGCCCGGCGCTGCAGGGGGAGCGGAAGACAGTTCGCTTCGCGGGTGTGATCTCGCGCGCAAATCCGGCTCGCGGCAAAGCGCGCAGCCGTCGCGCCAAGGCACCTGGCGGTCGAGTGGGAGGGCAGCGAGACCGCCTCGAAGCGCGTACGTTCTTGGCCGGCTCCGAGCCTTCGGGCGTCGGTGTGCGCTCCTCGATTTGTCCACCCTCCAGCGGAGGCGTTCGTGCTCGTCCCTCGTCCCATTCATGCCGTTCACGCCATGCTCGCGCTGGCCGCTCTGGGCTGCGCCACGGCGCAGACGCCCGCGCCTCTCGCCGAAGGCGACCTCGTGGCCAAGGCCCGCGGCATTCACCAGCGCGTGATCACGCTCGACACGCACGTCGACATCAACCCGAACAACTTTCGGGTGGGGCAGCCTAACTACAAGGACCGCCTCACCACGCAGGTCAACGTGCCCAAGATGGAGGAGGGGGGGCTCGATGCGGCCTTCCTCATCGTCTACGTCGGGCAGAATCCGTCCTTCACGTCCGAGGCGTACGCGCGCGCGTACAACCAGGCGATGGAGAAGTTCGACGCGATCCATCGTCTCGTCGACTCGATCGCGCCCGATCGCGTGGCGCTCGCCCGCACCCCTGAGGACGTGCGGCGCATCTCGGCGCAGGGGAAGAAGGCGATCCTGATCGGCGTGGAGAACGGCTATCCCATCGGGGACGACATCACCCGCGTGAAGACGTTTTACGATCGCGGGGCGCGCTACCTCTCCATGGCCCACAACGGGCACTCGCAGCTCTCGGACTCCAACACCGGAGAGCGGGACGGGCAGTGGCAGTGGAACGGCGTGTCGCCGCTGGGCGAGCGCGTGATCGGCGAGTTGAACCGGCTCGGGATCATGGTCGACATCTCGCATCCGTCCAAGCCGTCGATGATGCGGACGTTGCAGCTGACCAAGGCGCCGATCATCGCCTCGCACTCGGGGGTCCGGGCGCTGTGCAACCACAGCCGCAACCTGGACGACGAGCAGCTCAAGGCGCTGGCGAAGAACGGCGGCGTGGCGCAGCTCGTGGCGTTCGACGCCTACGTGAAGGAGCGCGCCCCCGACTTGCCGGAGCGCACCAAGGCGATGGCGGCGCTGCGCGCGGAGTTCGGGCTAGCGGCGGGCGGGGGTGGTCCCGGCGCGATCCAGCAGCTTCCGGCCGACAAACGCAGCGATTTCCAGCGCCGGCTGGCGGAGCTCAACCGGCAGTTCCCCCCGCCGCCCCGCGCCACGGTGAAGGACTTCGTCAACCACATCGACTACGCCGTGAAGCTGATTGGCGTCGACCACGTCGGGATCAGCTCCGACTTCGACGGCGGCGGCGGCGTGGACGGATGGAGCGATGCCACCGAGACCTTCAACGTCACCCTCGAGCTCGTGCGGCGCGGCTACACCGAGGAGCAGATCGGGAAGATGTGGAGCGGCAACCTGCTCCGCGTCCTTGGCGACGTGCAGCGCGTTGCCCGGGAACTGCAGCAGTCGAACGTCGGGACGGCGCGTTAGGCGACGAAGTGGCGGCATGGTCCGGGGGGCAGCGGCCGATCACGGTCGACCTGGGATCAACGGAAGCGATACGCGAGCGATAGCCGCGCGATACACTCCATACTCTCAACGAACGAACCCCCGCGCCGTCACGACGCGGGGGTTTTCATTGGAACACCCCAACTCGAAAAAGGTGGCGCGGAGCGACGACGATCCCGCCGACCCTTGCCCATGCTTGCGGTTGCTAGGGGGCGGGAGCGTCTGGGCGGGTGCCGGCGCGTGGCTTGGCGACGGCGGGGGCATCGTCGTCGTGCAGCATGCGCAGCGCCGGGGTCTCGAGGTCATCGAACTGCCCGCGCCGCGCGGCCCACGAGAAGGCAAGCACCGCCGCGAGGACGATGACGAGGGCGAGCGGAAGGACGAGATACAGGATGCTCACGTGGACCCGGCGCGCTTGAGGGCGGTGCGCTCGAAGGTATGGCCGTACCAGGAGCCAAGGACGACGGTCAGGGAGCTGAGCGGCATCATCACCGCGGCGATGACGGGATTGATCAACCCGACAATCGCCAGCCACGCCCCAACGACATTGTACAGGAGCGAGAAGGTAATGTTGCGGCGGATCACGCGCATCGTATGCCCGGCGCCCTGCATGAGTTCGACGAGCGGCGCCAACCCCGGCGTGGTCAGGAAGATGTCGGCGGTGGCCAGCGACGCCTCGGCGCCGCCATGCACGCCGATTCCCACGGTGGCGGCGGCGATCGCCGCGGCGTCGTTCACGCCATCGCCGACCATCACCACCCGGTGGTCGCGCTTGAGCGACTCGACCACGCGCAGCTTCTCCTCGGGCGTGGCTTCTCCCTGGCACTCGTCCGGCGACAGGCCCAGCGAGCGGCCGACGGCGCGCACCACCGGTGTGGCGTCGCCCGAGAGGATGCGCACCGACCACCCGGCATCGCGCAACGCGCGAATGCTCGCCGCGGCATCGGGGCGCATCGGGTCGCCGAGGTAGGCACGGGCGACGACCGCGCCGTCGACGGCAATCCACACCGGCGTGAGCGACTCGTCAGGCACGCGCGAGGCGACGGGCGCCGTGCTCGCGTGACGGGAGACAAACGACGGCGAGCCGACGAACATGTCGTGTCCCGCCACGCGACCGACGATCCCGCCTCCGGTCACGTGCGACGACGACTCGACGGCCGGGACATCGGCCAGGTCGGCAAAGGCGCGACGGAATCCGTCGGCCAGCGGGTGCGTCGACTCCTGCTCCAATGCGAGCACGAGCGGCTTGACCCACTCCGGCCCATCCCAGTGCACCAGCGAGACGCGCGCTTCGGTGATCGTCCCGGTCTTGTCGAGCAGGATCACCCCGGGGCGCGAGAGCGCCTCGATGGCATCGCCTCCCTTGATGAACAGCCCGCGACGCGCGGCACGCCCCGTGGCGACCGTCACGGCGAGCGGCGTGGCCATCGCCAGGGCGCAGGGGCAGGTGACGACCAGGAGCGCGATCGCGTTATCGAGTGCGCCTGACGGATCGGTCTGCGACCCCACCACCCACGTGATCACGGCGAGGACGAGCACGACGGCGACAAACCATCCCGCCATGCGGTTGGCCAGCACCACCACCGGGGCCCGGCGGCGCGTGCTCTCTTCCACCTGGCGCAGCAGCTTGGCCACGCGACTCTCCTCGCCCGCGCGCTCGATGCGGATGCGGAGCGGGCCGGAGACGTTGAGCGTCCCCGCGTAGACGGTGCTGCCGGCTTCCACCGAGACCGGGCGCGACTCGCCGGTGAGGAGCGAGAGGTTCACCGCCGAGTGGCCGTCGGACACGGTGCCGTCAGCGGCAATCGTTTCGCCGGCCCGCACGTCGAGCAGCATGCCGGGGAGGAGGGCGGCGGCCGGGAGTTCGCGCACCGCTCCGCCTTCGTCGACCACGCGCGCCCCCTGCGGGGTGAGCGAGTACAGCAGCTCCGACGCATCGGTGGCCGCGCGCTGCCCGCGCTGCTGCAGGTAGCGACCGACGAGCAGGAGGAAGATGAGCACCGTGACCCCGTCGAAGTACACGGGGCCGCTGTCGGTGAAGGTGTTGATGGTCCCGCGAATCACCCCGGCGCTGAGCGCGATGGCGATGGGAAGGTCCAGGTGCAACGCGCGGGTGCGCACCGCCGCCCAGGCGCCGGCAAAGAAGACGCGCCCGGGGAAGAGCACCGCCGGGATCGTCAGTCCGAGCGAGATGTAGCGGAAGAAACGTTCGTACTGCGACTCGATCCCGTTGGCGAGCCAGCCGGAGTACATGGCCAGCGCCGCCAGCATCACGTTGATCGCGATCGCGCCGGCCACGCCGATGCGCATGATCGCGGTGCGGTCCTCGCGCCGACGCACCTCGTCGCGTCGCACCCCCAAATACGGGTGCGGGGGATAGCCGAGCGACTCCAGCGCGCGCGCCACCTGCGAGAGCCGCACGGTCCCCGCGTCCCACTCGATGGCTGCCAGGGAGCGCCCCACGTTCAACTCGGCGCGCGCCACTCCCGGCAGGAGCAACGGGACGCGCTCCACCAGCCAGACGCACGAGGCGCAGTGCACCCCTTCGAGGAAGAGCTCGACGCGCGACAACCCCTCGACGGTCTGGGTCACGTACAACGATTGGAACGCCTCGTGATCGAACTCCTCGTACGTGCGCCCCGTAGCGCGCACCGGCGAGGTGCGACGCTCGGCGAAGCCGTAGTACTGATCGAGGCCGTTGTCACGCAGGATCGCGAAGGCGGTACGGCAGCCGGCACAGCAGAACTGCGTCTCGGCCCCCTCGTCAAGGAAGCCCTCGGGGACCGGGAGCCCACAGTGCGAGCACGCCGTCTCGCGCCGCGCGTCGGCGCGGCCCAGCGAGAGGGCGGCGGCGTTGCTGCTGGAGTTAGTGCTGGGGGCCATGCGCGGCAGACGGGGTGCCGTTGGTCACGTGCATCTGACGGGCGCGTGCCGACAGCGTCTCGGGATCGAGGCGCATGCGTCCGGTGATCGACAGTACCCCCATCACCACCACGGCCGTGGCCGTGATCATGGGGAGCCGCGTGCGAAAGGCGCCGGTGAGGCGCTGTGCGCCGTAGCCCACGCTCAGCATCATCGGGAGCGTCCCGGCCCAGAAGATGGCCATCGTCATCAGTGCCGTCGGGACCTGCCCGGTCCCTGCCGCGGTGAAGACGAACGCATACAGCCAGCCGCAGGGGAGCAGGGTGGTGAGGAGCCCAGTGGCGGCGGCGCGCACCACGGGCGACTGGTCGCGCACGGTGGCGAGCAGCCTGCCTAACGGGTTGCTCCCGACGGGGAGTCCTTCGAGGCGTGGCAGCCGGATGCCGCGCGACGCGAGCAGCGTCGAGAGCCCCCAGCCGATCATCAGGGCCCCGGAGACGACGGCCGCTCCGCGCGACAGCCCGACCAGTGCGCCCACGCGGTCGAGCCCCTGGCCCAGCACGCCGGCCAGCAATCCCAGGGTGAGATACGAGACGAGGCGCCCAAGGTTATACGCCACATGCGAGGCGGTCCCGCCGGCGCGCCCGTCGGCTCCGGTGGCGTAGAAGCAGACAAAGCCGCCGCACATCCCCGCGCAATGCATGCTCCCGAGGAGCGACGCGGTGAGGATGCCGAGCGCCAGGGCCACCGTCATCGGACTAACGAGCGCTGGGTGGCGCGGCGTCGACGCGCTCGCGCACCGCAAATCGGTCGGTGCCGCGCGTGACGAGGAAGCGAAGTTCCCACTCGCCAGGGCGCACCGCGTCGAGCGGCGCCCGATAGCGTCCCTCGCCGGCATCGAGCAGCGTGGCCGTGAGCTGGTGCGAGGCCCGCGCATTGTGCATCGCCAGCAACTGCACCGTCGCTCCGCTGATGGGCAAGCCTGACGAGTCGGTGACGGTCGCTTCGAGCGACCCCCGCTGCCCGGCGTCGCCGAGCGCGAGGGTCGGGATCACGTGCCATCCGAGCTTCGCGCTGGCGGCGCGCAGCGCCATCTCATCGTCGAAGTGGACGGCCTTCTGGTAATAGTCGGGCTCCACCGCGAACGCTTCATCGCGGGCGGCGATGAGCGCCACCCATATGTTGCTTCCCGCCGAGAGAATGAGGACGAGCGCGATCCCGATGGGCCACTGCAGTCCGCGCTTCATCGTTTCTCCTTTTCGTTGTGGGAGGTGGAGTCCTTGCTGTCCGTGTCTTTGGTGTCGTCGCCGGTGCCTGACGAGTCGTGCGAGGTGCTGTCCGTGCCGCGTGGGCCCAGCAAGCGATACTGGAACTCTCCCGTGTAGTCGGCGCCGTCGCTGACCTTGATGGTGATCATGCGATCGCCCGCCTCGAAGCTCCGGCGGGGGAGGAGGACGAAGAGCGACAGCGTCTCCGTCTTTCCCTGGGACACGGGGAACGGATTGAGCGGAATCACCACCTGCCCTTCCTCGGCCCCAACG
Source organism: uncultured Gemmatimonadaceae bacterium (assembly GCA_964560345.1). Taxonomy (GTDB): domain Bacteria; phylum Gemmatimonadota; class Gemmatimonadetes; order Gemmatimonadales; family Gemmatimonadaceae; genus SCN-70-22. The sequence continues at coordinate 14,030 of CAZLLP010000037.1, forward strand.
ATCGAGAGCTGGTAGGAGCGGTCGCTGTCACTGCGATTGGCAATGCGCAGGCGCACCTGGTTGGCGATGCGTCCGTCCGCCTCTTCGGTGAAGGGGCGGTCGAGCGAGCGGAGGAGGGTGATGTCCGCCTTGGGCTTGGTGTCGATCTGATAGATCAGCGTCCCCATCACGAAGGCGAGCGCCACCGGGTAGATGATGGTGCGCGGACGCAGCAGGTGACTCGTCCCGCCGGCGAGGATCTCGCGCGACGTGTAGCGAATCAGCCCCGTCGGCTTGCCGACCGACGTCATGATGGCATCGCAGGCGTCGGAGCACTGCGTACAGTGGATGCACTCCATCTGCAAGCCATCGCGAATATCGATCCCGGTGGGGCAGGTTGCCACGCAAGCACCGCAGTCGATGCAGTCGCCGAGGTTGGCCGCGCGATTCTTCGTCCCCTTCATGCGGGGTTCGCCGCGCCCGTAGTCGTAGGCGACCACGAGCGACGACTTGTCGAGCAGTACCGACTGCCAGCGCCCATACGGACAGGCGATGGTGCAGGTCTGTTCGCGGAAGTACGCGAAATCCAGGAAGACGAGCACCGTCGTCACCGCCATGATGGCAAACGACGACGGGTGTTCGACCGGCGAGCGTGTCACCCACACCTTGAGTTGGTCCACGCCCACGAAGTAGGCGAGGAAGGTATGGGCGAGCACGAGGGCGATGACGAAGTAGACCGCGTACTTGAGCAGGCGGCGCGGGTTCACGTGCGAACCGCTCTTGTCGATCGCCATCGAGCCCGAGCGCCCGCCTTCAATCAGGCGCTCGAGCGGTCTGAAGAGAAACTCCATCCACACCGTCTGCGGGCATCCCCACCCGCACCACACGCGCCCAAACAGGGCGGTGAAGGTGAAGACCAGGAGGACGAGCGTGCCCAGCAGGAGCATGAACAACAGCGTGTCCGTCGCCAGGAACGTGTAGCCGAAGAACGTGAACTCCCGGCGAACGGCGTTGAGCCAGATGATCGGCTTGCCGTTGATGTCGATGTGCGGAATGGCGAGGTACACCACCATCAACACGTAGGCGACGATCCGGCGGCGCGACATCCAGGTGCCGTCGGATGGTTTGGGACGGATCCAGCGCCGCGATCCGTCCTCGTTCATCGTCGGGAGCACCCGACCTTGCGCGCGTGGTGCGATGGAGGAACTCACTGCAATCCTTCGTCCTACTGAGCTTTAGGGGTGGTGGTGTCTTTCGCGGTGGAGTCCGTCGGCGCCGCCTGGACCGCCGGTGCCCCTTCGGGCGCCTTCGGATTGGGCGGGTTGGTCCCCTTGAGCGAGGCGACGTACACGGTTACCGCGCTCACCTGGTCCGGCTTCAGGAGCTTGCCCCAGTTCGGCATCCCCTTGGCCAGGACGCCTTCCACGATGGTCTTGTGGATCTCCGGCAGCGTGCCGCCGTGGATCCAGGCGTCGTCGGTCAGGTTGGGACCGATCATGCCGCCGCCGTCCGGACGATGGCACGAGGCGCAGTTGGTCGTGAAGACCGTCTTCCCCGCGGCGATCGCATTCTGATCGGCGGCCAATGCCGCCAGCTGCTCTGGCGTCGCGCCACTCTCGGGTTCGGGGTGCGCGGCCTTCCACGCGGCCACGTCGGCCTCGTAGTTGGCAATGCGTCCCTTGCCGATCCCGATGCCGGCGATGTTGAAGTAGTACAGGACCGAGAAAACGATCGTCGCGTAGAACAGGTACACCCACCAGCGCGGGAGCGGATTGTCGTACTCCTGGATCCCGTCGTAGTTGTGCTCGATCAGGTTCTTGTCGTTCTGTGGGGCGGCCATGGTCACTCTCCGCGCTTGCGCGGCGTTTGGGGAGTCTCGTCGTCGAGCGGCATGCGGGCGGCCTTCTGGTACGTCTCAGCGAAACGCGGCGAGAAGATCCGCCACAGCACGAGACCGAAGGCCACGAGGAAGAGGATGAGCGAGATCTGGGCGTAGCCGTCCAGGTTGGCCCCGCTCATCAATTCGGTGAGACTCATGGATGCCCTCCTGCGGGCGCGACCGCCGGCGCGGTTCCCGTTGCAGCCGCCGGAGCAGCCGAGCGGTTGGCCACCGTCCCCGGCGCCGTCTGGATGTCACGCCCCAACCGCTGCATGTACGCGATCAGCGCCGTGACTTCCTTGGTCTCGAACCCATCGCCACCGCCAGTCGTTGCGAGATCGGCCGCGATCGTCTTGGCCTGCGCCCGCGCCATGTCCGGCGCCTTGTTGACCGCGTCGCCGTACGGCACGCCCAGCATCGCCATCACGTCGACCCGCTTCTGGATGCCGTCGAAGTCGAGGTCGTTGCTGACGATGTGTGTGTACGCCGGCATGATCGACTTGGCGTTCACCTCACGCGGGTTCTGGAAGTGACGGAGGTGCCAGAGGTTGCTCTTCATCCCGCCCTCGCGCGCGAGATCGGGTCCGATACGACGCGATCCCCAGAGGAACGGATGCTCGTACACCGACTCACCCGGCTTGGAGTACTCGCCGTAGCGCTCCGTCTCGAACCGCAGCGGGCGAATCTGCTGCGAGTGACAATTGAAGCAGCCTTCGCGGATGTAGATGTCGCGTCCCGCCAGTTCGAGCGGCGTATACGGCTTGACCGATGCGATCGTCGGGACGTTCGACTTGATGAGGAACGTCGGGATGATCTCGAACAGCGAGGCGACCGCCACCGCCACCGTGGTGAGCACCGTGAAGAGAATCGGGGCGCGCTCCCACGAGCGGTGGAAGGTCAGGTTCACGAAGCGACCCCACGCCGTGGCCGGGACGTCGACGCCCGGGCGCATCGGTTCGGGCGTGTAGCTCTTGGCCAGTGCCGGCGCCTGCACGACCGGCACCGCATACGCCGCCGGACGTTTGCCCCATGTCTTGATGATGTTGTAGGCGAAGATGACCACGCCCACCAGGTACAACGTGCCGCCGACCACGCGCACCCAGTACATCGGGATCAGGCGGGCCACGGTCTCGACGAAGTCGGGATACTGCAGGCGCCCCGTCTCGTCAAAGGCACGCCACATCAGCCCCTGCGTGACACCGGCCGAGTAGATCGAGACGATGTACAGCACGATGCCGATGGTCGCGATCCAGAAGTGCGTGTTCATCAGCTTCTTGCTGTACAACTCCGTCTGGAAGATGCGCGGCGCCAGCCAGTAGATCATGCCGAACGTGAAGAAGCCGTTCCAGGTGAGCGCCCCGGAGTGCACGTGGGCGATCGTCCAGTCGGTATAGTGCGAGAGCGAATTCACCGCCTTGATCGACAGCATCGGCCCTTCAAAGGTCGACATGCCGTAGCCGGTGATGGCGATGACCATGAACTTGAGGATCGGGTCGTCGGCCACCTTGTGCCACCCGCCGCGCAGCGTCAGGAGGCCGTTGATCATGCCGCCCCAGCTCGGCGCCCAGAGCATCACCGAGAAGATCATACCTAACGTCGACGCCCACTCGGGCAGCGCCGTGTAGTGCAGGTGGTGCGGCCCGGCCCAGATGTACATGAAGACCAGGGTCCAGAAGTGCAGGATCGACAGCTTGTAGCTGAAGACCGGCCCCTCTGCCGCCTTGGGCATGAAGTAGTACATCATCCCCAGGAACGGCGTCGTGAGGAAGAAGGCCACCGCGTTGTGGCCGTACCACCACTGCATGAAGGCGTCCTGCACCCCGGCATAGATGCTGTAGCTCTTCAGGAACCCGGCCGGCATGGACAGGTTGTTGAAGATGTGCAGCACGGCCACCGTGATGATCGAGGCCAGGTAGAACCAGAGCGCCACGTACAGGTGACGCTCACGACGCTTGATCAGCGTGCCGATGAAGTTGATGGCGAAGATGACCCACACCACCGCGATCATGATGTCGATGGGCCATTCGAGCTCGGCGTACTCCTTGGCCTGCGTGAAGCCGAGCGGCAGCGTCAGGGCGGCGGCGACGATGATGAGTTGCCATCCCCAGAAATGCGCATTGCTCAACGCATCGGAGAACATGCGCGCCTTGGTCAGGCGCTGCGTCGAGTAGTACACCCCCGTGAATATCGCATTGCCCGCGAAGGCAAAGATCACCGCGTTGGTGTGCAACGGGCGCAGGCGACCAAACGTGAGGAACGGCGCGAAGTTCAGGTCAGGGAGCGCCATCTGGATGGCGATCAACACCCCAACCAGCATGCCGACGAACCCCCACAGGATCGTCACGAACAGGAACTTGCGTACGATGACGTCATCGTAGCTGAACGACTCGGGCCTAGCGGCGCCTGCCGCTCCGGCTGGGGCGCTCCGGGATTCGCTCATGCAAACCTCGACGAGGGCGGTGGTACGGGACCGTATAACCGAATCCGCATATGGTCAAGCAATGCGGACTCATTGACGTGCGCAGAATCTCGGCAGACTCGGGCAGTCGTGTCGTCGGGGGGGGACCGTGGCGGGGTCGGGGATACCCCGACATTCTTCACCCACACCGCAAATCCAGCACGTGGTGCACGTCTAGCGCGCATCCCGTGCTGTGGCTTGGACTTCGGGGTCCTAGCAGCTGCTTGGGAGACGCGGCGACCGCTCGGCTAATTCCAGTATCTCGTTGCCGCGCGTGAACACCGCTTCGTCCGATAATGTCCCTATGCGCTCCCTCCCCGGATGGGGAGGGAGTCAATGCGTTCGCATGGGAAGGTTCAGCGGCATCGTGCGCCGCGCGAGGCGCTCGTTAGGGTGTCACCGACACCGGAAGCAGGACGAACCGTGCATAACGCGACGCCTCGAGGTACTGCCGCGCCGCCGCCTGCAACTGCGCGGCAGTCAACCCGCGGATGAACTGCTCATACGAGAGAAGACCGCGGGGATCCTCCCCGTTCTCCAGCCGCGCCGCCAGGTTCGACAGCCAGTAGCTGTTCTCCTGCCGGTTCACCTCCAGCGTGCGCAACTGCTGCTCGCGGATCTTCTGCACGTCGCTCTCGGCGATCGCCCCCGCCTTCACCGAGTCGATGACCGCCACGATGGTGCGAAAGAGTGAGTCGGTGCGCGTCGGCGACGACCCAAACTGGATCGTGACGGAGTACTCGGGGCGGGGGAGCTTCGACGCCTGTCCGCCCACACTCACCGAGTAGGTCCCGCCCAGCGCCTCGCGCAGGTTCTCGAGCAGGCGCATCTCCAGGTACTCGCTCAGCGCGCGCAGCGCATAGCGCGTCTCGGGAGAGAACGTCGTTTCGCCATGGTAGATCACCAGCGTCGATGCCTTGGGCTCGACCCCCTTTCGAACGGTTCGCTCGACGACCCCGTCGGGGGCCCGAATGCCCACGTCGCGCCCGGCTTCCCGTCGCGCGGTGGCCGGCAGTGTTGCCAACCACTGAACCACGAGTGGGCGCATGCGATCGAGTGAGAAGGCTCCAACAAAGACGAAGGTGAAGTCCGAGGCGTCGCTGAACCGCTCTCGATAGATGTCCAGCGCGCGCGCGAACGAGACGCGGTCGAACAGCGCCCCGTTGATTGGCTGCGCGCGCGGATGGTTCTTCGCCATCGTGAGCATGACCGTATCGGAGAAGACGGCCTCGGGCGAGTTGGCGCGATTGGCGAAGAACGGCGCGACCTGCGCCTTGAAGGCGACAAAGGCGCTGGAGTCGGGGCGCGGCGCGGTGAAGCGCAGGTAGGCGAGCTGGAAGATCGTCTCCAGGTCCTTGGCCGATCCGCCTCCCGTGATGCCTTCGCTCATTCCATCGATATAGACGTTGGCGCGCGCCTGCTTGCCGGTGAGCTTCTTCCCGAGTTCGATGGCCGAGAAGTCGGCGAGCCCACCACGCTCGGCGATGGTCGTGGCCAGCATGGCCGAGGGATAGTCGTCGTCGCTCACGAGGCTCGAGCCGCCGGGGCTGAAGGCTCGCATCATGACTTCGTCGGCCTTGAAGGTGGTCGGCTTGAGCAGGACGCGTGCGCCGTTGGAGAGCGTCCACAGCGTGGCGCCGAGCTCCGTGATCGTGCTCTCGGCGACAATGCGTCCGGGCGTGGGCACGTGTCCGACGAGTGGCGCGTCGGAGACGGTCTCGGTGTATGCCGCGACGGTCGCGGCGTCGGCCTTCTTGAACGTGGCGAGCAATGCGCCTTCGGTGGGGACGGTTGCGCTGTCCTTGGCCGGCGCGGCGACGGTCACGACGCGATTGCGCTCGCCGATCCAGCGTCGGGCGAGCGCATTCACTTCGTCGAGTGTGATCGTCGGGAGAAGGCGTTGCACCTGCCGGTACTCCCAGTCGATCCCGGGCGATGGGGTCCCGGTGAGGAACTGCTCGACATACTCCTCCACATAGTTGGCCGACTCGGACTTGTCGCGTTCGGCGTGCGCGCTTTCGTACGAGCGCAGCGTCGCGGTCCGCGCGCGTTGCAGCTCCGAGGCGAGGAAGCCGTGCTGGTCCACGCGCCGCGCTTCCACCAGGACCGCTTCCAGCGCCGGGAGAATCCCGCCGTCCTTGGCGGCCGCCGAGAGCTGGTAGACGTCGGTCGATCGCACGAAGCTCCCGTAGGCCGATCCGGCAAACGAGAACGGCGCATCGGGGCGGCGCGAGATCTCGGTCAGGCGCTGGTTCAGCATGTAGTTGTAGAGCTGCCCCACCAGCGCGCGCCGATAGTCGGCGATGGTGCGCTGCGCGGCCGGCGGGTGCTTGAACAACACGGTGACCATCCCGAACTGCTGCTCGGGATCGGTGGCGATGCTCACCAGCGTCGAGTCGTTAGGGGGGACGCCGATGGTGCTGCGGGGGCGGGCCCGGGCCGGGCGCGTGAGGGCAGAGAAGTGCTGCCGCACCAACCGCTCCAGTCGCGCCGGATCGACGTCACCCACCGCAACCACCGCCATGTTGTCGGGACGGTACCACTCGCGATAGAAGCGCTTGAGCGGCCCCGGGTTCGCCCCCTGGATGATCTCCGGGAGGCCGATCGGGAGGCGCTCCGCGTACCGGGATCCGCGGAAGATCACCGGGAACTGCTTGTCGCGAATGCGGGTGTCGGCGCCTAACCCGCCGCGCCACTCCTCGAGTACCACCCCGCGTTCGTTGACCACGTCGGTGGAATCGAAAAGCGCACCGTGGGCCCAGTCTTCGAGAATGTCGAACGACTTCTCGACCAGTCCCGGCTTGTCGGTGGGGACGGGGAGGATGTAGACGGTTTCGTCGAAGCCGGTGTAGGCGTTGAGGTCGGCGCCAAACTTGACGCCGATCGACTCGAGGTACGAGACGATGTCGTTCTTCTTGAAGCGACGCGTCCCGTTGAAGAGCATGTGCTCGGTGAAGTGCGCGAGGCCACGCTGGTCGTCGTCCTCGAGCACCGAGCCGGCATTGATGACCAGCCGCAACTCGACGCGCTGTTCGGGCTTGGCATTGCGCCGGATGAAGTAGCGCAAGCCGTTAGGCAGGCGCCCGGCGCGCACCGCGGGATCCGTCGGGATCAGCGGGGAGGGGGCGGCGGCCGCGCGTCGAGGAGTCGATCGCTGCGCCGCCTGCTGTTCCGCGGACCGTGCCGCGGACTGTGCCGCGAGCGGGGCGGCGAACGGAGCCGAGAGGAGGGGAATCAGGCACAATCCCGGCGACCACGACCACCACCGGCGCAAGGGTCTCGTCAGCATGCAAGCTCCACGGTGAAGCCGCCGGTGGAACCGAAGCGGCACGAATCGGCATCTACTACACGCAAGGGGACGTCCCGGACACACGGCGTCGCCGAGTACAAACTACGCCCCGGGGTGCTCGCCTGGCGCGGGGGGAGGGACGACCCGCTGGAGGGACGACCCGCCGATCGAACGACTCGCGATAGCTTTCCCGGCCCACCGCCTCTTCCACCACGTGCCCAACCCGACGCCGCTGCTGCGCACCACCCCGCACGGGCTGTACTGCGATGCCGGCGACTTCTTCGTCGATCCGTGGCGTCCGGTGGCACGGGCGGTCATCACGCATGCCCATTCCGACCACGCCCGGCACGGGAGCGCGGCCTACCTCGCCTCGCGCGAGGGCGAGGGGCTGTTGCGGCACCGGCTGGGCGCTGACCTGCCGCTGGAGACCCTGGAGTGGGGCGAGCGCCGGCGGCTGGGCGACGTCACGATCTCGTTGCACCCGGCGGGGCACATCCGCGGCTCGGCACAGGTCCGCATCGAACGTGGCGGCGAGGTCTGGGTGGTGACCGGCGACTACAAGCGCGTTGCCGACCCTACCTGCACGCCGTTCGAGGTGGTGCGCTGCCACACGCTCATCACCGAAGCGACCTTCGCGCTCCCGATCTACCGGTGGGCGCCGACCGCTACGGTGATGGCCGAGGTGGCGCAGTGGGTGCGCGAATGCCATGCGTCGCGCCGGACGCCGATCCTCTACACCTACACGCTGGGCAAGGCGCAGCGCCTGCTGGCCGAGTTGGCATCGTCGGTCGATGTGCCCATCCTCGTCCACGGGGCCATTGAACCGATCAACGCGCTCTACCGCACGTCCGGCGTGGCGCTCCCGGCGACGGCGCTCGTCGCCGACCGTCCCAAACGGGAGCGCATCGAGGGCGCGTTGGTGCTCGCCCCGCCGTCGGCCAACGCGCCGGCATGGATGAAGCGCTTCCGCGATCCCGAGACGGCCTTTGCGTCAGGATGGATGCGATTGCGTGGGACGAGGCGTCGTCGCTCGCTCGACCGCGGGTTCGCCATCTCCGATCACGTCGACTGGCCAGCGCTCCTCGCAACCATCGAGGAGTGCGGCGCAGAACGGGTCCTGGCCACCCACGGCGACTCGGCCGCGCTTGTTCGGCTGTTGCGTGAGCGGGGACTCGAGGCGTCGGCGCTCGAGACCGCGTTTGTGGGCGAGGGCTGCGACGAGGAGGCGTCATGAACGCATCCGGCTTGCAGGAGTTTGTCGCGCTCGTTGTCGCGCTCGACCGCACCACCGCGACCAACGAAAAACTCACCGCGATCGAGCGCTATCTCGCCGCCGCCCCGCCGCTCGACGCGGTGTGGGCGATTCACTTCCTGACGGGGCGCCGCGTTCGGCGCGCGGTCCCGGCGCGTGCGCTGCGTGCGTGCGCCGCCGCGTGGACCGAAATCCCCGAGTGGCTGGTGGAGTCGTCGTATCACGCGGTGGGAGACCTGGCCGAAACGCTGGCCATCCTGTGCGCGCGTGGTGAAGGCGGCGACGTCACCGCGTTGTCGCTGGCGGCGTTTGTGGAGCAGGAAGTCGCGACGCTTGCTCGAGAAGGAGAGCGCGAACAACGGGCGCGCCTCTTCGAGTGGTGGCGTGCCTTCGACGAGCCGGCGTGCTTCGTGGTGCACAAGCTGCTCACCGGGGCCTTTCGGATCGGGGTATCGGCGACGTTGGTGGCGCGGGCGCTGGCCAAGGTGCTGGGGCGCGAGCCGGCGCAGGTGGCGCATCGCCTGATGGGGACGTGGAGCCCGGGGAGCGACTTTGCCCACCGACTCTTCTCCGCCGATGATGCCGATGCCGACCGGTCGCGTCCCTATCCCTTCTACCTGGCCTCGCCGCTCGAGGATGACGTACACACACTCGGCGCGCGCGAACAGTGGCTCGCCGAGTGGAAGTGGGACGGGATTCGCGTGCAGTTGATCCGCCGTGGGGATGCCGTCTTCCTCTGGTCGCGGGGCGAGGAGTTGATCACGGAACGATTCCCCGAGATCACGCTCGCCGCGCGTGCACTCCCGGCGGGGACCGTGCTCGACGGCGAGTTGGTCCCGTGGCGCGACGGTGCGGTGCTGCCGTTCGGCGTGCTGCAAACGCGCATCGGGCGAACGAACCTCACTCGCCGCGTCTTGCGCGAAGCCCCCGTCGCGCTGCTGGCCTTCGATCTCCTTGAGCTGGATGGCGACGACATCCGGGAACAACCGCAAGGGGAGCGACGCCTCGCGCTCGAGCGCGTGTTAGGCACGACCGGGCCGAACAGCGTGCTGCGCCTGTCACCGCTCATCGACGCGCCGAGCTGGGAGGCGCTGCGCGCGCTTCGCGCCACCTCCCGTGAGCGCAGTGTGGAAGGGGTGATGCTCAAGCAGGTCGGCGCGCCCTATCGTGTGGGGCGTCCCCGTGGGGAGTGGTGGAAGTGGAAGATCGACCCCTACACGGTGGATGCCGTGATGGTCTACGCCCAGGCGGGGCACGGCCGGCGGGCTTCGCTGCACACGGACTACACGTTTGCCGTGTGGGATGGAGAGACGCTCGTGCCGGTGGCCAAGGCCTACTCCGGGCTCACCGACGAGGAGATCGGGCGACTGGACGCGTGGGTGCGCGCCAACACGCTGCAGCGCTTTGGACCGGTGCGTGCGGTCCCGCCGCATCACGTCTTCGAACTCGGCTTCGAAGGGATCCAGGACTCGCCGCGCCACAAGGCGGGGGTCGCGCTGCGCTTCCCTCGCATCCTCCGCTGGCGCACCGACAAGCCGGTGGGCGAGGCGTCGACGCTCGCCGAGTTGCGCGCGCTGATTGCTCCTGGAGCGCACCGGGCGCGGCGGCGCGTCACGATGGAGACGTCGGACGCCCCGTCGCTGTTTGACGTGCCGAACGTCGAACCCGATTACGATCCGGATGCCGCGCAAGCCTAACGGCATGGCGCGCCTGCGCGCCTGGTTCAGGGGGCAGGGGTGGCGCCCATTCCCATTCCAGCGCGAGGCGTGGGACGCCTTCGCGCGTGGTGAGGACGGGCTGGTGCACGTCCCCACGGGGGCGGGGAAGACGTACGCGGCGTATCTCGCGGCGCTCGCTCAGTGCATCGACGAGCCGCCGCTGGGCATTGCCATCGTGTACGTGACGCCGCTGCGGGCGCTGGCGCGCGATATCGAGCTGGCCCTCACCGCACCTGTCACAGCGCTCGGGCTCGACCTTCGCGTGGAGTCGCGCACCGGCGACACCTCGAATGCGCTCCGCCAGCGGCAACGCACGCGACTGCCGCATGTCCTCATCACCACGCCGGAGTCGCTGACGGTCCTGTTGTCGTACGACGAGGCCGCGCGTGCGTTCGCCTCGCTGCGCGTCGTGATCGTCGACGAATGGCACGAGCTCATCTCCAGCAAGCGCGGGACGCAGACGGAACTGGCGCTGGCTCGGCTGCGGCGCATGGCGCCGGGGCTGCGCACGTGGGCGTTGTCGGCCACGCTGCGAGATCCGGCGCTGGCGGCACAGTGCGTGGTGGGAACCGGGCGACCATACACCGTGGTTACGGCGGCGCTCGCACGCGAGGTGCGGCTCGAGACGATGGTTCCCGATCGCATCGAGCGATTCCCGTGGGCCGGACGCCTGGGGTTGGCGATGCTCCCGCGCGTGCTGGCCCTGCTGGCCGATGGGCGTTCCACGCTGCTCTTCACCAACACGCGGTCGCAGGCGGAGCGCTGGTATCAGGCCATCATCGACGCGCGCCCGGAGTGGCAGGGGCACGTGGCGTTGCACCACGGATCGATCGACCGCGATGAGCGCGCGCGGGTCGAGGGAGGGCTCAAGAGCGGCGCCATCCGGGCCGTTGTCGCCACGTCGTCGCTCGACCTCGGCGTCGACTTTTCCCCCGTCGACCGGGTCCTGCAGATTGGCTCTCCCAAGGGGATCGCGCGCCTGATGCAGCGCGCCGGCCGCTCGGCACACCGTCCGGGTGAGACCGCGCGCGTCCACGGCGTGCCGACGCACGCGCTCGAGCTCATCGAGTTCTCGGCGGCCCGCGTCGCGTTGGCCGCCAGGCATATCGAGGAGCGCCTCCCGCTGGAGCAACCGCTGGACGTGCTGGTCCAGCACCTGGTGACGTGCGCGTTAGGCGGCGGCTTCGTCGCGGAGTCGCTGTACGAGGAAGTGCGTGAGGCGTGGGCGTATCGCGCGCTGTCGCGCGAGGCCTTTGCCTGGGCCCTGGCGATGGTGGAGCACGGCGGTGCCACGCTGTCGGCATACGACCAGCATCATCGCATCACGGCGGAGGATGGCGTCTATCGCGGGAGCAACGCGCGCATTGCCCGCTTTCACCGACTGGGGATCGGGACGATCACCGCCGATGCGACCATGGAGATTCGATTCCTGCGCGGGGCGCGCATCGGCACCATCGAGGAAGACTTCATCGCCCGGCTTCGTCCCGGCGACCGCTTTGTCTTCGCCGGGCGTTCGCTCGAGTTTGTCATGGTGCGTGAGCTCGTGGCCTACGTGCGCAAGTCGGCCGTCGTGCCGTCGTTGACGCCGATCTGGGCGGGGAGCCGGTTTCCGATGTCAACGTCGCTTGGCGAGGGGGTTCGTGCAGAGCTCGACCGTGCGGCACGCGGCGAATGGGAGGGTGCATCGCCGGAGCTGCTGGCGGCGCGTCCGGTACTCGACGAGCAAGCACGCCTCTCCGCGCTGCCGCGAGCCGACGACCTGCTGGTGGAGCGATGGACCTCGCGCGCCGGGCACCACTTGTTCATGTACCCATTTGAGGGACGGCGCGCCCATCAGGCGCTGGCGGCGCTCCTCGCCCTGCGCCTCGGTCGTCGGACGCCGGGGACGTTCTCGCTCACGGTGAATGACTACGGCATCGAGCTGCTGGGCGATCGCGAGGTGAGCGATGACGAGCTTCGGGATCCGGCCATGCTCACCACCCATGGTGTCGAGGAGGATCTCACCGAGAGCGTGAACCTCGGGGAGCTGGCGAAGCGCCAGTTCCGGGACATCGCGCGTGTAGCGGGGCTCGTGTTCGCGGGCTATCCGGGGGGTGGAAAGGGAGCCCGGCAGGTGCAAATGTCGGCCTCGCTGGTCTTCGACGTCTTCGTGCGCTACGATCCCGACAACCTGCTGCTGGCGCAGGCCCGGCGCGAGGTCTTCGAGCAGCAGTTCGAGTTGTCACGTCTCGTGCGCGCGCTCGAGCGCCTGGCGGGCAGTCGCGCGCGCGTGACGCGCATTCATCATCCGACACCGTTGGCCTTTCCGCTCGTGATCGATCGCCTGGGTTCTCGATTGTCCACCGATGCGCTGGTGTCTCGCGTGCAGAAGATGATTGCGTCGTGGGTGGACGAGGACGCGCCGCATGTCACGGGCTGACCAGCGGGCGCCGGCGCGCCAGGTGACGATCGAGGTGCAGGGCGAGAGTTTTGTCCTGCGCGGCGATCGCACCGTGTTCTGGCCGAGCACGCGGTGGCTCATCGTCTCCGACCTTCACCTGGGAAAGGTGCAGAGTCTCCGGCGCGACGGCGTGGCGCTCCCGGACGCGGTCACCGACGACGACCTGCAGCGATTGCAGCGCGCCGTGCGAGAGACCAAGGCGTCGCGTGTCGTCGTGCTGGGTGACCTGGTGCACGACGCGCACGGCCTCACGTCCGCGATCGTCGCACGCGTCGCCCAGTGGCGCGACGCACTCGATGCCGAACTCGCGCTCGTCCCCGGCAATCACGATCGCCGTGTGAAGACGCTCCCGCATGAGTGGCGACTCATCGAGTTGGAGCCGATGATCGTCGAGCGCGGCATTCGCTTGACGCACGCGCCCATGGATGGCGCCGGCTTCAACTGGCATGGACACATTCATCCCGTGCGAACGCTGCGCGGTGCGGCGGATCGCGTGCGCCTACCGTGCTTCGTCGTCGGTCACGCGGCGGGAATCCTGCCAGCCTTCAGCGCGCTCACCGGCGGGGATGAGCAATGGCGCACGGCGCCCGGCGTCGATCGTGCGCGCGCGTGGGTGATCGCCGACGGCGTGCTCGTCGCGCTTCCCGCCTAGCGCCAATCGCGGCGGCCAGCGTGCAGCTGGCGGCGAACATTGAGCGGCGCTAATCAGGCGATTCCTAAAGGTTTCGCACGGTTGTCCGAACATTAGACCTAGGGCCCTTCGCGTTTTCCCTACCGGCCCGAGTTGTCTCCCCTACGCTACGCGCCAATGGACGACCTGCTGCGCGACTTTCTCACCGAGAGTTCGGAGAACCTGCAGAAGCTCGATCAGGATCTGATCGAGCTCGAGCAGAGACCACACGAGTTGTCGCTGGTGCACAGCATCTTCCGCACGATCCACACGATCAAGGGGACGTGCGGCTTCATCGGGCTTCCGCGACTCGAGGCGCTGGCTCACGTCACCGAGAGTGTGCTCGGCGCGGTACGCGAAGGGCGCCTCATGGTCGTGCCGTCCATGATCAGCGACATCCTCCACTCGGTCGACACGATCAAGGCGATCCAGGCGGAGCTCGAGGTTACCGAGAACGAACCGGTTGGCGACGACACGAAGCTCATCGGCTCGCTGCAGGCCTGGCTCGACATCGCGACCAATCCCGTGGGGGCGTCGCCGACAGAGGCGACCCCGCAGGTGGTGCGGGCGATCATGGCCTCCAACGCGCAGGACGCGGTCAACCGGAGGAACTTTGCACCTGCCGAGCCGTCGCTCGAGCCCGAGATGGTGGATCTGGCGGGTGGCTCGCGTGGCACGTTCGAGGATTTCGGGACCGGCGAGGTGATGGCGATTCACAAGGATGCGCTGGCACCCAAGTCCGCCGACCCTTCGCCGACTCCCGTGTCGGCCGCCCGCGCGCCGCTCGCTGCCGCGCCCTCCGCCACTCCGACCGCGGTCGACGTCCCGCCGGTTGCTCCCGCTGAGTCGAACGCCGCCGAGCCGGCGCGCGGCACGGGCGGTGATGCGGCGCGCGGCGATGGCAACGGCGAGCGCGGTTCGATTGCCGACAGCACGCTCCGCGTCAACGTGACGCTGCTCGACAAGCTGATGAACCTCGTGGGCGAGCTCGTGCTCGCGCGCAACCAGCTCATCCAGCTCTCGACGGCCGATGACGACTCGGTGTACGCCCATCCCGTGCAGCATCTCAATCGCGTCACCACCGACCTGCAGGAAGCGGTCATGCGCACGCGCATGCAGGCGATCGGTGGCGCGTGGAGCAAGTTGCCGCGCCTCGTGCGCGACCTGTCGAAGGCGAGCGGGAAGCAGCTCTCGCTCGAGATGCACGGCGCCGAGACCGAACTCGATCGCCAGATTCTGCAGGCGATCCAGGATCCGCTGACGCACATGGTGCGCAACTCCGCCGATCATGGCGTCGAGTCGCCCGAGGCGCGTCGCGCGGCCGGCAAGCCGGAGCAGGGGACCATTCGCCTCAACGCGTACCACGAAGGCGGGCACGTCATCCTGGAGATCTCCGACGATGGCGCGGGGATCAGCGTGGAGAAGGTGCGCCGCAAGGCAGTTGAGCGCGGGCTCGTCAACGCCGACGCCGCCGCCACACTGAGCGAGGCGCAGGTCTTCCGTTACATCTTCGAACCCGGTTTCTCCACCGCCGAAAAGATCACGAACGTCTCCGGACGCGGCGTGGGCATGGACGTGGTGCGCACCAACATCGATCAGATCGGCGGCACCGTCGAACTGTCGTCGCGCGAAGGGCGTGGCACCACGGTCCGCGTGAAGATTCCGCTCACGCTCGCCATCATCTCGGCGCTGCTCGTGGGCTCGGCCTCCGAAGTGTTCGCGATCCCGCAGATCGGCGTGGTCGAACTCGTGCGCGTGAGCGAGGACGTTCGCCACCGCATCGAGGAGGTGCAAGGCGCGCGCTTCTTCAGGCTCCGCGACACGCTCCTGCCGCTGGTGTCGCTCGCCGACCGCCTGCAGCTCGCCACCAGCGTGCTGCCTGACGAGTACAACATCATCGTCTGCCAGGTGGGCGAGACGCGCATCGGCCTCGTCGTCGACGAGGTGTTCGATACGCAGGAGATCGTCGTGAAGCCGGTCGGACGCCTGGTGAAGCACCTCGCGGTGTACGCGGGGTGCACGATCCTGGGCGATGGCCGCGTGATCATGATCCTCGACAGCACGGGCATCGCCAACGAAGCGCTGGCGGTGACGCACTCGGAGCAGGCGGCGACGACAACGGCCGATGCCGAAGCGGATGATCATGGCGCCACCGAGAGCGTGCTGGTCTTCGACGCGGGCGGATCGGCGTTGCAGGCGGTCCCGCTTTCGCTGGTGGCACGGCTGGAGGAGATCCCGGCCGACCAGATCGAGGAAGCCGACGGGCGTGCGCTGGTGCAGTATCGCGGCGCGCTCCTCCCGCTCCTTCCGGCGAGTCCGGCAATGAACCTGCGCGCGCGCAGCCCGCGTCCGGTGATCGTCTTTACCGACAACGGGCGCTCGATGGGGCTCGCGGTGGACGAGATCCGCGACATCGTCGATGCGCGCCTGGCGCTCGACCAGGGGGCGCATCGCGCCGGCGTGCTGGGCGTCTGCGTGATCGGGGCCAAGGCCACCGAGATCATCGATACCAATCATTTCCTGCGACAGGCCTTCGGCGACTGGTTCGCCCCGGCCGCGCAGCTGCAACGCGGGGAGACGCACGTCCTGCTGGTGGACGACTCGCGCTTCTTCCTGAGCCTCATCGCGCCCGTGTTGCGCGGGGCGGGCTACAAGGTCACCACCTCGTCCGATGGCAGCGAAGCGATTGCCCGCCTCGAGCAGGGCGAACGCTTCGACCTCATCATCAGCGACATCGACATGCCAACCGTCGACGGTTTTGCTTTGGCGCGAAAGATCCGCGCCCATCCGGCCTGGAGCGACGTTCCGCTGATCGCCCTCACCGGGCGCAGCACCCCCGCCGACCGCGAGCGCGCCAGTGCCTGTGGCTTCGACGAGTTCCTGGTGAAGTTCGATCGCGAAGCGGTGCTCACCGCCCTGCAGCGTCACAGCGCCCGCGTGGGGGTGATGGCATGAGCAGCGCGCCTGGAGCATCCGCGAGCGGCTCGGTCGAGTACGTGACCTTCCGCCTCGCCGATCAATGGTTAGGCATCCCCGTGCTGCTGGTCCAGGAGGTCCTCCTGGCCCAGCGCATTGCCCTGGTGCCGCGCACACCCGATGAGGTGGCCGGCTTCCTGAACCTGCGCGGCCAGATCGTGACGGCGGTCGAGTTGCGCACCCGCCTCGGCCTTCCCCCGCGTCCCGCGGGTGAGGCGCCGATGAACGTCGTCGTGCGGCACGAGGGGGAGTTGTTCTCCCTGCTCGTCGATGAAGTCGGTGACGTGCTCTCCGTCGAGGGCACCGCCGTCGAGCCACCCCCGCCCACCCTCGACCCGACCTGGCGTCAGGCCTGTGCCGGCATCGTGCGCCGCGAACGCGGCCTCCTCGTCGTTGTCCATGTCCACGCCCTGCTGCGACTCGACCTCGCCGCAGCCTAACGCCACCCACAGGAACCCCGCCATGCCGCGCGTCAAGTCTGCCCCGGCCTCCCCCAGCGTCAAGCTGCTCCGCGATTCGTTCGATGCGCTCAAGCCGCGCGCCGACCTGCTCGCCCGCACCTTCTACCGCATCCTCTTCGAGCGCCATCCAGGCGTCAAGCCGCTGTTCGCGCACGTCGACATGACCGAGCAGCGCAAGAAGCTGCTGCAGGCCATTAGTGTCGTCGTCGCCAACGCCGACAAGCCGGAGCGCCTCGAGGAAGTGGCGACCGCGCTCGGCGCGCGCCACGTGGCCTATGGCGCGAAGCCGGAGCACTACGGCGCCGTCGGCGAGTCGCTCATCGCGGCCCTGGCCACCGTGGCCGGCCCGCTCTGGAGCAAGTCGCTCGAGAAGGCGTGGACCGGCGCGTACACCGCCGTGGCCAACTTCGCGATTGCCGGCGCGGAAGCGCAGGGCGAGGCGGAGGCCGACGCCACGAGCGACGGACGTCACGCACTCCTGTCGAGCAATGCGGCGCTCTTTGCCGCGCTCGACGGCGTGGGCACCAACATCTTCGTGGCCGACGCCAACTTCGACCTCGTGTGGATGAACCGCAAGTCGCACGAGACCATGAAGGGGATGGAGGATGTCATGGTCGCGCTCTTCGGCGTTCGCGAGAGCGAGATCGAAGGGGGCTCGATCGACCGCTTCCACGCCGGTGAGTTGCGCGGCCGCGTGCGCTCGCTCCTCGCCAACCCCCGCAACCTTCCGTATCGCCGCGTGATCCGCGTGGGCGCGCGCAAGCTCGACCTGTGCGTAAGCGCGATCTATGTGGGGAACGAGGTGAAGGGCTTTGTGGTGAACTGGGAAGACGTCACCGATCGCGAGGAAGCGCTTCAGCAGTCGGCACGCCTGCAGAACATGATGGACAACGTGAACATCAACGTGATGCTTACCGACCTCGACCTGACGCTGATCTACATGAACCCGGCGTCTGTGCGCACCCTCAAGCCGTTGGAGCAGTACCTCCCGATGCCGGTGGACAAGATCCTCGGGCAGAAGATCGACATCTTCCACAAGGATCCCTCGCACCAGCGCCGGATGCTCGCGTCGGACAAGAACCTCCCGCACCGCGCGAAGATCCACCTTGGCCCGGAGACGCTCGACCTCAACGTCGTCGCCATCTACGTCCAGGAGCGCAAGTACATGGGCGCCATGGTCACGTGGGCGGTGATCACCGACCGCGTGAAGATGGCCGACGACTTCGAGCGCGACGTGCAGGCGGTCGTGAACGTGGTCAGCTCGTCGTCCACGGAGCTCGAGGCCAGCGCCCAGGGGATGGCGGCATCGGCCGAGGAAACCACCCGTCAGGCGCAAGCCGTGGCTGCGGCGTCCGAGGAGGCGAC
Organism: uncultured Gemmatimonadaceae bacterium; assembly: GCA_964560345.1. GTDB lineage: Bacteria > Gemmatimonadota > Gemmatimonadetes > Gemmatimonadales > Gemmatimonadaceae > SCN-70-22. The sequence goes on from CAZLLP010000037.1 coordinate 32,517, forward strand.
GCGCAACGTGCAGACGGTGGCCGCGTCGGCCGAGGAGCTGACGTCGAGCATCCGCGAGATTGCCGCGCGCGTGCAGGAAGCGTCGCAGATCTCGCAGGTGGCGGTGCGGCAGGCCGCGACCACCAGCGACACGATGTCCAAGCTGGGCCAGTCGAGCCAGGAGATCGGGCAGGTGGTCAAGGTCATCACGTCGATCGCGCAGCAGACCAACCTGCTCGCCCTCAACGCCACGATCGAAGCGGCGCGTGCGGGCGAGGCCGGCAAGGGGTTCGCGGTGGTGGCGAACGAAGTGAAGGAACTGGCCCGCCAGACGGCCAAGGCCACCGAGGAGATCGGCAACAAGATCGCCGGCGTGCAGTCCGACACCGGGCTGGCGGTCACGGCCATCCGCGAGATCGCGGGCGTCATCGACAAGATCAACGAGATCTCGACGACGATTGCCAGCGCCGTCGAGGAGCAGAACGCGGCGACGAGCGAGATCTCGCGCAACGTGAGCGAAGCGGCGCGCGGGACGGCCGACGTCTCCTACAACATCGCCAACGTGACGCAGGTCGCGCTCGAGGGGGGGCGTACCGCCGAAAACATCCGGACCGCCTCGGGACAACTCTCGTCCGAATCGGAGAAGCTCAACGCCGCAGTTGCGGAGTTCCTGAAGAAGATGCGAGCTTTCTGATCTATGCGCTCCCGCGCGGCGATCGCCCTCGCAATGTTCTTCACGCTGGTTCCGGTTACGCTGTTGGTGCCGGGCCTGCACGAACTGGTCGTCACCGCCCACGGCGGGACGACAAGCGATGCGCACGCGTTCATGACGGTGAACATGATTGCGGGAATGTTCACCGTCCCCCTGGGGATGCGCCTCGCGCGTCGGCGGCAGGACATCGGGCGGTGGATCGCCCTGGCCCTTGCCGTCGACGCGCTGGCTTTTGTGGGGATGGGGTTGGCGCCCTCGCTCCCCGTCCTCTATGCCTTCCGCGTGCTCGACGGCGCGGTGCACCTCCCGGCGGTCACGCTCCTGATGCTGGCGAGCAACCGCGCGTCGGGGACCAAACGCGGCGGGTCGCTGGGCGCGCTGGCATCGGCGCTCATGATCGGGGTGGCCATCGGCTCCCCGCTGGGCGGCTGGCTGGTCGAGCGTAACGCCACGTTGGTGTACTGGGTGGGGGCGGCGCTGTTGCTGGTGGCGGCGGCCACCGCCCTGGTCGTCCCGAGCGTCCCCGTTCCCCAGGATGCGCCGCGGCGGCACCGGTACACGTTCGACCGGGCGCGGGTGCAGGCGTGGATCCCGCTGGGCTATGCCTTCATGGATCGCTTCAGCATCGGCGTCTTCGTCTCGACGTTCACGCTCTTCCTGACGCAGGTCCACGGTCTGAGCGCGACGCAGCGCGGCATCCTGATCGCGCTCTTCATGCTGCCGTTTGCCATCCTCTGCTATCCGGCTGGGAAGCTGGCCGATCGTATTGGCTGGTTTGCCCCGATGATGGTGGGGAACGTGCTGTTCGGCGCGGTCTTCGCCTCGTATGGCCTCGTGCCGCGCTCGATGCTGCCGGTGGCGATGCTGGCGTCAGGGGTGCTCTCGGCGCTGATGTTCACCCCCAACCTCCTGCTCATCTCCGACCTGGCGCGCCGCGGGCACGGGGAAGGGCTGTTTGGCGCGTTTCAGGTCGCCGGATCGCTCGGTTTCCTGGTGGGGCCGATGGCGGGAGGGATCCTCCTCGCGCTCACGCGCGGTGACGATCCGGTCGGTGGGTATCGTTTGATCTTCGCGCTGGTCGGCGCGCTCGAGGGAGGGCTGGCGTTACTCGCCTGGTCGGCGCTTCGCTCGCTGGCGCGCGAGGTGCACGACGCGCGGGCCGGAGAACCGGCGGGGGCGATGTCGCCCGCGGCCTCACACGCCACGATGCGCGCCAACACCTAACACGGCGCAGCACCCGGCGCGCATGCGCGCCCCGCAAGAACACCTGCCTCGTGGCGACCGCACTCGTCGCGTGTTCGCTGTGCACGCGGCGGGGCGCACGCCTCGGCCGACCCGCGCCTCCCCCGCAGAACACTCGCACAAGTCCGTACGCGTCGTGCCGATACTTACCGGCACGGGCCGCGTCGACTGCCGCGGCACCCTCGCTCCTCCTTCGACCTGTGAGCGACGCGGACATGAAAGAGATCCTCGTCATCGACGACTCCACGGCGATTCGCAAGGCCATTCGGCGCATTCTCGAGCCGATGGGCTATGCGGTCCGCGAGGCAGCGGACGGCGCCAAGGCGCTCGAGGCGTGCCACGGCGCCCGCCCGGACGCCATCCTGTGCGACATCGACATGCCCGTCATGGACGGGCTGACCTTCGTGCGCGAAATGCGCGCGATCCCGGCCTATCGCGAACTGCCGGTGATCATGTGCACCACGCACAACACGTTCGAGAAGATCCAGGAAGCGATCGGACTGGGCGCGAACGAGTACATCATGAAGCCGTTCGACGCCGAGATCATCAGCGGCAAGCTCGCGGCCTGCGGACTGCTCTGATGGCCGGACTCCCTCCGATTCGCGTCCTGCTCGTCGACGACAGCGCCGTGGTTCGCGGTGCGATCGGCAAGATTCTCGAAGCCGAGAAGGACATCAAGGTCGTGACGACCGCGCCTAACGGGCAGATGGCGCTCGACGCCATGCGTCACACCGAGATCGACGTGGTCCTCCTTGACGTCGAGATGCCGGTGATGGACGGCATCACGGCGCTCCCGCTCATGCTCTCCGCGCATCCCAGGTCGCGGGTGATCATGACCAGCTCCCTGACTCAACAGGGCGCGGCGATCACCATGCAGGCGTTGGCCCTGGGTGCCGCCGACTACATCTCCAAGCCGTCGGCACGTGCCGGCGGGGCGGCGCTGGCGTCGGTTGCCCACGAGATCGTGTCGAAGGTTCGCGCCATCGGACGGACGCGGAAGGTCAACATCGATCCGCCCTCCGGGCTGCACCGGCGCCCTGCGCCGCCGACCTCGGCGTCGATCCTGGTGGCGGGAAGCAACGGCGATACCACGCCGCGCGCCCTGGCGATTGCGGCCAGCACCGGCGGGCCGAACGCGCTGGCCGACGTCCTCAGCAAGCTCCCGGCCGACTATCCGCTGCCGACGTTCATCACGCAGCACATGCCGCCGGTGTTCACCGCGCTCCTCGCCCAGCGCCTGCAGCGCGATACCGGGCGCACCTGCGTGGAGGCCACCAACGGGATGCCGGTGCGTCCCGGACACACGTACGTTGCGCCTGGCGACTGGCACATGCTGGTGCACACGGTCGAAGGGCACCCGGTGATCCGGCTCGAGCAGTCGCCGCCGGAGAACCACTGTCGCCCGGCGGCCGACCCGATGCTGCGCTCCATCGCCGCGGTCTACGGCGCGGCCACCCTCGCGGTGGTCCTGACCGGGATGGGCGAAGATGGACGGCGCGGATGCGCCGCGGTGCGCGAGCGCGGCGGGCGCGTCATCGTGCAGGACGAAGCGACGTCGGTGGTGTGGGGGATGCCGGGAGCCGTTGCCTCGGCCGGGCTCGCCCAGTGGATCCTCCCGCTTCCCGAGATCGCGGGCAAGATCTCCTCGATCAGCTGCGTGGGTGCCGCATGATAGCCGCCGACGACTACAAGTTCCTTGCTGACCTGCTCAAGCGCAGCTCCGGGCTCGCGCTGGGGGAAGGGAAGGAATACCTCCTGGAAAGCCGCCTGCCGCCGGTGGCGTCGCGCTTCAACCTGGCCGACATCCCCGCCCTGATCCTGGCGCTGCGCAAGGGGGCAACCGCTGAGCTGGTGAAGGCCGTTTGCGACGCCATGACCACCGGGGAGACGCTCTTCTTCCGAGACACGGCACCGTTTGTCGCGCTCGAGAAGCAGCTCATTCCCGAGATCCTGCCACGCGTGCGTGCGCAGGGGCGTCCCATGCGTATCTGGTGTGCGGCCTGCTCCACCGGGCAGGAGCCGTACTCGATCGCGATGATCATGGACCAGATGCGCGCCACGCTGGGGACGACCAAGGTGGAGATCGTGGCCACCGACTACGCCGCGCCGACCCTGGCCCGCGCGAAGGAAGGGATCTACAACCAGTTCGAGGTCCAGCGCGGGCTCCCCGTGACGCAACTGGTCAAGTACTTCAAGCAGGTGCCGGCTGGCTTCCAGGTGGTGCAGTCGCTGCGCGACTCGATCACCTTCCGCGAGCAGAACCTGCTGCAGTCGTTCACCGCGCTGGGGAACTTCGACGTGGTCTTCGTGCGCAACGTGCTGATCTACTTCGATACCGAGACCAAGCGCGACGTGCTCGATCGCATCGCCCGCCAGTTGCACACGGGCGGGACCGTCCTGCTGGGCGGCACCGAGAATACGCTGGGCATCACCGACAAGCTGGTGCGACTGCAGGGGGCGACCACGTCGCTGTATCGACGCCCCGGCGAGGCGGCCGCGGCCGCGGTACCGGGGGGAAAGGCCGTCGCCTGACGGGAGTGGTGCGACGCGGCTCGGCATAACGAGGAATGCACGAAGCCCCCGGCGCCATTGGCGCCGGGGGCTTCGTCTCGTCGTGCAACGTGCGCGAGTGCCTTACTGACGGCAGCTCGACGACGTGCCGGCGTTACCGACGGACCAGATTTCCACGCGGCGGTTCACGCCGTGGGCCTTCTTGGTCTTGGCCGGCTTGCCATGATCGTCATCCAGGACCAGGCAGGCCTCGCCGAAACCCTTCTGCGAGATGCGCGAGCCGTCGATCCCCGCCTTCGTCAGGTAGCCGACGACGGTGGTGGCACGCGAGTCGGACAGCTTCTGGTTGTACTCGTCGCTGCCGTACGGATCGGTGTGACCCTCGACCGCGACCTTCCAGTCCGCCTTGTCCTTCAACGTGGTGATGACGCGGTCGAGCGTGTCGCGCCCGGCCTTGGTCAGCGTCGCCTTGTCGAAGTTGAAGTAGACCCAGTTGAGGCGAACGAGGAGTTCATTCACCGTGACCGTGATCTGCGCGGTCGCCGTGCGGCCGCCGGCATCGGTGCAGCTGGCGGTGATGGTGTGCGTCCCCGACGACAGCGCCTTGGTGATGCTGGCACCCGTGCCGATGTCGCCGTCACGGTTGCTGCGCCACGTCACCTTGTTGGAGATGGTGCCGTCTTCCTTGTCCGTGCAGCTCGCGGCGAACGTGATCGGGCCGGTGAAGCTGGAGCCGTTGGCCGGGGCCGAGATCGTGATGACCGGGGCATCGTTGGCCGGTGGCGGCGGTGGGGCGGGAGCCGGCGGTGGCGGCGGCGGCGGCGGGGGCGGCGGCGGAGCGGCGGGCTTGTTGTAGCAATCGCCGCGGACCATGTAGCCCAAGCCGACGCGAAGGCCAAACGTGTTGGCGCGTCCGTCGAGCGTGCCCGCCGAGCTGTTGAAGTTCGGCGACGGCGCGTGGTTGCTGACGAAGTCACCGCGGAAGTTCCAGTTGTCGTTGAGGCAACGACGAATCCCGATCAAACCGGTGATCGCATCCTCGTACTCGTTACGGCCAACCACGCCGTTCCCGTAGTCGATTTCGCGACCGATATACACGTTGTTCTGGTAGCCGGCGCCGATGAGCACCGCCGTCTTGATGCCGGCCGGAATCGCCCACAGCAGACGCCCGGCGTACGGACGAAGCGTGACCGATTCGGTACCGGTGCCGCTCACGCCGGCGGCGGTCCAGTCGGTCTTTCCGTACTGAATGTCGGCTTCGAGCGCAAAGCGCTTCCACAGCCACAACGCCGCGCGTCCACCCACGGTGGGCGCGTTGTCCATGTTCAACTTGTTGTCGAAGATCGTGTACTGCCCAAATCCGCCCAGTTCAAGCGAGCCAGGTTTCTGCGCTGCGGCTGGGCTGGCTAGCGCCGCCGCGAACACCGCGGCCCATACGAGTCTTATTCTCATGCAATCCTCAGGTGGATGGAGCGATCGACTGCACACTGTATCGACCGACGACGTGGGGTCAAGGAGGACCCCAATACGCGCGCCTCCAACAGTCCGGACAAAATAGCGGAATCCGGCGCTTCGCACCAACCCTTCTCGTCAGGCAGGCCGAAAGCAGTACAGTGAATCGTGGGAACTTTGTAGGGTAAGACCCCGAGTCCGGTCAATCAGTCAACACACCCGGAACGAGACCACCAACTGACGTCGAGACACCGCCAGCTGTTACGAACTCTGCAACACTCGCTCCACCGCCGCAATCGTCGGTTCGATCTCGATCGGAGGATTGGCACCGACCGGCGCGGGTGCAGCTTCCTGATGGTACCACTGCAGGACGCCGGGGTCCTTCAACACGTGACCGGTGAGGATCGCCACGACCCGCTCACCCGCGCCGATGACCCCCTGTTGCACCAGGCGGCGCGTCCCGGCCACGCTCGCCGCGCTTGCAGGCTCGCACCCCGTTCCCGCGGCATCGATTACCGCCTTGGCCTCGAGGATCTCGGCGTCCGACACCTGCACCACCACCCCGTTGGTCTCCCGGACAGTGGCGACCGCTCGATCGTATGAGGCGGGATCGCCGATCTTGATCGCGGTCGCCACCGTATCGGCCTTCATCCGATGCCGCACCTCGAAGCCGTCGCGAAAGCTCCGATAGAACGGCGACGCTCCCTCGGCCTGCACCGCCAGCAGGCGTGGGACGCGCGTGATGAGTCCCCACGCGTACGCCTCGCGCAGCGCCTTCCCGAAGGCCGAGATGTTCCCGAGGTTTCCAGCGGGAAGCGCGATCCAGTCCGGTGGCTCCCAGCGCAACTGCTGCAGCAGTTCGAAGACGATCGTCTTCTGCCCTTCGAGCCGCCACGGGTTGATCGAGTTCAGCAAATAGATCCCAAGTCTGGAACTCGACTCGCGCACGAGCGAGAGGCAGGCGTCGAAGTCGCCGCGCACCAGCAGCGTGCGCGCGCCATACGCCAGCGTCTGGGTGAGCTTCCCCAGCGCGATCTGTCCGGCGGGGACGAAGACGAGTGCCGGAATGCCGGCCAGCGCCGCATAAGACGCCAGCGACGCCGAGGTGTTGCCGGTGGAAGCGCAGGCCACCGCGCGAGCGCCTAACCGCTTGGCCTGCGTCACCCCCACCGTCATTCCGCGATCCTTGAACGAGCCGGTCGGGTTCATCCCCTCGTGCTTGAGCAAGAGGCCGTTGCACCCGGCAAAGCGTCGCACCGCCTCGCGCTCGAGGAGCGGCGTGTTCCCCTCGGGATAACTCACGGGCTGGTTGGCCGAAGGGTGCACGATGTCGGCAAACCGCCAAACGCCGGAGCGCATCGCGCCGGGCGATGTCATGCAGCAGCGGGCGTCGAATCGCGCGCGCAACGAGACCGCCGATTGGTCGGGCGTTGGATGCTCGATCGCCAGCAACCCGTGACAGAGCGGGCACTCCGGCGAGGGGTCGTCATCCGGGAGGCGGTGACCGCAGGCATCGCAGCGCTGCCAGACGCGCTGGGGGGCGAACGTCGGGGTGCCGGACATCAGCGTCTCTCCGAGGTGACGCGCTCGATGCGCGTGCCGGTGGTGTCGATGGTGGCGGTGCGCACGACGGCGGCAACACCAGCGCGCGCATAGCCGTCGCGCATGGCGTCCGCGACACGGGCGGCGGCACTGTCGCCGTCACAGAGCGCAAAGGCCGTGGGGCCGGCCCCCGAAATCGACGCGCCCAGCGCCCCGGCGTCGAGGGCCGCCTGCTTGGCTTCGCGAAAGCCGGGGAGGAGCGTGGCGCGCGCCGGCTCGGCGATGCGATCATCGATCGCGCGCCCCAGGAGCGCCAGGTCGCCCATGTGCAGCGCGGCCACCATCGCGGCTACCTGCGCGAGTTGGTGCACCACCACGCCGCGCGGAATCTCCTGCGGGAGCACCTGGCGTGCGTCGGCGGTGCGCAGCCGCTGGTTTGGGTGCGCGAGCACCACGCGCAGCGACGAGGGGACGGGCAACCGCACGACGTCGATCGGGTCGAGAGAGCGCACGAGGACGATCCCGCCCAGCAGCGACGGGGCGATGTTGTCGAGGTGCCGCCCGGCGACCGCTTCTTCGGCGGCGAGACAGGCGGCAAGCAGCGCGTCGGTCCCCAGCGGCGAACCGATGAGTGCATTGACCGCCGCTGCCCCTGCTACCGCCGAGGCGGCACTCCCCCCCTGACCGGCGGAGAGTGGGAGCCCCTTGGTCACGGTCAGCGCGATACCGCCGGCCGGAGAGGTCGTGCCTAACGCCGTGGCCGCGCGGATCACCGCCATGGCCGCCAGCCCGGATGCGTGCCGGTCGACACCGAGGGGAAGTTCCGGATTGCCCGTGTCGCGAATGATCACCCCCGGCGCATCGCTCCACTCGGCGACCACGGTGTCGCCTGGTCCGGTGACGGCCGCACCCAGCACGTCGAGCCCCGGTCCGACGTTGCCGATGCTTCCGGGGGCAAACGCGGTGGTGCGGGCGAGGAATGTCATGTGGTGGCGAGCTTGAGGACGTCGTTCACCACGCCGGCGGCGGTGACCTGCGGCCCCGCCCCAGGGCCGGTGATGACGAGCGGCTTCTCGAGATAGCGCATCGGGGTGAAGACCACCTGGTTGTCGGTCCCCTTGAGCGCGGCAAACGGCGACGAGGTCGGCACCGCCTGCAACGCCACCGTGACGCGCTGGCGCGAGATGCGGGCGATGTAGCGCCACACCTGGCCCTTGTCGCGCGCCTGCCTGGCCCGCGTGTCCCAGTTGGCGTCCAGCTCGGGAATGCGGGCGACGAACTCGTCGCGGCTGACGCTTCGCAGTTCGAATGGTACCAACGATTCCACCGCGATGTCCTTCAACTCGCCCTGGTAGCCGATGAGACGCGCGAGGATGAGCGCCTTGCGCGCCACGTCCATCCCCGACAGGTCGTCGCGCGGATCGGGCTCGGTGTAGCCCATCTGCATGGCGCGCTTGAGCGCGTCGGAGAACTTCTTCCCCTTGGAGACTTCGTCGAGCAGGAAGCCGAGCGTCCCCGAGGTGCACCCTTCGATCTTGAGGACGCGGTCCCCCGATTCGGCGAGCTTGTGGAAGGTGTCGATGATCGGGAGGCCGGCGCCGACGGTCGTTTCGTGCAGCATGCGCCGCCCCTGCGTGGCCGCCAGGTCGAGCAACGACTTGGCATCGGCGAGCGGCCCGCCCAGCGGGCGCTTGTTGGCCATCACCAGGTCCATGCCTGACGAGAGGGCGAGTTTGAGCGCGGGAAGGGTGTCGTCGGCGGTGACGTCGACGAGGATGGGGTGCGACAGGGCGTGGCGGGCGATCTCGCGCACCGCCTCGCTGGCCGACGAGCTGCGCGCCCCGTCGGCGGTGGCCAACCCCTGGCCCGCGGCCTTGTGCTTCACCAGCTGGTCGAGGCGCCGCGCGGAGAAGCCGGCCGCATCGAAGACGTATCCGCTCCGGTCGATGGCCCCAACAATGCGCAGCGAGACGCCGTCCTGCTTGGCCCGCGGGAGCATGCGCGCCAGCGCCCGTCCGATCTGCCCGAAGCCCAGCAGGACGACGTCGACCTGGTCGTGCCTGACGAGTCGTCCGCCGCCGATGCGATTGAGCTGGAAGGCGCCATGGATGCGGCGCACGGCGGCCGTGGTGTCGCGCGAGTCGACCACCACCGAGATGTTGAGCTCCGACGACCCCTGGGCGATGGCCACGACGTTGATGCCGCCGGTGGCGAGCGCATCGAAGACGCGCGCGGCGATCCCCGGCGTTCCCGACATCCCCATGCCCACGACCGCCAGCGTGGAGACGCCGGCGTGCACTTCCACGCCGTCGATGTCACGATGGGCGATCTCCTCGGAAAAGGCGGCGAGCAGGGCCCGACGCGCCGAGTCGGCGCTGGTCTCGGGGACCGAGAAGCAGATCGAGTGTTCCGACGAGGCCTGGGAGATAAGAGAGACGGACACACGCTCACGGTGCAGCGCGGCAAAGGTGCGCGCTGCGATCCCGGGCACGCCCAGCATCCCGTTCCCCGTCACCGTCAGCAGCGCGAGCCCCGACATGCTGGAGATCGCCTTGACCGGATATTCGCGCAGCGTGCGCCGACGCGAGATCTCGGTCCCCGGAAAGTCGGGGTCGGCAAACGGGCGGATGCGAATCGGGATGTTGCGATCGCCTAACGGGATAAGCGCCCGCGGATGCAGGACCTTGGCGCCGTAGTACGCCAGCTCGGCCGCCTCACGCGGCGTGAGCTGCGGTATGACATGCGCGTCGGAGACGATGCGCGGATCGGCGGTGAGGAAGCCGGCCACGTCCTTCCACAAGGTGATCTCCGTGGCCTTGAGCGCACGCGCCAGCAGCGTCGCCGTGAGGTCGGAACCGCCGCGACCGAGCGTGGCCACATGCCCCGCCGTCGAGCGACCGATGAAGCCGGGAACGACGGGGACCACACCGCGGGCGATGCGCGCCGCAAGGCGTTCGCGCGCGGCCTTCTCCGTGGCATCGAAATCCGGCGCGGCGCCGCCATAATTGTCGTCGGTGCGCACCACTTCTGTGGCGTCCACGTACTCGCTCTTCACGCCGAGCTCGGCGAGCGTCGACGCGAGCAAGCGGGCGCTGAGACGCTCGCCGCGGGCCACGATGTAGTCGGAGGTGCGCGGCGTGAGTTCGCGTAGCACCGCGAGTCCGCGCGCCAGATGCTCGAGCTCATCGACCATTTCGAGGATCGCGCTCTCGAGCGCGGCGCGGCGCGCCTTGTCCTTCACCAGGGTGCGCGCGGTCTCGATGTGCCGCGTGCGCAGCGCGGCCGCGGTGGCGCGCAGCGCGTCACCATCGCCAACGGCCGCGCGCGTGGCGCCGTGCAGGAGCGCGTCGGTGACCCCGGCCATCGCGCTGGCGACGGCGAGGCGTCCCCCCTTCTGGGCGGCGATGAGGGTGGCGGCATGCTTCACGGCGGCCGCGTCGAAGAGCGACGCGCCGCCGAACTTGTGGATACCGAGGACTTTGGGTTTCGCAGATGCTGGCACGTCAGGCTCGTCCGAAAGCAGGTCAAGAGGCTCGGGTCCAATCTAGAAGCCATCTCTCAAATAGTCGCCGGCGCTCCGGCGCCACGCGCCGGACAGACGCCGTCGACTATTTGAGAGATGGCTTTCAGCGACCTCCTGCCGATGACCACCGGCTGCGGCAAATGCAGCGGCGCGCGGCGGGGGCGCGTATTGAGCGCAGCAGCCACGCTCAGGCAATGGACGGGTCTGGCGTCCCGCCGTAGCGTATCGCGTGCCGGTGTCACACCGGCTTCTTTCCCCACCCGCACGAGACGTCCCCA
>CAZLLP010000038.1:0-15945 GCA_964560345.1 uncultured Gemmatimonadaceae bacterium
AACACCGCGTCCCCCGTCCCCGTGTTGAGCGGCAGCCCAGCATTGGGAATCACCGACCCCGGACGCGTGCCGTGCTGCGACAGGTAGCGCACCGGCTCGCGCATGTGCTCCGGCCCGGTCGAGCAGTTGAGCCCGATCACGTCCACACCTAACGACTCGAGCGTCGTCATGGCGCTGGCAATGTCCGTCCCCAGCAGCATGCGCCCGCTCGTGTCGAGCGTCACCTGCGCCTGCACCGGCAGGCGGTAGCCCAACTCGCGAAAGAGGCGCGCAAAGCCCGCCAGCGCCGCCTTCACCTCGAGGATGTCCTGCGATGTCTCGATGAGCAGGACGTCCACGCCGCCTTCCGCGAGGTACTTGGCCTGCCAGTAGTAATCCTCGCTCAGCGCCTCGAACGTGACGTTGGAGAGCGCCGGGTCGCTGCTCGACGGCAGCATCCCCGTGGGCCCGATCGATGCCGCCACGAAGCGCGGGCGCTCCGGCGTCGCGTACTTGTCGCACGCCGCGCGCGCCAAGCGCGCCGCCGCCACATTGATGGCCTGCACCTTGTCCCCCAGCCCCCACTCCTCCAACCGCCGTGGGGTCGACTGAAACGTGCAGGTCTCCACCACGTCGCTCCCGACCGCCAGGAATGACTCGTGGATCGACTGGATCACGTCCGGGCGCGTGAGCACCAGGTGATCGTTGCACCCCTCCAGCGACTTGCCACCGTAATCCTCTGCCGTCAGGTGGTGGCGCTGGATGTTCGTCCCCATCGCACCGTCGTAGACCAGCACACCGCGCGACAGCGCGTCCAGGTAGCCGGATCGAACGGGGAGGTGGAAGGCGTTGGCCGTGTGGGACACCGGGTTCCTCGATATAAAAAATGCCCGGGCATTGGTGCGCCGGGCGGGCGCTTTAGCGGAATGTTTTACGTGGCCGCAAGTTGCCGGGAAATCGCCACGGAGCTTCGATTGTCACCCCGGCCGGGCCACGGGCAGTGGCGGCAGCCGTTGAGGTGCATGGAGGAATAGCGAGCCGGGGCTCGCGAGACAAGCGCGAATGCTGGTCGAAGGGAGGCGAGGGCGACTTCTATCGAATCACCACTCGCGGCGGCGCCGGCTACGGTGCGCGGCGTTCGGGCGGGGTGTCGAAGCGCACACGCCCACTCTCGCGCGCGCGGGCCTTCACGTACTGCGCGAGCGCCGCCAGCCGCTGACGTTCGAGCGGGAGCGCGAGGTCGGCCAGTGTCTGGCGGGCGATCCCGTGGGCCAGCGCCAGGCTCCCTCCCTGATCGCTCGTCGTGCGATAGAGGACAAAGGCCCCTCCCGACGCCAGCGGGATGCGAGACGCTGCCTCGCCGCTGTCCGACGCGACGGAATCACGGTCGATCACCACCAGGAGGGGGGCCGCCTGCGTCGCCATCTCTTCGGCGTCCGCCACTGAGTGGGCCACCTGCACCTTGTGCCCAGCGCCGGCCAGCAACTGCGCCAGCCCTTCCAGCAGCGCGTCGTCGGTCCCGATCAGGATCAGCATCCTTTAGCGTCTCTCGGCCAAACGGGTCACGACGCCGGCGTCGATCCCGATCGCCTCGACGACCTTCGAACGCGACGACTCCCCCGCTACGATGCGGATCATTCGGCGCGGCACATCCAACGAATCGGCGAGAAAGTCCACGAGGGCCTCGTTGGCCGCCCCGTCCACGGGCGGCGCCTGCAGTCGAACCTTGAGCGCTCCATGCTGGATTCCCGCGATTTCCGTTCGCGAGGCGCGTGGCTGGACGCGCACCGAGAAGCGTACGCACCCGACGCGCTCCTCCACCGTGACCGCGCTCACGTCATCCCCACCAGGAATCCTTCCAGGAGCCCCAGCACCAGGTAGGCGATGATCGGCGTGATGTCGATCATCCCGAGTGCCGGCACGATCTGTCGCAACGGCCGGAGTATCGGCTCCGACAGTACGAAGGCCCAGCGGACCCAGCGGGAGTACGGCGAGACGCGCACCCACGAGCAGATCACGCGGACGATCAGCGCCATGCGCAGCACGGCGAAGGTCCACTGGATGAGCATGCGCAGGATGCCGCGCGACCCGGTTTGGGAGGCGTAGTAGAACGCCCCCACCTGCGACCGCACGAAGTCGAACAGGCTCAGGAAGACGATACCGCCCAGGACAACCGCCCCCAGCGTCCACCACGGGGCGCTCGACGGGACGCCGCCAGCGCGCACGATCTGACGCTCGACCGGAGCCATCAGCGGCTCCACGCTCTCCCGAAAGAAGCGCGCAACCTTCCCGAACGGGTTGAGGCGCCGAGTGCGCACCAGCCAGTCGACGAAACAGACGACGGCCAGCGCCGCACCAATGGCAACGAGCCCCAGGCTCAGGGCGCGTCGCACTTGGTCGAGGACAAGGAGAAACGAGGGCACGGTGAATTCTCGCGGAACGCGCAGGTGGCTTCAAGCGTGACAGTGGCGGGTCAAGCGCGACCGCGGCGCGTCAGGCGCGACCGCGGCGCGTCAAGCGCGACAGACGGCGCGTCAGTCGCGACAGACGGCGCGGACGTCCCGCGATCGCACGCTGCAGCTGCTCGACCGATCGCTTATCGGCGGGCGCATCAGATCGGGCGCTCGGGGCGAAAGAGGAGCTTGAGCGTGTTCCATACCCCCGAAAGCCGCGCGAGGATCGTTGGCCCGTGCGCCAGCCGGACATACGCGTCGGCCCGCATCGCCGACTCGGAGCCGTAGCCAAACCACCACGCTTGTCGCCACCCGGTAAAGAGGTCGTCGACCACGGTGCGCGTGCGCACGCACTCCTCGAGACCGAGCGCGCCATGCGCGCGCCCGGACCCACTCGCTTTCACCCCGCCATGCGGCACCTCGGCCACGCCGGCGATGAGCGTGACGTCGTTGATCACGACGGTGCCGGCGAGCAGTTGTGTGGCGATGCGCTGCGCGCGTGACCGGTCGCGGCTCCAGACGCTGGCACTCAAGCCAAAGGTCGATGCGTTGGCCAGCGCGATCGCCTCGATGTCGTCGCGCACGGGGACGATCGGGAGCAGGGGGCCGAAGGTTTCTTCCTCGAGCACCCGTGCACCTGGCGGGACATCGAGCAGCAGGGTGGGGGGGAAGATGTCGTCGGGGGCCTCGCCGCTCGCGCGCCACGTGCGCGCGCCGCGTGCCACCGCTTCGTCGCCCTGCGCCGCGAGCGTGGCGCCTTGCGACGGCTGGATGAGCGGCCCCACGTCGAACGACGGCGCGCCGGGGCGCTTCAGCTGCAACGCCTGCAGGCGCGACTGCATCGCCGTCACGAAACGTTCGTAGACTGGCGCCGCCACGTAGATGCGCTTGGGCGCGACGCACGTCTGTCCTCCGTTGGAGAATCGCCCCCAGGTGATCCCGCTGGCTGCGTGCTCCACGTCGGCGTCGTCGCAGACGATGGCCGGGTCGCTCCCCCCTAACTCCAGCGCACAGGGGACAAACCGTTCGGCGCAGGCGTGCGCCACCTTGCGCCCGGTCGACACCGACCCGGTGAAAAAGACCTTGTCGACGTCGCCGCGGGCGATCGCCGCGCCGATCGTTCCGTCGCCGTGCAGCACCTGCAGCACGGCGGTCGGCACACCGGCCGCGTGCAACAGGTCGGCCAGCAACGCCCCGCACGCCGGCGTCAGCTCCGACGGCTTGAGGAGCACCGCGTTGCCGGCCAGCAGCGCCGGCATCACGATCCCCGCGGGGAGCATGAACGGGTAGTTCCACGGCGAGATCACCGCGACCACACCGTGCGGGGCGTGCGTGATCGTGATGCGCTTGCGCCAGAGCGCGAGCGTCGCCGACGTGAGGCGCCGCGGGGCAAGGACGTCGGTGGCGATGCGCCCGTAGTAGCGCGCGAAGTCCAGCGCGGTCGCCACTTCGGTCATCGTCGCTTCGGCGGCGGGCTTCCCGTTCTCGCGCGAGATCAGCGTCGCGACCTCGTCGCGCCGGGCGTACAGCGCCTGGCGAAAGCGCTCGAGGATCCGCGCGCGCCCGTCGACGCCCAGCGCGTCCCAGTCTCGCTGCGCACCGCGCGCGCGCGCGATCGCGTCGCGCACGAGCGCGTCAGCTGCAACGTCGGCGGTCGTGGAGAAGGCGAGGCTCGTCATGGGGAGGCGATCGGCCGCTCGTTAGGGTGACGGCGTCTTGGGACGCCACCACGCCAGCGCCTCGCACGTCGCGCCATCGTCGCTCGTCTCTCCCGCGTCACGAACGCGGAGCAGCACGGTCGCCACGGAGAACTGTCGCACCAGCGCAAAGTCGCGGCACGCCTGCGACAGGAGCGAGTTGTGCTCCCAGGCGTACACGCCAATCGGCGACACCACCGCGAAGCGGACATGACGGGAGCGGAGATACGGTGCGATGGAGTCGGGACGCTCGCGTAGCGCCCGGTCCTGGTTGATCGACCGGCGGCCGGAATGTACGAAGAAGGCGCGCTCCTTTGAAACAAAGAAGACCTCGTCGGCCGCGGTCGAGTCGCGCACCCAGTACGCCACCTGCAACGCTTCGCGCTCTCCGTCCGAATAACATGCGGGGGACGCCATCGGATTCGCCCGGTCGCACGCTCGCACCGCCGCCACCCGATCGCCGTCGCGCGTCAACGCGCCAATCGCCAGCGCCAGGGTGATGGCCGGGACGACCCATCGCCCCCACCGTCGGTTCCCCCGTTCGGCGATCCACGCGGCTCCGCCCAATGTCAGCACCAGCAGGAGCGGAATGATCGGGGTGAGGAATCGCCCTGCCTGATACTTCCACACCAGGAGGAGCAGCACATACGGGACGAGGAAGGCGATCACTCCCATCCAGCGCCGCCAGAGCGCCGCCACTCCGGCCGCCGACGTCACCAGGATGAAGGCCAGCCACACGGCATTGTCGACCCACGTCCCCTCGATGGTCGGCACGGTCAGCGCGGTGGGGACGTAGTTCGCCATCATCAGCTTCACCCGCCCGGGGACGCGTGCGGCCATCTCTGTCAGGAAGTTGAACCCCTCCCCCCCTTTCACCCCGAGATCGGCGATATACAGCCGCCGGTTCTCGGCGTCCGGAGCAGCAAAGGTCCAGGCGAGCCACACGCCGAGGGTCAGCACCCCGAGGCTGCTGAACCAGGCGGCGCGAGCGTAGCGGCGCCGCACGATCCAGTAGCAGAAGATCGCGGCGGCAAAGACCACCCCCGCCGTCCGCGTGAGCGCCGCGAGATAGACCGCCACCCCCGCCACGAGGGCGTACCGCGGCGATTCATCCTCCCGCACCAACCCCCACAGCGCGAGCATCGTGAACAGGACAAAAGGAGCCTCGGCCATGAGGTTCCCCCCCATCCAGAGCACCGCCGGATTGAGCGCCATGAGCAGCGCCACGGGGAGCGCGACGTCGTCGCCGAAGACCCGCCGCGTTCCGTCGTAGGCCAGGAAGATCGCCCCGGCCGAACACAGGGCGACGAAGGCGATCAGGACGTCGAGATTGTCGGCGACCGGCCACCCCACCACCGCCAGCATGAGCGGGAAGAGCGGGGGGAAGCGTGCGTGCATCGGCGCCGCCACGTCCTGCACTTCCCGGTACGAGAGGTCCCGAAGCTCCTTGGCGAGCAGGAGATAGGCGGCGTCGTCCTCCCCCCAGACGAAGCCGGGGGGGCGCATGAGCCAGGCGGCCAGCGCGTGCGCGAGGGCCACGACCAGCACCGCGTACGGTGCCCAGGCGTATCGCTTCCCGGCGTTCGTCATCCCCTCACAATCCCCGCGAGCTGCGCGGCGAGCATGCCGTTCTCCAGAACTGACGGTCGGGATCGGCTCTGCAAGTTGTGATCCCCATTCGGCGCCACCCTTCGACCGTGACGGGCGACCAGCGCGGTGGGGGCACGGAATGTGCCCTCCCGCGTGGGCGTACGGGCTGTGCCGTCACAGAGGAGTACCTCGTCGTGATATGGCTTGGTCCTCGCTGCGCTTCTTCGCACTTTTCGCCAATGGCATCGATTCTACTGCGTCGCCTCGCGATGGCGGACACACCACAGGGCAAAGCCCTTCGGTGGCTCTATCGCGGGGTGATTGATTTCACCCTGCCGACTCCGCGGCTGCTCGTCCGCCCGGTCCTGTACGTCTTTCTGGCGCTGCGGCAGGCGTACTACTTCGTCTTCCGCGTCTTCGTCTGCGAGCCTCTCTTCAAGGCGTCGTGCTCGAAGGTGGGGTCGCGCGTCCGCTGCGGTCCGTTCATCCAGTGGGTGCAGGGAGCGGGACGGATCGAGATTGGCGACGACGTCGCGATCCACGGCAAGGCCTCGTTCACCTTTGGCAGCCGCTACTCCGACGACCCGGTCATCTCGATCGGGGCGCACTCGCACATCGGCCACAACTGCGCCTTCGTCGCCGGCCGCTCGATCACGATTCACGAGTACTGTCAGATGGCCCCCGACGTGGTCGTCTTCGACGTGAGCGGCCATCCGTCCGATCCGGCCGCACGCGAACGCGGCGAGCCGGCCCCCGATGAATCGGTCAAGCCGGTCGTGATCGAACGCAACGTCTGGATCGGGCGGCGGGCGATGATCTACCCGGGGGTGACGGTCGGCGAGAATTCGGTGATCGGCGCCAACTCGGTCGTCATGAACTCCGTGCCGCCCAACTCGCTCGTCATGGGAAACCCCGCGCGACGCGTCGGGACCGTGTGACACGCGAAACCGGGGCGACGATGGAACCGACACGCCGCGCCCCGTGCATCACCGCCTTACGACAGCTGCTGCCGGAAGTGCTCCACGATCACGGGGAACGAGCGCAGCGTCGGCATCACGTCGTCGGAGAGCTGCACCTCGAACTCTTCTTCAAGGCCGAACACGAGGTTGGCGTGACCAATCGAGTCCCAACCAGCGACGTCGGATTGCTGCGCAGTATCGGCAATTGACTCCGGAGCAACGTTGAACGTCAGTGCCATGACCTTCCTGACGCGCTCCGCGATCGTTTCCGGCAAGGTAAACCTCCCAGTTGCATCTGATTAGCCTGACCTGACGATGAAGCTACTCGACGCCCTGCGCATCATCAACGCGCCGACGGATCCCGCGCTGCCCACGCGCGAGTTCATCCTCGCGACCGGCTTCACGCCGCTCGCGCTCGAGACGTTCCTGCATGCCGAACTGCGCGAGCGCGTCTCCGGCGCCAACGTGCGCGTCTCGTCGGGACGCTTCGGCGATCTCCCAGGAAATCTCGAGCGCGCCACCGCCGCTCGTCCCGACGGCGTGGCGGTCGTGATCGAATGGTCGGACATCGATCCACGTCTGGGGCTGCGCGGGCGCGGGACGCTCACCACGGCCGAAGCTTCGGTCGAATTGCTCGCCAGTGCCGAAGCAACGCTCACGCGATTGCAGCGCCGCATCGCCACGCTCGCCGAGGTCGCGCCGGTCGCGCTCGCGTTGCCCACGCTGGCGCTGCCGCCGTACTTCCTCGATCCGGCCAACGTCGTCGGGGCGACTCGGCTCAAGCTGCAGGCGATCCTCGCCAGCTTCGCGGCCACGGTCGGTGCGCTCCCGCGGGTGCGCGTGGCCGACCTCGCCGCCGCCGGCGCTGCAGCTGACGGACGTGACATTGCCTCCGAATTGCACGCCGGCTTCCCGTACAAGCGCGAGCACGCCTCGCGCGTGGCGGCGGCGCTCGCCGCCGCGCTCTGGCCGGCCGCACCACGCAAGGGTCTCATCACCGACCTCGATGACACGCTCTGGCGCGGCATCCTGGGTGAAGTGGGCGTCGACGGCGTCGGCTGGTCGCTCGAACACGGTTCGCAGGTGCACATGCTCTATCAGCAGGTGCTGGCCAACCTGATGGCGTCGGGGGTGCTCGTGGCGGTCGCGACGAAGAACGATCCGGCGCTGGTGCAGGAAGCCTTCAAGCGCGCCGACTTTGTCGTCCCGACCGAACGTTTCTTCCCCGTGCGCGCGGGGTGGGGGCGCAAGTCGGTCGAGGTGGCGGAGATCCTGCGCGTCTGGAACATCGGCGCCGACAGCGTGGTCTTCGTCGATGACAGCCCGTTGGAGCTGGCGGAGGTGACCGAGGCGCACGCCGGGGTCGAGGGGCTGCGATTCCATCCCGACAACCCGGCCGCGGTCGTCGAGTTGCTCGAGCGACTCACCGCGCTCTTCGGCCGCGATGCCGTGCGCGCCGAGGACCTGTTGCGCGCCGAGAGCATCCGGAACGCAGCGGTGCTGCGCGAGGCCGTCGAGGGCGGCGACGCCGATGACGTCGAGGCCTTCCTGGGCTCGTTAGGGGCACGGCTCTCCGTCACCATCAACGCCGATACCTCCGACGCCCGCGCCTTCGAGCTGGTGAACAAGACCAACCAGTTCAACATCAACGGGCGCCGCTACGGCGAGGCCGAGTGGCACCATGCGCTCGAGCGTCCCGGGGCCTTCCTGGCCACCGTGTCGTACGAGGACAAGTTCGGCCCGTTAGGCAAGATCGCCATCGTGACCGGGACGCGGGAAGCGCAGGGGGCCCGCATCGAGTCATGGGTCCTGAGCTGTCGCGCCTTTGCGCGTCGCATCGAGCACGCGACGATGGACATCCTCTTCGAGCAGCTCGGCGTCGACCAGCTCACCCTCGATTTCGTGCGCACGCCGCGCAACGGCCCGTCGGTGGAGTTTGCGGCGGCGTTCGGCGACCTCCCTGAAACAGGAGGCGAGGTGGTCGTCACGCGCGAGCGCTTCGCGCAGGTGGCGCCGACACTCTATCACGCGCGCGAGGTGTCGCGCAGTGTCCCCGCCGAGGCGTTAGGCGCGACCGACGCCGCCCCGGCGTCGGGAGGCCGCTGATCGTGCGCCTGCATCACTACGGCTTCGTAGGTCGCGACCTCGCCACGCTGCAGCGCCGCTTTGGCAAGGAGTGCGAGCAGCTCACCGAGGCGGTGGCCGATCCGGTGCAGCGCGTGGTGGTGCAGTTCTACCGCGACACGGCCACCGGCGACGTGTGGGAGATCGTGGCGCCGCTCACGACCGTCGAGGACTCGCCGCTCGCCAGCCGCATCGCCCGCGGTGGTGGCCTCGATCACGTCTGCTATGAACTCGAGGGGGGCGACGGGAGCATCGAGGACGCCGTCGCCTCGGCGCGCGCGCAGGGGGCGCAGGTGACCTGCCCGCCGGTCTACGCCGCGGCCTTCGAGCGACGCGTGGCCTTTGTGCTCTTTCGCTCCGGACGATTGATCGAGTACGTCGAGCCCCGTCCCGCCGGGCGCATCGTGTAAGCAACGCGCTGGCCAACGGCCCGCGCGAGCAATCGATGCGGCCGCGCGATCAGCCGGACGAGACTTCGACGGTGGCGGGCGCTGCCGCCGCGTCGCCTGTCGGAACGCGCAGGCTCCCCAGCAGGCGCTTCATTCGCCCTAACTGCGGCCAGACGGTCGTCGCCCCGTACACCACCACCCCGGTGGCCACCAGTGCCAGCGTGCGCAGCGTGTTCGGCATCGCCTGCGGTAACAGCACGCGCGCCGCGAGCACCGCGGCACTCATCGCCAGCGCGCCGCGCAGCGACGGCCACAGCACGTGCAGGTATGGCTCCCGCGTCAGCCCGATCGCCGCAAAGGTCCGGCGGTAGAGCGGGATGGTGAAGAGCGGGTAGACGATGATCCACGCCGCCGCGATCCCGGCCGGCCCGAAGCGGCTCCCGATGAGGAAGCCGATCGGGAGCGCGATCGCCGTCCAGACGCCCAGCCACATCGTCCATTTGGTGTCGCCCTTGACCGTCAGCACCTGCGGAAGGACGGTCACCAGTGAGCGATACGAGGCGTAGATCGACAGCAGCTGCAACGGCACGATCGCCGCCGACCACTCGGGGCCCAGGATGAGTCGCACGAACTCGGGCGCCACCAGCGCCAACCCGAACGTGGCCGGGAGCGTGAGGAAGGCGAGTCCCTCGGTGATGTTGAGCAGGATGCTCCGCATCGTCGGGTCGTCGTCCTGTGCGGCCGCGAAGTAGGCCGGCGTCACGCGCGCGATCATCGCGCTGATCTTGTCGATCGGGATGCTCGCGAACTGCCAGGCCAGCGTGTACGCCCCCAGCACCGTCTTGCCAAAGACCAATCCGGCCACGGCGAAGTCGGCGTTGGAGTAGACGTACCAGGCCAATCGGCTGATGAGCACATGGGAACTGAAGGAGAGCGCTCCTGACAGACTGTCGCGCCGCGGCCACGCAAACCGTTCCGGACGTGCCACCCAGGTCAGGATAGTCCCCAGCGCCTGGCTGATCACCGATCCGATCACCAGCGTCCAGACGCCGAAGCCGAGCAATGCGAATACCACGTTGGCCGCCGCGAAGATCACGCTTTGCAGCGTCTCGAGGATCGCCAGCTTGCGGAAGAGCAGGTCGCGTTGCAGCTGCGCGGTCGGGACGATGCGGAGCGCCGACAGTACGAACGTGGAGCTCATCGCCACGATGATCATCGGGAGCTGCTTTTCCCGGTACGCCCAGCCGAGCGGCCATGCCGCGGCGCACGTCAACAGCGCCCCCACGATGCCGAGGCCGAGGGCGATGGTGTTGAGCTGCCGGTTCTGTTCGGGGCTCAGCTTCCGCAGGCTGATGATGGCCGTCCCCAGCCCGAACTCGGTGAGCGTACTCACCAGCCCGAGAAAGACCGACGCCATCCCGATCAGGCCATAGGGATCGGGGCCCAGGAGGTTGGCGACGAGCAGGGTGCTCGACCAGCCGAGCAACTGCGTGGCCCACTTCGCGCCGCCGGTCCAGGCGATGCCGCGAATGAGCGAACGATCAAGGCCGGCTGCCGGCGGACGGGAGCCGATCGGCGGCGGCGATTCAGAGACGAGATCTGCCATGTGTTGCCTTGATCGGAAGCAAGCCGCGGGCCAGCGGCGGCTGCGTTCGTCCCGCTGGTGCAAGCAGATGCACGGTGCGACACAGCGCCCCGCTCTGCCTCGTGCGACGATTCGAGGATGCCGCTGTCACGAGCGCGTACACTCCCTCACGTTGTGGGTGGCACGATCCTTGACAGCGATTCGTTCTGGGTTGAACTCCGTTAATGACTCCGCCATTGCCTTCCCCCTCGCCAGCCGCCCTCCAACGCATCGATCGCTTCGTCGGTCGGACCATGAACTGGTTCTACGACCACATGCGATTTGTCCCGCGGCATCGCCCGGTGGTGATCTGCGACGTCCTGGAGAATCGCGCCGAGTTTCCTGAACTCGACGCGATCCTCCTCGATCCCGCTCGCCTGGGGCCGCGCATCTGGAATCGGCTCAACAAGACGTCGCTCTTTCCGCCCGATGCCTCGCGCCTGCGACGCGAGCGCGCCACGGTGCTGCACTCTCACCTGGGGTACGTGGCCGTCGACGATCGGCGCCTCGTGCACTCGCTCGACCTGCCGTGGGTCGTATCCTATTACGGCGCCGACGTCTATCTGCTCGGGCGCGATCCCGCGTGGGTCGAGAAATATCGCTGGGTCTTCGAGCGCGCCTCCAAGGTCCTGTCGCTGGGCCCGGCGATGTCCGCGGGGCTCGAAGCCATCGGATGCCCTGCGCACAAGATCGTGATCCACCCGCTCGGCGTCGATGCCGTCGCCCTGCGCAACAAACCACGCGTGCGCGCCCCGAACGAGCCCCTTCGCATCCTCTTTGCCGGGACCTTTCGCGAAAAGAAGGGGGCACGCTACCTCATCGAGGCAGCGAGCATCCTCAAGTCGCGCGGAGTGCCGCTCACCCTCACGCTCGTGGGCGACGCGGCCGGGCGCCCCGGTGATCAGCAGACGAAGGACGAGATCTTCGTCCTGCTGGCCAAGTACGGACTCGAGTCGGTGTGCACGCAGCACCAGTGGCTCAGCTTCGAGAAACTCATCGACGTGGGACTCGCCTCGCACGTCTTCGTCGTCCCCTCCGTGACGGCCGAAGATGGTGACGCCGAAGGGTCGCCGGCGGTGATGGGACAAATGATGGCCACCGGGATGCCGACGGTCGCGACGCGCCACTCCGACATTCCGTACACCTTTGGCCCGTACGCCGACCGGCTGGTCGCCGAACGCGATCCCATGGCCCTCGCCGAGCGGCTGCAACGCTACTACGACGATCCCGAGGCGATGACGCGCGAGGGGCTGGAGTATCGCGCGCACATCCTGGCGACCTTCGATACGCGGATCTGCGCCGGCGCCCTCAGCGCGGTCTACGACACGTTGTAGCATGAGCGTCGTCACCCCCACTGCCACCCCCGCTGCCACCGACGCGCACTCCGGCGCGGCGACTCGCTCGTCGGTGACGGCGGCGTCGCTCCCGCTGGTCACTATGCTCGCGGTGGCCTTGATCCTCGGGGGATATGCGACGTTGGCGTGGGTATCGCGCACGCCTGGCGTAACGCACAGCAATGACGATGCGCTGTACATGCTGCTGGGCGATCAGCTCACGCACTTGTCCTATCGTGAGACCTTCAAGATCGGCGCGCCCCGGCACGGGCAGTATCCGCCGCTCTGGCCGGCGTTGCTCGGGCTCACGCAGCTCCTGACCGGCGGGAGCGAGACTGCGCGCTTCCTGCTCGTCACCGTCCTGATGACGGCGGCGCTCGCCCTCTTCTTCGATCTCTGTCGCCGCCTGCTCCCGCAGTGGCTCGCGGTCGTCGTCCTGCTCGGGGCGGCCTGCAACCCGTTCACCATCAATTTCGGTGGGCGCGTGATGTCGGAGGCCGCTTTCCTCTTTTGGAGCATGCTGTCGTTGTGGGCGCTGCAGCGTGCGCGGGAGAGCGAGATGCCGCGCCGACTCCTGCTGCTGGCCGCGGTGGCTGCGCTCGCCGCTGCCCTCACTCGAACGATCGGCCTCACCCTGCTGGCCGGTGTCATCTGCTCCTGGCTCTTCCAGCGGCGGTGGCGTCCCGCCTTCACGCTCGGTGGCGTCACCGCGGTCTTCGTGGGGGGATGGCTCGCCTGGACGCTGATCCATCATGAAGGCGTCGCGGGGCGATCCTACGTCGCCGATGCCGCGCAGGTCACGCAGGATCGCTCGGTGGGACTGGGGACGTCGTCACCGGTCGTCGCGATGGCGCGCAAGGTCGCCCTCCGCGTACGGTTGCAGCTCACGGACCTCATCCCGTCGGGGCTTCCGTTCCCCACCGTCGAGGGGACGCCCGTCGACAACCTGGCCTGGTTGGCGGTGACGCTCCTGCTGGGCGCCTTTGGGGCGGCGGCGTACTGGCGACTCCTGCCATCGGCCATCCTGTACGTCGTCTTCTACTGCGGGCTCCTCTCCGTCTGGCCGTGGGCGCCGCGTCGCTTCTTCGTGCCGTTGCAGCCGATCGTCCTGCTGGGCTTCGTGCTCGGCGTCCTGGAGCTGAAGCGGGTCTGGCGGCCGATGGCACGCTACGGTCAGTTCGTGGCCGCCGCGCTGGTCGCCGTCGTGCTCTCGGCGAGCGTCCCGCAAGTCATCGCCAATGCGCGACAGGGGCTGCAATGCGATCGGTCGGCCCTCTGGACCTCCCACGGCTGCTACAACGTCGACCAACGCGCCTTCTTCGGTGCGGTGGCCTTTGCGCGCGACTCGCTCCCGCCTACGGCACGATTCCTCGTCGAGCGGGAAGCAGCCTTCGCCTACCACACGGGGCGTACGGTGCAACATGCACAGGCGCCACTGCGTCTCTCCGACCAGGACTTCCGCGCGTATCTCGCCAAGGCGCGCATCGACTACATCGTCCTGAGCCGCCTCACGGAATCGGAAGTGCTCGGCGTCGTGCCCAAGTTGCTCAGCAATTGCGAGTATCTGGTGCCGGTTCGCCGCTTCGCGCCGACGGGGCGGATCTACCGCCTGCACTCGGCACCGATGCCGGCCGAGGAGAACGCCTGTGCCGACCTGCAAAAGGGGATCGGGCCGCCGCCGTCGCCGGCCTGACCGATGGCGCGCGCCTAACGTCCGAGCGCATGCTCACGGCGCGCGCGAGGCGCGCCGGTCCACTCGTCAGGCAGGGCGGCCGAACTCGCGCGCAAGGAGCGCTTCGTAGCGCGCAAACTGCACCTCGGTCGTCCACGTCCTGAGCAAGTCGACATCGGCCGGACGCCACTGGCGCACCGGCGCCTCGAGCGCCGCGCGCACCACGGCATCGATGTCCTGCGTCTCTTCGGTCACCACGAAGTGCCCGCCGGCGCGGCGCAGCATCGCGTTGCTCTCGCCATGCGCGTCGACGAATGCGAGGATGGGCTGCGCGGCGCCGAGGTACTCGTACAGCTTGTTGGGGACCTGGATCGGTTGCCGCTGCGCCAGCAGGAGGAGCACATCGGCCGCGTGCTGCATCGCCAGCGACTCCTGGTGCGAAATGCGCCCGCGCAGCCGCACGATCGACGTGAGCCCGAGTTCGTCGACCAACTGCGGCATCGACGTCCCATCGTACCGCTCGCACTCGCCCACAAAGTCGATCTGCACCCCCTCGGTGGGGAGCGCGCCGCGCTCGCGCAGGCGCGCCACCGCGTGCAAGAACGGTCGCGGGTCGCGACCGGCGTACAGGTTGCCCGCGTGGAGGACGCGCACCGGCCCCGCCGGGCGCGCAGCGCTTCCGCGCGAGTCGAGGCGATCGATCCCGTTGAGAATCACCACCGGCGCTGAACGCGCGAGCGCCGCGCGGCGCTCGGCGAGGAGCGCCCCTGTCTGCTCGGTCACCGCCACCACCTGCGTGCTTCGCGTGAGGCACAGGCGCTCCAGCCAGCGATTGACCGCACTGGCGTATGGATGCATGTCGCTGGTGGCCGAACCGGCGTAGATCCACGGATCGCGGAACTCGCAGACCCACGGCAGTCCGGTCAGCGTACTGGCCGCCAGCGCCGCGAGGTGCGTCGAGAACGGCGGGGCCGTGGAGATGAGCACGTCGTACGGTCGGTCCTGGGCTGCATCGACGACGGCGTTCACCATCGGGAGGATCAGCCCCTGCTGATCGTCGGGGATCCAAACGAACGAGAGCAGGAAGGAGCGCAGCTTGGCCCGCAGACCGGAATGCGATGGCGCCGAGGACAGCGTCGATGTGGTCGCCGCGGTACGCTCGTCCGGGCGCGCCTTGCCCGTCACGGTCTCCTTGGCCCGCAACAGCCACTCGCGCGGGCTCGGGTGCGGCGAGACGCGGACGATGTCGCGATCGCTTTCCCCGGTCGGGCCGGCGGGGGTGGCGGTCACGATGGTCACCTCGTGCCCAGCGGCGCGCAGCGCGGCCACGAGCTTGGCTGGGCGCAACGCCCCCACCTCGGGCGACGGGGCGTAGAAGCGCGTCAGCAGCAGCACCCGCATCGGGCGTGTAGGCTTCACGCGTCCCCCGCGCCACGCTCGGCGATCACTCGCGCGGGGTTCCCCACCGCCACCGATCGACCGGGGATCGGCTTGGTGACCACGGCGCCGGCGCCGATCACCGATTGGTCTCCCACGTCGTCGGCGACGATGGCACCGTTCCCGATCCAGACGTCGCGCCCCACGCGGATTCGGCGGTACTCACCCGGCTGGTGACGGATCGGAATGTCGAGACGGGCGATGCCGTGCTGCCTGGTGCCGCCTAACAAGGTGACGTTCGAGCCGAGCAAGGTGTCGTCGCCGATGGAGGCGTGCCCGATGTTGCAGAAGGGGCCGATGTACACGCCGTCACCGATCTCGACGTCGGCGGTGGCGATGATCGTGCCGAATCCCACGCTCACCCCCGCGCCGCAGCGGCGCAGCGTGAGGCGATACACCGCGCGACGCAGAAAGCCGCCCAGCACCCCCGGCACCAGTCCCACCAGTTGGCTGACCCCCTGCATGGTCACGTCGGCGCGCGACGGCGCGATCGAGGCCCAGCCGTGATACCACCCGGCAAAGGGGAGGGCGAGCACCGTGAAGATGGCTTCCACGCCCCCCTTCCCCACTCCTCCAACGGGGAGGCGCGCCTCCGCGCGCTGCACCACGGGGCCCCCGGTCGGTTGGGCGGTCCGCGGCCGGCCCCCCGGACGCGCTCAGACACCCCCCGCTACCCCCGCCGCCCCC
>CAZLLP010000038.1:15955-20329 GCA_964560345.1 uncultured Gemmatimonadaceae bacterium
CCACACCTTCCAACGGGGAGGGCGGCATCGGGACGCTGAACGCCGGGGGGCGCGGTCGGTTGGGCGGTCATCGGCGGGCCGCCAGCGCGCGCTCATACACCGCCTCGTACGCGCGCGTCATCGCTTCCTCGCTGTAGGCCGCCAGCGCGTGCGCACGCCCGCGATGGGCGAGGTCGCGGCGCGCCTCGGGTGAGGCGAGCAACTCGTCCAGCGCCTGCGACAGCGCGGCCACGTCGTCCGAGGGGACGAGCACCCCCGCGTTCCCTCGGTCGAGGACGGCGAGGTTTCCGCCAACTGCGGTCGCCACACACGGGATCCCCGAGGCCAGCGCTTCGAGCAGGCTGATCGACGTTCCCTCGGAGATGGAGCAGAGGACGAAGAGGTCGAGGTCGGCGACGAGGGGGGCGACGGCACGGTGCTCGCCGGCGAAGTGCACCCGGTCGCGGATGCCTAACGACGTCGCCTGCGACTCGAGTTCATCCCGCAATTCGCCATCGCCGATGAGCGCCAGGCGTGCCGTGCCGTGCTTCGTGGCAAGGCGCGCAAAGGCCTCGAGCAGCAGGCGGTGGTTCTTGACCGGCGCCAGTCGCCCGACGTGCCCGATGACGGGCGTCGCGTCGTCCACGTGCATCGCGCCACGCAGCGCCATGGAGTGCGGCCCAGGGGCAAAGCGCTGCGTGTCGATGCCGTTCAGGATGACTTCCGGTGCGGGCGTGTCGATCCCCACGCGCGTCACCAGGTCGGCGCGGAGCGCTTCCGACACCGTCACGATGGCCGCCGATTGTTGCGCGGCGGCGCGCTTGATCGGGCCCTCGTGCCACGGTTCCACGTCCAGCAACCCGTGCACCGTGTGCACCACCGGGATCTTTCCCGCCATCCGTGCGGCGCGCGCGGCCTTGAGCCACACCCCGCTGTGTACGTGCACGATGTCAGGGCGACGCGTGGCGAACCAGCGGGTGAGTGCACGCGGCCACACGTTGGTCAGGAAGCCAGGCGCCGGCACCAACGCGACCGAAAATCCCTCCGATTGCAGCTGCTCGCCGATTGCGCCGATTTCCTGTGTGCAGGTGACGCCGACGTCGTGTCCGCGCCGGGCCAGTGCGCGCATCAGCGTGGCGACCACCATCTCCATCCCCGCCGTCACCAGCGACGGTACGACCATCTCCACACGTCGCGGGATTGCGGCCTGGCTCACGCGCGCTCGCTCCAAGACGCCGCGACGGCGCGCACCATCTGCGAGACGCCCGCGCCCAGCACCATGCCCACGAGTGCGGCCGCGATCTCGAGCGGCAGTACCTGTCCCACCGCAAGCACCCCCGCGACCGACAACACCGCGACCACGACCGCAACGCGTGCGGCCACGCCGCGACGGGCGTCGCGCGACGTCGTCGCGACACGGGCGTCGTGGCCCATGAGTGTTGCCATCATGTAGTAGCCGATCGGCAGGGTCAGCAGGCAGATCCACGCGAAATTCATCCAGGAGGCCCTGAGGCGCAGCGCGTCCGCGAACGGATACAGCAACGCCCACCCCAGTCCAGACGAGAGCAGCAACTCCGACCGTCGCGTCGCGTCTCGCCCCTCATACGCAACCGACAGCCGCCCCTCCCCATACCGCCCCTCGACCGGCGCTGACGCCGAGCCGTACAACGCGACGTAATCGACCGGAACGCTCACCCACGGTTGGCGCAGCCGCAGGTCGATGGCACGCAGCCGCACACGAAAGCTCACGCTCGTCAGGCCGCGGCTCATCCCCGCGATCTCGTCAGGCACGCCGGTCGCAGAAGATACTAGCGACAGAATGTCCTCGCACGATGCCGGATTGGTGCGCCCGGTCACACGCAGCGTTCCGTCGCGCCACGCCCACTCCAATGTGGCTCGCGGCACCGCATCGCCGCGCCTAACCAGAACATCCCCGTAACGAACATCGGTGAGCCAGGGCCCGCGATCGACCAGCGGCGGAACGCAGCGATCAAACTCCCTGATACGGTAGTGCCCTCCGGGCGTCACCGGCCGGAAGGCGACGACCGTCACGCCCACCGCGAGGGTGAAGAGCCCAACCGCCCACCACGCGAGCCGTGCAGCGTGCGCTGGATCCGGTACGACCAACGGACGCCATGTCGCCGCCACCAGCGAACCCACCCCTCCCCCCAGCCCATTCCAGACGACGTCCCCCAGGGCAGGATACCGGTACGGAATCACCGTCGCCTGCGCCACCTCGATCGCGGTCGACGTGGCGACGCAGATGAGCAGTGCGAGCCCTCGATTCATGCCGGCCCCGTACAGCGCGGCCCCCAGCGGAACGAAGAGCAGGACGTTCAGGAGGGCGTCGGCTCCCCCGCCCGCACCGCAGACGATGCAGCTCCACGGCGGCACGATCTCGGTAGCCTTTGGCGGGACTCCGCCCCGCAGGGTGACCAAGGCAATGACGATCGTGATGAGCACGACCGCAACCAGTGACGTGCGACGACGGATGGTGCGCTCCGGGCGGTGTGAAGGGGAGTCGTAAGCTAAGCGCCTGTCACTAGGCAAGATGGAGGCCGTGAGGGTCCGCGCTGGGCGGCGCGCGGCGCCTGGGCGCGTAACCTGCATCATGCGCTGCGCGTTTATGTTGCGGCGACTGCACCTCC
Organism: uncultured Gemmatimonadaceae bacterium; assembly: GCA_964560345.1. Classification (GTDB taxonomy): domain Bacteria; phylum Gemmatimonadota; class Gemmatimonadetes; order Gemmatimonadales; family Gemmatimonadaceae; genus SCN-70-22. Next base: position 18,583 of record CAZLLP010000038.1, read on the forward strand.
GTTGCGACGTCCGTCGCACGATGTGCTCAGCCCTTCCGATCGCGGATCGACCATCGCGCCTGATGCTTCACGCACGTGAGTCTATAGAAATATGAAGGTCATCGTCGTTGCCGGCGCGCGCCCCAACTTCATGAAGGTCGCGCCCATCCTCCGTTCGCTCCGCGAACGCGGACATTCGCCGGTCTTCGTCCACACCGGGCAGCACTACGACGAGGCGATGTCGGCGGTCTTTCTCCGTGAACTGGAGATCGACACGCCGGACTATCACCTGGGCGTCGGATCGGGCTCGCACGCAGCCCAGACCGCACGCATCATGGAGTGCTTCGACCCCGTGCTCGAAGCGGTCCGCCCCGACTGGAACGTCGTGGTCGGGGACGTCAATTCCACGATGGCCGTGGCTCTGGTGGTCTCCAAGCGACGGCACGAGCTGGGGACGCGGCTTGCGCACGTGGAGGCCGGGCTGCGTAGCGGCGACTGGGCCATGCCCGAGGAAGTGAACCGCGTCGTGACCGATCGCCTCTCCGACCTCCTCCTTACCCCCTCGCGCGACGTGGAGCCCAACCTGCGCGCCGAGGGGCTCTGGAACGATCGCTGCCAGTTTGTGGGGAACGTGATGATCGACTCGCTGCTGGCGGCGCTCCCGCGGGCACGTGCGTCGGCGCCGGGGTTCGCGCGCAATCCGGCGCGCCCGTACGTACTGGCCACGCTGCATCGCCCGTCCAACGTCGATGACCCCGAGCGTCTGGCCGGAATCCTCGGTGCCTTCGAGCGCCTGTCGCACGACATGGATGTGATCCTCCCGATCCACCCGCGCACGCGCGCCCGCCTCACGCAGTTCGGGCTCGACGCGCTGCTCGAGCGGCTCACGGTGCTTGCGCCGTTGAGCTATCTGGAGATGGTCGCGGCCACCGACGCGGCATCGGTCGTGGTGACCGATTCAGGGGGGCTGCAGGAAGAGACGACCGTGCTTGGCGTTCCGTGCGTGACGCTGCGCGCGCAGACCGAGCGCCCGATCACGGTGACCGAGGGAACGAATCGCATGATCCCGTGGCCGCCGACCACCGAAGGGGTGGTGACCTTCGTGCGCGAGGCGCTCGAACGCGGGCGGCGCGCCGTCGGCGAGATGGCGCCGGAAGGGTGGGACGGGGAGGCCAGCCGTCGCATCGTGATGGCGCTCGAGGAGGCGACCGGGTGAGTCACGCGCGGGGAGAGGGGTCTCCGCCGGATGCGTCGCGCTGAGGCGCGGTAGCGTCGCATGAGCCGGTTCGTGCTCGTCGGGGCGATCGTCGCCGTGGTGTGCGGTCTGGCGACGATTGCTGTCTGGCTCGGCTACCCCGCGTTGATTCGCCTGCTGGGCGCGTCGCGTCGGCGGCGGCGGGGGGCGCTCCCGCCGTGGGAGCGTGCGCCAACGGTGAGCGTGATCCTGGCCACGCGCGAACCGCCGGAGGCGGTCGCGAGTCGCGTGCGCAACCTGCTCGACACGGCGCACCCTAGCGACCGATTGCAAGTGGTGGTTTCGATCGACTCGGCGGCTGACCCGGCGGCGTACGCGGACGCCGATGCGCGGGTGTGCGTGGTGCGCGGCGATGCGCCGGGAGGGAAGTGGGCCAACCTCAACGCCGGGGTGCGCGCCGCGACCGGCGAGGTGCTGGTCTTCGCCGACTCGGCGCAGCGCTTCGATCGGGCGACGATCCCCGCGTTGCTGGCGCCGCTCGCACCGCAGGTGCGCCCCGAGGTGGCCGCAGTA
>CAZLLP010000038.1:20339-39627 GCA_964560345.1 uncultured Gemmatimonadaceae bacterium
GCGGGGGGGGGGGTGGGTTTTGGGGGCGCGGGGGGGGGGTTGGGGTGGGGGGGGGTTCCCGGGGTTGCGGGGGCCGCGGCTGCGGCAGGTGCGCCCCGAGGTGGCCGCAGTAACCGGATGGTTGGAGCTTCCGCCCGGGGTGCCGGCGGTGGTGCGCTGGTACTGGCAGATGGAACGTGCGTTGCGCCGTGACGAGGCCACCCTGCATTCCTCGATTGGTGTGACCGGGGCGGTGTGGGCGATGCGGCGTGCGTTGTGGGCCCCGCTGCCGGCGCAGGTCATCCTGGACGACCTGTACACGCCGATGCGGCTGGTGCTGGAGGGGCATCGCATCGCGGTCAACGAGGCGGCGGTGGCGCACGAACAGCGTGCGCCGGTGCGTGCGGCGGAGTTCCAGCGCAAGGTGCGCACGCTGACCGGGGTCTTCCAGGTGTGCGCCTTCCTCCCGGGCGTGTTGCAGCTGCGGCGCAATCCGGTGTGGGCGCAATTCGTGGCGCACAAGTTGTTGCGGCTGACGACCCCCTGGCTGGTGCTCGCGGGCGGGGTGGGGGCGGCCGTCGCCGTGGGCGGCGCGGTGTGGGCGTGGTTCGGGATGGCCGGCGTGCTGGCGGTGGCGGGGCTCCTGCTGGCGGGGGCGCTGCTGCGTCCCGTGCGCGCCATCGCGGTGCAGCTGGTCGATGCGTTGCACCTGCAGTTCGCCGCGCTGCGTGCCGCGCAGAACGCCGCGCGCGGTCATTGGGACGTCTGGCGCTGATGGCACGCCGTCCCACGCATGCCGCACCGTGCGGCGTGGGTGGCGCGGTTGGCACGGACCGTTGACCGGCTGCGAGCCAGGTCACACTCCATCACAACGTTCGTGTGAAGGTCGTCGCACTTCGGTGCGACTGGCCCCGCGTGCGTCCGTGATGTGATGCAGCCCACCGTTTGGCGGTGATGTCACGCCACGAAAAGCTGTGTCGTGCGCCCTCTCGTGAGCGCTAGCTAAGTGACAATTTACCAATGAGTTAGCTCGTTACGGATGAGCGGGCGACTCGTCTTTTCACCGAGGGCTGATCCGCCCAGCGACGGATCGGAAACACTCGGGTCGCCCGGCATCCTACTTCCTGGAGCCGCCGGTCGCGAAAAGGGCAAACCCGTGGAAACACGGGGACGCAAAGCCGAAGAGCTAACGCGATGCTGCATCGCCACGCTGGCTGGGCTACCGAACGCTGAACTTCTTGGAGGCCAGGAATGTCCGCAGTTTCGATCCGCCAGCGGGCGACGTTGCTCGCTGCCGCGCTGGGTACGCTCGTAACCTTCGCCTGTTCGTCCGGCGACTCACCATCGGCTCCATCCGGTCAGGCCCCGCCGCCTGCAACGCCCGTCGCCGCCAGCATCGAAGTCTCATCCAACGGCGATTCAATCTTGTTAGGCACGACGCGCGCCTTCGCCGCCCGCGTCCTCGACAAAGCCGGCAACGTCGTGGCGCTTCCGGTCAGCTGGCGCAGCCTGACGCCCACCTTGCTCGAAGTCGACGCCAACGGCGTCGTGACCGCCATCGCCCCGGGCGCTGCGTCGGTCCTGGCCTCCTCCGGCAGCGTGTCCGACACGGCCTTCGTGGTCGTCCGCGCGCAGGACGAGCCCCTCGTCATCAACCCCGACCTCATCCAGATCGTCGAAGGCGACGAGCTGCAGTTGCAGGCGCGGGTCGCCAAGTCGTTAGGTGCCGGCGCCGATTCGCTCGGCGTCGAATGGATGTCCACCGATCGCGAGATTGCCACCATCGATTCCGTCGGCCGCCTGGTCGCGGTCGGCGAAGGCGAGGTCACCCTCGTCGCGCGCTACGGCGCCTTCACCGCCGTCGCCAACGCCGTCGTCGTCCCGACCACCGTCGCCTCGATCACGCTGTCGCCCACGTCGACCACGGTCACCCTCGGCAACAAGGAAACGATCAAGGCCGTGGTGAAGGACCCCGCCGGCAACATCCTGAACCGCACCATCACCTGGACCAGCTCGAACACGGCGGTCGCCACGGTCGCCAGCAGCGGCACCAACACGAGCAAAGTCTCCACGCTCAAAACCGGATACGCCTACATCACCGCGTCCACCGGCGGTGTGTCGTCGTCGGCGACGGTGACGGTGCGCTCGCGCCCCGCGGCGACGGTGAGTGTCACGCTTCCCTCCGCCACGATGGGCGTCGGCAGTTCGCAGGTCGCGAAGGTCACAGCGCTCGACATCAACGGCCAGCCGGTCGTCGGAAGCCCCGTCGCCTGGCAGAGCAACAACCCGTCGGTCGCGACGGTTGACTCGACCGGCAAGATCGTCGCCCGCGTCGCCGGCAAGGCGCGCATCTCCGCGATCGTCGACGCCGTGGTTGGATACGCCGACGTGACCGTGGTGTCACCGGTCGCGGCGCTCATCCTCATCACGCCTGACAGTGCGACCGTCTCCGAAGGGGCGACCGCGCAGTTCCGGGCCACCGTGCTGGATCAGGCGGGGCTGCCGCTCGCTACGCAGCCTACTATTACTTGGAGCAGCGCACAGGCGGCCAACGCCACCGTGAGCGCGTCGGGGCTCGTGACTGGCGTCCTCGCCGGCACCGCCACCATCAAGGCGACATCCGGCACGCTGTCCGACGTCGCGACCGTTACGGTCACCAAGATCCCGGTGGCGTCGGTCAACGTGACGCCTGCACCGGTGACGGTTGCCGTGGCCGACACGATTGCTCTCGCCGCGCAGGCGCTCGACGCCACGGGCCAGCCGCTCTCTGGAAGCCTCTTCACCTACACCAGCTCCGACGCGACCATCGCCTCCGTATCGCCGCTGGGGACCGTGGTCGGTCTCAAGGCCGGCAAGGCTGGCATCACGGTCTCCTCGGGTGGCAAGTCGAAGGTCGACTCCGTCACTGTCATGCCGCTGGCTGTGGCCACGGTCTCGGTCACGCTCGCGCAGCCCACGCTCAACGTCGGGCAGTCGACGACCGCCAGCGCCCTGGCCTTCTCGTCCAAGGGGACGGCCATCACCGGACGCGCGGTGACGTGGCGCAGCAGCAATGCCGCCGTCGCCACGGTCTCCGCCACCGGTGCGGTGACCGCCGTGAGTTCGGGTTCGGCGGCGATCATCGCCACCGTTGACGGCATCGATGGTCTCGCCGCGCTCGTCGTGGCCCAGACCGCCGTCCTCCCGGTCGCCAAGATCACGCTCACCGCGAACAGCACCACCATCAACATCGGGCAGGGCACGCAGGTCGTCGCCACGCTGCTCGATTCGTTAGGCAACGTCCTCACCGGCCGCACCATCGCCTGGGGGAGCTCCGCCGCTTCCATCGCCAAGACCTCGGCCACGGGCTACACCACGGGCGTCTCCGCCGGCAAGGCCACCATCTCGGCCACCAGCGGCACGGTGACGGCGAGCATCCAGATCACGGTGACCTCGACGTCGTCTGTCACCGGCCCCAAGTCGGTCGCGGTGGCGCTCAGCAGCAGCAGCCTGGCGGTTGGCGGCAGCGCCAACGCGACGGCCACGGTCGTCGATTCCGCTGGCAACGTCCTCTCCGGTCTCACAGTGACCTGGACCTCGTCGAACAGCGCGGTTGCCTCGGTGACCAGCACGGGTGTGGTCAAGGCGCTGGCCGGTGGCTCGACGAGCATCACCGCCACCGTGTCGGGGCTCTCCGGTTCGGCGCCGCTTACGGTGACCTCGTCGTCGGTCTCAGTCGCTTCGGTCACGGTCACGCTCAACACGTCGACGCTGACGGTTGGTCAGCTCGGACAGGCCACTGCCGTGGCGCGTGATGCCAGCGGTAACGTCGTCACCGGGCAGCCGGTCACATGGAGCATGGCGTCGGGTTCCTCGTACGCCAGCGTCAGCTCGACCGGTCTGGTGAGCGCGCTCTCCGCGGGCACGGCGCAGGTCAAGGCAACGGTCGGCACGGCGAGCGGTCTCGCGACGCTCACGGTCAACCCGGCCCCCACGACGCCTGTGCCGAGTGGGACGACGACGGTGCCGCTGCTGGTGACGCGCCTGGTGGCCAACACCGGCACGGTGCTCGTCTCCAACGCGATTCCGCTCAAGCCCGGCATGCTCTTCGCCAACGGGCTCTCCAACGTCCTCATGCGCATCAACAACGTCGAGGTTCCGATTGCGGTGGCCGCTACGGCGGGCTCGCACAAGGACGGCTCGCTGCGCTCGGTGGTCGTGCAGTTCTTCTACGACGTCCCGTCGACCGGTGTCGCCGCGACGTTGCACCTGGGGGCGGCTCGCTCGCAGAACATGGCGGCGCAGACCATTCCCTCGGCCCCGGTGGCCGCGGCGCTCCCGACCGATCCGAACTACCTGATCGCCACGGAACTCGTCGGCCCCACGATTACCGTGGCCGCCAGCAAGGGGTGGAGCGGTGTGTGGACCAAATACGAGAACGACTTCGTCACGTACGCGGACAAGCACTGGGCGCTCTACGGCGCCGACTGGGCCTCGACCAACTACTACGATCGCGCGCAGATCTACTACGCCTTCTGGGTGCGTACGGGGAATCCGGAGTACTGGCGTCGCGGCACGTTGACCGCGGTCGACTATCGCACCAAGTACCTCGAGCCCAACAACTACAACGTCTCGCACCACTGGTCGCAGCTCGAAGGGCTGGCCGATCACTACTGGCTGACCGGCGACGCCATGTCGCAGAAGGCCGTGGGCAAGACCGCCGACGTGCTGGCCTCGTACTACCGCAAGGGCGTCCTGGCCGACACCAACCACATCGACATGGAGAGCCGCATCCAGGCGCGCTCGCTGCAGTCGATGCTGCTGGCCTGGGAAGTTCAGGCGCCGGGCGGGCCCAACTACACCACGCCCTCTGCGTGGACCACGCACCTCCCGCTCATGCTCACCCAGATCCTCAAGGCGCAGAACACCAAGGGCGCCTACATCTGGGGTGGATACTGCTACACCAGCATCAACTACATGAACGGGCTCCTCAACGACGCCATGATCCGCTACTACACGCGCTTCCAGGCCGATTCGCGAATTCCGGTGTCGGTCAAGGCGAACGCGGACTGGCTGTGGGCCAACCAGTGGCGCCCGACCGGGGCGAGCTTCAACTACCAGTCTGCCTATTGCGCCCGGAACAACTCCGGTCCAGGGGCCTCGATTGACCTGAACGGCCTGTACGCGACGACGTACAGCTGGTTGTACAAGACCACCGGCAACACGATGTACCGCACCTACGCGGACTCGATCTTCTCTGCCGGTGTGAAGGGGGCGTACCTGCCGGGCGACAAGCAGTTCAACCAGGAATACACTGCCTCGTACAAGTACCTCTTCTTCCGCCAGTAGTCGTCACGCACCACCGCACGAAGGCCTGCGCTCCGCATTCGCGGGGCGCAGGCTTTGTGCTTTTTGTGTGGCCTTTGCCGTACTCGCGCGTGGTAGTGGTGTCGCGAGGCACAGCGTGTCTCTCTCCGCGTGCGCACGTTGTAGCGCGCGGACACAGGGATTGCGGGACGCCCCAAGCCGCAGGATCTTGTCTGCTGTGCGGGCGTTGCGCCGCACGATCTTCTTCCCGCCGAATGCACTTCTCCCCCCGCCAGGCTCTGTTGCGGTCGTGTTTGCTTGCCCTCGCAGCGACTCTCGGCTGCGGCGGCGATGCCCCCGCTCCGCTGCTCGGCACCGAGCCGTCCAACGAACCCGCGCGAGTCACGGTATCGCTCGGCGCGGCGTCGCTTGCCATCGGTCAGCAGGTCCAGGCAACGGCGCAGGTCTTTGACGCGTCCGGGCGTTCGCTGGAAAATGCGGATGTGATCTGGAGCTCATCGGAACCTGCGATCGCCAACGTCACGTCCACGGGCGTGCTTCAGGCGGTGGCGCCCGGCAAGGCCGTCATTCGCGCGGTGTCCAAGTCCGCGGCCGGGACCGATTCGGTGGTCATTCAGAATCCACCGCCACCGGTGATCGCGTCGATGGTCATCAGCCTGCCCGACTCGTCGCTTGTGGTCGGGGATTCGGTGCAGGCGCTGGCCATGCCGAAAGACTCCGTGGGCCAAGCCATCGATGGACAGGTCGTGGTGTGGAGCGTGGCAAGCGGAGCCGGCGTTGCGAGCGTTTCCTCTACCGGTTTGGTGGCGGCGATTGCGCCGGGAACGGCGACGATTCGCGGGACCGTGGGGACGTTCAGCTCCTCGGTGACGATCACGGTCGCCCCGGCGCTCCCTCCGCGCAGCGTCGCCAGTGTCACCATCGCCATCTCCAACAACACGATGCAGGTGGGACAGGCGACGCAGGCGGTGGCCGTCGCCAAGGACTCGGCCGGCGCGATCATCACCGGGCGCGCCGTCACCTGGGGCGTCGATAGCGGTGCCACGGTGGTAAGCGTCTCCACCAACGGCACCGTCACCGGCATCGCCGTCGGAACCGCACGCCTTCGGGCGACGGTGGCATCGGTGAGCGGCTTCGCCTCCCTCACCGTCGTTGCGCCGCCACCCCCACCGCCCGTCAGCTCGACCTCGGTGCCGCTGATGGTCTCGCGACTGACGGCGGGGACGGGGACGGTGCTCGTGTCGAACGCCATCCCGCTGATGCCAGGAATGCTGACGGCGAACGGGCTGTCGAGCGTGCTATTGCGCATCAACGGCAACGAAGTGCCCATTGCGGTCGCCCCGACGGCGGGGACGCACAAGGACGGATCGCTGCGATCCATCGTGGTGCAGTTCCAGTACGACGTTCCGGCGACCGGCGTCGCGGCCACGTTGCAGCTGGGGACTGCGCGTTCGTCCAATCTCGCGGCGCAGACGATTCCGTCGGTGCCGCTGGCCGTCGCGTTGCCGACCGATCCCAACTACCTCATCGCCACGCAGCTCGTCGGCCCCACCGTGACGCAAGCCGCGAGCAAGGCGCTGGGCGGTTCATGGCTCAAGTACGAGAATGATTTCGTCACGTACTCGGACAGGCACTGGACGACGTACGGCTTTGATTGGGCGTCCACCAACTACTACGATCGTGCGCAGATCTACTACGCCTGGTGGGTGCGCACCGGCAATCCCGAGTACTGGCGCCGAGCGACGCTGACGGCGGTGGAATACCGCACGAAGTACCTGGAGCCAAACAACTACGCGTCGTCGCACCACTGGTCGCAGCTCGAGGGGCTGGCCGATCACTACTGGCTCACCGGCGATCCGGCCTCGCAGAAGGCCGTAGGGCGCACGGCCGACGTACTGGCTTCGTACTATCGCAAGGGCGTGCTGGCCGACACGAACCACATCGACATGGAGAGCCGCATCCAGGCTCGGTCGCTCCAGGCGATGCTGCTCTCGTGGGAAGTGCAGGCGCCGGGGGGCGGGACCTACACGCCGGCAACGTGGGCCACGCACCTCCCGTTGATGCTCACGCAGATCCTCAAGGCGCAGAACACGCAGGGCGCCTACAAGTGGGGGGGATACTGCCGCACCAGCATCAACTACATGAACGGGCTCCTGAACGACGTCATGATCCGCTACTACCAGCGGTTTGACCAGGACCCGCGCATTCTTCCGTCGATCCAGGCCAACGCCGACTGGCTCTGGGCCAACCAGTGGCGCCCCGACCAGAGCTTCAACTACCAGTCGGCGTTCTGCGCCCGCAACAACTCGGGACCGGGGGCCTCGGTGGACTTGAATGGCTTGTACGTCACGACTTATGGCTGGTTGTACAAGCAGACCGGGAACGTCGCGTATTTGCAGGCGGCCGACGCGATCTTCGCCAATGGGGTCAAGAGTTCGTATCTCACCGGCGACAAGCAGTTCAACCAGGAATACACGGCCTCGTACAAGTACCTCTTCTTTCGCCAGTAACCGGACGGAGTGAGCGGGGCGCAACAGGGAGAGGACGATCGCCCCGCGACGGTGTAGAAAATGCACCGCAGGTGTGTGCGAGTTCGCACCTTCTCCCTGTTCATGTTCCAGATGTCGACTCCAATCGCTCGCTCGGCCGCTGCCCTCATGCTCATGGGCGCGGCGTTTCCGATTGGCCGTGCCCACGCTGCGCCGGCCCCCGACCACCCGCCCGCCCGCTCGGTCGCGATGCGCGTCGCGCCCGTCGCCGATTCGGTTCCGCTGATCGTGTCGCGTTTGACCGGGCCAGCCGGCGATGCGCTGGTTTCCAACGCCATCCCGCTCCGTCGCGGCGCCCTCCGCCCTGACGAAGTGGGATCGGTGCGGCTCATGGTCGAGGGCGAGGCCGTTGATGCGGCGATCGAGGGAACCACCGCACTGCACGCTGACGGATCGCTCCGGTCGGTCGTCGTCCAATTCCGCACCTCACTGCGCCCGGGCGACCGGGCCAAGGGATGGCTGGTGCTGGGAGGCGGGGCGGGGAAACGGCGCGCGGTAGCGATCTCCGACGTCCCGCTGTACCCGGAGGCGGTCGCCCTCCCGGCCAGCGCCGACTACCTGATCTCAACCGATCTGGTGGGGGAGACGATCGCGGTGTCGGAAAGCCGGCGACTCGGTGGGGTGTGGGCTAAGTACGAGCGCGACTTCGACCAGTGGGCCAACAAGCACTGGCTCACCAGCGGAGCCGATTGGGCGGCGGGGAACTACTACGACCGGGCCCAGATCTACTACGCCTGGTGGGTCCGCACGGGCAACATCGAGTACTGGCGGCGCGCCACGCTCATGGTGATCGACTACCGCACCAAGTACCTCGAAAAGAACAACTACACGAGCTCGCACCACTGGTCGCAGCTCGAGGGGGTGGCGCTGCACTACCTCCTCACGGGCGATCCCCGATCGCGCGAGGCGGTCGAGCGCACGGCGCAGATCCTGAGCTCGTACTACCGCCGAAACGCCCTGGGCAAGGTGAACCACCAGGACATGGAGAGCCGCATCCAGGCCCGCTCGCTCCTGGCCGCGCTCCTCGCGTGGGAGGTGCAGAACGGTGATCCGGCGACGGGGTACGCGAAGGGATGGGCGAAGGACCTCCCGCTGATGCTGGCCCAGATCCTCAAGCCACAGCGACCGGACGGGTCCTTTCTGTGGGGGGGCTACTGCACCTCCAGCATCAACTACATGAACGGGATCCTGAACGACGTCCTGATTCGCTACTATACCCGTTTCCGCCCGGACAGCGTCATCGTCTCATCCGTGAGGCGGAACGCCGACTGGCTCTGGGCCACCCAGTGGCGCCCGGACGGGAGCTTCAACTATCAGTCGATCTTCTGCCAGCGGAACAACTCGGGCCCGTCGCGCTCGCCCGACCTGAACGGGTTGTTCGTCACGACGTACGGATGGCTGTACCAGCAGACGGGGGATGGGCGCTACCGCGATGCGGCCGACCAGATCTTCTCGACGCTGCAGCGCGGGACCTACCTGCAGGGCTCCAAGCAGTTCAATCAGCTCTACACCATGTCGTACCGGTACCTCGCCTACCGTCGCGGGGGAAAGTCCGGGGCGTAAGGCGAGAGGCGGTGGACGGGGAGGTGGTGGCGGAACCCATCTTGCATGCGGGGTTGGGGATCGGGGCCCGTAACCGACGGCACGAGCGACAGATAGCGTAGCACAGGCGACCCTCAGAGCGGATCGATTTCAGTTGAGAGCACAGCGAGCCAGCGTCGCGGCAATGAGCGCCCCTCCCCCCGGGTCAGGACTGGCCGGGTACGCCGAGGAGTTCTATCGCCGCTTTGAGGCCCGGGCGCCCATGATCACCATGGCGCTGATCCTCATTGTGGCCGTGCGCATTCACGAGCTCGTCCCGCTGCTCGCCAAGATCCGCCCGGCGCTCATCCTGTCGGTGCTGGGCGTTGGCTACCTGATCTCCCGCACGCCGGTCGACATCTGGCGCTCGGCGTTCCGAGAGCCGTTGGTGAAGCTGGTCATCCTGTTCTATGCGTGGGCGATGATCGGCGTCCCGTTTGCGTTGTACCCCGGACTGGCGGTGGACTCCGTCACGACACCCGTCGTGACCCAGCTCGCGGTGCTCATCGCGCCGCTGCTGTGTGCACCGACCGAGGACAATTTGCGCTGGCTGCAGCGGGCCTTTGTGCACGGCATGTCCGGGCACATGCTGGTCGCCTTTGCCGGCGGCGTGATGAGCGGTGGACGTCTCTACACCTTTGGCGGCGGCCTGGACTCGAACGACTACTCCGCCATGGCGGCGATCACGTTCTTGTTAGGCGCCGGCCTGCTGCAGACGGAGAAGAAGGGGCTGTGGCGCGTCCTGGCGTTTGTCTCATCGGCCATCCTGGCCCTTGGCGTGGTGCGCAACGGCTCCCGTGGTGGGACGCTCGCCCTCGTCTTCGGTGCCCTCGTCTTCCTGATCGCGTCGCGCGGGTCGCGCCGATTCATCTACGCAGCCCTGTTTGTCATCGGCGGTGTCGTCGTCTGGAACTTCTCGCCCTACGGCTTTCGCCGGCGCATGATCGAGTTGGTCAACGGCAAGGAAGACTACAACTACACCGAGTACAGCGGCCGAAAGCAGGTGTGGGCGCGAGCGAACATCTACATCAAGCGTCACCCCGCGATGGGGGTTGGCATTGCCAACTTCCCCATCATGGAGGGGCAGTACCTCGAGGAACAGGGGAAGGTCGGCAAGTGGTCTGCGGCGCATAACTCGTACTACCAGTCCACGGTGGAACTCGGGCTCCCTGGTGGGCTCATGTTCATCAGCATGCTGCTGATCGCGATCTACAAGGGATGGCGATTACGACGGGCGTTTCGCGATAGTGCGTCCGGTGAACGACTCAATCGCCCGGAATACGTGGCGGCGATCACGGCCTTCGCGATGGCGGCGATGTTCCTGTCGCACGCCTATTTCTACCTGCTCTATGGGTTGTTCGGGCTGATTGCCTTTGCCTGGCGCGTTGCGGGGATGGATCGTGGCGCTGCGCCACCGGTCGCTCCGTCGCCACAGATGCAGCCGATCGCCGCGTCGCAGCCGGTCGCCGCGCCGCAGTACGTGGCCGCGCTGCCGTCAGGGAGGCGCCCGGCTGCCACCGCAGGCGGCTGGCGCTCGCGCGCCGGGTGGCCGGGACAGCGCGGTCGGTTCACGCCGTGATCCAGACCGCACGCCCCGGACACGGGGCGAGCGCCGGGACCGGCGTGCGCACCGATCGCCCCGACGACGTTGCAGCTGGCCGTGCCCCGTCGGTGGTGGCGGTCATCGACACGGTGATCCTCTCGGGCCCGGGTCGCCAACTCGTCGCGCAGGCGGCGCTCCATCAGTCGCGCGGCACCGCCTTCCGCATCGTCACCTTCCGGCGCGCCGGCCGCCCGGTATCGCCGTTCGTGGCGTACGCCGAGTCGCGCGGTGTGTCCTGTGACGTCATCGAGGAGACGGGGCGACTCGACATGTCGGTCCTGCCGCGCGTGCGCGAGGCGTTCGCGCGCGCGGGGGCCACGGTCGTGCAGACCCACGGCTATCGTCCATCGGCCATTGTGCGTTCGCTGCGCGCGTTAGGCTGGTATCGCGGCGGCTGGGTCGGCTTTTACCACGGTGCGACCGCCGAAGACTGGAAGGTGCGCCTCTACGACGCGCTCGATCGTCGCCTGCTCCGCTCGGCCGACCAGGTCGTGGTGATGTCGCGCCCGCAGCTCGCCCTGTTCGAGGAGCTTGGCGCGCGCGCGGAGCTGGTGTTCAATGCGGTGCTCGACGAAGGAGCGGTGTCTGGCGCGCAGGGCGAGGCGCCGTTGCTGCCGCCGACCGCCGTGCCGCGCGTTGCGGCCGTTGGGCGCCTGAGCCCGGAGAAAGGGGTCGATGTCCTGCTCGAGGCGGCGGCGATGCTCAAGGCGCAGCACGTCCCGTTCGAGTTGCTCCTGGCGGGTGATGGTCCCGAGCGCGCGGCGCTCGAGGCGCAGGCGGCGGCGCTGTCGTTAGGCGACGCGGTGCGCTTCCTGGGACAGGTCCACGACGTGGGGGCGCTCTACCGCGCCATCGACCTGCTGGTGATCCCGTCGCGCAGTGAAGGGTTGCCGAACGTCCTGCTCGAAGCGCTGCGCCACGGGCGTTTCGCGGTGTCCACGCGGGTGGGCGCGGTCCCCGACGTGCTGGAAGGGTCGCGCGCCGGCATCATCGTCCCGCCGGAGGATCCGCGTGCGCTGGCCGACGCCATCGCGCGGGGACTCGCCGAGCGTGATACGCCGGGTGTGGCCGACGATCGCGCGGCGATCATCGCCCGCTTCTCCCTCGCGTCGCGGGTGAAGACACTCGAAGGGATTCACGCGCGCGTGCTGCCACGCGCCGCCGCGGAGACGCGCTGATGTGCGGGATTGCCGGCGCCGTCGCGTTGTCGCCAAGCGCCGCCCCGCGCCGCGAGGTGGTGGAGGAGATGTCGCGCTGCATCGCGCATCGCGGCCCCGACGGAGAGGGGTTGTGGACGTCGCCGACCGGGCGGGTGATGATGGCCCATCGTCGGCTCGCCATCATCGACCTCGAGACGGGCGACCAGCCGCAGTTCTCCGCCGACGGGCGCTTTGCGCTCGTCTTCAATGGCGAGATCTACAACTACAAGGAGCTGCGCGCCGACCTGGAGCGCGACGGCTGCGCCTTCCGCACGCAGTCCGACACCGAGGTGCTGTTGCACCTGATCGCCCGCGAGGGTGATGCGTGCGTCGACAAGCTGCGCGGCATGTTCGCCTTCGCCGCCTGGGATGCGCAGAAAGAACAGCTCCTCGTGGCGCGCGATCGCGCCGGCAAGAAACCGTTCTACTGGTCGGTGCGCGACGGGATCTGCTACTTTGCCTCGTCGCTGGAGGCGGTGCATGCCGCGTTGGGCTCCCCGCGCACGCTCGACCTCGCGGCGCTCGACGACTACCTCACGCTGGGCTGGGTCCCGGCGCCGCGCACCATCTTCGAGGGGATCCACAAGCTCGAGCCGTCGGTGGTGATGACGCTCGATTCCCACGGGGCGCGGAGCCGAGTCTACTGGGATCGTGCGGCGGCCGACGCGCCCTTCGAGGGATCGCTCGACGATGCCGCCGATGCGCTCCTCCCGATCCTGCGCGAGGCCACCCGCATTCGCCTGCGGGCCGACGTTCCGCTGGGAATCTTCCTGAGCGGGGGGATCGACTCCAGCCTGGTGACGGCGATGGCGATGCAGGAAGACGCCACGTTGCACACCTACTCCATCCGATTTGACGACGTCGAGTCGGACGAGAGTGGCTTCGCCGCCAGCGTCGCGCAGCACCTCGGGGCGTCGCACCACATCATCGACGCCCCGGCCGCCTCGACCGACCGCCTGCCGACGCTCATCCGCCACTTTGGCGAGCCGTTTGCCGATTCGTCGGCGATTCCGACGTCGGTGCTGGCGCAGTACGCGCGACAGCACGTGACGGTGGCGTTAGGCGGCGACGGCGGTGACGAGGGTTTCGCCGGCTACTCGTGGTACCAGACCTTTCACACGGTGCGCCGGCTGGGGCAGATGATCCCCGCCGGGGCGGCATCGGCCGCGGCGCAGCTGATTGCGCCTGGCGGAGCCCGGAGCCCGTTTGCCCGGCAACGCGGGCGCGTGTCGCGCGGCCTGCGCGCCCTCGAGCCCGCCCACGACGCGCAGCGATACGCCGCGCTGCGCACCCTGCTGGGCGCCGCAGAAACCCGCAGCCTGTACGCCGGGGCGCTGGCGGATCGGCATCGCGCCGGCGCAATCGATCCGTCGGGGATGATCGCGCTGTACAATCGCACCGAGGGGAGCGCGCTGCGTCGCATGCGCTGGGTCGACATGCGCACCTATCTCGCCGACTGCCTCAACGCCAAGGTCGACGTGGCGACGATGGGGGTGGGACTCGAGGCGCGCGCTCCGCTGCTGGACCAGGAGGTGCTGCGCTTCGGCCTGTCGCTTCCCGACGCGCTGCTGGTCGACGAGCGGGGAGGGAAGACGGTGCTGCGCACGCTCCTGGCGCGCTATGTCCCGCCGGCGCTCTTCGAACGTCCCAAGCAGGGCTTCACGCCGCCGGTGCACCGCTGGCTGCGCGAGGGGATGCGCGAGCAGCTCCTGGCATTGCCGCGGTCCGAGGCGCTGCAATCGTTAGGCGTCCTGCGACCCGAGGGGATCCAGCGCCTGGTCGACGAACACCTGCAGCACGTGCGCGACCACGCCGACCGGCTGTACGCCCTCCTCGTGCTCGACGGCTGGCTCACGTCGGTGTATCGCGCGTGAGCGGGGTACGGCAGGCCCTCGCCCACGCGGCGTGCGGCCTCGGCGTCGATGCACTGGCGCGACGCGCCGGGCTCCCGTCACTCCTCATCGTGTGCTACCACGGCGTGCGCGCCGACGACTCGTCCAGCCGCCACTGGTTGCTCCTGCCGCAGTCGGCGCTCGAGCGGCAGTTGCGGTGGCTGCGCTCAGTCTACGACGTGCTCCCGATCGATGAGGCGCTCCAGCGCCTGGGAGCAGGGAACGCGCGCCGCCCCATGGCCGCCATCACCTTCGACGACGGCTACCGCTCCAACGCGACGCTCGCCTTGCCGCTGCTGCAGTCGCTTGGACTTCCGGCCACCATCTACCTCACCACCGGTCATCTCGATTCGGGGGCGATGTTGTGGACGACGTGGCTCGACCTGGTGCTCCAGGCCCTGCCGGCGTTGCCCACGTGGCTGACCGAACGCTGTGCGTCGGTTGCCCCAAACGCCAAGGAAGCGCTCAAGCGACTCCCCTCGGCCGAGCGCGAGGCGTTGCTGGCGCGGTTGCGCGAGGACGTGGCGAGCGATGCGCGCGCGCAGTCGCTCCTCGAACGTCACGCCCCCGATTTCGCGATGCTCACCTGGGACGAGGTGCGTGCGGCGGCCCAGTCGCGGCTGCTGACCTTTGGCGGACATACCGTCTCACACCCGATCGTCTCGCGGTTGGTCGATGCGGACGTCGAGCATGAAATCGGGGAGTCGATGGATCGCGTGGCCCGTGAGGTGCAAACGGTCACCCGCACGTTTGCCTATCCCAATGGGCGGGCCATCGACTTCGACGCGCGCGCGGTGGAAGCGGTGCGACGCCACGGCGGGACGGCGGCGGTGACGACGATCGAAGGGGTCAATCGGCGCGCGCACGATGCGTTCGCCTTGCGGCGACTCGTGGTGGGCGACCGCGATGTGGATGACGCGGTCTTCAAGCTGCGCGCTGCCGGCTTGTGGAGCGTGGCGGCATGACCAGCCCCCAAGCGCCGACCGGCGAGGCGCGCGGCTTTCGCGTCGCCGTGCTCACCTGCCAGGACTTTGCCTGGGAGACCGTCGCGGCACTCAAGGCGTTGCCTGAAATCACCGTGGCTGCGGTGGTGCGTGGTCCGCTCCCCCGTCCGACGCTCAGGAACAAGCTCAAGCGCACGTGGCGGCGTGACGGACTTGTTGGCGTCGTCGCGGCCGTCGCTCGCATCGTACTGCGCCCGCTGCGTGCGACGCCGAATGCGCGTCCGCCCGTTGCACCCGTTGCCGGGGTGCCGCAGCACGAGGTCACGTCGCTCAACGCCGAGGACTGTCGCGCACTGCTGCGCACGCTCGATCTCGACCTGGCGGTGCTCGACGGGACAAACATCCTGAAGCCGGAGACGTTCAACATCCCGCGACTGGGGAGCATCAATCTTCACTGCGGCACGCTCCCCAGATATCGCGGCGCGCCACCGGCGTTCTGGGAGCTGATGGCGGGCGAACGTGAAGTTGGCGTCACGGTGCATCAGGTGAGCGCCGAAATCGATGCGGGGGCCATATTCGCCGAGGGGAGTTGTCCGCTCGACCCGGCCCCCGCGGGCGACCCGGTGGCCCATGCCGATCGTGTCTGGCGCGAGGCGCTGCGTCCGCTGGGATTGCAGCTCATCTGCCGCACCGTGCTGGCCCTCGCGCGCGACGAAGCGGAATCGCGGCCGCAGCCGCAGGCCAGCCCCCCGGCCAACCGCCAGCCGTCGCGCCGCGAGCGGCGCGAGTTGCGCGAGGTGGTGGCGGCGCGGCGTCGTGGCGCCGACGGGACTCGTTAGGGACGTACCGGGAACGCGCGCGCGCGTTCGCTACTTGCCGCCCGTGGTGCCGAGCTAACGCGCGACCGCTGCTGTCGACGCCAACGCGTACGCTTCCTCGAGCCGGTCGCCGAGGCGCCGCCAGCCGTACTCGCGTTCCACCAGCGCCCGCCCGGCGGCACTCAACCGGTCACGCAGCGCGGGGTCGGCAGCCGCACGGGCAATCTGCGCCACGAACTCCTGCGGTGTTTCGGCGCGCAGGTAGTGCTCCCCTTCCACCATCGGGATCCCTTCCACCCCCACGGCCGTGGAGACGAGCACCCGCCCCATGGCCAACGCGTCGAGGATCTTGAGCCGCGTTCCACCGCCAACGCGCATGGGGCAGAGGAAGATCGCCGCACGCGCCACGTACGGGCGCACGTCGTCCACAAAGCCCGTCGCGACCACACGCGGATCGGCCGCCGCTGTCGCCTTGAGCTCGGGCGACGGCTCGCGCCCCACCACGGTCATGCGATCGAGCAGTCCCCCCTGATGCTGCGCGAGCGCCGGCCAGATGTCGCTGGCGAACCACTCCATCGCGTCCTTGTTGGGGAACCAGTCCATCCCGCCAAGGAAGACCGCCTCGCGCGGACTCGCCTCGGCGACCGGAGGGAGTCGGAAGAAGTCGAGGTCGACGCCGTTGGCCACCACGCACGTGCGCGCCCCCGGGAGGATCTCTTGCAGCCGTTCGGCGTCGGTGTCGGAGACCATGATGTTGGTGGCGGCGCGCTGCGACAGTTCGCGCTCCGCCTCCTTCACCTTGCGCGCCTCGCGGGCGTAGAAGGCGCGCGCCGCGCGGCTCCCGCTGGCGCCGCGGCGCGCCAGGAGGTGCGACTC
Organism: uncultured Gemmatimonadaceae bacterium; assembly: GCA_964560345.1. Lineage (GTDB taxonomy): Bacteria > Gemmatimonadota > Gemmatimonadetes > Gemmatimonadales > Gemmatimonadaceae > SCN-70-22. Next base: position 37,088 of record CAZLLP010000038.1, read on the forward strand.
GACGTTGTGATGGTTGAGGACGAACGGCGCGGAGAGGAGCGGGGCGTAGGGGCGCAGGAAGACCGTGTCCAGATGCACCACTTGCGGCCGAACGCGCTCCTGCAACGCCCGCAGCTCCCCCTGCGCCTCGGCCGACCAGTACCAGCGCTCCCAGTAGGCGCGCGACGAGGGCATCCCGGCCAGCGCCTTGACCGCACGCGACACGCGTCCGCCGGCGTGCTCGGTGGCCACAAGGGTGACGCTCGCGCAGTATCCTTCCAGTCCCTCACGGGCGGCGTCGAGTGCGTCGCGCGACTGGGGGCCGTCGGGGGTGGGCGGAGCGAGGGCGAGCAGATGCAGCTCCCGCCGGCTCGCCGCTTCGCGAACCAGGTGAAACGAACGGGCAAGCGCGCCGTGCCCCGTCGAGGGCCACGGAACGAAGTGCGAGAACCACAGGACGGTCATAGCGTGACGGAAAGCCGCAGGGAGCCCTCGACGCCCGGTTCCGGGCGATGACGAACGGCTGCGTGCGGTGCGAAAGATGCCCCGTCCGGCACGGGTACGGCACCCGCGCGACACGGCGGCACTGATTGTGAAACGACCCATCGGGCGCGGGCGTCCCTCAAGGGCTGGGCGCCATCAGCGCAGTATGGCAGGCTTCCTCCATCCATCGCAGTGAAGACCATTCTCGTTACCGGCGCGGCCGGTTTCATCGGGTTCCATCTCGCGCAGCGCCTGCTGCAGCGGGGCGATCGGGTCATCGGTCTCGACAACCTCAACGAGTACTACGATCCGACGCTGAAGCATGCCCGGCTCGCCACACTCGAGCGCGAGCCGAATTTCGACTTTCATCGCCTCGATCTGGCAGATGACGACGGAATGCGGCAGCTCTTCACGAGCCAGCGCTTCGACGCCGTCCCCCACCTGGCGGCCCAGGCCGGGGTGCGGTACCCGCTGGAGAATCCGCACGCCTACGTGAAGAGCAACATTCACGGCTTCCTGAACGTCCTGGAGGGGTGCCGGCACCACGCGGTCCCGCACCTGGTCTATGCCTCCACGAGTTCGGTGTACGGCGCCAACACCGCCATGCCGTTCTCGGTGCACAACGGCGCTGACCACCCGTTGACGATCTACGCCGCCACCAAGCGCGCCGACGAGCTCATGGCGCACTCGTATGCGTCGCTGTTCGGCGTGCCGTGCACGGGGCTTCGCTTCTTCACGGTCTACGGCCCGTTCGGCCGCCCGGACATGGCGCTCTTCATCTTCCTCAAGGCCATGCTGGCCGGCGAGACCATCCCGGTCTTCAACAACGGGGAGATGCAGCGCGACTTCACCTTCGTCGACGACATCGTCGAAGGCTTCGTGCGTGCCATCGACCGCCCCGCCACGCCTAACGCCGACTGGGACGGCAACAACCCCGACCCGGCCACCTCGTCGGCGCCGTACCGGCTGTACAACATCGGCAACCAGTCGCCGGTACGCCTCATGGACATGATCCGCACCCTGGAAAAGCACTCCGGGATGACGGCCAAGCTGCAGATGCTCCCCATTCAGCCCGGCGATTTCCCGGCCCCGTACGCCCCCGCCGCCCACCTGCAGCCCCGCCAGCGGCTTCGGCCGCAGACGACCATCGACGAAGGGGTCCGACGCTTCGTGGAGTGGTATCGCAGCTACTACGGGACCTGACCGCAGGCGGTACCAACGACGACGGGGCGCCGCGAATCGCTGCGCCCCGTTTGGCATCCGGTGGTGAGCCCTCGCTCAGAGATACCCTTGGCTCGACAGGCGCCGGAGGAGCTCCTCTTCCTTGGTGGGCTGCGGCTTCCCGGAGTTGCGCGGGATCACCCCCACCAGCTCCAGCGTGCTGATCACCTTCCAGGCGCCATCGTCCACCGACTCGGTGTCGGCGTGGATGTGCACCTCGGGAGACACCGGCGGTTCGTACGGCGCGTTGATCCCGGTGAACTCCTCGATCTCCCCTCGGCGCGCCTTGGCGTAGAGCCCGTCGGTGTCGCGCTGCTCGGCCACTTCCACCGGGCACTCGACGTAGACCTCGATGAAGTTGGTCGTGTTGCGGCGCACTTCATCGCGCGTGGCGCGGTACGGCGACACGGCGGCGCAGATGGCGATCACGCCGTTGCGCGACAGGAGCTTGGCCACGTAGCCGATGCGTCGCACGTTCTCCTCGCGATCGGCGCGCGAGAAGCCGAGGCCGCGCGAGAGACTCTCGCGCACCTCTGAACCGTCGAGCAGTTCGGAGGCGAAGCCGCGATCGAGCAGTTGGCGGTAGACCTCGTGCGCGATCGTCGACTTTCCCGACGAGGGGAGGCCGGTGAACCAGACGACTGCGCCGGTGTTCTGTGTCATACCAGACCGATGATGGGCCACCAGAGCCCCGCCACGAGGAGGACGATCGCGATGGAGGCGATGGTCATGATACCGCCTGCCTTGACCACGTCCATCATGCGAAGATAGCCGCTGGCAAAGACGATCGTGTTGGGGGCGGAGCTGAACGGGAGCGCGAAGTCGAGCCCCGCCCCGATCGAGGCCGCCAGGGTGAG
>CAZLLP010000038.1:39637-43613 GCA_964560345.1 uncultured Gemmatimonadaceae bacterium
CGTGTTCCCCAGGCTGAAGGCCAACGGGAGCATCACGGCCACCGCCGCAGCGTTGCTCATGAACTCGGAGAGGATGAGCGATCCCACCAGGACCGCCGCCACCGCGAGGAACGGGGGAAAGGCGACGCCGCCGACCAATCGCTCGACCATCCAGCGGGCCGCCCCCGTCTTGTCGATCACCACGCCCAGCGCGATCGCTCCGCCGTACATGAGCACGATGTTCCAGTAGATCCGCTTCTCCGCCTCCTCCCATGACATCGCGCCGGTCACGAACAGCAGAGTCGCGCCGAGCAGCGAGATGATCGCCAGGTCGAGGCGGTCACCCATCAGGACCCACGACAGGATGGTGAGCCCGGCGATGATCGCCACGTTCCACTGACGCATCTGCATGGGGCCGAGCTGCTTGACCGTCGTCTCCAGCATCGCGCGCGCCGAGGTGAAGCTCACCTCTTCCTTCGGGAAGCACCACCGGAGGATGAGCGGGGCCACCGCCACGCCGAGGATCACCATCGGCAGCGCCGCCAGCACCCACGTGCCGAAGGTGATGGTGCGCCCGTACGACTCATGCAGCATCCCCAGCGCGAGCGCGGCGCGCGTGCTCCCCAGGAACGACGCGTTCGAGCCGACCATCGCCCCCCAACCTAACGAGAGGAAGAGCGTCTTGGCGTAGTTGCTCTGCAGCGGGCGCAGCCGCAGCGCCTGTGCCACTTCCACCGCGATGGGGAAGAGCATCGCAGACGTGGCCTGGTTGGGCATCCACATCGTGCCGAAGGCCGCCGCCAGCATCATCCCGGTGGCAAAGGCGTACGGCGAGCGCTCGAAGTGGCGCAGGAAGAGGAGCGCCGAGCGCTTGCTGAGCCCACTGTCGACCAGCGCGCCGCCGATGACGAAGACGCCGATGAGGAAGAAGACGGCCGAGTTGCCGAACGCCGCAAACGCTTCGCTCGACTTCATGGCCCCGGTGGCGCCGAGCAGCGCGATGGCCAGCAGCCCGGTGATGCCGAACGGAAGCGCGTTGGTGATCCAGAGCGTGGTGCACAGCAGGAAGACGGCGCAGGCGGTCTTCCCCTGAATCGTTAGGCCCGCGGGGAGCGGAGCGACGTAGATCCAGAGCGAGAGGGCGAGGCCGATCGCCAGGATGGCGCGCTGCCCGATGACCTCCCAGGAGGGGCCGGCCTTGGGCGTGGGCGGCGGCTCCGGCGGGAGCGGACGCCGCTCGCCGGGCCAGCGAAAGCCCGGGGGGCGCGGCGTCGACGTTCCGCCAGGTGCAGCGCTCGAAGTCTCGAGGGAGAACACGCCGGTGCCGAAGGTGAGGGGAGTGACGCGCGGGACGCCGGAACGACCGACGCGACGCTGAACAAGGACGGTTCCCGCGCTAGGCGGGCAACGCCCCTTCGTGTGGGGAGGTCAACGAGACTCCGCGCGAGGCGGTAGACGGCCCCCCGCGCTGCGCGATGGCCGCCTTGAGCCGCTCGACATACACGTACGGAAGCTTGATGCGCCCCATGAGGCGCCCCTCGTTCACGTCGCCGTGGTCATCCGACCCACCGGTGACCACCAGCCCGTGCCACTCGGCGAGCGCGGCGAAGTGGGCGGTCTGCCCGTCGTCGTGCTGCGGGTAGAAGACCTCGATGCCGTCCAATCCCCAGGCGACGAACTGGGCGACTTCGGCGTCGGTGAGCTTCGTGCGCCCCGGGTGGGCTGCGACGGCGACGCCGCCAGCTGCATGGATGGCCCGGATCGCTTCCTCGGGGGAGACTTTCACCCGCTGCACGTAGCAGCGTCCGCCGTCGAGGATGAGGTCGGGGGTGAAGGCCGACTTCACGTCGGGGACGATCCCCGCCTCGACCATCGCCTTGGCCACGTGCGGTCGCCCGATGTTCTCGGTGCCGCCGGCAATCTCGACCACCCGGTCGAACGAGACCGCGTAGCCGTATTCGTTGAGCTTCTGCACCATCCCCCACGCGCGGGCAAAGCGGCCGTCGCGTAGCGAGTGCAGCATGTGGGAGAACGGGACGTCGTCCAGCGAGACGCCAAAGCCGAGCATGTCGACCTGGCGTTCGTCGGCGTCGAGGGTGGAGATCTCGCACGCCGGGATCAGCTCGATGCCTAACGCAGAAGCGGTGGCGAGCGCCTCGGCGATCCCGCCGAGCGTGTCGTGGTCGGTGAGGGCGATGGCGGCAAAGCCCATCGCCTGGGCCCGACGCACCACCTCCGACGGGGAATCGGACCCGTCGGAGGCGGTGGAATGCAGCTGCAAATCGGCGAACCGGTCGGGGCCCATTACTTCGCGGCGGCCTGATATGCCTCGATGAGGATGCGCGCCAACTCGGGACGCGTGAACTCCGGCGGCGGGAGCTCGCCGGCCACCAGCATCTCGCGCACCTTGGTCCCCGACAGGATCACATGGTGCGTCTTGTCGTGCGGGCAGGTGCGCGTGGAGGCCATGTTGCCGCACGTGGCGCAGTAGAACGTGTGCTCGAACTTGAACGGCGTGATGCCGAGTTCGTGCGCGGGGAACTTGTCGATCAGGACCTGCGCGTCGTAGGAGCCGTAGTAGTTCCCCACGCCGGCGTGGTCACGTCCGACGATGAAATGCGTGCAGCCGTAGTTCTTGCGGGCGATGGCATGCCAGAGCGCCTCGCGCGGACCGGCATACCGCATCGCCGCCGGGAAGACCGACATCATCGCCCGGTTCTTCGGGTAGTAATGCTCCAGGATGGCCTCGTACGTCTTCATGCGCGTGTCGGCGGGGACGTCGTCCGACTTGGTCGCCCCAACGAGCGGGTGCAGGAGGAGGCCGTCGACGATCTCCATCGCGACCTTCTGCAGGTACTCGTGGGCGCGGTGCACCGGGTTGCGCGTCTGGAAGCCGACGACGGTCTTCCACCCCAACTCGTCGAAGCGCGTGCGCGTCTGCAGCGGCGTGAGGCGATACTCGTTGAACTGCTCGTGCACCGGGCGGTTGATGACCTGCACCGGGCCGCCCAGCAGCACGTCCCCCTGCGCCATGAGGCGGGCCACGCCGGGGTGCGCGGTCTCGGTGGTGCCGAAGCACTGCTGCGCTTCGCGCGCCTTGTCGTACTCGAAGATGTCGGTGACCTGCATGATCCCCATCAACTGTCCATTGGGGTCACGCAGCGCGATCTCCTCGCCGATCTTGATGGTCGCCGCCTGCTCCTTGGTCACGGCCTTGGTGACCGGGAGCGCCCACACGAGGCCGTCCGACAGGCGCATCGAATCGACCACCGTGTCGTAGTCGGCCTTGCGCATGAAGCCGACGAGCGGCGACAGCGCGCCGACGCCGATCATTTCGAGGTCGCTGGCTTCGCGATCGTCGAGGTCGAAGTGCTTGAGTTCCTTGGCGTGCTCGATGGCCTGCAGGCGCTTTTCGCCCGTGAGTTCGCGATCGACCAGCGTGCCGCCGTGCGGGGCGATGGGCCCCGGAACGCGCTTCCCCTGCTCCACGCGCTTGGCCGCTTCGGCGCGGTCAGCCGCAACGGCGCCCGTGAGGTATCCCTTCTCCTCGAGGACGCGCATGACCTTGAGCGCGCTCTCCTCGATCGACTCCTTGTCCGTGTCGAGGACGAGTTCCGGGTTGGCCGGCTCTTCGTAGGGATCGTTGACGCCGGTGAAGCCCTGGATCTCTCCGGCCATCGCCTTCTTGTACATCCCCTTCACGTCGCGCTCGACGAGCACGTCGAGCGGCGTACGCACGAAGACTTCGATGAAGTCGCCGATCTCCTTGCGCGCGTTGTCGCGCATGCGCGCGTACGGCGAAATGAAGCAGGAGAGGACCACGACGCCGTTGCGGGTCAGGACCTGGGAGACGAAGGTGACGCGCTCGATGTTCTTGTCGCGGTCCTCCTTGGAGAAGCCCAGATCGCGGCAGAGCGTCTGGCGCACCACGTCTCCGTCGAGGCGTTCCCACAGGATGTCGCGTTCCTGCAACATCTCCTGGACGCGGCCCGCCACG
>CAZLLP010000039.1:0-43067 GCA_964560345.1 uncultured Gemmatimonadaceae bacterium
CAGAGCTGGGGTCAGAGCTGGGGTCAGAGCTGGGGTCAGAGCTGGGGTCAGAGCCGGATGCTGCGGCGGCGCCGCGTGCGGCAACCACTGAAGCGCCGGTCGCTGACGCGGCGATGCGGCGCGATTCGCTGCGGCTGCGCGCGCTCATCCGCGAGGGGGCGGACGTCAACGCGGCGCAGGGAGATGGGATGACGGCGCTGCATTGGGCCGCCATGCATGGCGATGCGTCGCAGGCGCGCATGCTCATCGCCGCCGGCGCTCGGCTCGATGCGGTGACGCGCAACGGGAACTATGCGCCGTTGCATCTGGCGGCGCGGCGCGGGAAGGCGGCGGCGGTCGCGGCGATCCTCGAGTCGGGGGGCGATGCTAACGTGGCGACCGCGAGCGGCGGGGCGACGGCGTTGCACATGGCCTCCGAGACGGGAGACACGGCGGTGATCCGCGTGTTACTCGCGCACAAGGCGACGGTCGACGCGCGCGAGAGCGCCTTTGGGCAGACGCCGCTGATGTGGGCGGCCGCGGGAGACCGCGTGCCGGCGTTGCGTCTGCTGCTGGCCAACGGGGCCGACATCAAGGCGACGTCGAAGGTGACGGACATGGCCGCCGAGGAGAAGTCGGCGCGCGCGGCGATGACGCTGCGCATGCGCAAGATGGCGGCGCTCAAGGCGGCCGAGTCGCCGCCCAAGCCGGCGGGGACGGTCGCGGCGAGTGCGCCGGCGCCCGCGGCCGCTTCGGCGACCGCTGCCGGAGCCAAGGCGACCGCCGCATCCGCCACGCCCAAGACTCCAGCGCCTAACGAGGCCAAGGCCGCCACGCCTGTCGCTGCCGCCAAGCCGGTCGCGGACACGGTCAAGCGCTCGACCGCCGACTCGGCTCGCCAGGCGGCCGAGAACCGGTCGCTGTCGTATGGAGAGCTGGTCGGGAAGTCGGGGGGGCTCACGCCGCTCCTGTTCGCCGTGCGGCAGGGGCACATGGCGTCGGTGCAGGCGTTGCTGGAGGCGGGGGCCGATGTGAACCAGGTGAGCGTGGGAGACCACACCTCGCCGCTCCTGATGGCCACGATCAACGGGCAGTTCGACCTGGCGATGTTCCTGTTAGGCAAGGGAGCCAAGGCGACGCTGGCCAGCGACGCCGGGACCACGCCGCTTTATGCGACGATCAACGTGCAGTGGGCCCCCAAGTCGCTCTATCCACAGCCCACGGCGCAGTACCAGCAGCAGACGGGGCACCTGGCGCTGATGGAGGCGCTGATCAAGGCCGGGGCCGACGTCAATGCGCGGCTCAACAAGCACCTCTGGTTCATGTCCTACAACTTCGACTTGTTAGGCGTGAACACCGAGGGGGCGACCCCGTTCTGGCGTGCGGCGTACGGGCTCGACATCCCGGCCATGAAGCTCCTGCTGGCCAACGGCGCGGACCCGAAGGTCGCGACCAGGAAGCCGGCCGGGCGACTGCGTGGCGACGACGCGCCCCCGGCAGAAGGGGCTGCGCCCAAGGACGAGTCAGGGCTCCCGCCGGTGCCGGTCGGTGGCCCCGGGGTGTATCCGATCCATGCCGCGTCAGGCGTGGGCTACGGCGAAGGGTATGCGGCCAACTCGCACCGGCATGCGCCTGACGCGTGGATCCCCGCCGTGAAGTTCCTGCTGGAGGAGGTCGGAGCCAACGTGAACGAACGCGATCACAATGGCTTCACCCCGCTGCATCACGCGGCGGCGCGCGGCGACAATGCGCTCATCGAGTACCTCCTCTCGAAGGGCGCCGACATCAGTGCCGTCGCTCGCCGCGGGCAGACGGTGGCCGACATGGCCAACGGTCCGGTGCAGCGCATCCCCCCGTTCGTCGAGACGGTCAAGCTCCTGGAGAAGCTGGGGTCGAAGAACTCGAACAAGTGCAAGTCGTGCTGAGCTGACACGGGGCGCGCCAGACCTCACCAACCCCATCGACGTACAGTCGCACCACCGACGCGCGCCGCCGCAGCGCCTCGAGCGGTTCGTGGATGTCGCGCTCCGGGGGAAAGAGCGCGAGCACGGCGCCCTCACGCAGCAACAGGTCGACGCGCGCGGAGTCCGCGGAGAAGTTCGGATTGGCTTCGCGCGTGTAGGGGTTCCAGCGCGACGGCACCTCGACCGCCTGCCGCCCGAGGCGGAAATGGATCAACTCCGGCTTGTTGGAGATGATGGTCGGCGAGGCGGCGAGTCCGCCAAGGCATGACCAGATCGCGCTGGCTCGATACTCCGGCGCGGTGTATTGCAGCCGCGCCTGTCCCGCGAGCACTTCCTGCCCGCGCACGAGTGCACCGGCGGGGATGCCGCAGAGCAGCGCTCCAGCCGCCACGCGCCGCGCCCCCCACGTTTGCCGGCCGAGCCAACCCGCCAGGAGCAACGCGGTCCACCAGAGCGGGACGATGACCGGCGCCAGGATGCGCGAGTCCATGGGCGTGGCGTAGTCGAGGAGCGAGATGGAGACGACGACAAAGGCGACGTAGCCGACGATGTAGAGCGCCGGCAGCATCCGTTCGTCGAGCGAGAACCCCCGCCGCTTCCACGCACCAGCCGAGGCCCGGATGCACCACGCGGCCAGCGCGAACCACGCGACGCCCCAGACGATGTGCTCCCACTCGTTCACGCGCGGCAGCGGCGAGAGAAAGCGGGCCATGGTCGCCGCCCCCTGCGCGAGTCGCTCGCCGTCGATGAGGTGAAGCACCAGGCGGCGGTTGGCGGTGGCGTCAGCGCTGGCGGCTGCGCGCAGCACCCACCAGACGATCGGGGCGATCATCGCGAGCGCGACCACCACGGCATCGCGGACGCTGGCCCTTCGCTGCGCGGGTGTTGCCGAGGCGATGATGAAGATGCAGGCCGCTCCGGCCAGGACAACACCTGGATAGCGGAGGAGCGACGCCAATGCGCCGCACAGCGACGCCGCAACGAGCCATCGCTTTCGCTCGCGATCGGTGGACCAGATGGCGAGGGCGAGCAGCGCGGCCAGCGTACAGGTGAGGAACGCGGGTTCGCTCCACGCCATGATGTGCAGCTGCAACGGGATCCCGACGGCAAATGACGCGGCCAGCAGCAGGGAGAGCACAGGACCTGCGACGCGCAGGGCGATGAGCGCCACGAGCACGACGTTCAGGAAGGCGAAGCCCATCCCCGAGAATCGTGCCGCACTCTCCGCGGTCGCCCCGGTCGCGCGCATGATGAGCGCCAGCAGGGCGGGGTACCCGGGCGGGTAGTGGGTGAGCGGGACGAGCCCCGCGTCAGGGCCCGGGCCGGGGAGGTTGGAGCCGAACACCGCGCCATCGCCCGCCGCCAGGTGGCGTGCCGCGTCGAGGTAGACGACCGAGTCGGGGGAGACCCCTACCACCGCTTGGCTCGTGGTGACCCACACCAGCGCCGCCATCGCGGTGGCGATCCCCAGCGTCGCGGCGAGCCATGCGGGCGACGGCGGCGCGGGGACCGACGAGGCGGTTGGCGAGGGTGTGGACGACGACGCTGGGGGGAACGATGACGTCGACGTGGGCGCGTGTCCTTGCGTGCCTAACGCCCGATGGATGCGCGGGTCACGCGGGCGTACGGACGCGCGTACACACGCGCATGAGCGCTCGTCACACGCACGCGATCGCTGTCGCGACGCACCCCCGCGAACCCGGCCCCGTTTGCCGCGGCCGGAAGGTTCATCTTGGCCGCGCTCATCACGGCGGAGTCAGCGGCCAACTCCGCGCTTCCGGCCGGGACCCCGTTGAGCTTGAGGATGTAGGCGACAACGTCGGTGTATTCGGTGCGCGCCAGCATCCCCGGATTGTTGTCGGGCATGGTGGTGCTGATGTTCTTGAACAGGTCGAACGTCGTCTGCCCGCTCCACTTTCCCTTGAAGTCGGGATTGCGCATGTCCTCGCGCGCGTGGCACTCGAGGCAGACACGGGTAAAGACCGCCGCGCCGCGTTCGGCCTGCGCGTCGGTGAACGAGCTATCGGCGGACGTGCGCGCTACCGCGCTGCTGTCCTGGGCCTCGGCCGACGGAGCGAAAAGCGCGGCACCGAGGAGGGCCCCGGCGAGCGTGACAGCGGCGAATCGGAGGTCGTGACGCATGGCGAATAGTGAGGGGTTGGCTAATGGGAAAACTGCCCGACGGGCATCGCTCAGGCAACCGGAGTCATTCGCCGGAACTCCGGGCCGACGTAGTGCATCGGCGGGCGTTGTGATCCAGATCCACGCCGTGATGTGCGCGACCGGGAACGAAAGGCGGGGGAGCGCCGATGGGCGCCCCCCCGCTCTCATACACCGTGAACGGCGTCAGGTCAGCGCGAACTGTTGACGCAGGTCCCCTGCGTGCCGAGTCCGACGGCGAAGCGCAGCACGATGAGCGCATCGGCCGCGTCGAGCGCGCCGTTGCAGTTGGCGTCGCCATGCGGCATGACCGTGAGCGGCGACGGAAGCTGAATGGCGGCAAGGCCGCGTTGGATGAGCAAGGCGTCGGCCGCGTTCACGATCCCGCTGCGATCGACGTCGCCGCGCAACACCGGAGGCTCAGAGGTGAGCGGGAGCGTCCAGATGCCACGTCCGTACGTGCCGGCGACGAGGCGATCCGAGGCACCGTGATACACGAGGTCGGTCACGGCGACGAACGGGAGTCCCGGCGTCAGCGACCAGCTCGACCCGCCATCGGTGGATTCGAAGACGCCGATGTCGGTCCCGGCAAAGAAGCGGTTTCGGGACGGCGTGAAGGAGAACGCGTTGACCGGGACGTCGGGGAGGTTGCCGGTGATGTCATTGAAGTTGCCGCCGGCGTCGGCGGTGAGCAGGACCTTGAGGTTGCCAAAGCCGCCGTGTGTGATGCCAAAGCGCCGCGAGTCGAACGGATCGGCGACGATATCGGTGACCGGGCGCTGCACGGCAGTCCCGCCGGTCCAGCTCGATCCGCCATTGGCGCTCCAGAAGATGAAGCCCGCGGTGGTGCCGCCAAAGATGACTTGCGGGGTGCCGCGTCCGACGGCGATCGCGTTGACGGCGTTCTGCACCGTGGGGCTGACGGCACTCCAGGTGGCCCCCTGGTCGAGCGAGCGTTCGATGGCGCGCGTACCGGCCCACAGCGTGCGAGGCACGTTAGGGTCCATCGCAAACGGCGTGATGAACGGGGGCTGGAAGTTGAAGCGCGGCGGGATGTACGTGAGCGATCGCGCACTCACGTCGAGGCGCGCGAGCTGTCCGTTCTGCCACGACACGAGCACCGTGTTGGGATTGGTGTAGTCGATCATGGCGTAGCCCCCGTCGCCGTAGCCGACGCCAGACCAGAACATCGACCCGCCGGACATCATGCTCCCGTTGTCCTGCGTCCCACCGACCACGACGCCCGGGTTGGTCGGGTGAACCGCGATGCCGGGATAGAACTGCGTGGCCGAGATGCCGTTGTTGAGCGTCCGCCAGCTGGTGCCGCCGTCGGTGGAGGTGAAGATCCCACCGTCACAGGTGGCGACGAGGCGGCGCGTGTCGGCAGGGTCGAAGACGACGCTGTGCCAATCGGAGTGCACGTTGCCGGCGATGACGTTGAAGTTGGTCCCGCCATCCACGGACCTGAACAGGCGCACGCCACCAATGATGATCTTGTTCTCGTCGACCGGATCGACGGCGAGGACCAGGTTGTATTCGCTCTGCGTGCCGAAGTCCCCCTCGTCGAACTGCTGCTGGAAGGTGATGCCATTGGCGGCGAGGATGGTCCAGAGGCCGGTGGCCTCATCCCAGCGTTGCAGCGTGCGGAAGGCGCGGTTGGAAGGATTGGCGGCGATGGCCCACAACATCCCCGGTCGCGCCGCGCTCACGGCGAGATGCGTGCGCCCGAACGAGACGGGCGAGCCTAACGACTGCGAGATGTTGGTCCAGGAGGCGCCGTTGTTGGTGGAGATGAAGATGCCGTTGCTCCCGGAGCCGAACAGGTTGCCCAGCGCGGCATACCACGTGTCGGAGCGGGTGGGGTGCTGCACGATGTCGGTGGCGAAACCGGGGAGGACGACACTCCAGTTGCCCCCGGAATTCGTGGAGCGAATCACGCCGGCACTGGTGGCGGCAAAGACCGTCGTTCCGCTCGTCGAGCCGGCGGTGGCACGATCGACGCCCAGATGATAGACAAAGCTGCCCAGTTGCCCCGGGGGCGCCAGGATCGACGTGGCGACGCGCGTCCAGCTATCGCCGCCGTTGGTCGAGCGCAGGATCCCGCACCCGTCGGTGTATCCGGAGGGATCGAACGTCTCGCCCGTCCCGGCATACACGATGTTGGGGTCGACCGGGTCGACCACGATGTGTCCGATCGCGGTGGAGCACTCGTTGTCGCCGAGGGCCTGCCACGAGGCGCCGCCGTTGATCGTGCGCCAGATGCCCGCGCTCCCCGCGCCGGCGAGCATGATGCGCGGATTGCGCGGGTTGATGGCGACCGAGGAAAAGCGTCCCTCGTCGTTCATGGGGGCCGAGGAGTAGCGGGTGTTCATGCTGATGAACCCCATCGGTCCCATCGGCTGCCAGCGTTCGCCGGCGAGCTGACTGGCAAACGCGCCGAAGCGGGCCGAGCTCCGCATCTCTCGCATGGCGGCGACCTTGTCGGGCGGGATGCGCCCGTTGGCGCCGGCGCGCTGCGATACCCACCACTGGCGGCGCTCGCGCACGTCGCCTTCGCGCATCTGTTCGGCGGTGAGCGACTGCGCGCCAACCACGCTGGGAAGTGGGGGGGCGACGAGGAGGGCGATGAGGAACGACGTGACGACGCGCCCGCGTGAAGGCGAGGCGTCGCGCAGAAGTGCACGCATGGGATGGCTCACGGGATGGCTCACGGGATCATCGTCAGTGAGAGCGCATTGCTCGTCCCCCGCGGTGTGACCACCGAGACGGGGAAGGTGCCAGGGGCAAAGCTCGCGGGGCGTCCGCGCGGGGCCGTATCGGGAAAGGTCAGCGGCATCGCGAACCGGATGGTCGTGCCGCCGGCGTCGGACGGGAGCATGTCGAAGGTGGCGGGGCCGATGCGCACCGTGTTGCCGCCAGTCGCAAAGGCGCCGGTGCTTCCGGGGACGAAGCCACTCCCGGTGAGGACGAGCGTTGGCGCCTCGCCCTTGCCTAACCGGATGGTATCAGGGGTCACGCGGGAGAGCGTGGGCGTCCCGGCGTTGGTCGCGGGGGACGCGCTGTCGCCGTCGCCGGCCGCCGTGCGACCGGTGCGCGGGGCGCACGCCGCCGCCGTCAGCAGCACGAGCGTCGCCGCACGTGCGAGGGGATGTGATGCGCTCACGGGACGCGGCTCCGGTCGGGGGAGACGCGGACGTTAGGCATCCCGGAGAAGAGGGCGCCTCGCGTGTCCTGCACCTCGAGCTTGGCCGTCAAGTCGGCGAGCGACGTGTTGTGCAGCTCGTCGACCAGGAGCCCGAGGCGTCGCAGGCCGCGCGGGTCGATCACGCGGGCCCGCACGCGGAAGAGCAGTCCACCCGGGATCCCGGTCGCCGACGCCCCGGCGACGCGGTACTCGCCGAGCACCGGGTTCACGGCCCGGAGGACGGCGTCGCCGGTGCTGTCGGGGCCCACCACCTGCAGCTGTAAGGTGTCGTAGAGGAAGCGGGCCGAGAAGCTGCCCACGCTCCCTCCGGTGTCGCTCTTGGCGAAGGCGGCGATGGTCACCTCGGTGCCGGCGTTCGCCAGCGTGTCGGAGACGAGCAGCCAGGCGTTGGACGAAATGGGGGGCGGGAGCGGGCGTGGCGGGGAGACGCCGACACGCTCGTCGTTGCAGCCGGCGGCCACCAGGGCGCCGGCAACGATGCCGAGGAGCGCGCGGCCGGCCGCGCGGCTCCGGCGAAGTGACCGATCGATGGACATCATCGTGACGGGGACGGGACGAAGGGGGACACGGATCGCCGCGCGATGGGGCTGCGGCTCGGTAGAAGTCGTCGTTTGACTCATGGGACCATCGGGATGTTCACCCCGGTGCTGCGCGGGGCGAGGTTCTGCAGCGCCGAGTCGAGCATCTCGAGCGGCGTGATCGTGATCTCGCGATTGAACAGGAAGCCGACGCCGGCGTTCGACGTCAGCGCCAGCCGCGCGATCGGGACAATGCCGGTGAGTCCCCCCGGGGCGGTGACGCTGATGCGGAGGGTGTTGAGCCCGGGGTCGACGCCGATGACGACGTTGCCGTTGCTCCCCAGCAATCCCTGCCACGCGATGCTGGAGATGACTTCGTTGGGAATCCCCACCAGGATCGTCGACGCGCCGATGGTCGTGGCGCGCGTATCGAGCACGATGTCGAAGGTGGTGGTGACGCCGGCGCGAATGACGATGGGGGTGAGCTGCGTCGAGCCGACGATCGGCGCCGTGGCGTCGCGCGGCACGGTGATGTACACGGAGTCGCGCACGTTAGGCGCCCCGGCGCCGAAGGCGCGCACCCAGGAGCTGCCGCCGGCGACGCCAACGATTGACCCGTTGGTGCGGACGGCTGCGGCGTTGGCGTTGGCCGAGCTGTACACCATCGGGATCTGCGGCAAGGGATTGCCCACACCGTCGCGCGCCACGGCCGTCAGGTTGAGGGTGGCTCCGGCATCGAGGAGAAAGAGCCGCTGCGCCGCACTCCCGTACGTCACGCTCTGCACGCCGCTGGCGCCCGGCGTCTGCAACGTGAGGTTGCCGGTGACGATCGCCGCCTCGGCGCCGCTGCTGAAGCGCAGGCGCATGCTCGTCGGCGGGAAGGCGTTGGCCGGGAGGAAGGTGAGCTGCTCGAAGCGCGCGATGCCCTGGTTGTCGGTGATGGCGACGTCGTTGAGCAGTTCGCCGGGGGCGTCGAGCGGGGTGGCGCGAACGGGGACCCCGACCCTGCGTACCAGGTTCCCGGACGAATCCGCCAGTTGCACGGCGGGCTGCTGCTGGAGCGGGAAGCCGACCACGATGGTCGTCGATGGGGCCTGGACAAAGGCGACCAGCCGCGGCGGGCCCGGGTCGAGCTGGATCGGGGCCGAGGTGACCGGGGTGAGGCCGGGGGCAGAGAAGGCAATCGTGCGGGAGCCGACCGAGCCTACCAACCGCAGTGAGGAGAAGGAGGCGAGTCCGGTCGCATCGGTCTGTCGATTTCCGCCCTGCAGGATCCCCCCGCCACTGGCGACGGAGGCCGTGACGCCGCGCCCGCCGTCGGGGACAGCGTTGCCGAAGCGATCGCTGACGCGGACGTCCACCGGGGTCGGAAAGAGCAGGGTGTTTTCCACGACGGTGGGTTGCGCGGTGATGCGGAGTTGCGCGGCATCGCCAGGTGCCAAGGCGATGGTCCCGGTGACCACGGCCGCCTGATCGGCGGTGAAGCGCAGCTGGCGGTTCCCGACGAGTCCCTCGATGGCGAGCGAGGTGAAGACGGCATCGCCTTGCGGTGAGGTCTGCGCCGTCCCGCCGGTGATCGTCCCGGCGCCTAACGCCAGCGACGCCGTGACCGGGGTGGGACGCGTCAACAGGTTCCCGAACTGATCGGCGAGGCGCGCCACGATCACCGGCGCGATGGCGACGCCGGCGCGCGCGATGGCCGGGACGTTCTGCAGCGTGATGCTCGCCGTCGTCCCTGCTTCAATGGTGGTCGGCGTCGCCACCACCGTCGGAGCCCCGGTGGTGCTGAAGGCGAGTGTGCGTGGTCCGTCGCTCACCAAGCCACCCACGGAAAGCGTGGTGAAGGCGGCGATCCCGTTGGCATCGGTCGTGGCCTGCGTCCCGTTCAGTGTTCCGATTCCGCTTTGCAGCGAGGCGGTGATGGTGATGCCGGCGCGATTGACGATGTTGTTGAACTGGTCCTTCGCGCGCACGGTCGGGGTGGGAGTGATCGGTACTCCGGCGCGGATCGAGGCCGGGACTCCCGTCACGATTTCGAGCGTCGTCGGCGCGCCGGCGAGGGCGGTCGCGACGAGTTGACCGCTCGCACTCCCCGCGCTCGCGGTCAGCGTCTGCGACCCGGCGGTGTTCCCCAACGTCCAGGTGCCGGCGGTGGCGCGCCCGTTGTCGTCGGTTTGCGCGCTCGTGGCGCTCACGGTTCCGGCGGAGGCCGAGAACGTGACGGTGGTCCCGGGGACCGGGAGGTTGCTCGACGTCCGCACGGTGACGGTGATGGTCCCCGGCAGTGCCGAGCCCACGGTCCCCGACGCCGTGCTGCCCGCGTCAAAGGTGATCGAGGCCGGGACGCGTGGTCCGGGGGGATTGACCACGCCGCCCCCGCCGCCGTCTCCGCCGCCACCGCCGCACGCGGCGACGGTGAGGGGGACGAGCGCCGCGAGGAGGCGTCGAACAGGGGTGCGAAGACGTTGCCGGGCGAACATCGTAGCGCCACTCCGGAGTTCGGCGTTCATCCCTCATGGTGAGGGGAACGCGGGTGATGACCGACGCCGGAGGGCGCCGGGACAAGCGAGACAAGACACGATCGACGCGGAGACGGCGAGCCGCGCCACCTTGGCGCTAACCACTCGACGCCCACGGCGCCTCCACCGAGACACGCGCAAAGCGCCCGCGAAAGCGCTCACGACCGCGGCAATTGTGCGCCAAGTCGGACGGAATCGCGAGCCCCCGGGTTTCGCGGAAGGGCCAACTCTTCTCGCCGTGATCCGGTCGTTACGGGGGGTTTGGGTTTATGTGGCGCTCCAGGCTTCGCCCGTCGGGGCGACAGACCGTTGCTTCACCGCCCGACTCGATCCCCCGCGCTGGCGACTGCACCCGGATACCAGATCGCCCCCTCCAGACGCGCCACGTCATCCTTGACGGTTGGGAGGAGCGCGAACTCACCGACGGCGCGCCCCATCGCAAGCGCCGATACCAGGGCGTCAAAGGCGTCCTCCGAATCGCCGGCCTGCGAGGCGAGCGATGCGGGGATGGTCGGATGCAGCGTTGCGAAGTACCGCGCGCGCGCGGCGTCATTCCCCTTGTTCACCGGTCCGGTGAGCAGTCGCGGATAGATCTCCAGCACGAGCGGGAAGCGCGGCGCGTCGAAGGGCCAAATGGCGCAGCCGGCCTCGCGGAGGGCGAGCAGGTGCGGCATGCCGCGGATGGCGCCGGTCCCCACCGCGCCGGCGCCGCCGACCTGCAACGTCGACTTAGGGCGAATGCCTCCAACCGCCGGCAGCTCACGTTCGGTGCGCCGGAACTGTTCTGGGACCACGGGACGCTTGCGCCCCGGACGTCCCCAGAAGGGGGCGGGGGAGTCGCGCAGCCATCGCTCGCCCTCGCGCGCGACGAGCGCCCACGCCGAGGGGGCGTCGGTGGCGCCGATCTCGTGGAGGAACCAGGCCGGGAGTGAGAACGAGAAGTCGAGGCCGATCACGACGTGCGGGTCGCGCGTCACCTCGTCGATGAGATGTGCGACGAGTGCCTCACGCGAGCGCCCCGCTTCGAGTCGTGCGATGCGTGCCGGTTCACCGTCGTTGGCGGGGATCCACTCGGCGAGCCAGATCTTGCGCGCGGCGCCTGACGCGGCGCCCGACCAATCGACGGCGATGATGCGGGGGGAGGCGGACATCCCCGGATGCTACTGCTGCAGCGGCGCCTGCGGCTAGCCGGCGTCCATCGCTCCTTCGGCGACCTGGATGGCCTCGTGGCTGCCCTCGTGGCTGCCCTCGTGGCTGCCCTCGTGGATGCCCTCGCGGACGGCTTCGTGGCTCGCCGACGGCGTCCGCGATGTTTCTGCCTCGCCCAGCATCCGGCGGCGGCGACGGGCGAGGTGGCGCTTGCGCGCGTACATGCGGGCGTCCGCCAGTTGCAACAACTCCTGGTCGCTGCGTCCATCGCTGGGATAGCAGGCGATCCCGATCGAGACGTCGAGGAAGCGCGACCCCTCGGGGGTGTGCAACGGGAGGCGCACGGCCTGCCGCAGCTTGTTGGCGATGCGCAGCGAGTCGAGCGGATGCTGCGGCTCGATGAGGCAGATGGTGAACTCGTCGCCAGAGCGTCTCGCCACGACATCGGAGGCGCGCAGCGTGCGGCGCAGCCGACCCGCGATCACGCGCAACACCTCATCACCTTCGGCGTGTCCGAAGTCGTCGTTGATCGACTTGAAGCCGTCGAGATCGAGAAAGAGGACGGCCAGGGTGCCGTTGCGCCGATACGCCATCTGGATGGCGGTGCGCAGGTGCTCGTCGAAGAGGAAGCGGTTGGGCAGCTCGGTGAGCGCGTCGTACATCGCCAGGTGCGCCTGTCGCTCTTCGTAGCGCTTGCGCTCGGAGATGTCGTTGAACATGGAGAAGTAATGCGTCACCGCGCCGTGCTCATCGTGCATTGCCACGATGGCCAGCCACTCGGAATACAGCGAGCCGTCACGCCGCCGGTTGGTGATTTCGCCTTCCCACGTCCCCGTCTCATCGATCGACTTCCACATGGCGTTGTAGAAATCGGCGTCGTGCACCCCCGACCTGAGGACGCGCGGATTGCGCCCGAGCACGCGGTTAGGCGGGTAGCCGGTCACGCGTGTGAACGCCGGATTAACGTAGATGATCCGGCGGTCGGCGTCGGTGATCGCGATGGCCACACGCGATTGCCTGACGACGAGTTCGGCGAGATGCGGCGGAATGGGCAGCGGAGGCATATCGTCCCTCCTTGCGACAAGTATCGGCACGGGGCGTGCGGCCGGTGATCGGGTAGACCCCCATGTTCGCGGCGCATTCTACGATTGTGCAACACGGGCACCCGGAGCGGGCGGTCTCGCACGCGACCGGCGTGCGTTGTAGACTCCGCGCCATGACCAATCCGTTCGCCATCCTGCTCGAGCCGGTCCGGATTGGGCCGGTGACGTCGCCTAACCGCTTCTACCAGGTGCCGCACTGCAACGGCATGGGGTGGCGCATGCCCGAATCGCTGGCCGCGATGCGCGGCGTGAAGGCCGAGGGGGGGTGGGGGGTCGTCTGCACAGAAGAGGTAGAGATTCACCACACGAGTGACCTCTCGCCGTACTTCGAGGGAAGACTCTGGGAGCAGGACGACGCGCCGGCGCTCGCGCGCATGGTCGATGCCGTGCATGCGCATGGTTCACTGGCGGCGATCGAGCTGGTGCACAACGGCGTCAACGCGGTCAACCTCTACTCGCGCGCCACGTCGATCGGCCCGCGCTCCATGTCGGTGGTGGGCGGCGGCGGCTACGAACCGTCGCAGACGCGCGCCATGACCAAGGAGGACTTCCGCCACGTGCGCCGCTGGCACCGCACGGCGGCCGTCCGCGCGCGCGACATCGGCTTCGACATCGTCTACTGCTACGCGGGGCACCAGCTCGCGCTCCCCATGCACCTCCTGTCGCGCCGCTTCAACGATCGCAGCGACGAGTACGGGGGATCGCTGGAGAATCGCGTGCGCCTCTTCCGCGAACTCATCGAGGAGACGAAGGAGGCGGTGGGTGACCGCTGCGGGATCGCCGTGCGCCTGGCGGTGGACGAACTGATGGGAGACGAAGGGATCACCAGCGAGGGCGAGGGGCGCGAGATCGTCGCCATGCTCGCCGAGCTCCCCGACCTGTGGGACGTGAACATCAGCGGGTGGAGCAACGACTCGGCGACGTCGCGCTTCACGAAGGAAGGGTACCAGGAGCAGTATTGCGGCTTCGTGAAGTCGCTCACCAGCAAGCCGGTGGTAGGGGTCGGGCGCTACACCACCCCCGACGCGATGGTCTCGGCCATCCGGCGCGGGGTGCTGGACATGATCGGCTCGGCGCGCCCGTCGATCGCCGATCCGTTCCTCCCCAACAAGATCCGCGACGGGCGCTGGGACGAGATTCGCGAGTGCATCGGCTGCAACATCTGCGTCTCGGCCGACAACAGGCTGGTGCCGATCCGATGCACGCAGAACCCGACGATGGGGGAGGAGTGGCGTCGCGACTGGCACCCGGAGCGCATCGCTCCCAAGGCGAGCGACGAGGATGTGCTGGTGATTGGCGGCGGTCCCGCGGGGCTGGAGTGTGCTCGCGCGTTAGGGCAGCGTGGCTATCGCGTGGTGCTGGCGGAGGCCGGGGAGGAATTCGGCGGGCGCGTGGCGCGCGAGTCGCGGATGCCGGGGCTTAGCGAGTGGCGACGGGTGGTGGACTGGCGCCTGGACCAGATCCGTCGCCTGTCCAACGTCTCGCTGTACCCGGCGAGTGAGGTGAGCGTGGACGACGTGCTGGAGTTCGGCGCACCGCACGTGATCGTGGCCACCGGTTGCACCTGGCGACGCGATGGCATCGGACGCGGGCGGTGGCGCCCGGTCCCGGGCGTCGACCAGGCCAACCTCTTCACCCCTGACGACATCCTCGCGGGACACCTCCCCTCGGGGAAGGTGGTGGTCTACGACAACGATCACTTCTATATGGGCGGGGTGATCGCGGACCGGCTGGCGCAGGCTGGGTGCGCGGTGACGCTGTGTACGCCGGCCGCACTGGTGTCGTACTGGACGCAGTACACGCTGGAGCAGGAGCGCGTGCAGAAGCGCCTGCTGGCCATGGGCGTCGAGCTGCGCGTGCAGTACGAGCTCACGGCGTTAGGCACGGGGGTCGCGCAGTTCGACGACGCGATGTCGCGCGGGGTGCGCGAACTGCCGTGCGACGCGGTGGTGCTGCTTGGCGACCGACTGCCGAACGATGCGCTGTACCAGTCGCTCCTTCCGTTGAAGGACGACGGGCGCCTGCAGACGCTGCGCTGCATTGGCGACGCCGAGGCGCCGGGGATCATCGCGCAGGCGGTCTTTGCCGGGCACCTGGCGGCGCGCGAGTTTGGCGGCGTGGCGACCGCGGAGACGCCGTTCCGCGTGGAGCGCTGGGCGCCGTCGCCTAACGCGACGCCGGCGGGGTGACGACCCGCGCCAGCCAGCGGGGGAGCGCGTGCAGGTGATCGAGGTGGTCGGGGGCGCTGTTGCCGGCAAAGCCCATGAGGGTGAAGCTGCCGGCGCGCGCCTCGGAGGTCTGCTGCATCCCGTTGGGACCCCAGGCCAACACCGGCTCGCGCGGCAGGGCGAGGGCGCGCAGGAGCCAGTCGGCGGTTTCGGTGGTGCTGGCAAAGGTGCCGGGAAAGACCTCGGAATGCGTGACGAGCAGCCGCACGTCGCCACGCACCGCCCGCTCGGCCAATTGCCGTATCGACTGGAGGTTGGCCGGGTCGAGCGCACCGCTGTCGGCGAGGACGCGGCGATCGGGGAGGTAGCCGGTGTGGATGCCGTCGAGGATGACGACGCCGCGAATGTGACCGGCCGCGAGCGAGTCGGCGACGATGGCGCGCACGGCGCCGTTCCCCGCGCTGAAGGCGCTGAGGTAGACGCTGCCTAACGCCTGCGGCGCGCCGCGCACCGAGTCGACGGCGACGGTGATGCGCTGGATCAGGGTGCGCCAGGTGGAGGGGTCGCGGAACGGTTGCTCGTAGGCACTGGAGCCCGGCGACAGGTTCACCACGGCAACGACCATGGCGGAGTCGGCGGCCAGCGCCGCGTCGACCGCGATGTAACCGGGCCCGAGGAAGTGGATGAGCAGGTCGAACGTCGCGCCCGGCGCCGAGCGCGTGGGGATGTGCAGCTCCACGTCGCGGCGGAGGAGGCCGGCAAGGGCGATGCGATGTGTGGGGAGTGCGTGCGGCGCGATGCGGCCGTGCGAGCGCGTCGACTCGACCATCGGCGACGGGTTCTGCGACGCGGCGGGGGGAGGCGAGGGCGTTGCGGTTACGGCTGCGGCCGCGACCACGGGAGCGCTCGTCGGCGCGGACGCTGGTCGTGTTGCTGTACAGGCGAGCGCGGCGCTCGTGAAGCCGAGAGCGACCGCACGAGGGCGGGCGAACAGAGCGGTAGGGATGAAAGTCGTCACGCGACGAAAGTGTGCGATGCACGATGCGCTGACCAGTGTCGCGAACGCCGACATCGGCTAGCTTTCAACGGTCGACCTGCTGCGCAACCGTTGCTCCCTTCCCGCACCTGCGCCCACGATGAGCACCGACAAGCATCCGCCGCGAATCGAGGAACTGGCCAACGCCATGACGCACGGCCTGGGGCTGCTCGCGAGCCTGGTCGCGCTCCCCGTGCTGGTGATCACGGCGCTGCGCCGAGCCGATATGCTGCAGATCGTTGGGGCATCGATCTACGGGGCGACGCTGGTCATGCTGTATGGCGCGTCGACGGCGTACCACGCGGTGCGCCCGTCGCCCATCAAGGCGGTGCTGCGTCGCGTCGATCACTCGGCCATCTACCTGCTCATCGCCGGAACGTACACCCCGTTCGCCCTTGGCCCGTTGCGCGGCGTATGGGGGTGGGCGCTGCTCGGCGCGGTGTGGAGCATGGCCGTGGTCGGGGTGGTGATCAAGAGCGTGCAGGGCATCCGCAAGCCGTGGCTGTCGACCACGCTCTATGTGGCGATGGGGTGGTTTGCCGTCGTCGCGATCGGGCCACTGATGTCGCGCGTGGGGTGGAACGGCCTCGCGTGGCTGCTGGCGGGCGGGCTCTGTTACACCGGAGGCGTCGTCTTCTACGCCACCGATCACAAGGTGAAGTTCGGCCATGCGGTGTGGCACGTCTTCGTGCTGGCGGGGAGCGTCTTCCACTTTGCGGCGGTGCTGCTGTACGCAGGCGCGCCGAGCTCGGCCTAACGCCGCCACGGTTCTCACACCACATGGCCCTCACCGCCACGATGTACACGTTCGACATCACCCTGTCGGACGTGGATCGCAACGTGTACGAGACGCTGTCGCTGCGCGTCGCCTGTCACCCGTCGGAGACCGAGGAGTACCTGTGGACGCGGGTGCTCGCCTACTGCCTGGAGTACACCGAGGGGATCGCGTTCTCGAAGGGGCTGTCGACGCCTGACGAGCCGGCGGTGATGGTGCGCGACCTCACGGGGACGTTGCAGGCGTGGATCGAGGTCGGGGCGCCCGATGCGGCGCGACTGCACAAGGCCAGCAAGGCCTCGCCGCGCGTCGCCGTCTACACGCACAAGGATCCTCGGCTGGTGCAACGGCAGTATGCGGGTGAGCGCATCCATCGCAGCGAGGCCATCACGCTGAACGCGGTCGACCGCGCCCTGCTGGACGCGTTGGTGGCGCGACTCGACCGGCGCATGTCGCTCGACCTGTCGGTGACCGAGCGACATCTGTACGTCACGATGGGGGGCGAAACGTTGAGCGGTGAGGTCGTGGGGTATCCGATCAGCGCGGAGTAAGCGCCGGGGGTGACTCAGTCACGCCGTCGCCAGACGCCCCGCTTGGTGTCCCCGATGGGTTTCAGTATGCGGTCGGTGTAACGCGATCGAACGACCCTTGGCGCCACGCGCCCGTTCGTCGGCGTGGCGATGCGGAAGGCATCGGACATCAGGGTGTCGGCCGCATACCCGAGATCTCCAAGTGCGGCCACCGTCACGCTGCTCAACGGCATGCGACCGCCCTGCACGAGCGTCGCGGTGAAGATCTCGGACCGGAAGACGTCGTACTCCCAGTGTGTGTCGCGCGATCCTTCTTCACCGTCGTTCTCCAGCGGCACCCCGCCTCGTCCGCGCGTTCCGCCGGCCATTCGGTAGGCGGCTCGCGCCCGGGCACCGGTAAACTCGGTCGCTGAACTCACCGTCGTATCCGCGAGCGCCAGGTCCTTCCACGTGGATAAGGTCATCCCCATGGCGTGCAACATCTCATGGAGCGCGAGGGCGTCGGTCTCCTCGGCGGGGAGCCTGTCGGCCAGGTGGTTGAGCACAATGGCGCCTAACGCGGGGATGAGCGATCCACCCCGCAGGTAGCACGGTCCGGCCGCGCCGGCCACGTAGGGGCCCAGCGTATCGGTGGTCACGTAGATGAGCAGGTCGTCCGTCGTCCGCTTGACCGATGGCATCCCGGGGAAACAGGCGTCGGCCGGCAGTGACAGATTGACGTCAGGGAGATCCTGTCGCACGGCGTGTGACAGCCGCGAGGCCGCACGTCGCATGCTCTCGCGCAGCTTCTCGGGCACGTTGGAGGCAAACCACAGTTCGATCTCAAACGGCCCGCTGCCGGGCGGCGGAGTGCCAATCACCCGCATGGATTTCGACAGGCCGGATGCCACCGACGCTCGAATGTCCGCCTCCCCGACGCCGACGACCGTCACGCGGCCCCCGACGCTCACGGTCGCGACCTGGTCGTCGCTCGATGACCACGTCACCTCTTCGCGCCAGAGTTCGCCGTACTGGTTCCAGACCGTCGCTCCCAGTTGGAATGTCTGCCCCCTGGCCCGCGTGAGCCGCTCTTCGTTGAGCGTGATCGTGGCCGGGACTGCCGCGGGGAGTACCGTGACGTTGGCCGATTGCACCAGGTCGTCGGCGCGCATCGTCACGCGGGTGGTGCCGGGGCGCAGCCCGCGCAGGGCTTGCACACCGCTGACCAGAACGGCGCGCGCAATAGTCGTATCGGAGACCGACAGCACCGGTTTTCGGTACTCGATCAGCCGATGGTCGGCGTCGAAGAGCAGAACGTTGAATCCGGCGCCGCCGCCCGCGCGGATCGTGAAATCCCGGAGGGCAAGGTCCCAACTGGTTACTTTCAGTGGCTTCACTCGCACGCGCGCTGCCGCCTTCGCGCTATCGATGGCGATGTGCAGCAGGGTCTCGCCGATGTTCCGGCCGATGGTGTGGACCTTGGCCACCGAATTCATGGCCCACTCACCCTGTCCTTCGGCGATGGAGTCCGAGGCAGAGGTGACGGTCACGAAGTCGACGTCGTAGCGTTTTCCGTCGGCGCCGAATGCCGCATAGTTGACCTGCGCGCGCATCCCGTGCTCGACTTCGCTCAACGAGTCGACTTCGATCCGGGTGATGAGAGGGCGTATGCCGTGCACCACGGTTCCGAACGGCATCGGATTCCCGTGGTAGTCGGGCAACTCGCCGTGCACCTCGGCATCACCGACGGCCGTGACGGTGGCAAGTCCGGTGGAGTCAATCCGGATCCCCTTGCCGCTCCAGGTCACGGGGGGTGGGGGATCAAGCTGACCATTGAGACCGTGGACCGAGACGGTAAATCGCACCGTGTCGCCGACCATCAGCCTTGGCTCTTTTGGCTGAAGATCCAACTGGTAGTCGGGCATCGAATCGACCGTGTGCACGGAGTAGCGCGTGACAGAGTCGGTGATGGCGTAGATGTAGGCACTCCCTGGCCGCACGCCGTGCAGGCGCAGCCGTACCGTTTTTCCCGAGTCAACGGAAAACTCGAGCAGTTTCAGGGTCGAGGAGTCGGGGATCTCGAATCGCACCTTGGGCTTCGGATTGTCTGGGAGGTCCCAGATCAGCCGCCCCTCGATCGTGAGGCTTACGGTCTCGATCGAGCTGAGTTCCTTGAGGGCCAGCCCGATGAGCGTTGCCAGTGGCTTCGCGGGCGGCGGCGGAGGCGGTGGTGCGGGCGGGGTTCCGGTTGCATCTGCACCGCCGCAGCTCAAGGCCGCACAACAGGCGAGGATCAGGGCGAGTGCTCGCCACCTCCCCACCTGCCCCAATCCCGCGCTCGACACACCCTGTGATGACATGACAATACCCCTCCCCGTGGACTACCGGAGAGGGGTTGTGGCAACGAACGAGTGACACGCGCGAGCGCCGAGCGAGAGGGCGTGGGTTGCGTCACCAACCCGCGGTACACTCCCTCACTAGTCGTACCGCAACGCCCGCATCGGGTTGACCTTCGAGGCCTTGAGCGCCGGGATGTAGCCCGCCCCCAACGCCACCGCCCCCAGCAGCAGCGCGCCGCCGACGGTGGATATGAGGTCGAACCCCTTGACGCCATAGAGCAGCGACTGCGCCCCGCGCCCCATCGCCAGCGCCGCGGCAATCCCGATGACACCCCCCACGGCGACCATCATGCCGACCTGGCGCAGCACCATCCCCCGCACCATCCCGCCGCTCGCGCCTAACGCCATGCGCACCCCGATCTCGCGCGTGCGCTGGGCGACGGTGTAGGCCAGCACCCCGTACAGCCCAACTGCCGCCAGCATCGTGGCCAGGATGGCAAAGGCGGCGCTGAGCGTGCTGATCATCCGGTCCATGAAGACGTTCTGGTTGACCTGCTGCGGAAGCGTGCGCAGGTCCTCGACGGGGAGGTTGGCGTCGAGCTTGGCGATGAGCTTCGGGATGCTCTGCAGGAGCCGCTCCGGCGCCATCGACGACCGCACGTAGAAGTTGAGCGAGCCGACAAGGGAGTCCTGGCGCCACGGGAGGAAGTACTGCGGCGGAATCTCGTCCTTCACCTGGCTGTACTTGGCATCCTTCATGAGCCCGATGATCTCCACGTTCAGCTCACCCTTGGGGCCTTCGTCGGAGATGCGCTTGCCAACGGCGTCCTTGCCGAGCTTGAACTTGCGCGCGAACGACTCGTTCACGATCGCGACCTTCGGGGCACCGAGCGCGTCGGACGCGGTGAACTCCCGTCCGGCCAAAAGCGGAATACCTAACGAGGCCAGATACGCCGTCCCGACGGCATTGAAGCGGGCGTCGGTATCGGTGTCCGGATCGCTCTGGAAGCCTTCCACGCGCATGCTGCTCCCCCAGTTGCTCCCGGCCATCAGGCGCACGCGCCCCGAGGTGACCGCGGTGACACCCGGCAGCGCTGCCAGTTCCTCCTCCACACGCTGGAAGAGCGCCCGCGAGCGCGCTGGTTCGTAGCCGTTGCGTCGGGGCGAGATGAGGAAGGTCGCCACATTGTCGATCTTCACGCCGAGGTCGACCTTGCTCACGTTGTTGAGCGAGCGGATGAAGAGCCCGGCGGCGATGAGGAGCGACATCGACAGCGCGATCTGCGCGGTCACGAGCGAGGTGCGGAAGCGCGACGCCGCGCGATGCGACGACAGGTTGCCGGCGTTGGAGCGGATGGTGTTGATGAGGTCAGCACGCGTCGAGTGCAGGGCGGGGAAGAGCCCGAACAGCAGTCCCGTGAAGACGGCGGTGACCGAGGCAAAGAGCACCACGGTGCCGTCGAGCGTGAGCGTGAAGACCGCCGCTGCATCATCCGGCAGCATGCGGGAGATGGCGGCGAGCGTCCACTGCGCCACCACCAGCGACGCCGCGCCTCCAATCAGCGACAGCAGGATCGACTCGGCCAGCAGCTGACGCAGGAGCTGCCAGCGCGCGGCGCCGATCGAGAGGCGCACCGCCATCTCCATCGAGCGGTTGGCCGCTCGTGCCAGCAGCAGGTTGGCGATGTTGGCGCAGGCGATGAGGAGGACGATGCCGGTGATGGAGAAGAGGAGGATGAGCGGCGTGCGCGCCTCGGTGTGCACGCTGCTCTGCCCGCGTGCCCCTGGCGTCACCTTCACCTCGCGTGCCTTGAAGCGCTGCATCGTCGCGGCGCTCATGTTCTCCTGCTGCGGCGCCTCCACGTCGGTGATGATGGGACGATAGACGGCGTTGATCCCCTGTTCGGCTTGCGCGATCGAGACCCCATCCTTGAGCCGACCGAAGAGATAGGCCCAATACATGTTGCGCTTGGTGTACTCCTCCGTGCCGTTGCCCAGCGCCCCGCGCATCGTGAGCGGGACAAAGACCCTTGGGTCGGTGCCGAGCGTCGTCCCCATGAAGCCCGGTGGGGCGATGCCGATGATGGTGAGCGATTGCCCGTTGACGACGACGACCTGGTCGATGACGCCGGGGTCGCTCCCCAGTTGTGTTTCCCAGAAGCGATGACTGAGGACGGCGACCGGGTGTCCGCCGACGTTCTGGTCGTCAGTGGGGCCGATCAGGCGCCCGCGCGCGGCCTGCAGGCCAAGTGTAGGGAAGTACGAGCCGGAGATGAACATCCCCTCGCCGCTCAGCGTCTGGTTCTTGTAGGCGATGTTGGCGCCAAACGAGACGTGCGCCGCGAGTCCGCTGAAGACGGTCTGCGAGCGCTCGAGATCGCGGAACATCGAGTACGAGAAGACGTCGTCGCAGTCGCCGGCCTGGTTGCACGACGTGGAGCCGGGCTTGGGGCCTGGCGCCGACAGGTTGACGAGGCGCGCCGGCTGCGAGACCGGGAGCGGGCGCAGGAGCATCTGGTTGAACAGCGAGAAGATCGCCGCATTGGCACCGATGCCGAGCGCGAGCGAGATGACCGCAACCGCCGTGACGAACGGTGACTTGGCCAACGTGCGGAAGGCGTACTTGAGCGTGAGCATGACGCAGGTCCGAGGGAGCGAGAGGGGGAGATCGATCCTTGGACAGCTACGGAGCCGGAAAGGGTTGGGTTTCCGAATCCCATGGCAGACGCGGCCCGCAGGCATCATCGTAGTAGGTCACCTGACCCATGCGCGCACCGCGCGCACTCCCGTCTCCCGTCTCCCGTCTCCCGTCCCAATCATGGCCGACATCCTCCACACCTTCCCCATCCCGGCCTCACGCGATCGAGTCTTTGCCATGTTTGCGACGCCCGCGGGACTCGACGCGTGGTGGACCGCGCGTGCCGCGGGACGAGCCGCGTTAGGCGAGACGTACGGGCTCTGGTTCGGCCCGGAGTACGATTGGCGTGCGCGCGTGACGGCGTGCGAACCAGAGGCGCTGTTCGAACTGACGTTCACCGAGGCGATGCCCGATTGGCTCGGGACGCGCGTGCGCGCCGAACTGTCGGAGGCGGACGGGGTCACCACCGTGCGCTTTGCGCACCTCGGCTGGCCCGAGGCGAGCGAGCACTTTCGCGTCTCGTCGTTCTGCTGGGCGATGTATCTCCGCCTGCTGCGCAGGCACCTGGAGACGGGCGAGGTGGTGCCCTATGAGGTCCGGTTGGACGTGTAGGGCGAAGGGGACCGCCGGTTCAGAAGTCCCGCGTCGGGGTCGACACTCCTGAAATCCGGTCCCGCCTCCGTGAATCCCGACACTTCCGACACCCCGTTCGCGTGACGCGTACGTCGTCCTGTCGATCCCGCTCGCCGCTGATCGCGCTCGTCTTTCTCGCGGCCTTGGGGGGGGCCCCGCTCGCCGCGCAACGCCCCGCCAGTCTGCCAGCGGCGTCAACCACCGGTTCGAAGGTGGCTGTTGTCGCGCCCGCCCAGTCCACCGTGCTCCCGCGTGCCCAGGAAGACGCGGCACTCGACACGCTGACCGGACTCGCGCGCGCTCGCGCGCTGAGCAACCTGGGGACATTGGCGCAGCAGCGCGGCGATCCGGAACTCGCCGTCGAGCGATTCAACAGCGCGCTCGCCATCCAGCGGCGACTCGGCCTCACGCGCGACGTGGCCAACTCGCTCAACAACATCGCCGACACCTGGGAAGAGCAGGGGGACTACGCGCGGGCCCTGGTGGCGCATCGCGAGTCGTTCGCGATTCGCCGTACGATCAACGATCCGGTGGCGCTGGCCAGCGCCCATCGCAGCCTTGGCGCGGTCTTTCTAGCGTTAGGCGCGCGCGATTCGGCGCGCGTGCACCTGGCGGAAGCGGCGCGACTGGGCGATGCGACCGGCGACCAGGGGCTCACGGTGCGCAACCTGCTGGCCATGGCGTCGCTGGAGAACGCCGAGGGGGAGCACGCCAAGGCCGAGGCATTGAGCGCACGCGCCTTGGGCGTCGCCGAGACGATGGGGGCGCGCGAAATGGTGCGGCGCGCGTTGCAGGAGCTGTCGGTGTCGCAGGAAGCGCGCGGCGACTATCGCGCCGCGCTGGCCACGCATCGCCGCTTCAAGACGGTGAGCGACTCGATCTACACCGACGAGACGGGGCGGCGCATCGCGGCGTTGGAGCGCCGTTATGCCGTCGCGCGGCGCGAAGGCGAGATCGAGCGGCTGCAACGCCGCGAGGCCGAAGGGGCCATGACCACGCAGCAGCGCACGGTGCAGCGCAACTCGTTCGCGGCGCTGGCCCTCCTGCTCGCCCTCGCGCTCTGGGTCCTGCACTATCGCCGCACCGAACGCGCCCAGCTCGCCGAGACGCTGAGCGTGACCGATCCGCTCACCGGGGTCCCCAACCGACGGTATGTGCAGCGCACGGTGCCGGGCGACGTCTCGGCGGCGCTGCGACGCCATCGGGCCGTTCCGTTGGGCGAGGTGGCGCGCGACGCCGACATCGTCTTCCTCCTGATCGACATCGACCACTTCAAGCGCGTCAACGACCAGTATGGCCATGCTGCTGGCGACCGCTTGCTGGAGAATGTCGCCAAGCAGCTCACGGCGTCGGTGCGCGACTCGGACGTGGTGGCGCGCTGGGGGGGCGAGGAGTTCCTCATTGTCTATCGCTTCACCAATCGCGATCGCGTCGCCGAGCTGGCCGAGCGTATCCGCGCCAAGATCGAGTCGCTCGAGACGATTCTCCCCGGCGGCACGGTCATCAAGGTGACCTGCTCCATCGGCTTCGCCGCCTTCCCGTTTACCCGCAGCGCGCCGGAGAGCGTGGGGTGGGAGGGGATCGTGTCGATGGCTGACCTGGCGGCGTACGCGGCCAAGCGGAGCGGTCGCAACTGCTGGGCGACCTTCCGCGCCGCCACCACCGACACCGGCGACGCCTCGATGAACGACGTCACGCTGGCCGACATCGACGCTCGGGTGGCCGACGGGCGCGTGGTCCTCGAGACGTCGAATGGGGTGCATGTCCCGCCGGGGGCCGAAGACCCAGCCGACGAGGCGGACGAGCCGACGGCGTTCTAGCGCGACCGCCCTCCGTCAGCCCCGTCACCCCGCCTCAGCCCCGCCCGTCCGCGCATAGCGGAAGCGCCGCACTCGCCCTATCGTATGCCGCTTGGGCGCCGGGCCAGTTGGCCGGCGCCGACAGGTGCGGTCGCGCGCGCGTGCGAGTTGGTGCGCGCTTGCACGCGTTCGCACGCGCTGACATACGAGGCGGCATCTGCCGCTCCCCCACGAGGAGGGTCTGCCTTGGCTCGTCGTCCCGGCTCATCGCCTAACGTCTGCTCGTCGCGGTTCGCCACGCGACCGTTCTCCTTCCGCGCCGCTCTCCCCTTGCTGCTGGCGGCGCCGCTGGCACTCCCGGCGCAGCAGAAGGGGGGACCGGTCAACGATCGCCCCAACCCCTACACCACCATCGAGGGGTGGGCGAAGCTCCCCGACGGGCGCAGTTGGGGGTCGACGAGTGCGGTCGACATCGATCCCGACGGGGTGAGCATCTGGGTGGGGGAACGCTGTGGCGCCAACAGCTGCGTGGGCTCCACCCTGGATCCGATCCTCAAGTTTGACGCGACGGGGAAGCTGGTCAAAAGCTTTGGTGCGGGGCTCATCATGTGGCCGCACGGGATCCACGTCGATCGGCAGGGGAACGTCTGGGTGACGGACGGGCAGGACAACCTCCCCCGCCGCCCGCGTGGCGCCGCCGCCGATGCGCCGCTGCCGCCAGCGCCGGCCAAGGTCGTGGGGCATCAGGTGCACAAGTTCTCGCCCGACGGAAAGCTCCTCCTGTCGCTGGGGACCCCCGGCGGCGGCAAGGAGCCGGGCTACTTCTTCCAGCCCAACGACGTGGTCGTGGCGCCTGACGGGAGCATCTTCGTGGCCGAGGGGCACGGGGGCGAGAATGCGCGCGTGCTCAAGTTTGCGCCTGACGGCAAGTTCCTGAAGGCGTGGGGGAAGAAGGGGACGGGGCGCGGCGAGTTTGACCAGCCGCACGCGCTGGCCTTCGACTCCAAGGGACGCCTGTTCGTCGCCGATCGCTCCAACAACCGCCTGCAGATCTTCGACCAGGATGGCAAGTGGCTCGACGAGTGGACGCAGTTCTCGCGTATCAGCGGGTTGTGGATCGACAAGAACGACGTGCTCTACGCCGCCGACTCCGAGTCGGGCTCGATCGAGCCGTCGCGCAAGGAGTGGCTGCGCGGCATCCGCATCGGGAGCGCCAAGGATGGGAGCGTGCAGTACTTCATCCCCGACCCGGACGTGAACTCGCGCAACACCTCGGCGGCCGAAGGGGTCGCGGTGGACAAGAACGGGGTGATCTACGGAGCCGAAGTGGGGCCGAAGGCGTTGAAGCGATACGTTAGGAAGTAGAAGACGGGAGACGGGAGACGGGAGACGGGAGTTCGATGGCGCGCGGGGCTGGGGCGTTGCAGCTTCTTTCTCCCAATGAACGATTGGGACCATTGGTCGATTTCTCTTGAGACCACAACGGAGGACGTGCGCATGACTGGAGCGACTCGGCGGGGTTTCCTTGGGGGGATCGCCTCGGCGGCGGGGCTCATTGCGCTGTCGCCGGCGGCGGCGCGGGCGGCGGAGATGCTCGCGCGGCAGGGGGGAGGTCCGCGGTTTGACGGGCGTCCCTTTGCGGCTGACGACTACGACAGCTACGCCAAGCTGGCCTCCAACGAGAATCCGTACGGCCCCACCGAGGTCGTGATGGCGGCGATGACGGCGGCCTTCAAGTATTCCAACCGCTACGCCTATCCCGACGCCAACATCCTCGAGGAGATCGCGCGATTCCACGACGTGCAGCCCAATCAGGTGTTGCTGGGGGCGGGGTCGGGCGAGCTGCTTTCGGTCGCGGCACTCGCCTTTTTGGGCGAGGGGAAGAAGGTGATTGGCGTCGAGCCCACCTTCCACACCGTGTTCCAGTATGCGACGGGGGTGCACGCCGACCCGATCCACCTCCCGCTGCGCGCCGACTACTCGCAGGACATCCCGCTCATGGTGCGCACCACGCGGCAGAACTGGCGTGATGTCGGGCTGGTGTACCTGTGCAACCCCAACAACCCGACCGGGCGCATCGTGAGCGCGGCCGACGTGAAGGCGCTGCTCGACGGAATCCCCGAGGACGTGCCGGTGCTGATCGACGAGGCGTATCACCACTTCGTCGAGGATCCGAGCTACGCGACCTCGCTCCCGTTTGTTGCCGAAGGGCGACAGGTCATCATCACGCGCACCTTCTCCAAGATCAACGGGTTGGCCGGGATGCGGCTTGGCTACGCCATCGCGCCGCGCCCCCTCATCGAGCGCATGCGCCCGCACGCGATCGGGAGCATCAACGCCCTGGTCAAACACGCCGGTGCCGCAGCGCTCAAGGACACCGAGGGACAGGCGCGCGTGAAGCAGGTGAACAACGAACTGCGCGCCAAGACGGTGAAGTCGGTGCAGGGGATGGGCTACGAGGTGATCCCGTCGGAAGGGAACTTCTTCATGGTCCACATCAAGCGCCCGGTGGTCCCGGTGATCGCGCAGTTCAAGACGAAGGGGGTGCTCGTGGGACGTCCGTTCCCGCCGATGACCAACCACCTGCGCGTCTCGGTGGGGACGCCGGCGGAGATGGAGCGGTTCCTGGTGGCGTTCAAGCAGCTCTTCGCGGCGTAGCCGCGAAGGAGAAGACGGGAAGACGAGAAGACGAGAATACGAGAAAGTTCAACTGCATAAAGCTCGACACGGAGGTTCACAGAGGTAACACGGAGGTTCACGGAGGAATTCGGCGCTGCCGTGATTTCCTCCGTGCCCTCTGTGAATCCTCTGTGAACCTCCGTGTCATGCTTTTGTCGTTGCTCGACCTCGTCTTCCCGTCTTCTCGTCTTCCCGTCTTCCCGTCTTCCCGTCTTCCCGTCTTCCCGTCTTCCCGTCTTCTCCTCAGCGGAGCGCCAGCGCGGTAAGCGTGGTGCTCGACCCCGCGCCTGACGCGAAGACGATGTACTGCTTTCCCTTGTGGCTGAACGTCATCGGCAGGGCGGTCGTCTTGGCCGGGATGCGCACCGCGCCGACCTGCTTGCCGGTTGCCTTGTCCACTGCGAAGAGCTGCGGCGGTTGGCCGGGGACGCCGCCGTTGCGGCCGGTGCCGTAGATCATCAGGGTCTTGGTGGTGATGATCTGCGCCTGCCCACGCGCCCCCTGCGGCGGGAGCGTGATGCCGGCAAAGAGCGGGTCCTTGCTCGTGGTCGGGACCATGCCGCCGTTAGGCGCCCACCACTTCTTGTCGCCGGTGTTGAGGTCGTAGGCGGTGATGCCGCCGTACTCCTTGGGCTTGACGATCGACACGTCGCCCAGGAGCGAGCGTCCAGCGCGGGCCGAGAACCCTTCGCCCTGCAGGTCCTTGCGCGGCTGGTAGCCGGCTGGGGTGGGGAGCGCGCCTAACAGGCCGCAGCTATCGTGCGGCGACGAGTAGTTGAACTCCGAGCACGGATCCTTCTGCAGCGTGATGGTGCTGAGCCCCGTCTGCGAACCGACGTAGACCATCCCCGTCTCGGGGTCGACGGCGACGCCGCCATCGATGTTCACGCCGCCAGAGGCACCAGGGTTGTACCACGAGCAGGTGAGCCCGCTCTTGCCGCCATCGGCCGGCTGGCCGGGGATGAAGTACGGCCCCATGCGGCACTTCTTCGCGATCTTGAGCGCCGAGTCCTTGATGGCCGGCGTGTAGTCGATCAGGTCACTCTCGACCAACCCCTGCTGCGAGTATGGCGCCGGCTTGGTGGGGATGGGTTGCGTGGGCCACGCTTCTTCTCCGGGCACTTCGCTGGCGCCAACCGGCGTCTCGACGATGGGCCAGATCGGTTCGCCCGACGCCCGGTCGAAGACGTACATCCACCCCTGCTTGGTGGTCTGCGCGACGATCTTCCGCTTTTGCCCGTTGACGGTGACGTCGAGCAGGTTGGGGGCGATGGGGGTGTCGTAGTCCCAGATGTCGTGGTGCACGAACTGGAAGTGCCACTGCCGCTTGCCGGTGCGCGCATCGAGGGCGACGAGCGAGTTGCCATACAGGTTGGCGCCGGGACGATGGCCGCCGTATTCGTCCATCAGCGGCATGCCGGTGGGGATGTAGACGAGCCCTAACTCGGGATCGGCGACATAGGGCGCCCACGCATCGACCTTGCCCACGCCGGGGGTGCCGAGCTTGGAGCCGTTCTTCCACGTCTCGGAGCCAAACTCACCGGGCTGCGGGATGAGGTTGAACTTCCACAGCGGCTTGCCGGTGCGCACGTCGAAGCCACGAATGAAGCCGTGGACGTTCTTGAGGCGGATGGGATAGTAGCCGTGGATGGACGAGTTGCCGACCACGATGACGTCGCCGACCATCTGCGCCGGGCTGCTGGCGGCAATTTGTCCTTCGGCGGGATCGATGCCGACGGTGCCGTCGGCGCCGGTCTTGGTCTTCTCGTTCCACGTCTCGCCTGGACGCGCCTTGCGCGCGGGGGCGGCGTCGGAGATGATGAGCGGCCCCGAGTCATCCACCGCCAGCGGGACGATGGGGTAGCCCAGCCCTTCCATGAGGTCGACGATGCCGTTCTTCCCGAACTTGGGGTCGGGGATCCCGGTCTTGGCGTCGAGCGAGGCCATGTGGTAGCCCGGCGTCACGACGATCACGCGCTCTTCCTTGCCGTCGGTCCAGTAGGCGAGGCCGCGGCCGGCGAACTGGCGCGGGGCCTTCTGCCAGCGGATCCCTTCGTCCAAGCGCCACATCCACAACGTCTCGCCGGTTTCCGGATCGAGCGCGGTGGTCACACGGCGCGTGGTGGCGACGGTGAACAGGCGCCCGTTGGCGTAGAGCGGCGTGGTGCGATAGTACTCGTCGGCACCGAACGCCCCCGAGGTCCAACTCCACGCGACCTTGAGCGAGTCGAAGTTGCGGGCGTTGATCTGGTCGAGCGACGAGTAGCGCGTCCCCCAGGCGTCACCGGCCCAGTAGCGCCACTCGCCCGGCACGTTGCCGCGCACGAGCGCCTTCCCCTGCGAAGCGTTCGAGTCGCCGACGCGGGTGAGCGAGGCGGCGAGTAGCGCCCCGCCCACGAGTACCGCCGTCCCTAACGAGCGCCGAGTGGTCCATCGTTGGTTCATGGTCGTTTCGATCCTCGAGCGGTGTGGGTCCCACGGGAGCGTCGCCGTGGTGGCGGCGCCTGATGCTGTTCAACTCTTGAGGCTGTGAGCGACGGTCAGCGTCCGGTCGTCTCGATGCGAATGCGCTTCGCCGCGTTGGCGTCGGATGGGAGTTCGGTGTCGCCCGACGGAAGGCCATTGAGCATGAGGATGTATGCGGTCACATCGGCGTACTCCTCGCCCGTCAGGCTCCCCGGGTTGTTCTTCGGCATCCGCTCCTGCATGTAGGCCAGCAGGTCCGAGAGCAGCTTGCCCCCCCAACTGTTCTTGAAGACCACCCCGGTGTGCGACGCCGGCGTATGACATTCCCGGCAGCTGCCAACGTAAATGTCCTTGCCGCGCGCGGCCTGCGCGTCGGTGAACACGCCCTTGAGCGTGGAGCGCATCTCCGGCTGTTGCGCCTGCATGCTCGGCGCAGCCGCCACGAGGATGCACGCGGCAAGCGCCGCCGTCCACCCGGCGCGCTGCGAGGGCGATTTCACGAGTCGCGCCACGAGGGCCGCGACGCCCCACAACACGGCTGCGGCGATCAGGAGGAGCATGAGGGTGCGCAGGAGGGTAGGGGCCAACGCGAGGTCGAGCGCCGGCCAGCTCACATGGTACTCGCGCAGCACGCCGAAGCGCTCGGTCATCCAGTGCCATGACTCGTGCGCGACGATGGCCGACGCGACGACGATCCCGGCGCGCTCGGAGGGGAGGCGTCGCAGGAGCCAGGCGAGCACGGGGACGGCGAGGGCGATCACCAGCAACTGCCCCAGCTCCACGCCCACGTTGAATGCGAGAAGCGAGGCGAGGAGATGGCGTCCGGCAAACTGCAGCGACTCGCCGAGCGCGAACGAAAAGCCGAAGCCATGCACCAGCCCGAAGCCGAAGGCGACCATCCACCGCTTCTCCAGCCGCGGTCCCACGATGTTCTCCAGCGCCATGAGCACGATCGACGCCGCAATCAGGAACTCGATGAACGGCGGGAACCACGGATCGCTGGGCGCCATGCCTAACGCCGAGGCGATGAGCGTGAGGGAGTGGGCGGCGGTGAAGGCGGTGACGACGGCCACCAGCGGGCGCAGGCGCCGGAACGGGATCACCAGGCAGAGGAGGAAGAGCAGGTGATCGAGCCCGCCCAGGATGTGCTGGAAGCCGAGCGTGATGAACTGCGCCGCGGCCTGCAGCGCCCCCGGGTCGAGGCGCACGAGCCCCGGGTTGCCCGTGTATTCATAGGCCCGCACGCTTCCGTCGGCTGCAACCCAGCGCAGGACGGTGGTCGTGGAGACGCCGAGGTGGGCGAGCAGCGGGCGAACCGAGAAGCGCGAGGTGCTCGAGGCGATGGGGTAGTCGAGCACGACGTCGAGCATGGCCTGGCGCCACGGGAGTTCGACGTCGTTGGCCAGCGGGGGCGATGCGGTGTTGGCCACCGCGCGATCGAACGATTCGAAGCTCCGGTCCGAGGGCAAGGCGATGCGCGTGGCGACGATGGTGCCGGCCGGGAGCGCGCGATCGCCTTCGAACAGTTCGAGGTAGCCGGCGATCCAGATGGTGGCGGCTTCGCCCAGTAGCGGGGTGAGGCGCGCGATGTCGAGATAGTCGCTGCGGTAGAAGGGAATCTCGAGATCGCGTACCGCTTCGAGCGGAACGCGCACCACCAGGCGAAGGCGCTGGCTGTCGGCGCGCGCGATGAGCTGGACGGCCACGCGAGCCGGAACCTCATGTGCACGTGCCACGCCCGCGATCCCGAGGATGCTGACCACGAACACGACGAGCGCGACGAGCACGACCGCAGGCGCGCGCAGCGCGACCGCAGGGGCGCGCAGTGCGCGCGCGAGGGCGGAATGCAGCGGCTCGTGCCAGCTCGGTCGTGGGGGGCGTGGAGTCATGCGCGCCATGCGAGAGTACGCGGCACCGGGGCCGGATGCTGGATCATCGGCGGCGTCTGGACGCCGGGGCGGCCACCGCCGTACGTTGGTCGCCGCTCGCCGCGCCGACGAACATACACGCCCCCATCGCGCGGGACAGGGGCGACCCACACGACCGGGACGAACGTTCATGACGGGTTCGCGGAAGCTGCTGGCGGCAACGGTGCTCGGGGCCTCGATCGTCGCCCTGGGCGCGGGACAGCGGGCGCTGCAAGGGGCCACGCAGGGCAAGGCGGTACAGGCCCCCACCTTCGACGTCGACCCGTTCTGGCCGCAGCCGCTGCCTAACCATTGGGTCATGGGGTCGGTCATCGGCGTCGGCGTCGACGCTCGCGATCACGTCTTCATCGTGCATCGCCAGCAGACGCTCAATGCGCGCACCGAAGTGATCCCCGGGCTCACGCCGGCCAGCGGCGAGTGCTGCATCGCTGCGCCGCCGGTGCTCGAGTTTGCTCCCGACGGCAAGCTGGTGAATGCCTGGGGTGGTCCCGGCGAAGG
This sequence comes from uncultured Gemmatimonadaceae bacterium, assembly GCA_964560345.1. Lineage (GTDB taxonomy): Bacteria > Gemmatimonadota > Gemmatimonadetes > Gemmatimonadales > Gemmatimonadaceae > SCN-70-22. The sequence continues at coordinate 32,066 of CAZLLP010000039.1, forward strand.
CTACACCTGGCCCGAGTCCAATCACGGCATCGCCATCGATCACAAGGACAACGTCTGGATTGGCGGCAACGGCAACGGCGACTCGCACATCCTCAAGTTCACGCACGAGGGGAAGCTCCTGCAGCAGATCGGCATCCCCGGCAAGGGGGCCAACAGCAGCGCGATGGATCACTTCGGGCGCGTGGCCAAGATCTCGTTCGACGCGGCGGCCAACGAGGCGTATGTCTCCGACGGCTACAGCAACAAGCGCGTCGCGGTGCTCGACATGAACACGGGCGCCATCAAGCGCTACTGGGGCGCGTACGGCAACAAGCCCGACGACACCAACCTTGGCCCCTACAACCCCGAGGCGCCGCTGGCGCAGCAGTTCCGCAACCCGGTGCACTGCGCGGAGCCGAGTGACGACGGGCTGGTGTACGTGTGCGACCGGCCTAACGATCGCATCCAGGTCTTCCAGAAGGACGGGAAGTTCGTCAAGGAAGTCCGCATTGCGCCCAAGACGCTCGGCGACGGCTCGGTGTGGGACATCGCCTTCTCCAAGGACAAGGCACAGAAGTACATCTACCTGGCCGATGGCAAGAACGAGAAGGTCTACGTGATCGACCGGCAGTCGCTGGAGATCCTCACCAGCTTTGGCGATGCGGGGCGCCAGCCCGGGCAGTTCTTCGCCGTGCACTCGATCGCCACCGACTCGAAGGGGAACATCTACACGACCGAGACCTACGAGGGGAAGCGCCTGCAGAAGTTCACGTACAAGGGGCTGGCCCCGGTGACGGCAAAGAACCGCGGTGTCCCCTGGCCGAGCCGGCGCTGACGCCTGAAACGCGGGAGCGGGCGTCGCGTAGTTGAATCCATCTGGTCAGATTTCGCCGGGCGCCCGTCCCCCTCGGGCGCCATGGTACCTCGCCGCCCCACGAGTCCCGTATGCAGGTTCAAGCGCCTTCGCCCCCGACGCCCCCGACGCTCCCCGATCTGCCCAAACTGCCGGACCTCCCTCCGGCGCAGGCGCCCGTCGTGGCGCAGGGAACCGCGACCGGTGGCACCACCGGCGCCTCGGCCAGCGAGATGTACGAGGCGGCCAAGGCGCAGCGGAATGAGCTCAACCGGCAGCTCGGGCAGCTCGAGGAAAAGCGCCGCTCGATCGCCAACCGGCTGAGGGAAGGGGAGGTGTCGGGGGCTGACAAGGCGGGGCTCGAGGCGCGGCTCACCGACCTCGATTCGCGCATCCTGTCCATGAACAAGGAGCTGGCGGTGGCCGACGCGCGCGTCGCGCAGACCGCCGGGGTGCCCGGGGCGGTGATCCCGCCTCCGCCGTTCAGTCGCAACGGGCCGCCCGAGGAAGTGATCGTCATGGGCTTCGTGTTGGCGATGACGATGATCCTCCCGCTGTCGATCGCCTTTGCGCGCCGGGTCTGGCGCCGCGGATCGGCGCCCAGCCCCAACGCGCCCATGTCCCGCGAGCTCGACGATCGCCTCGCGCGACTGGAGCAGGCGATGGACGCGGTGGCGGTCGAAGTGGAGCGGGTGGGCGAAGGGCAGCGCTTCGTGACGCGCGTCCTGGGGTCGGGGGCGGCCGAGCCGCTGTCGGTGCGGGCGCCGCAGGCGATCGAGGTGAAGCGCTAGCTTTCGGGCGTGCCCTTCACGCTCTCGCACCCCGCCGCCGCTTTTCCCATCTGGCCGTTGGTTCGCCGCGGGGTGATCCCGATGGCGCCGTTCGTCGTCGGGGCGATGACGCCGGACGTCGAGTACCTGCTCCGTCTGGAGCCCCTGTCACTGGTGAGTCACTCGGTGCGGGGGCTCTTTGTTTTCTGCCTCCCGGTGGGGTTGGTTACCTGGATCCTGTGGGAGTGGCTGGTGCGACCGGTGGGTCGCGACCTCGTGGCCCTCGCGCCAGGTGATGCGACTGCGCGTCGTGGAAGCGCGAGCGCCTGGTTCCTGGCGATCATCGCCCTCCTTGTGGGGAGCGCCTCGCACGTTGGCTGGGACGCCTTCACCCATCGCTATGCCTGGGGGCCGGACCACTTTCCGGCGTTGCTGCAACCGGCGTTCACGCTCGGTGGCACGGTGGTGCCGTGGTTCAACCTGCTGCAGCACCTGAGCACCGTGGTGGGCGGGGTGATCGTGCTCGCCTGGCTGGGGCGCGAACTGGGCGCGGGAGGATCCCGCGAACCGGGCGCGGGAGGATCGGGAGTGCGGGCGCTCCTGGCGCCCCGGCGACTTCGCGCGTGGCTGGCGTTAGGCGCGGTGGCACTGGCGGTGGGGGCGTGGAACGCGCCGCGCCGCGGACAGATGGTGCACCCGCGGCGCGCGCCGATCGTGCTGGGGCGGCTGGTGGTGGGCGCGATGGCCGGATTCGCCGTAGCTTTGGTGGCGCTCTCGGCGATGCACCGGCTGGGGCGCTATCGGCTCAACGACCAGGAGAGGACGCGCAATGCGTGATGGTCAGCTGCAACGAATCGCGATCGCCGCTGTCGCCGCGCTGGTGCTGGCACGTCCCGCGGTGTCCGCTGCCCAGGCAGCGGCGCCGTCGCCCTCGCCGCTCAAGTGGTACAAGGGGAACACGCACACCCACACGCTCAACTCCGATGGCGATTCGTCGCCCGACGACGTGGCGCGCTGGTATCGCGAGCATGGCTACCAGTTTCTCGTGTTGAGCGATCACAACTTCATCACCTCACCCGACGGGCTCAACGCGCTGCTGGGGGCCGACGAGCGCTTCTTGCTGATTCCCGGCGAGGAGATCACCGATCGCGTGCAGGGAAAGCCGCTGCACATCAACGGGCTGGCGGTGGAGCGGCTGGTGATGCCGCAGGGCGGGGCGACGATTGCCGAGGCGTTGCAGCGCGACATCGATGCGATCCGTGCCGCCAACGGCGTCCCGCACCTCAATCACCCTAACTTCGGATGGTCGGTGACGGCGGCCGACATTCAGCGGGTGAAGAACGACCGCCTGTTCGAGATCTTCAACGGTCACCCCATGGTGAACAACATGGGGGGCGGCGGCATGCCGGGGTTGGAGGAGATGTGGGACATCATCCTCTCGTCAGGCAAGCTCCTGTACGGGTTGGCCACCGACGACGCGCACGACTTCAAGCGCGCCGGCGATCCGTCGGCGTCGGGGCCGGGGCGCGGGTGGGTCGTCGTGCGCGCGCCTCGGCTGGGGGCACGCGAGATGATCGACGCCCTCGAGCGCGGCGACTTCTATGCCTCCACCGGCGTCGAACTCGTCGACGTGCAGCGCTCGACGGCACGCGTGGAGATCCGCATCAAGGCCGACAGTTGGAGCCGCTATACCACGCGCTTCATCGGTCGCGACGGCCGCGTGCTGGCCGAGACGGGGGAGAACCCGGCGATCTACACGGTCAAGGGCGACGAGGGGTACGTGCGCGCCGTCGTGCTCGAGTCCAACGGGAAGAAGGCGTGGGTGCAGCCGGTGATGTTGGGCGGGGAGAAGAAATAGGGGGAAGCGGCGGGCGAGGGGGGCGCGCCGCCCAGCGCCTTCTCCCACGCCCCGCGCCGCTGGTCCCGGTCGGCGAGCGGTTCGTCCTCGGTAGGGGGCCGGATGGCGTGTGAGGGCACATGCTAGGGACGAACCGTTTCGTGGGTTTGCCGGCACCTCCCTCTCCCTCTCGCCCCTCCTCCCGTGAGCCTGGCCATCGAACGTGTGGTCGTCGTGGACGACGAACGCCTGGCGCGCGTACGACTCGCCGAACGCCTGCGCGCCATCGCCCCCAACGTGGCGTTGCAGGAGGCGGCCGATGGCCGCTCCGCCGCCCGCCTGATCGACGAATGGAAGCCCGACGCCGTCTTCCTCGACGTGCAGATGCCGGAGATGGACGGCTTTGGCGTGGTGCAGGCAGTGGGGGCCGACAAGATGCCCCCGACAGTCTTCGTCACGGCGTACGACCAGCACGCCCTCAAGGCCTTTGACGTGGCGGCCGTCGACTATCTGCTCAAGCCGTTCGACGATGAACGTTTTGCCGCCGCCTGGGAGCGCCTGCGCAACCGCACGGCCGCTGGCGGGATTGCCGCCGAGGCCCGGCGCATTGGCGCGCTGCTCTCGGCGATTGGAGGGAGCGTGCCGATGGCCGATGCCCCGCCGACCGATGAGCAGGAGAAGGGGAACGCCTACCTCGATCGCATGATGGTGCGGCGCGACCAGCGCACGACGTTCGTGCGCATGGCCGACGTGCAGTGGATCGAGTCGTCGGGGAACTACGTGATCCTACACGCGGGCAAGGAGCGGCACGAGGTGCGCGAAACGCTCTCGGCGCTGGAGTCGCGCCTGGATCCCAAGCGCTTCACGCGCATCCATCGCCGGCTCATCGTGGCCGTCGAGGCCATCCGTGAGCTGCAACCGTGGTTTGGCGGTGACCAGGTGATGATCCTGCACGACGGATCGAAGCTGCGGGTGAGCCGCACGCATCGCGCCTCGCTGGAGAAGGTCCTGCGCGGCGCATGACGTCGCGCTCTCTGGCGCGGCGCACGACGCCGCGCTCCCCGGCGCGGCTCGTCCTGCTGTACGGATGGCTGGTCCCGGTCGTCGTGGCGACGATCGGGATGGTCGTCGTTCCGGCGCGCCTCAATCCCGACCTGCCGCTGGCCGGGATCGTCGCGGTGCAGATGGCGATATGGCTGCCGTGGGCGCTCTGGTCGCAACTCATCATCGCGGTGAGCGACCGCGTCCCGATGGTGCGCGGCGGCGTGGCGCGCGCGCTGGCGGTGCACATCCCGATGTGTATCGCGGTCGTCACGGCGCACATCATCCTCGTGGACTGGGCGCAGCGCACGTTCGGGATCGTCCCACCGAGGCATCTCGACAGCGTGCTCGCCATCGGGCTGCGATCGTACGGCGACGTGAACGTGGTGGTGTACTGGGCGGTGGTGGGGGCGCACGTGGCGATGCGCTGGCACGAGGCGTGGCGGCAGGAGACGATTCGCGCGGCGCGCCTGACGAGTGACCTGGCGCAGGCGCAGCTCTCGGCGCTGCGCGCCCAGCTCCACCCGCACTTCCTGTTCAACGCGCTCAATGCCGTGGTGGCATTGGTGAGCGAAGATCCCGCCGCCGCCAAGCGCGTGACCGTGCGGCTGGCGGAGCTGCTGCGCGCCACGCTGGCGGCGACAGAGCAGTCGTCGCTCACGTTGCGCGAGGAACTCGAGCTCACCCGGCGCTACCTGGAGATCGAGCAGGTGCGCTTCGGCGAACGTCTCTGGGTCGACTGGGTGCTGGACGAGGCGCTGCTGGATGCGCAGGTCCCGGCCTTCGTGTTGCAGCCGTTGGTGGAGAACGCGCTGGTGCATGCCATCGCCCCGCGCGCCGTGGGCGGGAAGGTGGAGATCTCCGCCGTTCGGCAGGGGGGAAGCCTGCAGCTGTCCGTGCGCGACGACGGCGTGGGGCTGCACGAAGCGGCCCCCACGCGCGGCAACGGGGTGGGGCTGCGCAATCTCCGCGACCGACTGGAGCGCCTCTACAACGGCGCGGCATCGCTGGTGCTCTCGTCGCGCGAAGCGGGCGGGGCAGAGGTGATCATCACGCTCCCGTTTGTCGCGGTGTCGCGGTAGCCAACGGCGTCGTCGGGCGTGAAGTTGTCTCCCGCCAACAGGGACGACCTCCCACAGGAGCGCCGCGCGTGCCACCGTTGAAGCCTGCTCACGCCAAACAGCTCGCCGCGCGCATTCGTCGCGCCGTCAAGCGTGACCGCGCCGATCTCCTCGACTTTGCGTCGGCGCTCATTCGCATCCCGAGTGAGAATCCGCCGGGACGCGCGTATGCACCGTGCGCGAAGCTCATCGCGCGACAACTGCGCGAACTCGGGCTTTCGGTGCGCACGCTCAATCCGACCGGCGACGCGACGTGCGTTGCTGGCACATTCGGCGACTCGGGGCGCGCGCTCTACTTCAGCGGGCACTACGACGTGGTCCCGGCGCAGGACGCGTCGCTCTTCGAGCCGGTGGTGCGCAAGTCGAACCTGCACGGGCGCGGCGCCGCCGACATGAAGGGGGGGATCGCAGCGATGGCCTTCGCCGCGCGTGCGCTGGCCGACTCGGGCTTCGAGCCTAACGGGCGACTCGTCTCCGTGTCGGTGCCTGACGAGGAAACGTCGGGGCCCCGCGGGACGGTGGCGCTGGCTGCCTCTGGCTTCATCGAGCGCGATGCCATCGGAATGCTGACCGCCGAGCCCACCAGCGGCGCGATCTGGAACGCGAACCGGGGGGTCATCTCGGTGCGCGTGACGACGCACGGCAAGCCGGCGCACGTCGGCCTCCACTTTCGTGGCGTGAACGCCTTCAAGGGGATGCTCGACGTCGCCAACCGGTATGCAGCGCTCGAGCGTGAGATCGCGCAGCGCGAGACGCGCTTCACCATCAAGCCCGACGCGGCCCGGCGATCGATCCTCCTGATGGGGGGCGAGTTGTCGGGGGGGCACAACTTCAACGTCGTCCCCGATCGCGTGTCGTTCACGATCGATCGACGCACCAACCCCGAGGAAGACTTCGACCGCGAGCGCGAACGGCTGTTCGAGGTGGCAAAGGCCGCGCGTGCCGTCGGCATCGACTGCGAGGTCGAACTCACCCAGGAAGGACGCTCGGCTGCAACGGACGCCGACGCCCCGCTCGGGCGTGCGTTGGCGACGAGCATCCGCGGGGTCACCGGCACGAGCGCCCGCTTCGAGCTGTGCCCCGGCGTGCTGGAGACGCGGCACTACGCCACGATCGGCATTCCGGCGTTGGCCTACGGCCCCGGGCTCTTGTCGGTCTCGCATGGCCCGCACGAGTTTGTCTCGGTGGCCAAGCTCGTGGAGTGCGCCGAGATCTACGCGCTCTCGGCGATGCGGTTACTCGCTTGAGTGCGCCTGAAGTGCGGCGGGTCAGCGCGAGTGGAGGAGGGAAGTCGTCCCCTTCGACCGCGCGGCGGTCATCGCCGCCGACGCATGCTGCAGCAGCTGACGGATTCCCTCTGTCGATAGCGGCGGGGTGGAGAGCCCCGCAGGAAAGCGCGCGGGGAGGGTGACCGGATCGACGTTGCGCAACGTGGCGTAGATGACGACTGCGGCCATCCAGGACCCCAGCGGCGCGGCGTGCAATCCGTCGCTGGAATAGAGCGCCGACGGTTCGGTGGTGGTGAGGGCGCTGTCCCACGCCGCGCCGACCGGCGCCAACCGCCCGTTCACGGCCGCCGCTGCATTGGCATAGGAGAGGAAGGTGTTAGGCGCATCGAACCGGCGCGACCACTGCGGCCACACCTGGTAGAGGACCGGCGTTGCCCCGGCGGCGCGCACCAGCGGGGCAAAGCGGCGCGTCCACTCCTCGAGGTGCGCGCGGTTCTGCGGGAGCGACGACGGCCCCTGCTGCATCACGACGAATTCCCAGCGATGCTCGGCGAGCGCGCGGGGCGCCGTCCCCTCGTTCCAGTGATCCTCGAGCGCGTAGTCGGGAAAGGCGACGCTGGCGGTGGCGAGCGAAGAATCCCCCGCGAGGCGCGCAACAGCGACCACCAGTCTCGGGACATCGTTCACGTAGGTCAGCGAGTTCCCGATGAACAGGACGCGCGCCCCCCCTGGCACCAGCGGAAGGCTCGGGGCGGTGGGTGAGCCGCTGCACGCGAGCGTGAGGGCGAGTGAGAGAAGGCGAAGCATTTGCATGACCTACCATGCCGCACCGCCGCCAGGCACGCCCTGCTCGCGGGGCCGATGGTGACGATCGGGCGCCGATCGGTGAGGGGCGCGGGGCGACTCGGCGCGCCTCACCGTGGCGAGTTGCGCTTGGGCACGGGACGCGCGGGAGCAGCGAGCGCCGATCTCCTCGCCGGCGCTCGATCGCGCGACGCTAGGCGCCTGCCTCGTCCGCCAGCCGCAACACCAGCGAGATCTGCCCGGCGTGATAGGCGTCGTGCATCACCATTCCCGCCACCTGCTGGCCGAGCGTGACATTGGTTCGCCCGTGCGGTTCATCGAGCCGAGCGCGCGGCACCCGGCGCAACGTGGCGAGCAGGCGCGCGTGGCAGGCGTCGAGCAGCGCGAGGTCCTCGGCCCAGGCCTGTGCCCGCGCCGCTGCGCTCGCGATGTCGGGCGCCGGGGACCACCACGAACTCGACCGCGTGCGTGGAAAACGCTGGCGCACCGACGGGTCGAGTCGTTCGGCGACGATGTGCTTCCCCAGCGCACAGTGTAGCGCCTGTTCCCAGACGTTAGGCCTGCCGGTGCCCGGGCGCCACAACGCGCGCTCCGCATCCACGCCACGCAGCGCGACCTTGACCGAGGGCCCGTGCCACGCCGGGCCGACGAAGGCTTCATTCAGCATGCGCTCGAGCGCAGCACGCGACGGGAGTGCGACAGGAGTGATGGCCGGCACGAGGGGCTCCGTGACTAGGTCGTGCTCTGCTCCAACGGATCGCTCGCCGAGCGACGCCCCTGCTTCGAGACCGCCATCACGCCGACGGTGAAGAGGAACGGCACGCCGAGCAGTCCGGCGATCTCGATGAAGGGATCGACGTAGCGCTGGCGGAATGAGAGACCCTTGGGGCGCGACGGTGCCTTGGGTTTGGCAGGGGCGGCGCCCTGCTCCGGTGAGGGTGCTGCCGCCGCTGCGAGCGCAGCGGCTTGTGCCCGCTTCTCCGCCGCGGCCTTCCGCGCCACCTCGCGCTGCTCCTCGGCGGCGCGCACGCGTTCCGCGTAGCCGGTCTTGCCGAGTGTCATCGTTGCCAGGCCAAAGACGATGGCGGCGATCGTGAGCACACCGCTCGGGGCAACCCACCACGTGGCGCCGCGTCCCCCCTTGGTGCTGGCGGTGAGTGTTCCAGAGAGGAAGCGAGAGACCGCCGCCACCAGCCACTGCCAGTGCAGCCCCAGGTGGATGCCGAGCATCACGAGGAGCCAATCGGCGAGACGCTCGTGCGTCATCTCCCAGAAGGGATCGAGGTTGTGCGGAATGCCCAACGCCGGGAGCGCAAAGACCGAGATGAGGAGGCCGGAGAGCATCACCACCGTCATCATCGCGTAGAGCAGGACGTTCCACACGAAGCTGAAGCGCAGTCGTCCCCGCATCTGCGAAAAGAAGCGCTGCGCCACCGACGTGACCCAGTTCCAGCTATACAGGATGTGCAGCGCAAGGATGAAGACGAAGGCGACGGAGAGCCATTCGTGCGCGGGGACGCGCGTAGCGCGCGGCGCGGAGATGGCGACCATCGACAACAGCAGGATCGTATTGACGAACAGCTTGGCGCGGATGGATCCTGCGCGGGGGCCGGGTGAAGCCATAAGGAGACGAGAGTGCAGGCTTGGCGAACGGTGGAGGTGCGACGTCCAGCGGTCGGGGAGAAATATGGCATCGCGCACGCGTGCCATCCTCCCGGGCAGCTTATGTTAGGGACGCGGAATGAACGCGCCGTGAAGGGAGACGGCGGATGGTCGTGCGGCGCAACCGGACCCCTATTCCCGTGGACACACGCATGAGCTCTGGCATGCCGTTGGATACGAAGTCAGCAGCGACTGAGACCGAATCGTCGGACGCATCACCGGTGATCGGTTTCTCGTCGGAGAGCGCAACGTCTCGCCGGGAGTTCATCGCCAACGGCTCGGTGGCGATGCTCGCCGTGGCGGGCGCACCCGCGGTGTGGACTCGGCGCGACGACCACGACCTGGTGATTCGTGGCGGGACGGTGCACGACGGGACAGGCGCGCCCGGGCGAGTGGGCGAAGTGGCGGTGCGGGGCGGTCGTATCGTCGCCGTCGCGTCGCGCGTTGCCGACAAGGGGCGGCGCGAGATCGATGCGCGCGGGATGATCGTCGCGCCCGGCTTCATCGACATCCACTCGCATGGCGAAGGCAACCTGTGGGACGATCCCCGCGGCGAGTCGCTCGTGCGGCAGGGGATCACGACGATCGTCTCGGGGCAGGACGGGAGTTCGCGCGCGTGGGGGGAGTCGGCCCCGGCCAACGCCGGCGCCGAGAGCGGCTCGTTCGCGGCGTGGTTTGCGGCGCTCGATACGTTGCAGCCGTCGGTGAATGTCGCGGCGATGGTGGGGTTGGGGACGGTGCGCGGAAAGGTCGTGGGTGAAAACGATCGCGCCGCCACGCCTGCCGAACTGGAACGGATGGTCGCACTGGTGACACGTGCGCTGGCCGAGGGGGCGTGCGGGGCTTCGTCGGGGCTGGAGTACACCCCCGGCGCGTTTGCGCGCCTGGATGAACTCATCGCGCTGTGCCGCCCCCTGGCGTCGCGTCGCCTGCCGTACTCCACGCACATGCGCAACGAGGACGACCAGTTGCTCGACGCGATCGACGAGTCGATTGCGGTGGCGCGCGGGGCCAAGTGTCCGCTGCAGGTGGCCCACCTCAAGACGCAGGGGCCGCGCAACTGGTCCAAGCTCGACACTGTCTTTGCGCGACTCGAGAAGGAGCGAGCGGCCGGACTCGACGTCGCCTTCGACCGGTACCCGTACATCGCCTACCAGACCGGGCTCACGAACCTCTTCCCGGTCTGGAGTCGCGACGGCGGGGCGCAGGCCTTCCTGCGCCGGCTGGACGACGCGCCGACCGCGGCCCGCATCCGGACTGAAACGTTAGGCAAGGTGGAACTCATCGGCGGGTGGGACAACGTCCTCATCGCCTCGGTGCGTGCGGCCGAGGATCGGGCCGCCGAAGGGAAGCGCCTCGGGAGCTACGCTACGTCGTTAGGCCAGGACCCATTCGACGTGGCCATCGCGCTTTTGCGTCGCAACAACCTGAACGTCGGGATGGTGGGCTTCGCGATGAGCGAGGAGAACCTCGACCGCATCCTGGCACACCCGCTGGGGATGGTGTGCAGCGACGGCGGCGCCTTCGCCGTCGATGGCCCCACGCGCCGCGGCAGCCCGCACCCCCGCGGACTCGGCTCCTTCCCGCGCGTGCTCGGCCGCTATGTGCGAGAGCGCAAGGCGCTCACGCTCGAGCAGGCCATCCACAAGATGTCGGCATACCCCGCGTCGCGACTCGGCATCACCGACCGCGGTCGCCTCAAAGTG
>CAZLLP010000040.1:0-38699 GCA_964560345.1 uncultured Gemmatimonadaceae bacterium
GGTCAGGTTCAGAGTCATCATGTGCCGAGGGTACCTCCGTCCCGGTCGCCGGCGGCGCACTTTCGCGCTTCGGACAGTCGCGGCGCGCCGGCCTTGCCCCATTGCTCGAGGCGGGGGAGCCGTGGTTCCCGGCCGAGAAGGCGCGCCTGACGAGGATCGGCGGTCGCTGTCCCACGCACGGTGCGTTGCTCGACTTCGATCCGTGGCAGCCGCGTGCGCATCGATGCCCCGTGTGCGGCACCGTGTATCGGGAGGAAGAGCACTACCGCTGGTGGATCATGAACTACCAGCTCTGGCTCGCCGAACGCGCGGTGCACGCGGCGACGCTGCACGTCCTCACCGGCGACGCGCCCTGCGGCGTCCTGGCGCAGGACATCCTGCGCGGCTACGCGTCGCGATATGCCACCTATCCCAACCGGGACAACGTCCTGGGGCCGACCCGCCTCTTCTTCTCGACCTACCTGGAGTCGATCTGGCTGCTGCAGCTGACGGTGGCGCTCGACCTGCTCGAGGCGCGCACCGGCCGCACCGCGCTCGGCGAGGAAGTGCGCGAGCGACTGGTGCGGCCGAGTGCCGACATCATCGCGTCGTACGACGAGGGGATGTCCAATCGCCAGGTGTACAACAATGCGGCGCTGGCAGCGGCCGGCGCGTTGTTGGGGAGCGAGTCGATGGTCGCGCGCGCCATCGACGGCGAATCGGGGCTGTCGGCGCACCTCACGCAATCGCTCCTTGCCGATGGCACCTGGTACGAGGGCGAGAACTATCACCTCTTTGCCCACCGCGGCCTGTGGTACGGCGTCACCATTGCCGAAGCGTTAGGCATTGCGCTGTCGGGGGAAGGGACGCGCCGGTTCTGCGAAGGCTTTGCGGCCCCCTTTGCCACCGCGCTCCCCGACTTCACGTTCCCGTCCCGGCGCGACTCGCAGTACCGCGTCTCGCTTCGGCAGTGGCGCATCGCCGAGAGCTGCGAATTGGGGTTGGCACGGGGCGACGACGAGCGGCTCGGGGCGGCGCTGGCGGAGTTGTACCGGCGCGGCGTGGAACCCGGCGACACGGGGCGCGCACGCTCGACCGCCGAGGCCGAGCGCAATGTGCCGCCGGTCGAGCTCTCGCGGGCGTCGTTAGGGTGGAAGTCGTTGCTGTGCGCGCGCGCCACCCTTCCGGCGTTAGGTGGACGACTCCCGGCGTCGGTGCAACTGGCGGGGCAGGGGATCGCCGTGATGCGGCGCGACCAGGCGCGGACGTTCGTGGCGCTCGACTACGGCGAGTCCGGTGGTGGGCACGGCCATCCGGACCGCCTCAATCTCTGGTTGGTGGTGGGGAACGCGCGCGTGCTCGAGGATGTCGGGACGGGCTCCTACGTCGACCCCACCTTGCACTGGTATCGGAGCACCCTCGCGCACAACGCCCCGCTGGCTGATGGGCGCTCGCAGTGGCGCGTCGCGGGGACGCTCACGGCCTACGACGAACGCGGCGAGTCGGGGCTCGTCTCGGCGCGGGCCATGATCGCGCCGGGAGTGGTGGTGGAGCGGACGGTCGTCGCCATGTCGAACTACCTGGTGGACGAGGTGCGATGGCGTGCCGATCGCGTCGTCACCTTCGACCTGCCGTACCATATCGACGGCGAACTGGCGTCCGGCGGGCGATGGCGCCCCACGACGTTGGCTGGGGGGCGTGGCCTCGAGGACGGCTTCGAGTTCGTGTCGGCCAGCGAGTACGTCGCGGGCGCGCCGGGGCTCTCCTTCCAGGCGATGGTCGGCGACGTGTCGGTGCGCACCTGGGTCAACAGCGATACGCCGCACGAGTGGTGGCGCTGCGTCGCCCCCGGTCCGCCGGGCGAAGGGCGGAAACGCTTCCTCGTGCTGCGCACGCGCGCGCGATCGGGGACGCTGCGCACGGTGTGGAACTGGACGGGCGAAGTGACGTCGTGTGTGTTCGACCCGACGCGCGCGGTGGTCCACTTCGGGGCGTGGGCGCGTCATGTGCACGGGCGCGAGGACGCGCGATGGCGCGTCACATTCGAGGCCGGCGGGACGAGCTCGGAGATTGACTTTGCCGCGTCGCCTGACGAGTTGGCGCCGGGCGATGTCGCGGCGGCGCGTGCCACCACCGCACCGGAGCGCGAGGCCGGACGCCGCGCGTCCATGGTTGCGCCTGACGACAAGCCGACGGTGACGCCGTTGCTGCTGCCGCGCGCGACCTTCGTTCCGGCGGAACCCGGCGCGTTGGCGCGCGCCGAGTCGGGACGCGAGGACGTGCGGGCGCGCGATGACGCTGCGGTGCGCTTCGTGCTCGGCGAGCAGCACTACCGCCGGTCGGAGCAGCCGTGGCGCGATGCCGGGGCGCCGCAGGCGCGCGTGGCGATCACCGCCACCGAGTCCGAACTGATCGTCGACGTGGACGTCACCAAGTCACCGATCGCCTTTGCGCCCGCGCGTGACGCCAATCCGCTCGACAACGAGCACCCGGATATCAACTCCGACGGGGTGCAGCTCTATTTGGGATCGTCGCACGGGAGCGGGCGCTACTACGCGTGGCTGCTCGTCCCGGAGGGCGAACATGGGGCGGTGCGCGTGACGTCGCGGGCGTCGTTCGGGCCGGCCGTGTCCATCCAGGCCACCGCCGCCCTAACGAGCACCGGATGGGCGTTGCGGGCCACGATCCCGCGCGACGCGCTGGCCCTCGACGCGGCGGGAGACTTCACCTTGGACCTCATCGTCAACGAGATTTCCCCCGACCGCGAACGCCGGCGCGGACAACTCGTCCTCAGCGGCGGTCACGATGAGTGGGTCTACCTGCGCGGCGATCGCCAGGAGCCCGCTCGCGCCATCCCGTTTCACCTTGCCGATGTCTGAATCCATCCTGCACCGCGTGCGCGTGGTGCTGTTCGAACCGCAGGACCCCGTCAACATCGCCGCCGCCGTTCGCGCGATGAAGAACATGGGGGTGCGTGATCTCGTCCTGGTGCGTCCGGTCGAGTTCACCGCCTATCGCATTGAAGGCATCGCGCACGACACGTACGATATTATCGAACGCATTCGCATCGTCGACTCGCTCGATGAGGCGCTCGCCGATTGCGTGCACGTCGCGGCGTTCAGTGCGCGCCGGCGCCGGCACAAGTGGGACCTGGCGTCGCCGCGCGAAATGGCGGCACGACTCGTGGAGCGCACCAGCGAAGGCACGGTCGCCGTGCTCTTTGGACGCGAGGATCACGGCCTCCCCAACGAGGCGCTCGATCGTGCGCACACCCTGGTCACGATCCCTACCACGAATCACGCCTCGCTCAACCTCGCGCAGGCGGTGCTGGTGGCGCTGTACGAGCTGCACCTCGCCGCCGGCGACGCCACGCGCGTGGTCGCACCGCCCCGGCACGATGCGCCCCCCGCGTCGTCCGAGCAGTTCGAGCGCCTCTATCAGGACGTGGAGCGCGCGCTGGCGGCCATCGACTTCTTCAAGACGCGCTTTCGCGATCACATCATGCGCAGCATTCGTTCGCTCTACTATCGCGCCGGCCCCGATGCGCGCGAGATCGAGCTGCTGCGGGCCATGAACATCGAAGTGGTGCGCACGATGGACCGGATTCGCAAGCAGGTGGGCGCCCACGCACCGGCGTCGGGCGCGAGCGACGCGTCCATGAGCGACGCGTCCCTGAGCGACGCGTCCCTGAGCGACGCGTCCCTGAGCGACGCGTCCTCGAGCGACGCGTCCACGCGCGACACCCTCGGCAGCGAGGCGCCGGTGAACGAAGCACCTGATGCTTCCGCCGCGCCCAACGCATAATCTTCCCGAGCACCACACGCTCCGACTCGCTCACTCCTGGATCGACGGCTTCGCCCATGCCATTCAAGCGCTTCTTTGGTCGCGGCAACAACGAGCCGCCACCGCCGCCGCCCGACGATGAAGCACCCGAGGGAGAGGACGAAGAGTCCCTCGCCCCCGAATCGGCGCTCGAGGCCGACGACATCGACCGCGACTGGCGCGAACGTGCGGCGCTGGTCATCCCCGGCGGGAGTTCGACGGGGAGCAAGCGCCCCCCATCGATCTACGGCCCCGACTCCAGTGCCGGACCGGCGCACTTCACCTCGGCGCAGGGGTGCCGGGTCACCACGGCGTCGGGGCGTACGCTGATCGACTGCACCATGGCGTTAGGCTCGGTTGCCATCGGATACGGCGACGAGGCGATCAGCCGGGCGGTGCTGGCGGCGGTGGCGAACGGGAATGTGTGCGGGCTCGCCAGCACCGCCGAGGTGGAATTGGCCGAGCGACTGTGCGAGCTGATTCCGTGCGCGGAGCAGGTGCGCTTCCTCAAGTCCGGCGGCGAGGCGATGGCGGCCGCGGTGCGCATCGCGCGCACCTCCACCGGACGTTCGACCGTCGTCGGGAGCGGGTACTTCGGGTGGCAGGACTGGTGCAGCGACGCCGCCGGCGTCCCCGCCGGAACGCGCGCCGACTTCGTGTCGGTCCCCTTCGATGATGTGGGCGCACTCGAACGGGCGGCCCGCGCGGCGGGCAACGGGCTGGCGGCGATCGTGCTCGAACCGGTCGTCAATGCGCTCCCGTCGCCGGAGTGGTGCGCGGCCGCGCGCCGGTTGTGTGATGCCGTGGGGGCGGTGCTCATCTTCGATGAGATGAAGACCGGCTTCCGGCTTGCGGCTGGCGGATATCAGTCGTTCGCGGGCATCGAACCCGACCTCGCGGCGTTCGGCAAGGCGATGGCCAACGGCTTTCCGCTCGCCGCGGTGGTCGGGCGCGCGGCGATCATGGAAGCGGCAGAGGACACCTGGATCTCGGTCACGCTCGCCGGCGAGTCCACCGCGATCGCCGCGGCGACGGCGGTGCTCGACGTGCACGCCGAGGTCGACGTGTGCGCCTCGTTGTGGCGCGTGGGGAAGGAGATGCGCGAGCGTGTGTCTGCCGCCGTGGCGGCGAGCGGCGTCCCCGGCGTGCGCGTGACGGGCATCGATCCCATGTGGACGCTCGAATTCGACGATGAGCGCCGGCAGCGCGCCTTTCTCGAGCAGGCGGCCGCGGAAGGGGTGCTCTTCAAGCGCGGGGCGTACAACTACGCCGCGATGGCCCACGACGACGACGCCATCCTGATGGAGATCGAGCGCGTGGCCAGCACGGCGCTGGTCGAGGTGCTGGAGGCCGAAGAGCGGTGACCGGCGTCGTTCCGCTGGGCGGGCCGCTCCCGCTCATCGACGTGCACGCCCACTTCTTCCAACCTGAGGGAGCGCGCGCCGACTGGGCCACGCTCAACACTCGGCGGCTGGAGGGGGGCGCGGAGATCGGGATCACCTATCACGTCGCGTCAGTGCTGGGGAGCTGGGGAGCCCCCTCGCCCACGTACTTCCAGTCCCCCAACGACACCGTGCAGGGGAACGACTTCATGCTCGTGGTGCAGGAAGACCACGATGACTGCGTGCGCGCCTATGTCGCAGTCAATCCCAACGACACCGATTTCGCGCTGGCCGAAATCGATCGATGCGTGGCGCGCGGGGCGGTGGGGCTCAAGCTCGCCGCCGCGCGTCGCTGCGACGATGCGTTGCTCGATCCGGTAATCGAGCGGGCGCGTGCGCACGGACTTCCGGTGTTGCATCACATCTGGCAGCACCGGCGCCGGCACTGGCCATCGCAGGACATCTCCGATGGCACCGACCTCGCGACGCTGGCCGCGCGTCACCCCGAGGTCTCGTTCATCCTGGCCCACATCGGCGGCGGCGGCGACTACGCGCACACCTTCGCGGCCGTACGCGACGTCCCCAACATCTACCTCGACTTGTCGGGAAGCGGCATCGACCGCGGGATGCTCGACGATGCCCTTGCAGCCGTCGGGGCACAGCGCTTGTTGTGGGGAGCCGACATCACGCTGTGCACTGGGCTGGCCAAGCTCTGGGCCCTGGAGGTGATCGGCCTGTCGGAGCACGAGCTGGCCGATGTGCGCTGGCGCAACGCCACGCGCATCTTCCCGCGCGGCGCCTTCCCCCGCCTGGAGGAAGTCGCCCATGCCTAACGTGACGACGATCTCTCCCGTCTCCCGTCTCCCGTCTCCCGCCTCCCTGGACGTCAACACGTTCATCGGGGGCTACCCGTTCCGGCACATCCCGCACCCCGAGCCCGAGATCCTCGTGCGCGTGATGGCGCGCGAGGGAATCGCGCGCGCGTGGGTGGGACACCTGCCGAGTGCGTTTCATCGCGATCCGTCGGCCGGCAACGCGGAGTTGCTCACGGCGCTGGCGCCGCACGCGGGCATCCTGCGCCCCGTCCCGATCGTGCGCCCCGACTGGCCGGGATGGCGTGAGACGTTAGGCACGCTGGTGGCGGCCGGGGCGCCGGCGATCCGCGTCTATCCGCAGCTCTGGGGGATGCCCCCCGGTGATGCGCGACTGGCGGCACTCGGCGAGGCGTGTGCACGCGCGGGGGTAACTGTGCTGCTGACGGTGCGCTTCGAGGATCTGCGGCAGCGACATCCGCTAGATGTGGCGGGCGACCTCTCGGCCGCGCACGTGCGCGAGCTCGCGCGCAGCGGCTGCGGTGCCCGACTGGTCGTGACGGCGGCCGGACGTGAGTTCATCGAGGAAGTGCATTGGGGGCTGACGCCGGCCGAGCGCGAACGGGTGTTCTACGACTTCAGTTGGGTGTGGGGGCCGCCGAGCGACGAATTGGCGACGCTCTTCCGCACTATCGGGAGTGAAAGATTCGTGTATGGCACCATGTGGCCGCTGCGCCTGACGCAGGGGGCGCGGGCGAATCTGGCGTTGCTGCCGTCCGATGTGGGGGAGTGGCGGCTCGCGTCGATGGGCGAGTAGCGACGGCGTGCGAACCGTGGTGGCTGTTGGTGCGTTAGGACGCCAGCCCGTCGTGAGAGAGACGGCGCGTCAGTGGTGATGACGGGTGCGGATGCGATCGGGAGTCTGAGCAAGCGCACGTGATTTCGAAGAAGGGCAACTCTCAGCAAATCAGACTCTTGCAAGTCGGAAGCAGCGTGGTCATTTTTCGCCGCTGTTTCGGTTTCTTGTGAAATGATTCACAAGGCCGAGTCAATCAGTCGGCTTCCCTCCACCTCAGGACTCGATGACGAGCAGGCGCAAGTGGACGCTCGTTCCGGCGTTCTTCGCCATCGCGGCGGCGGCGACCCTCCTCTCGGCGTACAGCGGCGCATCGTCGTCGCAGGGGTTCTCCCCCGTGCAGCCGATCCAGTTCCCCCATCCGGTGCACGTGCAGACGCTGGGGATGAACTGTCTGTACTGTCACTACAGCGCGAACAAGTCGCCTGATCCGGGACTGCCGGCGGTGGGGACGTGCATGGGCTGTCACACGGTGGTCGGCCCCAATCGCCCGGCGATGGACGGCAAGCCGGCCCGCGTGAGCGCGGAAATCACCAAGCTGCAGAAGCTCGCCCCTCCGGGGCAGCCGGATAAGTGGCAGACGATTCCGTGGGAGCGCATCCACAAGGTCCCCGAGTACGTGCACTTCCCGCACATGCGTCACGTCAGCGCGGGGGTGACCTGCCAGACGTGTCACGGCGCGGTGCAGGGAATGGCCCAGGTGCAGCAGGCCGCCTCGCTCAACATGGGCTGGTGCGTCAACTGCCACGTGAAGGGCTACAAGCTCAGTGATGGGCTGCTGGCGGCTGGGGACACGGTGGGGGCCAAGGCGGCCGCCAACGTCGAACCCAAGAAGGCGCGGTACGACTGCGCCATCTGCCACTACTAAGTCTGGAAGCATCGCCGCCGCCGCGGCTGCCGGGCCTAACGAATCAGGTCCCAAGCGTCGCGGTTCGTCTCGACGATCGAGGAAGCACTGCATGAGCCAGTCGACGGGGTCCGCGGGCGTCAAGCGCCGCGAGTTCCTCAAGGTCCTGGGCGCCGCCAGCGCCGTCACGACCACTATCGGGTGTAGCCAGGAGAAGGTCGAGAAGCTGATTCCGTATCTGGTCTCTCCCGACCAGACGGTCCCCGGCGTCTCGACCTACTACAGCACCACCTGCCGCGAATGCGCGACCGCCTGCGGCGTCGTCGCCGAGGTGCGCGACGGACGCGCCATCAAGCTCGAAGGGAATCCGGACCATCCGGTGAACCGCGGCGCGCTGTGCGCGCGCGGACAGGCGTCGCTGCAGGGGTTGTACAACCCTGACCGCTATCGCCAGCCGATGGCCCGCGAGGGCGGAAAGCTCGTCCCCACCACGTGGGACAAGGCGCTCGCCACCCTGAGCCAAAAGATCGGCGAGACGCGCTCCAAGGGCCCGGCCGGCAACGCGGTCTTCATCGACCAGCACGCGTCGGGCACGTTCGGGGTCTTCCTCGACCAGTGGCTCGGCGCGTTCGGCTTCCCGGCGCACTACCAGTACGACTCCGCGGCCGACCTCGCGCTGCGCGCCGCCAATACGGCGGCGTATGGCGTGGCGATGCCGAGCGTCGACATGTCGGCGGCGTCGCTGGTCATCTCGTTAGGGGCCGACTTCCTCGACGGACGCGAGGCGGCGGTCCCGATGCAGCTCGCCTTCGCCGACGCGCGCGCGAAGCTGCAGAACGCGCCGCGCTTCATCTATATCGGTCCTCGCCGATCGCTCACCGGCCTCAATGCCGACGAGTGGATTGCCTGCAAGCCTGGCAGCGAAGAAGTCATCGCCCGAGCGCTGCTCGGCGCGGTGGGTGGCGCCGGTGGTGCGACGGTCAAGGAAGCGTCCGATGCCTCCGGAGTGACCGAAGCGACGTTGCAGCGCGTGGCCGATGAGCTCAAGGCGGCTCGTCCGAGCCTGGTGCTCTCCGGCGTCTCGACGCCCAACGCCGGTGTGGTGGCAACGCTCGCCGCCGACATCAACAAGGCGGCCGGCAACGTGGGCGTGACGATCAAGCCGAGCGAGCCGCTGGGTGGCTTCAACGGGGCTGTCGGCGCCGAGCAGATGGCGGCGATTGCCAAGCAGGCCGATGCCGGCAGCGTCTCGCTCCTCTTCGTGCGAGGCGCCAACCCGGCGTACGACACGCCCAAGGCGGCGGGCTTCGCGGCCGCGATGGCCAAGATCCCGTTCAAGGTCTCGTTCTCGTCCTATCCCGACGAGACGACGGAACTGTGCGACCTGGTGCTCCCGAGCGATCACGCGCTTGAGTCGTGGGGCGACGCCGAGGCCAAGCCTGGTGTGATCTCGCTCCAGCAGCCGGTGATGGACCGCATCTTCGACACGCGGGCCACCGCCGACGTCCTGTTGCAGGTGGCGCAGGGCGATGCGACGACCGCAGCGCGCTTCCCGTGGAAGAGCTATCGCGACTTCCTCGCGAGCCGCTTCCCCGGTGGGGCTGCGGCCTTCACGCAGGCGCTCACCAACGGGCTGGCCAACGGCGCGATCCCGCAGCGCGACGCGGCCGCGGCCATGGTCACGACATCGTCGACGGCGCCGGCGGCCATTGCAGGGGACGGCGAGTACTTCCTGGTCACGTACCCGCACGCAGTGCTCGGCACTGGCGCCGGGGCCAACAAGCCGTGGCTGCAGGAACTCCCCGACCCGGTCGCCAAGGTGGTGTGGCAGTCGTGGATCGAGTTGCACCCGGCGACGGCCAAGAAGCTGGGCGTCGCGGCGGGCGATCACGTGACGGTGCAGACGGCGGCGGGGACGATCACGCTCCCGACGTTCATCTACCTCGGCATCCGCCCCGACACGGTGGCGGTCGCACTGGGGCAGGGGCACACCGCCTACGGGCGCTATGCCAAGGACATCGGCGTCAACGCGCTCGGCGCGTTAGGCGCCACGTTCAACGGCTCGGGGGCGCTGGCGCTCACGCAGGCCAAGGCCAAGGTGAGCAAGGCGGGCGATCGGTCGGACCTTGTGACGACCGAAGGGTCGGCGCGCCAGCACGGCCGCGGGATCGCACAGGCGATCACCGTCGCCGACCTGATCGCCGGCCGCTTCAAGGAAGAAGCGCACAAGTTCCCCGGCGATGCGAGTCACGAGTTCCTCCCGGGGCTGCGCTCGCCGGTGGCTGGCGACGCCCAGGGTGACCTGGTCGACTCGACGGCGAAGGACAAGGGGATGTACGACCCGAAGCACTGGAGCGGGATGGCCAAGCGCCGTTGGGCGATGACCATCGATCTCGCGCGGTGCACCGGGTGCTCGGCCTGCGTGACGGCGTGCTACGCCGAGAACAACATCCCGACGGTGGGTGCACGCTGGCAGGGTCGCTCGCTGCGGCCGGGCTCCGGCTCGGACGACGCGGCGTGGGATACGCGCCCGGGCGCGAACATCCTCAAGGGTCGCGAGATGAGCTGGTTGCGCATCGAGCGGTACTTCGAGGGAGGGGAAGACGGCTCGACGGACTTCGAGGCGCGCTTCGTTCCGATGATGTGCCAGCACTGCGGCAACGCCCCGTGCGAGCCGGTGTGCCCGGTGTACGCGACCTACCATGCCCCGGACGGCTTGAACGTCCAGGTCTACAACCGCTGCGTGGGGACGCGCTACTGCTCCAACGGCTGCCCCTACAAGGTTCGCTACTACAACTGGCACGGCTACGGCGAGAAGGAACGCCGTCAGTATGCCTTCCCCGAGCCGTTGCACCTGCAGCTCAATCCGGACGTCACGGTGCGCGGCAAGGGCGTCATGGAGAAGTGCTCCTTCTGCGTGCAGCGCATCCGCGAGGCGGAGAACCTGGCGAAGCTGGAGAACCGCGAGCTCAAGCCTGACGAGTTCACGACGGCGTGCGCGCAGGCGTGCCCGTCCAAGGCCATCGTCTTTGGTGACGCGGCCGACGAGAACTGGTCGGTGGCCAAGCTCGCCGAGGATGCCCGCGCGTACCACGTGTTCGAGGAACTGAGTACCTACACCGCGGTGGTCTACTTGAAGCGCGTCAATCATCCGGCGGGAGGTGCCGCGTAATGGCTTCTTTCGCTGAACCGCTCCGGCCGAACATTGCTTCGGCCGACGTGCAGCTCCCGGGGGTCCGGGACTACGAACAGGTCGACGACGACATCATCGCGACGCTCAAGCCGACCAAGGGGTGGTTCGCCGCCCTCGGCGTGGCGATCGCCTTGTTCCTCGTAGGCGCCTCGGCGTGGATCTACCAGATCTACTGGGGGTTGGGGAACGCCGGGTACGAACCGCCGGTGATGTGGGGGGTCTACATCATCACCTTCGTGTTCTGGGTCGTTATCGGCCACGCCGGTACGCTCATCTCGGCCATTCTCTTCCTGTTCCGCGCCGGCTTCCGCACGACGATTTATCGATGCGCCGAAGCGATGACGGTGTTCGCGGTCATGACCGCGGGGCTCTTCCCGATCATCCACATCGGGCGCCCGTGGAAGTTCTTCTGGTTGATTCCGTATCCCAACTGGCGGTTGATCTGGCCGAACTTCAAGTCGCCGCTGGTGTGGGACGTGTTCGCCATCTCGACGTACCTGACGGTGTCGTCGACGTTCCTCTACGTCGGGCTCATCCCGGACATCGCGGTGCTGCGTGACCGCGAGACCAATCCGCTGCGCAAGAAGATCCTGGCGATCCTGTCGTTAGGGTGGCGGAACTCGGAGCCCGAGTGGCGTCACTTCATGAAGATGTACCTGTTCCTGGCGGCCTTCTCGACGCCGCTGGTGCTCTCGGTGCACTCGGTCGTGTCGTTCGACTTCGCCATGGCGCTCACGCCGGGGTGGCACGCGACGATCTTCCCGCCGTACTTCGTCGCCGGCGCCATCTTCTCGGGGATCGGCATGGTCTTCACGATCATCATCCCCATCCGGAAGTTCTTCAAGCTCGAGCACTACGTCACGATCAATCACCTCGACGCGGCCTCGAAGCTCTGCCTCTTCACGTCGATGGTCGTCGGGTGCGCCTACCTCATCGAGTTCTGGGTGGCGTGGTATTCGGGCGTCGCGGTGGAGCAGGAGTACTTCTGGAACCGCGTCTTTGGTGAGTGGTGGTGGGCCGCGTGGATCATGCTCACCTGCAACATGATCTTCCCGCTCTCGCTCTTCTCGCAGAAGCTGCGCCGCAACCCGACCTGGCTGTTCATCCTCTCGATCTTCATCAACATCGGGATGTGGTTCGAGCGCTTCGTCATCATCGTCCCCTCGCTGTCGCACGAGTTCGAGCCGTGGCAGTGGGGCGGCTATGTGCCGAGCTGGGTCGATATCTCGATCCTCATCGGATCGTTCGGCTGGTTCTTCATGTGGTTCCTCCTCTTCATCAAGCAGCTGCCGGTGGTGGCGATCGCTGAAGTGAAGGAGATCATTCCGCCCAAGCTGCGCAGCCATGCGCGAGGCCACGGGCTCGATGCCGGTGGACACCACCTCCCCTACGGCACGGAAACGCCGGGAGAATTCGACTGATGCGGCGCGGACTTGTAGCAGCGTTTCGTGAGATCGACGCGACCTGCGACGCGATCGAAGCGCTGAAGAAGCAGAAGTACGATTTCACGGTCTACATGCCGACCCCTCGGCACGAGATCGAGCATGCCCTCGAGCCCCCCACGTCGCCGGTGCGCCGCTTCACGCTGATCGGCGGGTTGCTCGGCGTGACATTTGGCTACTGGATCCCGGTCTGGACGTCGGAGTACTGGCCGCTGGTGGTCGGGGGGAAGGCGATCGCCAGCTGGATCCCGTTCACGATCATCGGCTTCGAGGTGATGGTGCTCGTAGGGGCGCTGTCGACCGTGGCGGCGATGTTCATCAACTCCAAGGTCCCGAAGATCACGGCCACCGTGGGCTTCGATCCGCGCTTTACGCACGGCGATTACGGCATCTTCGTCGAGGCGGCCCCTGAGCGGCTCAAGGAAGCCGAGGCGACGCTGCGGAAGTTCGGCGCCATCGAAGTGCGGGGGGAATCGTAATGCGCGGACTCAACCAGTCATCGATGACCGTCCCAGTTGCTGTGCGTCGTTTGGCGCTCGTGGCGCCTGCCGTCCTCTCGCTCACGGCGTGCGAGTGGTTCACCGACTTCAAGCGCATGCCGATGGTGACCGTGTGGGAGCAGGACTCGATCCTCAAGTCGGTGCGTGGTGCGCCGCAGGGATCGGTGCCGCGCTCCGGGACGGCGGTGAGCGCGATGCAGGTGTCGTATGCGGCGCTCCCGTTCCAGATCGACACGATCGGGATGCTGGCGACCAACCCGACGCCGGTGAGCGAAGCGTCGCTCGCCAACGGGCACAAGTACTACCAGATCAACTGCGCCGTGTGTCACGGCGACAAGGGTGATGGGATGGGGAAGGCCATGCGTTATGGTGTCCCGCCGATCAACCTGCTGATGGACATGACCAAGAACCGGACCGACGGCTACATCTACGGCATGATGCGCAACGGCCGCGGGCTGATGCCGTCGTACAACCGTATCGAGGAGTCGGATCGCTGGGACGTGGTGAACTACGTCCGCGCCCTGCAGGGGAAGGTGACCGGCGTGCAGTTCGCGACCGGGCCCATCGCCATGCCGGGGGTGAACGGCGACAAGGTGCCGGGACTCACCGAACTGGGCCCCAACCGTTGGGTGCAGCACGTGCCGCCGACGCTGATCGGGACGCCTGGCGTCACGGCGCGCCCGGCCGAGGCGAAGCCCGCGGAATCGACGACGACTGAAGGGGCGGCGCAGCCCGCGAAATCGGGAGAACACGAGTGAGCGCACATCACGGAGCACACACGCCGTCCCGGCAGGACCTGGTCAAGATGATCCAGGCCAAGCCGGTCCCGAAGAACCTCAAGACGATTTCGCTCGTCCTGGCGGTCATCGGATTCGGCATCTTCATCGCTGGCGCGGCCATGGGCGAGAACCGCGCGTGGCAGGCCTTCCACGTCAACTGGCTGTACTTCACGATCCCGTCGTCGGCGGCGGTGATGTTCGCCGCGGTGCAGCGCATCACGACGGCGCGCTGGTCGCGCGGGGTGATCCGCCTCATCGAAGGGTTTGTCGCCTTCCTTCCGGTGGCCTTCGTCCTCCTGCTCGTCACGCTGTTCGCCGGGAAGGGGCACATCTTCCCGTGGATGCACGAGACGATCACGATCAAGGAAAAGGCGATGTGGCTGGAGCCGACGTTCTTCGTCATCCGCGGCGTCGTCGTCTTCGGCCTCATCACCGCGCTGAGCGTCTGGTACATCTACACGTCGGTGCGCGTGGACGTCGGTCTGCTCCCTGAGTGGGGCGCCGGGTGGGCCAAGGGGCTGCGTGAAGGGATGCGCCGCGGCTTTGGCGAAGAGCGTCGCGAGATGCACTCCACCCACTCGCTGCAGGGCAAGCTCGCCGTCTTCCTCGCGCTCGTCTTCGGCTTCGGCTGGACGATGCTGGCGTGGGACCTGTCGATGTCGATGGACTATCACTTCCAGTCGACGATGTACGGCTGGCAGGTGTTCATGGGCGGCTGGCTCATCATGCTGATGTCGTTCTCGCTCCTGGTACGTTGGTGGCGGAACTTCATGGGGGCGCACGACGTCATCACCGAGTCGCACTTCCATGACATCGGCAAGCTCTGCTTCGCCATCACCGCTTTCTGGGGCTACCTCACCTTCTCGCAGTTCCTCGTCATCTGGTACGGAAACTGGGGGGAGGAGACGCACCGCTTGCGCCTGACGCTCATCCAGCCGTGGACGAACCTCAGCGTGTCGGTCGCCTTCCTGGTGTTCGCCGCGCCCTTCTTCGGGCTCATGGGCAAGGCGCCCAAGCTGTACACGCCGACCATGGCGTTCTTCGCCACCTGCTCGATGATCGGCATCTGGATTCATCGCTACCTCGAGATCTATCCGCCGTACTACGTCCAGACGGTCACCTCCGCGCCGTTCGGAATCTGGGAGATCGGGACGACGATCGGCTACCTCGGGCTGTGGGGCTTCTGCTACTTGAGCTTCATGGACGCCTTCCCGCGCATGCGAGTGGTGTGGATGACCTCGCAGCATCGCGACGAGATGCAAGTTCCGGTCGACGCGAAGACGATGGAGCCGCTGCCGGCACACGAGTAGCGCCGGCACGACAGGAAGACGAGAAGACGGGAAGACGGGAAGACGAGATTTCGTCCTCCCGTCTTCTGCGTTTCACCGTTTCCTGCCGGACCGCCTCCCGATGATATTCCGGCTGGTGGCGTGTCCGACGCTCCGGCGCCGCACCGCGATTCGGCGCGATGCCTCGGTCGCGCCCCACGCGATGCACGTATCGCACTTGCCGTCGTCCCTGATGCCTAACGTCGTCCTCCTCCTCGCGCAGATCGTCGCAGTGTTGCTGGCGGCCCGAATGGTCGGGTGGCTGCTGCGTCGCGTGGGCCAGCCGCAGGTGGTGGGGGAGATGGTGGCGGGGATCGCGCTGGGGCCGTCGGTCTTCGGGGCCCTCGCGCCGGGAACGTGGCAGGCGCTCTTTCCCGCCAACTCGCTCGGCTTCCTGAACACGCTGAGCCAACTCGGGCTCATCCTCTTCATGTTCCTGGTGGGGATCGAGCTGGACACCACGTCGCTGCAGTCGCGGGGGCGCACGGCGCTGGTCATCAGCTGGTCCAGCATCGCGGCGCCGTTTGCGTTAGGCGCCGGGCTGGCCACGGTGCTCTACCCCTCGCTCGCGCCGAGCGGCGTCACGCTCACCGGCTTTGCCCTCTTCATGGGGGCGGCGATGAGCGTGACGGCGTTTCCGGTGCTCGCGCGCATCCTCGAGGAACGCGCCCTCCTGCGCACCCCCATCGGGGCGATGGCGATTGCCTGCGCCGCGGTCGACGACGTGTCGGCGTGGCTCATCCTCGCCGTCGTGGTGAGCATCGTCCGGGCGGGCGAGTCGTCGTCGCTCCTGTTCACGGTGGCCGGGACCGCAGCCTACGTCGTCTTCATGCTCACCGCCGGCGCCGCCCTCTTTCGACGGTTTGGCAAGCGTGTTTCCGAGACCGGCCACATCGCGCAGGGAGAACTGGCCGCGGTCATCATCGTGGTCATGATCTCGGCCGGGATCACCGAGCTGCTCGGGATCCACGCGCTCTTTGGCGCGTTCCTCACGGGGGCGGTCATGCCGCACGACGAGCGATTCCGGCACGCCGTGACGTCGCGATTCGAGGACCTTCTCGTCGCCTTCCTGCTCCCGCTGTTCTTCGCCTTCACCGGTCTGCGAACCCAACTCGGGCTGGTGGCGGGCGACGCGACCCACCTGCTCATGATGGGGGCGATCCTGGTGGTCGCGGTGGCGGGGAAGTTTGGCGGGACCGCGATCGCCGCGCGGGCGATGGGGATGTCGTGGCGAAGCGGCGCCGTGCTGGGGGCCTTGATGAACACGCGCGGACTGATGGAGCTGGTGATCCTCAACATCGGGCTCGACATCGGCGTCATCTCGCCCGCGCTGTTCGCCATGATGGTGTTCATGGCGATTACCACCACGCTCATGACAACGCCGTTCGTGTCGCGCTTGTCGCGCGGGCTTGCCGACGCCCGCGCCGCCGAGCCGGCGCTCTCGACGTTCGCCAAGGCCTGAGATGTCCGGAATCGAGAGTGGGGGAGGGGCAGGGATCTGGATCGCCTACGCCGCGATCGTCGCGTTTGTGCTGCTGTTGCTGGTGATCCTCGCCCGCACCGCCGCGCTGTATTCCCTGCTGCTCATCCTCCCACTCGGTCGCCTGCTGCGCTGGATCCCCGGAATGCCGCGACTGCTGAACCGTCTGGAGCGCGCACAGCAACCCGGGCCGGACGCCTGACGAACTCGTCTTCCCGTCTTCTCGTCTTCTCGTCTTCTCGTCTTCGGCTCTTCCGGTCTTCCGCCCCTATCCGATGTACTGGATGGAGTACCCCCGCTCCTGCGCCCGATTGACCGCCACGATTCCCGCCGCCATGAAGTGCGAGTTCGGGATCGCGCTGGCCTTGAGCTCCTCGTAGACGTCGGCGGCCTTGGCGCCGGTCTTCGCCGCTGCGATCCCGGCGAACGCGCGCGCCGCCATGTCGCAGATGGCGAAGTGCGTTCCGCGCGCGACCATCTCGTCCAGCGTGGTGCCACGATTGGGGAGGAGCATCCCGTAGTCGTCGGCCTGATAGACGTTGATCGCGGGGACCGCTTTGGTCTTGGGATCGGTGAACTTGATGCGCTCGGCGATCGGCGCGCCGTACTTGGCCCACATCGCGTCGGAGAAGGCGAACGGCGTCGCCCAGTGTCGCAGGCAGATCACGACCGCGAGATCGCGCGTCTCCAGCCCGTACCCCGACTTGTTGGCGACGTAGTAGTTGCTGGCGAAGGTGATCGCCTCGCCGGCGCCGGTGGGGGAGGTGGCGTCGAAGAAGAAGCGATGCTTCCCGGGGACCTGATCGAACCAGTCGTCCTGCGGATGCCGAGCGGGCTGGAAGCTCCCCTGAACCGGCTGCGCCCCCACGTCGGAGCTCACACCCATGGCGGCGGTGAAGGCCGCCATCCCGGCGCCAAACCGGGCGAGAAACGAGCGACGTTCGAGCGGGCGATGCGGCGCGGACGGCGAGTCTGAGGCGTGGTCAGGAGTCATGCGTGGGCTCGGAGAAATGGGAGGTCAACGCTCGCGTGATGCTTGCGATGCGCGTGCTTGAATGCTTGTGCTGCAACGTGTTAGGTGGAGGTGCCTCGTGCGCGTTGGAGCAACTGCTCGAGTCCGGCGAGGGGAATCGCGCCGCTCTGCCGGGCCACTTCGATCCCCCCCTTGAACACGATGCTGGTGGGGATTCCGCGAATGTTGAACGACCCGGAGGTCTGCGGCGCGAGATCGGTGTTGAGCTTGGCGATGAGCGCAGTCCCGATGTTGCGCGCCGCCAGCTCGTCGACCGCCGGCGCCATCATCTTGCAGGGGCCACACCAGTCGGCATAGAAGTCGACGAAGATGGGAAGTTCGGATTCCCGGATCGTGCGCTCGAACGTGTCCTCGAACAACGTCCACGGACGGTCGAGCAGGATGAAGCGGGCGCAGTTGCCGCACTTGGGTCGTTCGGCGGCGCGGGTACCGTCGACGCGATTCCAGGTCTGGCAGAACTGGCAGCGGACCGTGAGGCTTTGGCCAGCGGGGATCATTGCAGTTTCCTCGGCTGCGGTCGGTCGGATATATTGCCCGTCGTTCCGGGGCGGTAGCTCAGTTGGGAGAGCGCGTGCTTTGCAAGCATGAGGTCAGGGGTTCGATTCCCCTCCGCTCCATACCCCGGTTCAACAGCAGTCGCCGGCGCGTGCCGGTCGAGCGCCCTTCGATCTTCGCGATCGGAGGGCGCTCGTGCATTCAGGGAATGTGCGACAAGGTTGCGGCAACCACGCGTTTCGCGCGCCGCTCTGACGTGCGAAACGTTGCGCGCGGCAATCCCGTCCGCAATTTGCGATGACGATACCCGCGCGTGACCTCAGGCTTTCCGAATCTGGCAATCCCTTCCCGTCGTACGGGTGTCGAAGAAGCAGCGACCCATGACGAATCCTTCCTCACCTCACCCGACGACCGACTCCGTCGCCGAGCGCGTGCAACGTGCGCTGGGCGGCGCGTATCGCATCGAACGTGAGCTGGGCGGGGGCGGGATGTCGCGGGTCTTCCTCGCGCACGAGGGGTCGTTGTCGCGCGACGTGGTGGTCAAGGTCCTGCGCGAGGACATCGCCGAAGGGCTCTCGCGCGAGCGCTTCCGCCGTGAGGTCCTCCTCTCCGCCAACCTGCAGCACCCCAACATCGTCGGAGTGATTGCGGCCGGCGACGCCGAAGGGCTGCCGTACTTCGTGATGCCGTTCGTCGAGGGCGAGTCGCTGCGCGCCCGCCTGACGAGTGAGCGCGCGCTCTCGGTCCCGCTCACGGTCAGCATCCTCCGCGACGTGGCGCGCGCGCTGGCCTTTGCGCACGAGCGCGGGATCGTCCATCGCGACATCAAGCCCGACAACGTCCTGCTGGCCGGCGGCGCGGCGATCGTCGCTGACTTCGGGGTGGCCAAGGCCGTCGCGACCGCCCGCTCGCGCAAGGAGCACCCGCATGGAACGCTCACCAGCGCGGGGATCTCGCTCGGCACGCCAGCCTACATGGCGCCGGAGCAGGTGGCCAGCGACCCGACGATGGACCATCGCGCCGACCTCTACGCCCTGGGCGTGATGGCGTACGAGATGCTGGCCGGTCACCCGCCGTTCGCCGATCGTGGGGTGCGCGAGACGATGCAGGCGCACCTGGTGGAGACGCCCGAGCCGCTGACGCGCTTCCGCCCCACCACGCCGTCGGCCCTCGCCGCGCTCGTTATGCGCTGCCTGGAGAAGGATCCGGCGCACCGCCCGCAGGACGCCGCCGCCATCCTCGCCGTCCTCGACGATCCGGCCGTGGTGAGTGGGGCGGTGTCGTCGGCATCGGTGCGTTCGCTCCCTCGCACCGCGCGCGTGCCGTCGCTGCGCTGGTGGATGGCCGGCGCGGTGGCGGTGGTTGCGGTCGCTGGGGGAGCGCTCGCCCTGCGCGCGAAGTCATCCGCATCGACATCGGAGTCGCTTGCAGCCGAGGTCGCGCTCCCGCCGGGCGTCGCGGTGCTTCCTATGGTGAGCGTGTCGCCCGATTCGAGCGATGCCTATCTCGCGTTGGGGATGTCGGACGAGATCACGAGCGCGCTCTCGCGCGTCCCCGGTCTTCGTGTGGCGTCGCGGAGCGCAGCGGCGGCCGCGCAGGCGGCGGGAGGATCGGTCGCCGACGTGGCGCGCCGCCTCGGCGTCCCGTTCCTGCTCGAGGGGACCGTGCAGCGGAACGGCGATCGCATTCGCGTGGCGGTGCGCCTGGTGACCGCGCGCGACGGCTTTAGCGCATGGTCGCAGGTGTACGAGCGTCCCACCGGTGACCTGCTTGCGGTGCAGTCCGACATCGCCTCGCAGATTGCCGCGGCGGTGAGCAGCGACGTCACCGCTGGCGCCGCACTGGACGTGAGCGGGGCGCGCGACCCCGAGGCCTACAACGATTACCTGCGCGGACATTACCTGCTGATGCAACGCACGCCCGAGTCGCTGCAGCAGGCGGTGAGTGCGTTCGAGTCTGCGGTGGGGCGCGACCCGGCCTTTGCCCGCGCCTACGCCGAACTGGCGCAGACCTACTCGATCCTCCCGCTGCCAACGAGCAGCGAGCGTGCCGACGCGCTGGACAAGGCGACGTTCGCCGCGCAACGCGCTCTCGCGCTCGACTCCACCAGCTCGGCGGCGCACGCGGCGCTCGGCAACATTCACGACCTCGAGTGGCGCTGGGCCGAGGGACGCGCGTCACTCGCGCGCGCGCTCACGCTCGACTCGACCAATGTGCCGGCGTTGCAGTGGATGGCGCTCAATCAGGCGGTGAACGGCAACGTCCGCGAGGCCGAGCGGCTGCTCCAGCAGGCGTCGCGTCGCGCGGGGGGCGGTTCGTCGGCCCGCATGCTGGCGGTGGTGCAGGGCATTGCCGGTGATCACGCCGCGGCGATGACGACGATGCGGACCGCCTTCGCGCGCGATTCCACCTCGCCCGCGGCGCGGCTGGCGATGGCGACGGTGCTGCTGCAGGCGGGGCGCGCGGCAGAAGCGATTGCGATGCTCGAAGCGATCCGCGGTGACGAGGCCGAGTCTCCCGCAGTGCTTGGTTCGTTAGGCTACGCGCTGGCGCGTGCCGGACGTACGTCCGAGGCGAAGTCGATCGTCGCGGGCCTCGAGCGCGATACACGGCGCCCCGGCGTGTATCCCGCGATGGCCAAGGTCTATCTCGGGCTGGGCGACAAGGACTGGGCGATCGATGCGCTCACCTGGGCCACGGCGGCGCGCGACGACTTCTTTGCGCAGGAATCGATGGCGTCGCCCATCTTCGATCTCATTCGCGGCGATGCGCGCTTTGCCCGCGTGGTCGGAATCGTCGGGCTCGATGCCGCTCGCTTGACGGTACAGGTGCGGCGGGGCTGACCGCATCGGTGCGGCGCGTCGGAGGCAGCGCGCACGCAGTGTGCCGCGCGTGATGTGGCCGCGCGCGCGCCGGCCACCCGCGAGCCTGATCGGGTGAGCGAACGCTGGCCGTGACGGGGCATTGCACCTCGCTTGCCGGTGCCCGAGGGGAACTCTAGCTTGCCCCCGTCCACTCACCCATACCAGCCGCTGCAATGACGTCCAGCACGACGCTTCGCGTTCCCGCCGTGGGCGAGACCGCGCCCGAGATTGCCCTCACGTCGACCACCGGCGAGGTCGTGACCCTTTCCACGTTCCGCGGAAAGCAGAATGTCCTCCTCGCCTTCTTCCCGTTGGCCTTCACCTCGGTGTGCACGACCGAGATGTGCAGCTTTCGCGATGACTACGCAGACTTCACCGACAAGGACGTCGTCGTCTTTCCCGTGAGCGTCGACGCGACGCCTTCCCTGCGCGAGTTCAAGGCCAAGTACGAAATGCCGGTGGACCTGCTGAGCGACTTCAAGCGCGAGGCCTCCATCGCATACGGTGTGCTCGTCCCGGAACGGTTCCTCTCCAAGCGCGCGTACTTCCTCATCGACAAGGCCGGCATCCTTCGCTGGGTGCACGTCGAGGAGACACCGGGACAGCGGCGCGAAAACGTCGAGATCCTCGCCGAGATCGCGAAGCTCGGCTGAGATACGACGAACCGCATGGACCCGATCGAGGCGCTGGCACGCGACGACAAGTGGTACCTCGGCTGCGGCGACGGCATCATCTTCGCCCCGCCGTTCCCGACCTGGCTCGACGCTCCGGGCTTCTGGGATGAGGCGCAGATCTACCAGTACGCGATCGGGCCGCTGTTCACGGTCACCATTCTCGATCACGACGGGCGGGAACTTCCGCTCGTCGCTCGGCGGCGGCGATGGACCCCCGCCGATCTCACGGTGGAATACGAACTCCCCGGTGGACTCACCGCGACCGAGATCCGGTCGGTGCAGCCCGGCGGCGTCTTTGCCAGCGAGTGGACGGTACGGGCCCCGCGCCCCGTGTCGCTGCACGCGGTTGGATGGACGGTGCAGGACACCGCGCCGCTCGAGTTGCGTACCGTGGGATGGGATGGTGCGCTGAGCTGGATCCGCACGGCCAGCGATCGACGCGAGGTGCCGTTTCGCGTGCGAATGGAACTCGCTGCCGTGGGGGAGGCGACCAGTTGGTCGGCGACGCTCAGCGAGCGCAGCGCGTTGCAGCCGCACTGGCGCTTTGCCCCGTTTGCCGAACTCTGGGAAGCGGAGACGCTCCCGCGCGAGGTGCGGCTGCAGGGGATCTCGCCGGTCGGCTTCCTCTACGGGGGTGTGCACACGGCGCTGCCGCGGCAGGTCACCGAGGCCACCTTCGCCTTCGCATTGCGCCTGACGGCAGCCGACGACACGTTGCGTGGCGGGCGCGGGGCGACGCCACTGGCGTCGCGCATCATCCCTGAACGCGGTGCCGCGCCCACGCCGCTCTCGTCACCGGCGATTGGCTCCGTGCCCTCTGCACCTCGCACCGCCGCGTCGATGCCGATGGCACGGGCGTCTCGCCGGCGCTGGCGCGACTTCTTTGCCCAGGTCCCCCGCTTCGCCTGCTCCGATCCGTATCTCGAGCGCTATTACTGGTATCGCTGGTACGGGCTGTGGCTCAACAGCATCCAGCCGGGCGTCGGCAACTATCGCTGGCCCACCGTGTGCGAGGGAATCGGCTTCTTTCACGAACCCATCACCTACAGCGCGCAATGCCACGCGCGTGAACTGCGCTGGCTTCGCGATCCCGCGCATGCACGCGGTGTGTTGCGCACGATCTTCGACCACCAGAAGCCCGACGGTGCGCTCAATGGGCGCATCTACGTGAATCACCTGCAAGGGACCGATTTCTATCACGCCAACTGGGGCGACGCCCTGCTGGCGCTGGATGCGGTGCATCCCGACGATGCGTACGTGCGCGAACTCTATCCCGCCCTTGCGCGTCACGCCGAGTGGTTGGTGAGCACGCGCGACGCCGATGGGACGGGGATGATCGATGTGGTCGACCAGTACGAGACGGGGCAGGAGTACATGTCGCGCTATCAGGCGGTCGATGATCGCGCCGACGCCTACGGTTGGGAGAACCGCATCCGCCTCAAGGGGATCGACGTCACGGTCTACGCGTACGCGCTCTTCCGCTGCCTGGAGCGCGTCGCCCTACGCGCCGGCGCGCCTGACGAGTCGGCGCACTGGGCGTCGTACGCCGCGCGCACGGCGACGGCGGTGCGCGAGCGCATGTGGGATGCCGACGCGGGAATGTTCTTCGACGTCGATCCGCGCGGCATGACGCGCACCGGCGTGTACGCGGCCGTCTGCTTCTATCCGTACTTCACCGACCTGGCCGGCGACGAGCACGTGGCAGGCCTCGAGCGCAACCTCCTCGACCCCAAGCGCTTCTGGACCGAGTACCCGGTGCCGTCGTCGGCGCTGGACGATCCGTACTTCAACGCGGTCGCCGAGTGGAAGGGGAAGCGACACGTCTGTCCGTGGAACGGGCGCGTGTGGCCGATGACAAACTCGCACGTGATGGAAGCGCTGGGCCGATGGGCCAGCGCGGATCACCCGCGACTGCGTGCGGCGGCAGGGCAGTTCCTCCCGCGCTTCGTGCGCATGATGTTTCACGACGGGAACCTCGATCGCCCCAACTGCTACGAGCACTACAATCCGTTCACCGGCGCGGCGTCGGTGTACCGGGGCATCGACGATTACCAGCACTCGTGGGTGGCGGACCTCATCATCCAGTACGCCTGCGGCGTGCGCGTGCACGACCGCGAGATCGTCATCGATCCGCTCCCGATGGAGCTGGACTTCTTCGAGCTGCGTGACGTGCGCATCGGCGACATCGACCTCAGCGTGCGGCTGGATGGTGGCTACCTGACCGTGACCGCCAACGACCAGTTGCACATGGCCCGCTTCGGCGAGACGATCGTCATCCCGCGCTGATGCGTCTCGTCCTCCTCGTCCCGCCGGTGCGCGACCGCGAGGCGGACGGGGCGGTAGCGTGGGCGAGTGCCCGTGGCTACGACGTGGTGGAGGTACCGCTGCGTGCGAACGCGCGCGTGATGCTCGGCGCGCACGACGTGGTGTGGTGTCACGCCGAGGGCGACCCGCTGGTCTTGCCATCGGCGTTAGGCGCCGCGCTTGCCTCGTGGGTGCAGCAGGGGGGGACCGTCCTGCTGTCGTCGCGTGCCACGGCCCTGGCGCCGTCGCTCGGCGCGCCTGACGAACAACCCCAGGTGCAGCGGGTGGCCGCGTGGCGGCACGACGACGATCCGCTGTGGGACGCGGGCTTTCGCGACTGGCCGGACTATCCGCACATCCGCGGGGCGCAGGGCTGGGGCGCGCATCCCCTCTTTGACGGCCTGCCTAACGGCACGTACACGTGGGCCGCCACCGAAGGGGAGGCGGTCACGCGCAGCGTCTTCGTGGCGCCGCGGTGGCCGTCGGGTGACGTCATCGCCGTCGACCGTGCCTATGTGTGCCTCGATGCCGCGACGGCCGTGGCATGGGAGTACGCGATTGGTGCCGGGCGCGTCCTCTGTCTCGGCGCCAACGTGGCCTTTACCGCCGCCGACACGCGTTTCGTCGAGCACCGCAATCGCTACCTGATCAACGCGATGGCCTACCTCGATCCGGCGCGCGATCGCGCGCGAAGTCGTCGATGCGTGTGGCCGCATCCCGCTCATCGATTGCGCGGCGACGTGTTCGTGGACGTCGCACCGGACACCGCGTCGCGCGATGCCGTCGCGCCGGAGCTACCCGCGTCGACCGGTGTGCCGCCCGGCGGATTAGAGCTCGCCGGCCGTGTGCGCGGCGACGCCCCGTTCACGATCGCGGGCCAACGCACGCTGGTGATAGGCGACGAACGGGAAGGGGTGCGCGAGGGCTGGGTACATCCGCTGTGCGTCTTGTCCGAGGGGATGCACCTGACGGTGCATGGCGACGCACTGCGCGCCGAAGACATTCGCGTGACCCCCGGCGCCGTGGAGCGCATGCTGGTCGACGTTCGCGGCGGGACGTGGCGCGAAGTGGTGGCGACGTCGGCGCAGCAGCCGATCATCCACTACGAGATCGAGCCGGTCCTCGTCGACGCACAGGCGCAGCTGGAACTCTCGTGCGCCGTACGCCTGCGACTGCAGTGGCCGTTCCCAAGCGACGCGCTGCATCCGCTCGAGGTGGAACTGGCGGCCGCCGATACGGGGAGCGCGCCCCCTGGCCGTGCGCATGCGCACACCGCGACGCTTCACGTGCGTGGCGCCGACGGCCAGAGCGAGGCGCGACTGCTGGTGGCCGGAGCGCAGGCGCTGCGCTGTGCCTCGGACGGCGTTGCACCCGTGATGACCGCACTCGGCGCTCCAAGCGGCGGGTTGCGCCTGGCGGTGGTCGCATCGACACAGGGGACGATGGCGATCGAGGACGCGTGGCGCACACTCACGCACACGCCCCTCGCGACGACCCTCGAGCATCGTGCCGTACGCGACAAAGCGCGGCGCGCGGCGAGTGTTCGCGTCAGCACGTCCTCGCCTGAGTTCGACCGGGCATGGGAATGGGCAAAGGCGCGCCTGGCGTCGTTCGTGGTGGAGGTGCCCGGTGTCGGAACCGGACTCACCGCGGGGTACGCGGCCTCTCGTCCCGGCTGGGGCGATTCGCGCCCCGGGTACGCCTGGTTTTTCGGACGAGACGCCTGTTGGAGCGGCGACGCGCTGCTGGCCGCCGGCATGTTTGCCGAGGCGCGCTGCGCCCTGGAGTTCCTCGCCACCACGGCCGATCTCACCGGCAAGGTGGCGCACGAAGTCACCACCAGTGGCGTGACGCACTACGATGCCGCCGACGCCACGCCGCTCTGGCTCCGATTCGTCGCCGCGTACGCCGAATGGACAGGTGACCTGGCCACGGTGCGCTCGTTTTGGGATCAGGTGCGGAAGGCATTCGCCTTCGTGCTCTCGCACGACTGCGATGGCGACGGCCTGCCGGAGAATACCGGCGTCGGACATGGCTGGGTGGAATCGGGGCCGTTAGGCGGTGGCCAGGTGACGTCGTACGTGGCGTCGATCTGGATCGATGCGCTGCGCCGCCTCGCGCCGCTGGCCCAGCGACTCGGCGACCACGACCTCTCGGCACGCGTCATCGCGGCCTGCGAGCGCGCCGAGCGTGGCTTTGAGCGACGCCTGCGCGACGCCGACACCGGACGCGTGCTGTTGCAACTGGCGGCAGACGGAACGCCGGCCGGCGACCTGACCGCGCTGTCGGCGGTCCCCATCCTGCTCGGCGTCGACCAGGAGGCGTCAGCGGACGACGTGGTGGAGGTACTCTCGGCGGAGGACTTCGCGGCGCCGTGGGGGGTGCGGATGATCTCCCGGGGTGATGCGCGCTATCGCCCACGAGGCTACCATTTCGGCGCGGTGTGGCCGCTCTACACCGGGTGGGTCTCGCTGGCGGCCTTTGCGCGCGGGCGCGCCGACCTCGGGTGGCAGCACCTGGCGTCGGTGGCGCGATGCGCGTTCGCGCGGCAACGCGGGGCGTTCGACGAAGTGCTCGACGGCGACACTGGTGCCGCCGCCGGGATCTGTCCCGACCAGGCCTGGTCCGCGGCGATGGCCATCTCCCCATTCATCTACGGCATGTTAGGGATGCAACCCATGGCCGCCGAGGCGCGCTGCACCCTGCGACCGTGCTGGCCGCGCGACTGGCAAGGCGCGCGCGTCGAGGGACTTTGCGTCGGCGGCTCCCGCTTCTCGCTGGCCATGCAGCGCGTCGGCGACGATGCCGCCCCCGCGCATCGTTATGCGCTTCGCCTCGAGTCGGGGCCGCCGATCGACGTCCGCATGGGTACGGACGGCGATGCCCCCGTCGTGTCGCTCGTCGATGGCCGGGACGTCGTGGTCGTCGTCGCCGTGAGCGCGGGAGGATCCGATGGCCGGCGTTAGGCTCTCGGGGATCGAGAAGCGATTCGAGGGCGGGGGCACCCCCGCGGTCGATGGGGTGTCGTTCGAGGTCAACGACGGCGAGTTTGCCGTGCTCGTGGGGCCGTCGGGGTGCGGCAAGACCACCGTGCTGCGCATGATTGCCGGGCTCGAGACCCCCACCGCAGGACGCATCCGCATCGGGGAGCGCGACGTGACCGACCTGGCGCCTCGCGATCGCGACATCGCGATGGTCTTCCAGAACTACGCGCTCTATCCGCACCTCTCCGTGCGCGAGAACATCGGCTTCGGTCTCAAGATGCGGCGCGTCGCACCGTCGGAGATCACCGCGCGCGTCGGGCGGGTCGCCGAGTCGTTGGGGATCGGCGAACTGCTGGATCGTCGCCCCGCACAACTGTCCGGCGGCCAGCGGCAACGCGTCGCGCTGGCGCGCGCGATCGTGCGGGAGCCGGCGGTCTTCCTCTTCGATGAGCCGCTCTCCAACCTCGATGCGCAGGTGCGCGCACAGACGCGCGGCGAACTCGTGCGGCTGCACCGACGCCTCGGCACGACGATGATCTACGTCACGCACGACCAGGTCGAGGCGATGACGATGGCGCAGCGGGTGGCGGTAATGCACAAGGGACGGGTGGAGCAGCTCGCCCCACCACTCGACGTGTATCACGCGCCCGCCACACTGTTCGTGGCGTCGTTTGTCGGGTCGCCCACCATCAATCGATTCGAGGGGCGTGTCGTGGCCGATGGCGCGCGGCGGCTTTTCGAAGGAGCATTGCGCCTGACGGTGGACGCGCCGGTCGCCGCGACCAGCACGCTGGCCGTGCGCCCCGAACACCTGTCACTGGTGTCGCGCAGCGACGGTGCCGCCGGCGAGGTCACGCTCATCGAGCCGCTGGGACCGGAGACGATCGTCCACGTGCGCCTCGACGCGGGGGAGGAGGCGACGCTGCGCGTGCAGGGCGGGGAGGTGCCGGCGCTAGGCGCGAGCGTGGGCATCGTCGTGCGCGCGGGCGAGGCGCTGGTGTACGACGGCGCCGGCGCGCTGGTGGGGCGCGGCGTCGCGTGACGGTGCGGATGCCGCGCCCGCGATTGCGGCTGACGGTGCTCGTCGTGGGCGCCTGGCTCGCCGCGGCCTGTGGCGGTGGCGCGAACGAGGACATCGTCCTGCGCATGACGTCATGGCAGTCGCCGCAGGAGAACGTCCTCGACCGCCCCGCGATCGAGGCGTTCGAGCGTGCGCACCCCGGCGTGCGCGTGGTGAACGAGCCCGTCAGCAACCAGGCCGAGTATCGGGAGAAGGTGATTACGGCGATCGCCTCCGGATCGCCCCCCGACGTGCTCCTGCTCGACGGCATCGACGTGCCGTCCTTCGCCGACGCTGGTGTCCTGCTCAACCTCACCCCCTTTGCCGCCCGCGCGGGCCTCGCGCTCGACCAGTTCTTCCCCAACGTGCTGGAGATGTTTGCGCGGGGGGACAGCGTGCTCGCCTTTCCCAAGGGATTCTCGCCAGTCGTCTACTACTACAACCGCGCCCTGTTCGACGCGGCGAAGGTTCCGTATCCACAGGATGGCTGGACCTTCGACGACTTCCTGCGCACCGCCAAGGCGCTGACCATCGACCGCGACGGAGACGGGACCCCGGAGCAGTGGGGGACGGCGGTCGACCGCCGCTTTCACACCTGGCAGGCGATGATCTGGAGCGGTGGCGGGGACATCCTTGCGCCTGACGGCAAGCGCGCCAGCGGAACGCTCGACGCCCCCGCGGCAGTACACGCGCTCGAGTTCCTCACCGCGCTGGCGACCCAGCACCGGGTGGCCCCTCGCCCCAATGCCTTTCGCGCGGTCTCGGGGAACGAGACGCGCCTCTTCTACTCCGGGCGCCTCGCGCTCCTTCCCAGCGGGCACTGGCTCATTCCCAACATCAAGGCGCAGTTGGTGCGCGGGAAGCTCTCGTTAGGGGTCGTGTCGTTTCCGCGCGCTCCCGACGCGCGGGCCGCGACGCCGCTCTTTGCCTCGGGGTGGGCGGTGCCGCGCAACACCGCGCATCGCAAGCTGGCGGTCGAACTGGCCGCGGCCCTGGCCGGGAAGGACGCGCAGCGTCAGCGCCTCGCCGCCGGGCTCGAGCTGGCCACCATGCCCGCGATCCAGGCGGAATTCGCCGCCCGTGACTCGTTAGGACTGGAGGAGGCCTTCCTGCGCCAGGTGCCGACCGGGCGCGCGCCGTGGGGGGCACGCATCGCCCGGTTCCGGGAGGTGGAGGCGCAGCTCCCCGACATCATCGACCGCGTGGTGATTCGCAACGAGCGCGTCGCCGACGTGGCCCGCGACGTCGCCCGGCGTCTCGACGAGATCCTCGCCCGATGAACGCCACCGTGCGCGTCGCCAATCGATGGGGGATCGCCGCGTCGCTTGTATGGGCGCTGCTGACCATCGTCGTGGTCGTGCGCACCGCGTCGCACGTGGAGTACGCGCTCGCCGCGCACGAGGCGCGCGCCCTGATCGACGCGACCTTCGAGAACTCGGACCGCAACGCAGGGGTGGTGACACCAAGCGGACGTCGCGTCGTGGCGCGCGGTGCCTTTCCTCAATCGGCCGACGCGCTCGCCCGATTCCTCGGCGCCCCCGCGCATCGTCTCGACGCGCAAGATCGCGCCGTGGTGCACTCGGGCTGGTGGCGACGTGCGATCAGCCTCCCCATCAAGGATCGCGATGCCTGGGAGATCACCGGCATCGTGGCGTTGGCGGTGTCACCATGGCAATCGCTCGCCCCCCTGCTCGGCGGGATTGTCTTCGCGTCGCTGTTGGCCGCGCTGCTGGCTCGACGCGCCCTACAGCGAACCGCCCAGGATCGGGCGGTCTCGCCGTACGTCGCGATGGCGCCGGCGCTGGCCGTCATGGCCGCCGCGATGGCGGGGGCCGTCGCCGTCCTTCGTTCGCGCATCGGCGACGCTGCATCGCGCCTCCCCATCCCGACCACCACGACGCGCTTTGACGCGTTAGCCTTGCCACTCCCCTCGGGAGCACTGGCCGCGCTCGCGATCGTCCTGGCGTTCGCGACGGCGGCGATCGTCCTCCTAGCCGCGAGTTGGGCGACCTCGGCACGCCGCCGCCCCGCCGATCGCCGCGAGACGCTCACCGCCTGGGGCTTCCTGGCCCCCAGCGCGTTGCACCTGCTCATCTTCACCGCCGGTCCGCTCGCCTTCACGCTCTACGTCTCGCTGCACGACTGGGACCTGCTGCGCGTCGACCGCCCCTTCGTCGGGCTCGGCAACTACGCGGAACTGGCGCGCGACCCGCTCTTCTGGCGCGCCCTGGGCAACACCGCGCTCTACGCGCTCTACGTCCCGGTGAGCATGGCGCTGGCGTTAGGCGCGGCGCTCATCCTCGACCAGCCGCTGCGCGGCATCAAGGCGCTGCGCGCGATCGTCTTCCTCCCCACGGTGGTGTCGTACGTCGCGATCGCCGTCGTCTGGCAGTGGATGTTCAATCTCGACTTCGGGCTGCTCAACTTCCTGATGCGGGGCGTCCATCTCCCGGCCGTGGACTGGCTGGGGAACCCGAAGACGGCGCTCATCGCCGTGATGATCGTCTCGGCGTGGGTGCAGCTTGGCTATCAGATGGTCATCTATCTCGCCGGGCTGCAGGGAATTCCCGGCCATCTGCATGAGGCCGCGACGCTCGACGGGGCGGCATCGTGGGCGCGATTCCGTCACATCACGTTCCCGCTCCTGCGCCCGGTCACGATCTACCTCTTCGTGACCGGCATCATCTGGTCGTTCCAGGTCTTCACGCTCGTGTACGTGATGACCGAAGGCGGGCCGGTGCACGCGACCGACGTCCTGGTCTATCGCATCTACCAGAACGCCTGGGAATTCCGCCGCATGGGCTACGCCTCGGCCATGAGCTGGGTCCTGTTTGCCATCCTGCTCGGGCTCACGCTCCTGCAGTGGCGCGCGCTCAACCGGAAGGTGGACGATGCCGCCTAACGCCTCGCGCCGGCGCCTGGTCGGCGGGTATGCCGCGGCCATCCTGCTCGCCGCCGTCATGCTCCTCCCCTTTGCGTGGATGCTCTCCACCGCGCTCATGGAGGAGTTCGAGGTCTTCCAGTATCCGCCGCCGCTGCTGCCGGCGGAGCCGCAGTGGCAGAACTTCCCCAATGCGCTCACCCAGCTCCCGTTCGCCCGCTTCTTCCTCAACAGCGGGATCCTCGCGCTGTGCATGGTGGTGGGGCAGACGTTCACCGGGGCGTTAGGCGGCTACGCGTTTGCGCGCTTCAGGTTCGCCGGGCGCGGCGCGGTCTTTGCCGCCTACCTCGCGGCGCTCATGATCCCGGGCATCGTCCTCCTGATCCCACGCTTTCTCCTGATCGACGCGCTGGGCGGGGTCGATACCATCGCCGGCCTGGTCTCCACCGAGATCGTCTCGGTCTGGGGCGTCTTCATGATGCGGCAGTTCTTCCTGTCGCTGCCGCGCGAAACCGAGGACGCCGCTCGCATCGACGGCGCGTCGGAGTGGATCATCTTCTGGCGCATCGCCCTTCCGTTGGCGCGGCCGGCGCTGGCGACGCTGGCGCTCTTCGCCTTCATCGACGCCTGGAAGTCGTTCCTGTGGCCGCTGGTGGTCACCCAGTCGATGGAGATGCGCACGGTGGAGGTCGGGATCGCGTCGTTCCACGGCCTCTACTACGCCAACT
The DNA here is from genome assembly GCA_964560345.1 of uncultured Gemmatimonadaceae bacterium. GTDB lineage: Bacteria > Gemmatimonadota > Gemmatimonadetes > Gemmatimonadales > Gemmatimonadaceae > SCN-70-22. The sequence continues at coordinate 31,444 of CAZLLP010000040.1, forward strand.
GGCCGTATCAGATGGCGGCCGCCGTGAGCGCCCTCGTTCCGGTGCTGATCGCCTTCCTGGCGTCGCAGCGCTTTTTCACCCGCGGGATCCAGCTCACGGGAATTCGATAGCCGGAGTCGGGAGAGCGCCCCGAGAGGCCGATAATCTGGAGACAGGGTGGGCCCGTTACCCGGATGCCCGTTCGTCGGTCATTCTGTCCGAAGACGGGCCCGACCGTAATTCGGCCGACTGGCCCCCCGCCTCCTACCCCGCGCCCTCCTTCCATGACTCCCTCGGATGTCGGCACCACGGTGCATCCGTTAGCGGTTGTCTCCGACGTAGCCGTTCGCCTGGCGTCCGGCGACGACGTCGTGACAAAGACCAGCGAGATCCTCGAACACCTGCATGCCGCGTTCGGCGCACAGGAGGTGGGGCTCTGGCTGTATGGCGCGACGGGACTCGTCTGCTCGCTGCGGGCCGGGAGCGGAGGCATCAGCGGCGACGAGGTCGGCACGCTGCTCGAGGCCGGGGGTGGGAGCACCGAGACGCTGACGGTGCGCCGCCTGGTCGCCGGCACGCGGCGCCTGGGGGCGCTGGCCATGCGCGCCGGCGCGCCGCTGGGCCCCGACGCCCTGCTCGCCTTCGGGACCGTCGCCAACATTCTCGCCCCCGAACTGTCGCGCGCCGAGCAGATGCGACACCTGGAGGGCGAGGTCGAGCGTCGCACGCGTCAGCTCGACGACGAGAAGCGCTTCACCGAGCAGATCGTCGACTCGCTCCCGGTCGGCCTCTACGTGATTGACCGCGAATACCGCGTGCAGGCCTGGAATCGCAAGCGCGAGACCGGGATGCAAGGCATCTCGCGCGAGCAGGCGTTAGGCAGGACGATCTTCGAGATCCTGCACCGCGCGCCGGCCGAGAACCTGCGGCAGGAATTCGACGAGGTCTTCCGCACCGGGCGCATCCAGCAGTTCAACATCGAGTCGCGCGCCTCGGGCGAGCTGCGTGCCTATCGCATCACCAAGATCCCGATGCGGCTCAGCGACGCGGCCATCACGCACGTCATCACCATCGGCGAGGACGTGACCGACTGGACGGTGGCGCAGGACCGCTTTGCGCAGTCCGAAAAGCTGGCCGCCATCGGGCAGCTCGCCGCCGGCGTCATGCACGAGGTGAACAACCCGCTCGCCACCATCTCGGCCTGCTCTGAAAGCTTAGGGCTGCGGCTGGACGACCTGCGCGCCGGCGGGGCCGACGTTCCGGCGCAGGCGGGGGAGTTCCTGCAAATCATCGACGGCGAGATCCAGCGGTGCAAGCGGATCATCGACGGCCTGCTCGACTTCTCGCGCCCGCGATCGGCCGAGAAGGCGCCCGCGCGCATCAACGATGTCGTCGAGCAGTCGGTCTTCCTCGTGAAACATCACGCGCGCTTCAAGAAGCTCCAGCTGCAAACGCTGCTCGACCCCGAGCTCCCCGTCATCGACGCCAACGCCGAGCAGTTGATCCAGGTGTTCATGGCGCTGATGATCAACGCGGCCGACGCGATGGAGGCGCACGACGGGACGATCACCATCCGCACGCGGCGCGGCATCACCCGGCACGAGGCGATCATCGCCGAGGTCATCGACGAAGGGCAGGGGATCGCCCGCGGGGACCTGCAGAAGATCTTCGATCCCTTCTTCACTACCAAGGCGCCAGGGCGGGGGACGGGGCTCGGCCTCTCCATCTGCTACGGCATCATCACGGATCATGGCGGACGTATCGAGGTGGATAGTGCGGTTGGGGCGGGGAGCACGTTCCGCATCCTCCTTCCCGGCAGCACCCAGGCGTGAGCGACACCACTCGAATCAAGGTCCTCGTCGCCGAGGATGAACAGCACCTCGGACAACTCCTCGAGCAGTTCCTGACCGCGCGCGGGCACGACGTCACGGTCGTGCGCGACGGCGATGCCGCACTCGCCACGCTCCGCGGCGAGTCGTTCGACGTGGCGCTGCTCGACATCGTGATGCCGGGGCTCGATGGGCTGGAGGTGCTGCGCCACGTGCGCGACGAATCCTCGCCCCCCGAAGTCATCATCATCACCGGCAACGGAACGGTAGAGACGGCGATTGGCGCCATGCGCCTCGGCGCCTACGACTACCTCACCAAGCCGTATCGCATGGCCGAGATCGACGTGCTCGTGCGGCGCGCGTGGGAAAAGCGCGAACTCGCCCTCGAGAACGCGCGACTGGCCAAGCGCCTGCAGGCTGTCGATCCGCTCCCTGAACTCGTGACGCAGCACCCGCCGCTGCGCGAGGTGCTGGAGACGATTCCGCGCGTGGCACGCAGCATGACCCCCGTCCTCATCACCGGCGAGTCCGGCACGGGGAAGGAGCTGGTGGCGCGCGCTATTCATCGTTTGTCGGAACGGGGACGCGGGCCGCTGGTCGACATCGGCTGCGCCGCCATCGGCGGCGTCTCGGTGGAGACCGAGTTGTTCGGCTACGAGACCGGCGCGTTTCCCGGTGCCGAGGGGCGCCGCGCCGGCCTGCTCGAACTGGCGTCGGGCGGGACGCTGTTCATGGACGAGATCGGGGCGCTCGACCGCCGGCTGCAAGGGGCGCTGCTGCGCGTGCTCGAGCAGGGGAACTTCTTTCGCGCCGGCGGGACGCAGAAAGTATCGCTCAACGCCCGCCTCATCACCGCCACCAACCGCGATCTCGACGGGTTGGTGCTGGCGGGCGACTTCCGCGACGACCTGCTGTACCGCATCAACACCGTGCGCCTGTCGCTCCCGCCGCTTCGCGAGCGGCGCTGCGACATCCCCGTCCTGGCCGAACACTTCCTGGCGCGCTACTCGACCAATCGCCCCATGGGCTTCAGCGCCGACGCGCTGGACACGTTGTCGGGGTACGACTGGCCGGGGAACGTGCGCGAGCTGCGCAACGTCATCGAGCGCGCCGTGCTCCTGACCGGGGGCGACACCATCACCGGCAAGGACCTCCCGCTCCCGACCTTCCGCGTCGAGCGGCGCTCCGCCAGCAACGGGACCGGCGTCCTGCGCCCGCTGGCCGATCTCGAACGCGACCACATCCGATTTGTCCTGGAGCGGGTAAACTGGCATCAGGGTCGCGCGGCGAGCATCCTCGGCATATCCTCAAAGACGCTGTACCGGAAGATTCGCGAGTACGGCTTTGATCGCGGCCTGCAGCAGCAGCCGCACCTCCAGAAGAACCTCCAGAACAGCTCATGAAGGTCCTGGTCATCGAGGACGATCCCACCGTCGGCGCGTTCATCAAGCGCGGACTCGAAGAGCAGCGGTGGGGAGTGCAACTCGTCACCGATGGCGAAGAAGGGGAGCAGGTCGCCGCCACCGAGACGTTCGACGTCATCATCCTCGACATGCGGCTCCCGGGAAAATCCGGGCTCGAGGTCCTGCAGGGGCTCCGCTCGCGCGGTTTCGAGAAGCCGGTCCTCGTGCTCACCGCGCAGGACGCCGTCGACGCCAAGGTGCGCACCCTGCGCGCCGGCGCCGACGACTACGTCACCAAGCCGTTCGCCTTCGAGGAACTGCTCGCCCGCGTCGAGGCGCTCGCCCGCCGCCCGCGCGCCATGGCGTCGCCCATCCTCCGCGTCGGCGACCTCGAACTCAATCGCGACACCCGCGAAGTGCACCGCGCCGGCGAGGCGATCGAACTCACCCCCAAGGAGTTCGCCGTGCTCGAATACCTCATTCGCCATGCCGGGCGCGTCATGAGCCGCACGCTGATCACCGAGTACGCGTGGGGGTATCACTTCGACCCCGGGACCAACATCGTCGACGTGGTCATCAACCACCTGCGCAAGAAGATCGACGCCAAGCATGACAAGAAGCTGATCACCACCGTGCGAGGCGTTGGTTACGTGGTGAAGGGGTAGGCATGTCGTCCATTCGCGCGAAGCTCACGATCCGCTACACGCTGGTCATGCTCGCGTCGATGGTCGCCTTTGCGGCGGCGGTCTTTTTTGCGCGACAGGCCGGGGTGCGGCGCGAAGCGGCGCAGGTGGCGGTGACCCACGGAGACCTCGCGGTCGCCATCCTGCGCGCCACGCAACGGGCCGGCGCCCCCCAGATCATCGTCTCCGACTCGCTCATCGGGACGGTGCTCAACCAGGAAGTCGCGCGCCTCCTGGTCGAGATCCCCGGCTACCTGATCGTCATCGACGACGCCACCGGTCGCCGCGTCTTCACCTCCCGCGCGGTCGACGACCTGTATTTCCGGCCGGGGAACGAGGCCCAGCGCGAGATGCGCGAGCGCGAGGTGCAGGCGTTCGAGAACGCGCTGCTCGCGGTGCAGAACGTCGACCGCGCCGTGAGAGTCCCGATGCGGAGCGGGGAGCTGATCCTCGTCGAGCGTCGCGGCACCGACCCCACCTTTGGCAGGCGTCGCGTCATCGCTGGGGTGAGCGTTCAGGAGTACGACACGTCGTCGCGCGAGATCCTCGGGAGCGCCCTCATGATCTTCCCGATGATCCTCGCCCTCTCGGCCGGCGGCGCCTATGTGATCGCCGGGCGCGCGATCCGGCCCATCGACCGCATCACCACCGAGGTCGGCGACATCACCGACGGGCGCTCGCTGCATCGGCGACTGGCGGTGGAGTCGAGTCGCGACGAACTCGCCCGGCTGGTCACGACACTCAACGCGATGATCGGGCGACTGGAGAGTTCTTTCGGTGCGCTCCGCCGCTTCACCGCCGACGCGTCGCACGAGCTCAAGACCCCGCTGGCCGTCATGCGCGCGGACATCGAGCGCGCCATGCAGGCGCAGTCGCAGCCCACCGAGCAGCTCGTCGCGCTCGAGGAGGCGCTGCAGCAGACCACGCGCATGGCCGACCTGGTGGACTCGCTCCTGACGCTGGCCCGTGCCGACGAGGGACGTTTTGACCTCCACCGCGAGCCGGTGGCGCTCGAACCGCTCGCGCGCGAGGCCATGGAAACCGCCCTCATCCTGGGCGAGGAGCTCGAGCTCGAAGTGACGATGCCGACCGTCGAGGAGATCACGGTGCTGGGCGATCGCACGCGACTGCGGCAGCTCTTCCTCAACCTCATTACCAACGCGATCAAGTACACGCCGAGGGGAGGGAAGGTCGAGGTGAACCTGGCCCGCCACGACGACGGCCAGGCGCACTTCAGCGTGAAAGACACCGGGATCGGGATCGCCGCCGCCGACCTCCCGTACATCTTCGAACGGTTCTGGCGGGCCGACCGGGTGCGCTCGCGCTCGTCGGAACGGAGCGGCTTCGGGCTGGGGTTGGCGATCTCGCAATGGATCGCGCAGGCGCACGGCGGCCAGCTCACCGTGCAGTCGCGCCTCAACCGTGGGAGCACCTTCACGGTGATCCTCCCCATTCATGACGAGGAGTCGGCGGACGACGCGTCGCGCGAGGTCGAGAGTTCGGTGCCGTCGCGCAGCGCGGGGTGATCGGCGGCGGGAGCAGGTCGCGACTCTGACCCCAGCTCTGACCCCAGCTCTGACCCCAGCTCTGACCCCAAAACGCGCATGCCCTTCATTCGCTCCGGATGGCGAGTGCAGGGCATTCTTTCATGTAGGGGACTGCCCGATCAGGGAGGAAGGCGGGGGCTCGAATGGACAGGTAGTGGTGAGCCTAACGCTTTCCGCTTGATGCAGTTGACGGTCAGCACCTCGCGTGACACCTAACAAGTGATGACGCTCGAGGCTGTGTCAGGGAACGGGAAATTCTAACACTCGCTTCATCGTTTCTTAATCAAACTGCTATTCCGCCACCATCCCGGAGACGTAGAATCGCCCCGTTCACTACAGACGCTGTTCTGCCAACTTGTCCCGACGGTCGAGGTTATGTTCAACAACCTGGTCGAGTCAAAGCGCAAGAAGCAGCGGAGTCCTGCCGGCATCATGATGTCGTTCGTGCTTCATGCGGTCCTGATCACGCTCGTAGTGGTTGCGGGCGGTCAGGCGGCGGAGCAGTTCGAGAAGCCCAAGCAGGAGAAGGTCGACTTCGTCGAGGTGAAGAAGGATGAGCCTCCTCCACCGAAGAACGAGCCGCCTCCGCCGCCACCACCAGATGTGGTCGCGGCCCCGCCGCCACCGAAGGGGTTCCAGATCCTGACGGCCCCCGTGGAAATCCCTGACGTTCTCCCGGACATCGACCTTTCCAAGAAGGTCACCGACGAAGCCGACTTCTCGGGTAAGGGTGTCGCGGGCGGTACGTCGAAGGGTGTCGAAGGGGGCAAGCCCGTGCTGGTGGCCAACAACGACCAGCCGTTCTTCGAGTTCCAGGTGGAGAAGCCGGTCCAGGCACTCCCCGGAGGCTCGTCGCCGCGCTACCCGGACATCCTCCGGCAAGCGGGCGTCGAGGGCGAAGTCCTCGCCCAGTTCGTCGTCGACACGACGGGCCGCGCCGAGATGAATTCGTACAAGGTGCTCAAGACCACGCACGAGCTGTTCGGGAACGCGGTACGACAGGCGCTCCCCGGCATGCGCTTCATCCCCGCCGAGGTGGGGGGGCGCAAGGTGCGTCAGCTCGTGCAGCAGCCGTTCTCATTCGCGATCTCGAAGTAGTCTTCCCAATCCTCATCCCACTCTCGGGAGACCAACAGTTATGAATCTGAACTTCGCAGAAATCTGGGCAGCGACGCCTCCCTTCGGAAAGTTCCTGTGGGCGGTCCTCGCGTTCATGTCGGTCTGGTCGCTCTCGACCGGTATCTCGAAGGTCTGGCAGCTGCGCAAGGCGCAGGCCGAGACCGTCAAGTTCGCGCCTGAGTTCTCGCAGTTCCTCGAAGAGGACAACCTCGGCGAAGCCATCAAGCTGGCCGAGAGCTACAAGAAGTCGCACGTCGCCCGCGTTCTCGGCGGCGCCCTCTCCGAAGTCAAGCCGCTCATCATGGACGGGTCGGTCACGGTCGCCGACATCAACACCGCTGAGCGTGCGGTCGAGCGCGAAATGCTGATGGAGATGGTCTCGCTCAAGCGCGGCAACGCGGTCCTCGCCACGGTGGGTTCGACGGCGCCGTTCGTCGGGCTGCTCGGTACGGTGTTCGGCATCATCAACGCCTTCGAAGGCATGGCCAAGTCGGGCTCGGGCGGCATCACCGCCATCGCGGCCGGTATCGCCGAGGCGCTTATCGCCACGGGCTTCGGCCTCATCGTCGCCATCCCGGCCGTGTGGTTCTACAACTACTTCACGACCAAGATCGACAACCTGTCCGCCGAGATGACGTACACGTCGAAGGAAATGATCGACTATCTCATCAAGGGCGTGTCGGGCGAGTTCGGTCG
>CAZLLP010000041.1:0-38329 GCA_964560345.1 uncultured Gemmatimonadaceae bacterium
TCCAACATCCTGGTGCGCGACGACGGCACGGTGAAGCTGCTCGACTTCGGCATCGCCAAGCAGCTCGAACCGCTCGACGCCCCGGCCGACGCCACGCGCACCGCGCTCCGCCTCATGACGCCAGCCTACGCGGCGCCCGAGCAGGTGACGGGAGGGCGCGTGGGGGTGCACACCGACGTCTACTCGTTAGGGGTGATCCTCTACGAGCTGCTGGCTGGCGCGCTCCCGTTCGACCTCGCCGACAAGTCGCCGGGCGAGGCCGAGGCGCTCATCACGACCGCGGAGCCCGCGAAGCCGTCCGCACGGGCACGGGACAGTCGCGTGCCGCGCGCATCGCACGCGGAGTCACGCGGTGCCGCACTCCCGCCGGTCACCGCCAGCGCCAGCCAATGGGACGACCTCGACGTCCTCGCGCTGACCGCGATGCACAAGGATCCGGCGCGGCGCTATCGCTCCATCGACGCCTTTCTCCGCGACCTCGATCGCTTTCTGGCCGGCGAACCGCTCGACGCCCGTGGCGACTCGCTCGGCTATCGCGCCGCGCGCTTCGTCAGGCGCAACGCGCGCGAGGTGAGCATCGCGGCGGCGGTGCTGCTGGCCCCGATCGGCCTCACCCCCTTCCCCACCACCCGCCGCGCGCAGGCCCGCGACCGTGCGCTCGCCGAGTCGGTGCGCGCGCAGCGCATCCAGCGCTTCATCACCACGCTCTTCCAGGGCGGAGACGAAGCCGCCGGCCCCGCCGAAAGCCTGCGGGTCGTGACGATGCTGGACCAGGGGGTCGCCGACGCGCGCGCCCTCGACCTCGAGCCGCGCGTCCAGGCCGATCTCTACGAGACACTCGGCGGGATCTATGCGCAGTTAGGGGTGATGGATCGCGCCGACTCGCTCCTGTCCATCGGGCTCGCCCAGTGGCGGCGCGTGGCGGGCGACAAGAGCCGGGACGCCGCGCGCGCGATGGTGGCGCTGGGTGACCTGCGCACCTCGCAAGCACGGTACGACGAGGCCGAGCGGCTGCTCGGCGAGGGGTCGGGGATCCTGGCGTCCAACGGGAGCGACGACGTGGCCTCGATGGTGGAGGCACGCACGGCGTTAGGCAGGGCGTACACCGAACGCGGCGAGCATGCGCGCGCCATCGCCACGCTCGACTCGGTGATGTCGACGCTGCGCGCTCGCGAGGCGGAGCCGCGCGTGGTGCACGAGGTGCTGGGAGAGCTGGCCAACGCCCACTTCTACGCCGGCAACTACGCCGAGGCCGACTCGATCAACCGGCAAGTGCTCGTCCTCACGCGCTCGCTGTACGGCGAGCGCCATCCGCGCGTGGCCGAAGACCTGATGAACCTGGGCGCCACGGAGCAGGAACGTGGCAACTACAAGGAGTCGGAGGCGTTGTTCCGCGAGGCGCTGGCCATCTCCACCGCGTTCTATGGCAGCGATCACTTTCGCACGGCGGGCAACCTGACGTATCTCGGGCGCGCGCTCCTGCTGCAGAATCGTTATGCAGAGGCGCGCGTGCCGTTCGAGAAGGCACTGGCCATCCGCGAGCGAGTCTTCGGGGCGACACATCCCTTCGTGGCCAATACGCTCAACGAACTCGGGAGCCTCGCCCTGCGCGAGGAGCGCTATCCCGATGCGGTCACGATCTTCGAACGCGTGCGCCGCATTTATCGCGAGGCGTATCCGGGGAAGAACTTCCGAGTGGGAGTGGCGACGGGGAACATGGCCGATGCGCTGCTCTACCAGAAGAAGTTCGCCGAGGCGGAGCCGCTGTATCGCGAGGCGCTCGACAACTATTTAGCGTCGCAGGGGCCCGATCATCTCAACACCGGGATTGGCTACATCAAGCTGGGGCGCGTGCTGCTGCGCAGCGGGCGCTTTCGCGAGGCCATTCCCGAAACCGAGCACGGGTACAAGGTGGTCGCCAAGATCACCGAGCCCAATGTGAGCTTCCTGCAGGCGGCGCGGTTGGACCTGTCGCTGGCGCTCGACTCGTTAGGTCGGCGCGATGAGGCGGCCAAGTGGCGCGCCGAGCGGGAGAAGTACCTGCCGCCGCCGGCAAAATAGGCACGCGCTGAGGCTGCAGCTGACGGCGAGCGAGGGGCCCACGCGCCCGGTGCGCCAACGTGCACGCACCGGACGCGTCCCCACCCCCCTTATTTCCCACCCCCCAACCCGAACGTCAGCCCCACGTTGAGCGTCGAGGCCCCGGCCCCCACGTCGGCGTACAGCGCGAGGCGCGGCTTGTAGAAGTACCGAATGCCGGCACGCCCGATGAAGTACACGCCGCTGGAGTAGTCGCCGGCGAAGTCGGTGCTCACGCTGCTGTTCCCCAACCCGAGCCCGACGAAGGGATCGATCTTGGGATTGCTCTTCACGTCGAAGTGGTAATTGGCGGTGACCCCGAGATTCATGTAGCGGAAGTCGTAGTCGGTGCCGACGTAGCGGTTGTTGTAGTTCCAGATGTCGGCGCTCACCTGGATGCCCAGGACGCCGTTGCCGAGATCGGGGAGCCGCTTGATGGCACGCTCGAAGCGTCCGCCAAAGGCGATCCCCGCCTCGCCAATCCCCCCGAGCCCGATGGTGGGACCGAGGTCCATGTAGCCGGGGGAGAAGGGAGAGCCCCCGCCCGACGATTGCGCACCGGCCGTGACGGCAGCAGCAAGCGAGGCGACGACGACGGCGAGCGAGCGGGCGGCGCGAGCGCCGAGACGAACAGGGAACGACATGTCGGGGACTCCTGACGAAGGGGACGGGACCGGTTCTCCCCCCTTTGCGCAGGAATCACCCGCCGCCGATCATCACCAAACCGTCTCCGCCGTTCGGCTGGGCCGCTGAGGTCAGCGCGCGACCGACGAGGGGAGGGGGCAACCCCGCTTTCTCACCCGTGTAATGCGTCCTAGCGTCGCCCCATCACCTTGTGGGAGGGCGTATGCGGTGCAGGCGAAGTTGGTGCGTTGCGGCCGTGGCGCTGTCGCTGGCCGTACTGGGAGCTCCGCGTTCGGTGTCGGCGCAGCGGCGCACGGAGGGGGCGATCCCCAACCTCACGGTCGCGCGCCAGATCACCCCGTCGTTCCGCCGGCTCCCGTCGTTCGTGGTCGCGGGACACGACACGACCGTCGCCCAGGAGTCGCGGCGATCCCGACACGCCAAGACCGGCGCGCGCATCGGCATCATCGGCGGCGGAATCCTCGGCGGGGTGGTGGCCAGCGGGCTGAATGATATGGGCGATAGCAATGATGCCGGGGAGTCCTTCGGCAGCGTTGTGGTCGCGGTCGTCGGTGGTGCGCTGTTCTTCGGGCTCATCGGGGCCGTCGTCGGCGCGTTGGTGCCCTGAGGTCGTGGGGCGCGGACAACCCTGCCCCCCACCCCTGCGTAGTTGGGATGGTCCCGCGTAGACTCCCTTTCATCAAACCCACCCCAACCCCAGGGTCCGATGTCTTCGTTTGTTCGCAGCCCCGGCGCGCGATGGCGCGACGCGTCGCTCGCGCTCGCCCTCGCCGCCACCTCGGTCGCGCCCCAGCTCGCGCAGGCGCAAGCTCGCGTGGCTGGCGTGCGCGCACAGGTCGCGCCGGCTCCCACCGCGCCGATGGTGGTCGACAGCTCGCTGTTCAACGCCCTTCGCTGGCGCGAGATCGGTCCTGCGCGCGGCGGCCGGTCGGTCGCGGTCGCCGGATCGGCGCAGCGCCCGCTCGAGTACTGGATGGGGACCACCGGCGGTGGCGTCTACAAGACCACCGACGGGGGGATGAGCTGGCAGCCCGCCACCGATCGCTATTTCGGCGGGACGATCGGCGCCATCGCCGTCGATCACCTCAACCCGGACGTGGTCTGGGTCGGCGGCGGTGAGACCGACATCCGTGGCAACACGTCGCACGGCGACGGCCTCTGGAAGACCAACGACGGCGGGCGCACCTGGCAGATGCTCGGCTTCCGCGACGAGTACATCTCCACCATCCGCATCCATCCCACCAACCCGAGCGTCGCCTACATCGGCGTGTTTGGGGATGTCTTCAAGTCGACGCCCAACCGCGGCGTGTACAAGACCACCGACGGCGGCAAGACCTTCAACAAGGTCCTCTTCGTCAACGACTCGTCAGGCGTGATCGACATCGCCATGGACGTGACCAACCCCGAAGTGCTGTACGTCGCGATGTGGCAGGCGTGGCGTTCGCCGTGGGGGATGTCGTCGGGGGGGCTGCACTCGGGGCTCTACAAGACGACCGATGGCGGCGCGACCTGGAGCAACCTGGTGAAGGAGGCCAAGGGGCTTCCGCAGGGGAACATCGGCAAGATCGGCCTCGCTCTTTCGCCAGTGAACCCCAGGCTGGTGTGGGCGCTGATCGAGCACGACTCGGGCGGGGTCTACAAGTCGAATGACGGCGGCGCGACGTGGAGCTACATCAACCGCGAGCGCAAGCTGCGGCAGCGCGCCTGGTACTACTCGCAGATCTACGCCGACACCAAGGACACCAACATCGTCTACGGGCTCAACGTCGGCTTCTTCCGGTCGAATGACGGCGGCAAGACCTTCCCGGTCTCGATCAACCCGCCGCACGGCGACAACCACGACCTGTGGATCGCCCCCAACGACAACCAGCGCATGGTGCAGGGGAACGACGGCGGGGCCAACGTCTCGTTCACCGCGGGGCGCGCCTGGACGGCGCAGAGCTTCCCGACGGCGCAGTTCTATCACGTCACCACGACCAACGAATGGCCGTACAAGATCTGCGGCGCGCAGCAGGACAACTCGACGCTGTGCGGGCCGTCGCGCAAGCAGGGGGCGATCGAGATCGCCGACTGGTATGACGCCGGTGGCTGCGAGTCGGGCTACATCGCCGCGCACCCGCTCAAGCCTAACGTGACCTTTGCCGGCTGCTACGGCGGCAACCTCGATCGGAAGGATCGCGACACCGATTTCACGCGCGACGTGACGGTCTATCCGCGCAACCCGATGGGGCACTCGTCCGAAGACATCAAGATCCGCTTCCAGTGGACCTTCCCGATCGTCTTCTCGCGCCACAATCCCAACGTGCTGTACGCGGCGGGATCGCAGCTCTTCCGCTCGACCAACGAAGGGGAGTCGTGGACGGCGGTCTCGCCGGAACTCGCGCGCAAGGACCCCAAGACGATGGGGCCCTCGGGCGGGCCGATCACCAAGGACCAGACGGGGGTCGAGACCTACGGACTCATCTTCGCCTTCGACGAATCGCCGGTGACGCCGGGGCTCCTGTGGGCCGGGACCGACGACGGCTACATCTGGATCTCGCGCAACAATGGCGTGAAGTGGGACAACGTGACGCCCCCGGGGATCGGCGACTTCACCCGCATCTCGATCATCGAGCCATCGCGGTATGCCGCGGGGACGGCGTACGTGGCGGCCAATCGCTACGCGTTAGGCGACAACCAGCCGCTCTTCTACAAGACCACCGACTACGGCAAGACGTGGACGAAGATCATCAACGGGATCAAGCCCACGCACTTCGCCCGCACCATCCGCGAGGACCCCGTGCGGCGCGGCCTGCTCTTCGCCGGAACCGAGCGCGGGGTGTACGTCTCGTTTGACGATGGGCAGAACTGGCAGTGGCTGCAGAAGAACCTTCCGTTCGTCCCCGTGCACGACCTGACGATCAAGGACAACGACGTCATCCTCGCCACGCACGGACGTTCGTTCTGGGTGATGGACGACATCTCGGCGATGCGGCAGTACACGCCGGAGATCGCCAACAAGGCCGCGCACCTCTTCAAGCCGGTCGACGCCTATCGCACGCAGTGGAGCGGTGGCTTTGGCGGCGGTGGACGCGGCGGCGCGACGGTGGGGGCCAACCCACAGTCGGGGGCCGTGGTCTACTACACCCTCAAGTCGCCCAACCAGAAGGTCACGCTCGACTTCATGGACGCCAAGGGCGAGGTGATCCAGTCGTTCACCAGCGACATGGATCCCGAAGCGGCGGCCGATTCTGTCCGTCAGGAGCAACTGCGTGCGGCGCGTGTGGACTCGCTCGTGCGCGCGGGCGCCTCGCGTGACAGCGCCATGCGCGTGGTGCGTGCAGCGGCCGGTGGTCCTGGCGGCGGCGGTGGTTTTGGCGGCGGTGCGCGTCGTCCGCGCGTTCCCAACCGGGCGGGGCTCAACACCTTCGCCTGGAACCTGCGCTATCCCGACGCGGTGACGTTCGACAACCTGATCATGTGGGCCGCCACCACCACCGGCCCCGTTGCACCTCCCGGGACCTACGCAGTAAAGCTCACCGCTGGCGGCGAGAGCCAGACGCAGCGCTTCGTGGTCAAGAAGGATCCGCGCGGCACCGCGACCGATGCCGACCTGCAGGAGCAGTTCCGCCTGCTGATCGCCATTCGCGACAAGACCACCGAGGCCAACAACGCCATCCGCATGGTGCGCAACATGCGCTGGAACGTGAACGACCGTACGGGGAAGCTCACCGGCGACAAGGCCAACGAGTTCAAGTCGATTGCCGGGACGATGATGACCGAGCTGACCTCGGCGGAGCAGGAGGTCTACCAGACCCGGAACGAGAGCAACCAGGATCCGCTCAACTTCCCGATCAAGCTCAATAACGAGATTGCCGGTGTGGCGAGCTTCGTTGGACAGGGCGAGTATCGTCCCACGAAGCAGTCGTACCAGGTGTTCGAGGAGCTGAAGGTCGAACTGGACAAGCAGCTCAAGGCGCTCAAGGGCTCGATGGACTCGAACCTGCCCAAGCTGAACGCGATCCTGCGGGCGGCGGGGCTGGAGGAGTTGAAGCCGAGCACCGAGGAGATCAAGCCGCAGCGGCCGAACGTCGTCTCCTAGAAGACGGGAAGACGGGAAGACGAGAAGGGTCCGGCCGGTGGCCGGGCCCTTTCTTGCGCTTCCTCGACGATGTGATCAGGTGGTATGGCGTGAGCCGCGGACTCACGTTCTCGCGCGTGAACATGAAAGCCCACGCCCAGCGAGTCCCATGAATCGACCGCCCACCGCTCCCGCCGCCGCGATCGGAGAACGCCCCCTCCCTCGCCCTCCGTCGCTCGTCGACTTTTCTCCCGCGGAGGTCGCGCTCCTGTTTGCCGACCGCTTCATGCCGGCGAAGGCCGAGCCGTTCGTTGGGTGCTATCGAGTCCCGCTCTCTGGCAGGTACGTCCGCGACGAGGCGGCGGCCGCGCTCGTGGTGGAGGTTGCGTTAGGCGCGCTGTTCGCGGAGCAGGCCGTGCTCCCAACGGAACGCCAACGTCGCGGACTCGTGCTGTCGTCCGCCGCGTTGCACCTGCAGCTCGCCAGCGCGGACACCGACGTACGCCCCGGTAGCCCGGAGGGGAAGCTGCTCACCTGGCTCGCCGCGCAGGAGGGACGCGGCGCCTGGCTCGAGGACACGCTGCGGCAGCTCATTCCCTGCGTCACGAGTTCTCCCGAACACGTGTGCTGCGACCTGGCGCTGGCGCGACTGGAACGCGAGGGGGTGGTCGTCCCGATCACGCGCCGGGTGATGTTCATCATGAAGTCCCGCGAGTACGACGTCGTCGATCGCGCACGTCGCCAGCTGGTCGCAGTCTCCGAGCCCGACATCCAGCACCTCGTCGAGTGCTGCCGGGCGATGTCGGGACCGCATCGCACGCTGGTGGACCGTGCGTGGCGCCACGCGCTCGCGTCGCGGACCGCGAGCGACGGAGGGGCCTCGCTCTGACTACGCCGTCTCCCGACGAGTCCCGTATCGCTGCGTCAGGTAGCCGACGATGAGACCAACGAGCGCCCCCGGGATCAGGATCTCCCACAGGTACACCTTCCCCGTCTCCGGGTTGGTGCCTAACGCAAACGGCAGCGCGAACAACGCCCCCATCGCCAGCCCGAAGACGACACCATACGCCAGGTTGTTCACCTTCCTGGCAAACCAGCCGATGAGGACACCAGCGACCAGCCCTTTCCCCATCGACCCCACGACGATCATGGTGATCTGCGGGGCGACTTCGGGGGCGGAGACGAGGGCGGTGAGTCCATCGATGACACCGAGGACACCGCCGGCGAGGAGACCAAGGAGGGGCTTGTTCATAAGGGCGGATGAGGGGAGGACGGGAAGACGGGAAGACGAGTTGTTCGGCGGGGACGCGAGAGGAGCGGTGCGACGCCTGCGGGCTTGCCAGCTACTTAGGTCTTCCAGCCGGCATCCATTACGGCACGCCGCACTGTCTTACCGCCTCCTCACACACCTCGCCAGAGCAGGATGGTGACTCGCACGACGGCGTAGGTCAGGAGGAGCAGGATGAGGGCGCGATTGCGTCCGTAGAACCGCGTCGCACGCTCCCACGCATTCTCGCGATAGGCCTCCACCGGCTCGGCGTCGAGCCAGCGGCGCCCGTCGGCGGCGAGGGCGACGGCCGTTTGATACCGATCCGCGGGGAGTGGCGCCGTGGCGCGCGCGGCGATTGCCGCGAGCGGGCGGGGGACAGCGCCTCCGCTCACGGTCAGCAGGTCGCGCAGGATCGCCCCCAACCCGAACACGTCGCCGCGCTGGTCGACATCCCGTGTCCCTCCTGCGGCCTGCTCCGGTGGCATGTAGCCGGGGGTTCCGACGATCACGCCGTCCCGTGTGCGCGCGTTGTGCTCGCTGTGCCCGATGTGCCGGTTGTGGTCGCCGTGCTGCACCTCATGATCACCGTCAGGCGCAATCGGTCGGCCAGTGGCCGAGCCCTCTTCCCCGGAGGCCTCCGCGTCGTATGCAGCACCGACCACCCGCGCCACCCCCCAATCCACCACCAGCACCTCGCCAAACTCCCCGATCATCACGTTGCGCGGCGTGAGGTCGCGATGAATCACCCCGCGTGCGTGCGCAAACGCCACCGCATCGCATACCTGCAGGAAGACTCGCAGCAACTCGCCGCGCCCTCGACCCACGGCATGCTGTGCCAGGTTGGTCCCGCGCACCAGGCGCATCACGTAGAAGGGACGCCCGTCGCTCAGGACGCCGACATCGTGCACCGCGACAATCCCGGGGTGCTCGAGGCGCGCGAGCACGCGTGCTTCGCGCGCCAGCCGATCGGTGAGATGGTCGTCGGCATGAAACGCGAGCACCTTGAGCGCCACCTCGCGTCCCAGTACGTGATCCATCGCCCGGTACACCGCCCCCATCCCGCCACGACCGATCTCGCCGAGGATGGCGTAGCGCTCGCCGGCGTCGGGGACGTCGAGCGTGCGTTGCAGGTGACGGAGCGCGGCGTCGCTGAGCGACATCACGACAGCTCCACACCCAGCAGCGCCCGCGCCTCGTCGCGGAACTCCTCCTCGCTGGCGGTCAGCGCCCGCAGCGTCTCGAGCACGTGCCCCCGCAGCGTGCGACGCGCCCAGTTCAGGTAGTTGGTGACCTGCGTGGCCGGGATTCCGAAGCGCGCGGCAAGCTGCGCGTAGTTGGGGCGCTCGATCGCGTCTGCCCCCTCGATGTCGTAGGCGACGAAGACGTCATACGTCATCTGTCGTCCCTCCGCCTCACACTCGGCGCGCAACGACTCCAACGACCGCTCGAAGACGCTGCGTACCCACTCGCGCTCGAACAACGCCTCCACCTCGGCGTCAGCCGCTGGGGTGTGCACCGCCGGGTCGAGCGACAGGTGCTGCGCTCCGCCGCCACGCTTGAGTCGCGTAGCCCCTTCGTGCGCAGTGCTGGCGTAGGCCATGAGACAACTCCGCAGGAAGGTGCGAAAGCGCCCCTTGGATCGATCGTACCGCTGCAGCCAGTCGCGCTCGAGCGCGTGGGCCAGGAAGTCGTGCGTCAGATCCTCCGCGTCGGCGACGTCGAGCGACCACCGCAGCCGCAACACCGCGATGATAGGCTCCCGATACACCCGCGCCACCGCCTCCGTCGCGCGCTCGCGCGTTGCGTCGTCTGCGCTTCGCAGCGCCGAGACGATGGAATAGCGGGTGTCGGGGAAGAGGGGCACACGGGAATAGTGAAGTCCGGAAGACGGGAAGACGAGAGGACGAGAAGACGAGTCGGGCGGTCTCGGCGCCGAGTCCTGCGCCCGAGGGTCTGTATCTCGTCCTCCCGTCTTCTCGTCTTCCCGTCTTCGGGTCTCCGTCAGGCCGCGTCGTACGCCGCCCTGAGCCACCGCACCAGTTCCGCATCCACCTGCGCGGCCGATTCGAGCTTCACGCGGTGTGACACCATCGCGTTCCAGCTCCCCGCTGCCTCGAGGCGTCCCGTTGGGGCCACTCCCTTGAGCTTGATGCCCACGTCGAAGCGCGTCTTGGTCGACGGATGCAACGTGACAAACTGCGTCTTTCGACGAAGAGAGAGATACCCCTTCTTGGGCGACTGCTCGATGTCACTGCCAAAGGCGAGGATCGCCTGCATCAGGGCATCGAAGATCGGGCGAAGCCCGGCCCGGTCGCCGGCAAACATCTCCGACACCAGGTCGTCGCCAGCCGCAATCTTCGACCCCGCGTCGGACTTGAGCGTCTGGTGGGCGATGAGGTTGGCGTAGCCGTGCGTGATCCCGTGCTCGCCCTTGAGCCACGTCACGAGTTCGCCGTGCTTTGCCTTGCCACTCGCGTTCCCGAGCTTCACCCACTGCTCTATCGTCCGCCCCGTCTTCTCCTTGAGCGAGGCGATCATGTTGGCGATCTGTTCTTCGGGAGACGTGGCCATTCTAGTGCTCCGACGGGTTGAGGGTCCTGCGCCCATTAGGTGGTTGGGGGACGAACCATTCTGAAGCGGCGATCGAGACGGCAGAAGACGAGAAGACGGGAAGACGAGAAGACGAGACACCGACCCTCGAGCGCCAGACTCGGCGCCGAGTACGCCCGACTCGTCTTCTCGTCTTCCCGTCTTCCCGTCTTCTCTTATTTGAGTTCCAGCCCCCCCTGCGGCCGCAACGCCGTCACGCGCCACTCGCCTCCGCTCCGTTGCAGCTCGGCCGAGAAGCGTGCACTGCGCTTGCGGTTCGCCCCGAACGGCGAGCGCACGTTGACCGTGGCATCGAACTCGGCTGAGGCACGTGAGCCGCGCAGCTGGATGTCGGGGGCGCCGCTCACGTTCAGCGCAATCCGCCCCTCCTTCATCAATGCCATCCACTGATCCTGCACCCCGCCTCCCAACAGCGTTGCAGCAGCACCGGTGTTGCTGCCGCTCAGCGACGCGGCGGCGCCGCTCAGTGCTTCACGGATGGCTCCCAAGGCTTCGGACTCACTTTCGCTCAGCTCCGGCCTGGGGTTCTCCACGGCGGGCGGAGGCGCGGGCTCGGGGTCGGTGCGCACCGGCGTCGAGCGGCCGTTGTCGCGCGGTCGATCGCCTGCGATGCCACTGGCGCCGGGTGGTGTGGGGGCGCTTCCGACGGGGGGAACGACGGCACGTCCCACGTCTCGTCCGGCGCCGTCGTTGCCGCCGGCACCAAGTCCGCTGCCGCCACTGGCCGGCGGGTTGATGAGCAGCGCGCTGGCGTCCTCGCGACGCGCGCCACCCCCCGTGGGTGTTGGCAACGAGTCCTGGCGCGCCACGACCGGCGTCGAGTCGGCCGGCACCACGACGTCACGTCGCGGGTCGGGCGAGGGGCGCAGCGCTCGAACGGCCACGGCGATCGCGACCAGCAGCGAGGCGGCGATGGCAAACGTGCGCCAGTCACGCAGCCAGTCGTGTCGCGCCTGTTGCGCCTGACGGGGTGACTCCGCAGTGGCAAGCGCCGGTGCGTCAGGCGCCGGGTGGTCGCTCGCCACACGCGTGAGCGCCGGCGACTCGTACGAGCGGTTGACGGGCGACACCACGTTGGAGGCGGGCGCGGAGGACGGCTCGCTCACCAGGCGCGTCGCCGGGAACGCGGGGCGCGCCGGATCGCTGGCCGGCGCCGCCGCCTGTGCCAGATCGCTCAGGGGCGACGGTGAGAGACGCGTCTCGGCCGGAAGCGGCGTGCGACGCGACGGGGGCGCGGCGATCCCGGCCACCAGCTCCAGCGCCTCGCGAAACGCCATCGCGTTGGCAAACCGGTCCTCGCGCCGCTTGGCCATCGCCTGCCGGATGATCTCGTCGATGATCGATGGCACCTCCACCACGAGGTCGCTTGCGGCTGGCGGCGGCTCGTGGAGCTGCTTCATCATCAATCCGTAGTCCGAGTCGGCCTCGAACGCCATGCGCCCGGTGACGAGCTCGAACAGCACCGCGCCCACGGCATACAAGTCAGTGCGCCCGTCAACCTCCTCGCCGCGGAGCTGCTCGGGGGCCATGTACATCGGGGTCCCCACGGCGTGCCCGACTTGCGTCTGCCGGGACTTGCCCACGAGGCGGGCGATGCCGAAGTCCATCACCTTCACCGCGCCGTTGTGGGCCAGCATGATGTTGGCCGGCTTGATGTCGCGGTGCACGACCCCCTTGTCGTGCGCATGGTCGAGCGCGTCGAGCACGGCCGCGCACAACTCGGCGGCGCGCGTCCATGCGATGCGCCCCGAACGCTGCACGATGGCCTCGAGCGTCTCCCCCCGCACGTACTCCATGATCATGAGCAGCGACTCGCCGTGCCGCTCGAGTCCATGCAGCGTGGCGATGCGCGGGTGGTTGAGTCGCGCCAGCGCGACGGCCTCGAGGCGAAAGCGCTCGATGAGGGCGGCGTTGCGCGCCAGCTCGGGCTTGAGGACCTTGATGGCGACTTCGCGGTCGAGCATCTCATCGACGGCGCGAAAGACCGCCCCCATCCCGCCGTCGCCCAACCGCTCGACGATGCGGTAGTTGCCGACGGTGGTCCCGATCATAAGGGAATCTCGACGGCGCGCGTCTCCTTGGCGCCGGTTGGGGCGGCGTCATGCGCCGCCGTCATCGACAGGATGGCCACCGAGATGTTGTCGTGCCCTCCAGCCGAACGCGCGAGGGTGATCAGGCGGTCGCACGCCACCTGCGGGTGCACGTCGCGTGCAGTGGCCAACAGCGCGTCGTCTCCCACCAGGTCATACAGACCGTCGCTGCACAGCAGGAAGGTGTCCCCCGGCAGCACGGCGAACGGCATGGGCCACCCCGTCACTTGCACCTCGCGGTGACTGCCAAGCGCGCGCGAAATGACGTTCTTGTCGGGGTGATGGCGCGCTTCCTCGCGCGAGATGACGCCCCGCCTGACGAGTTCCATCACCGCCGAGTGGTCTTCAGTCATGAGGAAGATCTCGCCGCCACGCACCAGGTAGAGGCGCGAGTCGCCGACATGCGCGCTGTAGGCCTGTCCTCCCCGCAGCACCAGCGCCGTACACGTGGTCCCCATCCCCTTGAGCTTGCGGTTGTTGTCGGCCGAATCGAAGATGGCGCGATTGGCCGCCTGCAGCGCCTTGGGGAGCATCACGAGTGGATCGCCTTCCTCGCTCTCGAAGCGCTTGACGATCGTCTCCACCGCCAGCCGCGAGGCAATCTCCCCGGCCTCGTGTCCTCCCATTCCATCGCACACCACGGCCAGCACGCCGCGTCGCGCCATCTCGTCAGGCGTGGTAGGGCGGATGATGCGGAGGAAGTCCTCATTGATCTCGCGCACGCATCCGGGATCGGTCGCGATGCCGGCCTCGACGCGCAGCTCCGGCGCCTGCGCACCATGGCCACCTCGCGACAGCTCGGTGGTGGGGCGCGCGCCGCCCACATGGTCGACGGTGCCGTCGCTCGGGGTCTGCGTGGCGACCGGGCGGGAGAAGAAGCGATCCAGGAATGACATCACAACCTCGGGTAAGTGCGTCGGGTGAATCCGCCTGCGCTCCTACGGCCGCCGGCAGCCGCGCAGGCTCTCGACCGTTTCCTGCATCCCTTCTTCCAGCCGCAACGCGCGTCGCAGGTCGTCACACCCTTCGCGTCTCAGCGTGAGCTGCACCTCGGCGCCGAGTGGTGCTGTGAGCGTGTAGGGGGTCGTGCCGACCCGCACGTTGTCGATGTAGACGTCGGCCGTCCCTTCCAACACGCGGATGATGAGTGGACGGAGGCTCATCGAATCGTTGTGACGCGCGATGCTCGCCGTGTCGCTGCTGTCTGGCCGGTCCAGCGCCGGAACGTTTCCTCCCTCGGCGGGAGACACGACGTCATCGAGTCTCGGCGTGAGGTCGCGTGACGCGCGCCCCCCGGCACTCGCGCTGGTCCCTCCGCCGCCGGCGCCTCCCGTACTGCCCGGCGGTGTTGGTGCCGGCGAGCGCAGGCTCCACGCCAGGAAGGCCATGGCCAGCACCGCCACGCTGGCCGAGAGGGCGAGTCGCCACTGACGGGCAATGGTGGTCGCCATCTCGCCGCTGGAGCGCAGCAGGTCGTGCGGAGCGAAGCCACCCCCCACCACCTTCTCGCCCGACTGCAGCGCGCGCAGGTCGGTGAGCAGCGCCTCGGCCGTGGCGTAGCGATCGTCAGGCCTGACCTTGAGGCAGCGCCCGATGATGCGATCGATGTCGCGAGGGAGGTCGGGGCGCACGGCGCTCGCCGGCGTGTACTCCGCGCGCATGATGCGCTCCCCCACGAAGCCGGGCGCCGCGCCATCGAAGGGAGGGCGCCCGGTGAGCATCTCGTAGAACAGGATGCCTAACGCCCAGAGGTCCGACCGCGGCTCCGCGCGCCCGGTGCGCAACTGCTCCGGGGCGAGCGACATCAGCGTCCCCACCACGTTGCCGGTGCTCGTCAGGCGCGGCGATCCGTCGCCGATGGCGATGCCGAAGTCGAGCAGCTTGACCGCACCGAGCGCGTCGACCTTGACGTTGTTGGTCTTGAGGTCGCGGTGCACGATGCCGCGCTGGTGGATGTAACCCACCGCATCGGCCAACGCGGCAAAGATGCGCAGCGCGTCCGGCAGCGGGAGCGGACCGCGCGTGCGCACGAGCTGCTCCAGGGTGTCGCCGTCCACGTATTCCATCACGAGGCATGGTGCGCCGTTCACCTCGAGGAACTCGTACATCGCCGCGATCGACGGATGCGACAGTGTCTGGAGGATGCGCGCCTCGTTGCGGAAGCGTTCGAGGGCGCGCGGGGTGGTGCCGCCTCCGCTCATCACCTTGGCCGCGGCCACCTTGCCGGTGGCGCGGTGGCTCACGCGGTACACCGTCCCCATGCCGCCGGCTCCCACGTAGTCGATCACCCGGTAGGGGCCGATCGAACTGTGCACGGGGAACGCGGCGGACATGGCGACGGCGGGGAAGCGGGGAGTTTGCAGCTGTCGGAATTACTTGCCGGTCGGATCGCCGATGCGCAGCAGCTCCATGGCATAGCGGATCGGGATGGCGAACGAGATCTGCGCGTCGCCGCTCTTGCCGGCGAAGTAGATCCCGATCACGCTCCCCGTGGCGTCAAACATCGGGCCGCCGCTGTTGCCACCGCCGGTGGAGTTGATGGTGAGCTGGTACGTGTCGCCGCTCGGCGCAAAGGTCATGAAACCATCGCGCACCTCGGCGTCGGCGGCGCGCAGGATCTTGCCGATGTTGCCCGTCGACAGCGTGGGCTCGGGGAGGACGCGCTGCTGCGACTCACGATTGAACATGTCGCGCGACTTGATGACGGTGAGCACTTCCTCGGAGATCCCCGGGTAGCCCATCACGGTGACCGCATCGCCCTGACGCGTCTTGTCGTACGTGTCGGCCATGTTGACGTACTGCAGCGTCGGCGGCGCATCGACCTTGATGAGGGCCACGTCGTGGCGCTGTGAGGGGCGCACGTTGCTCGCCTCGAACGGCGTCGGGTCCTTCGGGAAGCGCACCATCAGGTATTCGACGCGCGCCTGAAAGTCGCCAATGTCGCCCTTGGGGCCGGCCTGCTTGGTTTCCGACGGAATCCACTGCTGCGGCGGGCGCGAGAGCACGGGCTGCCCCTGCTCGTCGAGCATCGGGCCACCGGTGCGCGGATTGAGGACCGGGCCCACGTCGCCCTGCGAGTCGAAGCGATACCATGTTTGCCAGTTGTAGGCCACATGGCGGTTGGTGATGATGAAGCCGTTCGACGTCACCACGAAGCCCGAGCCGCGAGAGCTGACGCCGATGGGGCGTCCGGAGTTGGCGTCGAGCGTGAGCGCCGGCTCGATCGAGTTGTCGACCTGGACATATGCCGGGATCATCTGGCGCCCGTTGTCCATGATCGGGCGGATCTTGCCATCGCGTCCCTTGTACCGGTTCTCGATGACGCGGTGATAGACCTGTCCGCCGGTGCCGCGATACGTGAGCTTCCACGAGAAGTCGACCTGCACCACCGCGGCGCCGAACTTGGCGGCGATCTCCGACGGTTGCAGCTGCTTGGAGAGTTCGCCAGCGCGATCGAGCTTGCTGTCGAGCGCCGAGAGTCCCGCCTGCTGCACCTTGGCCAGCGAGTCCTTGGCCAGTGCGAGCTGCTGCTCTGCCTCCTTGGCCTTGTCATCGCTCGTCTTCTTGGCGTACGCGGCGGCCGCCACCACCAGCAGGAGCGCCGCGGCCCCCACCAGCATCGAGTTGCGGTTGGACTTGGCCTTGGTCTCGCCGATCATCCGCTCCACCGTTGCCTTGCCGATGGCGTTAGGCGCGGGCGCCGAGGCGCCGGCGCTCGCGCCGTGGCTTCCCCCGTGGCTTCCCCCCTGCGACGCGGCCGCGGTGCTGCTCACCCGCGTCTCGTTCACTCCCTGCACGGTCGCCCCCACCGGCCCCGCCACGCCCAGGCGCGTCGCCTTGACGTACATGGCCGGGAGCGGATCCAAGTCGAACTGCAACTCAGGGCCCCCTGCGCCAAGCTGGATCACGTCGCCCGGCTGCAACGGCATCTCCCCAACGACACGCAGCTTGTTGAGGAATGTCCCGTTGCGCGAATTGAGGTCCTGCAGCTTGAAGCGATACGGATCGGCCGCATCCTTCGAGATGCGTGCATGCTGCCGCCCCACGAGGTCGTCCTTCTCGGGGTCGAAGCGAATGGTCGAATTCGGGTCACGGCCGATCGTGAGCTCGACAAACTGCGGCAGCGGGAACTCCTCGAGCTGGGAAGCCTTGGAGCCCTTGAGGTGGCGAAGGATGACGCGTTCCATGGTGAAGTCTCCTGGGGAGTTACCGGGGTCGGGGACTGCAGGTGCTCTCCAGGACACGCGCAGGGCCGCCCCAGAACGGCTCATGCCGTTCTGGGGACGGCGGAAGACGGGAAGACGAGAAGACGGGAAGACGAGATAACGACCCTCGGGCGCAGGACTCGGCGCCGTAGCAGTCGAACTCGTCTTCCCGTCTTCCCGTCTTCCCGTCCTCCTACCTGATGTTTGCTTTCGCCCTCCACCCCTTGGCGTCCGCCACACGGCCGGTCTTCTCCATCACCTCGGCCAGACGCTCGGCGGTCTTCTTCGTGGGGTCGGCGTCGGCGCCGCGCGCTTCGACGAGCTTCGCGTACGCGCGCCGCAGCATCGACTCGCCTTCGGCCACTCGCCCCGTCATCCCCAGATGGTGCCCGAGCACCGCCTCGGACGAGGCGATGGCCCAGTGCTCAGGGGGGAGGTACTCGCGCCGCAGGGCGAGCGAGCGGCGGAGTGCACTGTCGGCGCCGGCGACCTTCCCCAGCGCAGAGAGTGAGAGCCCCAGGTACTGCAGGGCGACCGCAGACTGCGGGTGGCTCTCGTGCATCGATCCACCGATATGCGGCACCACTTCGCGCGCCGCTGCTTCGGCGCCAGCCCAGTCGCGCGCGGTGACACGAATGCCCGCCAATTGGGTCACGGCGCGCAGGTATTCGGGGTGGTCGCTCCCCACGGTCGCGCGCAGCACATCCATCGAGACGCGGGCCACCGAATCGGCTTCGGGCAGTCGCTGTTGCGATTCGTAGATGCCAGCCAGCGTTCGCAGCGTGCTGCCATACGGGACCGATCGGCGCCCCCGCACGCGCGCCTCGGCCTCCGCCGCTTCGAGCGTGAGCGACTCGGCGCGCGCCATGTCGCCCAGGTACTGGTACGAGACGGCCAGGTTGTTGAGCGTGTACGGGAGCGAGCCTAACGACGCTGTATCGGTGCTGACGCGGCGGATGGCGACCGACTTGAGCTTGGACTGCATCGCCTCCTCCAGCCGCCCTTGCTGCTCCACGTAGCGCGCCACGTTGTCGTACGCGGTGGCGAGTTCGTTGTTGTCGCGCGGGGTGATACGCTCCTGGATGTCGAGCACCTGGCGAGCGATGCGTTCGGCCTCGGCAAAGTCGCCGCGCGCTTCGGCGAGCGCCGCCAGGTACGACAGCGACATGCTGGTGCGCTGGTCGAGTGCTCCGTACTCGCGGCGCCGCAGCGCGACGGCGCGATCCATGTGCACCTGCGCGGAGTCGTAGAGCGCCAGCTCGGTGTAGGTCTGCCCCAGCGTGTGGCGAATCTGCGCTTCCACCTCGGGCGCGAGCCGCTGGCGCTCGATGTCGCGTGCCGCCTGCGACAGCACCTGCGCCACCGTCACGTCGCGCCCCGCATTGCCGGGATCGACGGCGGCCAGCATGCCGGAAAGGAAACTGTTCACCTGCGCTACCTTGGCGCGCTCCACCTCGGCCACACGCGCCTGACGCGTGGCCCCGATCACGCCGCCTAACAACGATGCGGCGGCCACCGCTCCGCCTACCACCTCCACGCGACGTCGACGGACGAACTTCCGGAATCGGTAGCCCAATCGATCGCGCTGCGCCGAGACCGGGAGTCCGTCGAGATGACGGCGCAGGTCCTCGCCCAACTGGTCGGCCGACCCGTAGCGGCGCAGCGGCTCCTTGCGCAACGCCTGCAGCACGATGGCATCGAGGTCGCCCGCAAGGCGGCGCTTGAGTCGAGGCGCATCGCCTTCGCCGAACGAGGCTGCTCCCTCTGCGGTAACAAGCGACGACGGTGTTGGCGGCGGCGCGTCGCAAATCATCACCTGCATCTCGGCGAAGAGCTTGCCGTCGAAGCTGAAGGGGCGGCGCCCGGTGAGCAGCTCGCAGGCCACCACCCCTAACGAGTACAGGTCGCTCGGCGTGGCCACCGGGAGCCCGCGCACCTGCTCGGGACTCGCATAGTCCGGCGTGAAGGCGTGCAGTCCCCCCTGCGTGGGCGGCAACTGGTCGGGCCCCTCGGCCTCGCGCAGCAGCCGGGCGATCCCGAAGTCGAGCAGCTTCACCGTGCCGTCGGCGGTGACGAGGATGTTCCCCGGCTTGAGGTCGCGGTGCACCACCAGGTTCTGGTGGGCATGCTGCACCGCCGCGCACACCTGGCGCAGCAGCTGCACGCGGGCCGGGACGTCGAGGCGGCGCTGGGCGGCGTAGGTGGTGATGGGGAGCCCGTCGACGAACTCCATCACGATGTAGGGCTGCCCGTCGGGGGTCACGCCGCCGTCGAGCAGGGCGGCGATGTTCTTGTGATTGAGGTTGGCGAGGATCTGCCGCTCGTAGCGGAAGCGGCGGATGGCGAGGTCGCCCTCGAGGCCGCGGCGCAGGAACTTGAGGGCGACGCGCTTGTGGAACTGGTCGTCGGCGCGCACCCCCTCGTACACCGCCCCCATCCCGCCGTAGCCGATCAGCCGCGTGAGCTCGTACACCCCGATGCGCGTGCCGATGACCGCCTCGTCATCGTCATCGCCGCGCATCGCCGAGGCAAGCACGTTCCCCGCCGGACGTTCCCACGAGTCTCCACCGCGCTCCAGCGCCGCCAGCAGGCTCTCGACCTCGAAGCGCAGCGTGAGGTCGTCGCCGCAGGCACGCGCGAGGTAGGGGGCGCGCGCTTCGGTCGCCATTTCGAGGGCGGCGTCAAACAGCTCGCGAATCCGCACCAGGCGCGTCGGCGTGAGTCCAGGCTGCGAGGTCATGTCGTCTCCCCGCTCATCCCTTGCTCCGCCACAGTCGCGCATCGCTCGTGCGCCCCAGCTTCTCCATCAGCTCCGCGAGTCGCACGGCGACGCGCTTGGTGGGGGCCGCGTCGGCCCCGCGCAAGACAACCATCCGCTCGTAGGCCGCTCGAAGAATGCGCTCGGCCTCCGCGTTGCGTCCCATGCGCCCCAGGTGATAGCCATACACCGCTTCGGCGTTGGGCACGAGCCAGTGATCAGCCGGGAGGAACTTGCGCCGCAACTCCAGCGCGCGCATGAGCGCCGAGTCGGCGGCGGCAAACTGGTGCAGCGAATCGAGCGCGAGGCCTAACGCCTGCATCGTGGTGGCGGCCGACGGCTCGCCTTCGTGCATCCCCTTGCCGATCTGCGCGGCCACTTCACGCGCGAGCGCGATCGTGCCCGGCATGTCGTTGGCGGAGTAACGGAGCTGCGCCAGCATCGACACGGTGCGCAGGTAGTCGACGTGCGTTGGCCCCAGCGCGACGCGCAGGATGCGCATGGCCTCACGCACCAGCGAATCGGCGCCGGCACGATCCCCCTGGTCGTCGCGCACGGAGGCATACGCACGCATGATGTTCCCCGCGTACATCGACTCCGGGCCACGAATGCGACGCTCCACCGCCAGCGCCTCGCGAAAGAGCGAGTCGGCGGTCTGCAGTTCGCCCTTGTACTGATACGAGACGGCGAGGTTGTTGAGCGCGTAGGGAAGGGTGCTCATCGACGCCGAGTCTCCCTCGACGCGACGGATCGAAATCGACTCGAGCTTGATCTGCATCGCGTCGTCGAGCCTGCCCTGCGCCTCGACGATCCGCGCGAGGTTGTCGAGCGCGGTCGCGAGCTCGGCGGGGTTCTTCTGCGCGCGCGGCATGCGCCGCTGCCAGTCCACGTCGAGGCGGGCGAGCGATTCGGCCACCGCAAACTCTGCCCGTGCCTCCGCCAGCTGTGCCCGCATCGAGAGCGCGGCCGCGGTACGCTGGTCGAGCTCCCCGAAGCGCGCCTGGCGCAGCGCATACGATCGCTCGATGTGCGTGGCCGCCGAGTCGAACATTCCCAAACCGTAGAATGTCTGCCCGATCGTCTGGCGCAGCTCGCTCTCCAGTTCGGGATCGAGTTGTTGTTCCCCGATGTCGCTGGCCGCCTGCGTGAGCACCTGCGCGACCGTCACGTCGCGCCCGCTGTAGCCCGGATCCACCGCCGACAGCATGGTGGAGAGGAACGAATTCACCTGCTCCATCTTGGCGCGCTCGAGCTGCGCGCGTCGCGTCTGCAGTCGCGTGGCGACGATCCCGCCTATCAGCGAGACGGTGACCAGCGCGGCCGCCGCCACCTCCACGCGTCGGCGCTGGATGAAGCGTCGCGTGCGATAGCCGAGCGTGTCGTGCTGGGCGGAGACGGGGAGTCCGTCGAGGAAGCGGCGCAGGTCCTCGCCAAGCTGCTGCGCCGATCCGTAGCGGCGCTCGGGTTCCTTGCGCAGCGTCTGCAAGAGGATCGCATCGAGATCACCGGCGAGCGCGCGGCGGAGGCGCGCAGCGCTCTGTTCGCCGAAGTCTGCGGCAACCGCTTCGTTCACCAGCGTCGATGGTGCTGGCGCCGGGGCGAGCGCAATCATCGCCTGCATCTCGGCGAAGAGCTTGCCGTCGAAGCTGAAGGGGCGGCGCCCGGTGAGCAGCTCGCAGGCCACCACCCCTAACGAGTACAGGTCGCTCGGCGTGGCCACCGGGAGCCCGCGCACCTGCTCGGGACTCGCATAGTCCGGCGTGAAGGCGTGCAGTCCCCCCTGCGTGGGCGGCAACTGGTCGGGCCCCTCGGCCTCGCGCAGCAGCCGGGCGATCCCGAAGTCGAGCAGCTTCACCGTGCCGTCGGCGGTGACGAGGATGTTCCCCGGCTTGAGGTCGCGGTGCACCACCAGGTTCTGGTGGGCATGCTGCACCGCCGCGCACACCTGGCGCAGCAGCTGCACGCGGGCCGGGACGTCGAGGCGGCGCTGGGCGGCGTAGGTGGTGATGGGGAGCCCGTCGACGAACTCCATCACGATGTAGGGCTGCCCGTCGGGGGTCACGCCGCCGTCGAGCAGGGCGGCGATGTTCTTGTGATTGAGGTTGGCGAGGATCTGCCGCTCGTAGCGGAAGCGGCGGATGGCGAGGTCGCCCTCGAGGCCGCGGCGCAGGAACTTGAGGGCGACGCGCTTGTGGAACTGGTCGTCGGCGCGCACCCCCTCGTACACCGCCCCCATCCCGCCGTAGCCGATCAGCCGCGTGAGCTCGTATGGACCGATACGCGTCCCCGGGACGACATCGTCGTCGTGTCGCTCGACGGCTGCGGCCAGCGCGTCGCCGATGGGATGGTCCCACATGGCGCCGCCACGATCGAGCGCGGCCAGCAGGCTCTCCACTTCCGCGCGCAGCGTGTCGTCGCCCTTGCATGCACGCGCGAGGTAGGGGGCGCGCTCCTCGGTCGCCATCTCCAGCGCCGCATCGAACAGCTCGCGGATGCGGACCAGGCGCGCGGGGGTGACCGAGGAGTGCGACGCCTCGCTCACGCGCCGTCCATCTCGCGCTGCAGGAAGGCGCGCGCGAAGGTCCAGTCGCGCTTGACCGTCGCCGGCGAGATCCCTAACGACTCCGCGGTCTGCTCGATGTCGAGTCCCCCGAAGTAGCGCAGTTCCACCACGCGTGCCTGCCGCGGATCGAGCGCGGCGAGCTTGAGCAGCGCGTCGTCGAGGGCGATCAGGTCGACCGACCGCTGTGGCGCCTCGGCCACCGACTCGTCGAGCGTCACGCGTTCTCCCCCTTCGCGCTTGCTCGCCCGCTTGCGGCGCGCATGGTCGACGAGAATCCGCCGCATGGCCTGCGCGGCGATGCCAAAGAAGTGCGAACGGTTCTGCCACGACGCGTTGCGTTGATCCACGAGGCGCATGTAGGCCTCGTGCACCAGCGCCGTGGGCTGCAGTGTGTGGCTGTCCCGCTCACCGCGCATGTAGTGAACCGCGAGGTCGTGCAGTTCGGCGTAGACCAGGGGCACGAGGGCGTCGGCCGCCCCTTCGCGTCCCTGCTGCAGGTCCAGCAGGAGTCGCGTGACGTCGTGCCCCGGCGGCGTACGGGGGGCGACGCCGTCTGGTGAGCCGGAAGCGGCAGAGCGGGAAGTCACGCGCGGGAGAGGAAGAGGGTGGCGCCCGAACGGTTGGCAGGATTCAGGCCAGCCGAGCCATATCCTCTGGTTCGGCCTGCCATTCGTCAACGCGCAGAACTCCGGGGGCGAGGCTCACCACGGGCAGCGCCGACCGGGAGGTGACACGTCGCCCCCCTGATGCTGAGGTGCTGGCGCGCGCGATGAGCCGATTTCGCGCCGCAGCGCGCGTGAGGTGATGAAGGACCCTCATCACGACCAAGCTCGCGGCGCGACTGCCGTCGTCCCCACCACCATCCTCCCGAGTCTCTCACCATGCCTGCACATCGATCCTACCGACTCGCTGCGCTTTGTGCGCTCGTCCTCGCCGCACTCGCGGCGCTTCCCATCGGAGCACGCGCGCAGTCGGCGCAGCGCTACTCCGTCCAGGCCTCCGGAATCTTCGTCGGGACCTTTGGCGAGGCGTACGATGGCCTCAAGGACGGCGCCGGGATCGAGGCGCAGTTTCGCATCACGCCGAGCGCGTGGTCGTTCGGCTTCGGGCTGCAAGGCTCATCGCACAAGTTCGACGACGTTGACCTTGGCAACGAAAGTGTCACGCTCGCGGGCATCTTCTTCGAGCCGCGCCGCGTCCTCGATATCGGCAGCTCGCAGCTTGCCCCATATGTCTCGGCACGTGTCGCCTTCCTGCAGCAGTCGCTTGATCTCGACATCAACGGCACCGCCGTGTCGGCCAGCGCCAGCGGCGCGCAGGTCAACGGTGGTGGCGGCGTGCTCATTCGCCTCTCCCCGCGCGTGAACCTCGACCTCGGCGCCACCTACGGTCTGATCAAGTTCGGCGACGTGGAAGTGGACGTCTCGGGCGTCGGCAAAACGAAGATCGATGGCACCAGCGGCAACGGGAGCAACCTGGTGCTGCGCGCGGGGCTGGCGATCGGACTGAAGTAGCGGAAGACGGGAAGGCGAGAAGACGGGAAGACGAGATACCGACCCTCGGGCGAAGGACTCGATGCGCTGTACGCCCAAC
Source organism: uncultured Gemmatimonadaceae bacterium (assembly GCA_964560345.1). GTDB lineage: Bacteria > Gemmatimonadota > Gemmatimonadetes > Gemmatimonadales > Gemmatimonadaceae > SCN-70-22. Next base: position 23,874 of record CAZLLP010000041.1, read on the forward strand.
TCGTCTTCCCGTCTTCCCGTCTTCCCGTCTTCTCGTCTTCTCCGTCAGATCACATCGCTGCTTTCTCGCGCTTGTGTTGCTGATACCACGACATCATATAAAGCTGCGTCCGCATGAAGTTGCTCGGCTTGCTGCTGGTGCCGTGGAACTCCCCCTGGAAGCGTAGCAGCGCCGTGGGAACGCCGCGTTGCTTGAGCGCCTGGTAGAACTCCTCCGACTGCGCCATCGGCGTCCGCAGGTCCAGCTCACCGGTCATGATCACGGTCGGCGTGGTCACGTTGCCGACGTACATCAGCGGTGACTGCTCGAGCCACGGCTTGGGATCTTCCCAGTAGGGCTTCTCGAACCAGCCGTTGGTGAAGTACGGGACGTCGGCGTTGCCCGCGAACGAGATCCAGTTCATGACGGGGCAGCGCACGGCGGCGCCGGCAAAACGATTCGTGTGCCCCACGATCCACGCCGAGAGGACGCCGCCGCCGCTGCAGCCGCCCACGTACATGCGCGTCTGGTCCACGTAGCCGCGGCCGATCACCGTGTCCACGGCCGCCATCAGGTCCTCGTAGTCAACACCGGGATAGCGCTTGCTGATCGCCTTGCCGAAGTCGGTGCCGTAGCCGGTGGAGCCGCGCGGGTTGGTGTAGAGGACGACGAAGCCGTTGGCGGCGAAGTTCTGGTACATGTAGCTGAAGCCGACGCCGTACATCCCGTGCGGGCCGCCGTGGATCTCCATGATCAGCGGCCACTTCTTCGACGGGTCGAAGTTGGGGGGCTTCACCACCCACCCCTGGATGCGCGCGCCGTTGGTCGACGTCAGCCAGACTTCCTCGGTGGAGGCCAGCTTCTTGTTGGCGAGGATGTCGGCGTTGACGTTCGTTAGGCGCGTGACTTTCTGCGGCGTCGTGAGGGCAAAGGTCACCACGTCGGGGGGCTCGGTGGGGGTGCTGCGTACCGCGGCCACCGTCCCGTTGCGGGCGATCGAGCCCACGGCCAGCATCTGTGCCCCCTGGCTCACCTGCTTCACGGCCCCCGTCCCGGCCACGCTCGCATACCACAGGTGACTCGACCCGCGGTCCTGCGCGCTGAAGTACACGCCGCTGTTGTCGGCCGTCCAGGTGATCTGCCCCGCGTCGCGGTCCATCGTCCCGGAGATCTTCTTCATCGCCGACCCGTCGCGACGCATGACATACAGCTCCGACGTGTGGTACGTGTCCTCGGTGTGCGGATAGCCCGAGAAGGCGATCCACTCCCCGTTAGGCGACACGGCCGGCCCCGACCAGCTCCCGCGCGTGCTGGTGAGCTTGCGCATCGCCCCCGTCGCCACGTCGACGATGTTGACGTCGGAGTCGCGGTAGTTCTTGTCGCTGTCGGGGTTCATCAACCCATCAAAGACGATCGACGCGCCATCGGGCGTCCAGCTCCACCCCACACTCCCCGGCTGGCCATCAAAGCGCGACCCGGCGTTCCACTCCCCCTTGGTCAACTGCCGCGGCGTCCCCCCTTCGGCGGGGACGACGAACAGGTGGACGAAGCCGGTCTCGAGGAACCCGCGCCGGTCGGCGCGATAGTGCACCGCGTTCACATAACGAGGGGGCGGCGTCCACTGCGCCCCGGCCGGCGCGGCCGGCATGTCGATCGCCCAGGTGCTCGTTTTGGGCGTGAACATGGCGAAGCCGATCGACTTCCCGTCTGGCGACCAGGCGATGTCGCCCGGCGAGCGCTCCACCTTCGTCACCTGCGTCGTCGCCCCTTCGGCATTCATCCACCGCACGTAGATCTGCGCCCCGCCCGGCGCCCCTTCGGCGAGGTAGGCGATGCGCGTCCCGTCGGGCGACCAGACCGCCTCACCGCCTCGAGCAAGGAAGCGATTCTCCGAGCCGTCGGCGTTCATGATCCACAGCGACGCCTCGAAGCTGTCCTTCTGCTTGTCGACCGACCGCCGCGTGTAGATGATGCGCGCCCCGTCAGGCGAAATCTGCGGACTCCCGACGGTCTCGAAGTCGAGGTAGTGATTGACGGTGAGGAGCGTGTCGGACGCCTTTTCCTGCGCGCCCAGCCGCGGCGCCTCGGCGACCAGCGCGGTGAAACAGGTGGCCAAGGCGAGGGCAGAAACCACACGAGCGTTGCGCATCATTCCGATCCTGTGAGAAAGCCGCCCAATCTTACCGGCCAGCCCCTCCCAAGGGAACGCTCCCCCGCGCGACACGCCCCGCGCCCACCCCCCGCGCCCCCCCGTGCCGAGTCCCACCCCCCAGGACCGTTATCTCGTCTTCTCGTCTTCCCGTCTTCCCCGCGCCTACGGCGCGCTCCGTCTCCACCGTATCTCCCGAGCCTTCTCCAGGTCCTCCAGAAACATCGCCTCCGCCTGCGCGCCTAACGTCGAATCCTCGATCACCGCGTCGAGCTCGAAGTTGATCGCCACGCCCAGCAGGTTGAAGTCGGTCGATCCCACGCGCACCCACCGCCCGTCCACCACGTTGGTCTTGGCGTGCATCATTTCCCCGCGCCACTCCCAGATGCGCACGCCGTGCTTGAAAAGTCGGTTGTAGAACGGCGCGATGATCGTGCGTAGCCACGGATGGTCGTAGCGCGATGGCACCAGGACGCGCACGTCGACCCCGTCGCGCGCCGCGCCGGCCAGCGCTTCCACCAATCCCAGCGACGGGGCGAAGTACGCACTGGCGATCCAGATCGTGCGCTCGGCGCCTAACGCTTGCATCTGCAGCGCCCGCGACACGCGCATGCGCCCTGGTTCCCCCTCGATGATCCCCACCAGCGAAGGCGGGTCGATCTGCGGGTCCAGGTGCGAGGCGCTGGGGCGGCGAATGAGGCGAATCCCCTTGGGACGTCCCTCGTGCGCCCGCGCCCACATCCGCTCAAAGGAGTCCTGCAGGTCCACCCCGGCTGGTCCGGCGATGCGCACCGCGGTGTCACGCCACGGCGCGCGCTTGCGCACCAGCACGCCGTGCTTCCACTCCTTGCCGATGCCAATGCCCCCCGTGACCGCCACCGCGCCGTCGCACACCACCAGCTTGCGGTGATCGCGCGGCAGGATGCCGCCCCATGCGCGGAACCCCGGCGGCGAGAACAGCTTCACCTGCACGCCCGCTTGTGACATCGGGCGGAAGAAGCGGTGCGGCGTCCCCATGCGCCCCACCCAGTCCACGAGGAACCGCACCTGCACGCCGCGTTTGGCCGCCTCGATCAGCGCGTCGCGAAAGCGCTCCCCGATCTCGTCATCGCGAAAGATGTATCCCTCGAAGTCGACGCGCGTGCGCGCCTCGGCGATCGCCGCATGCATCGCGTCAAACGTTGCCGGCCCGTCGCGCAGCAACTCCACACGATTGTCTGCCGACACGTCGGCGGCGGCGATGCGCCACAGGCCGCGGGCAAAGCTGCGCGTGCGTTGCGCCGTGGGGAGCAGCGGCGCGGGCGCCGTCGTGGGCGGCAGCGGATCGAGCTCCAGCGGCTCGGGAATCGCGACCGGAAGCGGCGGAACCGGGAGCGGCGTGGCGTGCAACACCGGGGGCGAGGGAGCGTCCGCGTGGATGAGGTGGACACCCGGATCGTCGGCGGGCGCGCTGTCACCGGTGAGACCGGCGTCGCTCCCCTCCCGCGCCTCCTTCACCGCTCGTACTCGCGCGCGATCACCTGGCGCAGCGCCACCCGCGCCAGCAACGCACCGATCGACAGCGTGAGCGCCACCATCAACATCACGAACCCGGTCTGGATTGCCCGGTTCACGTTCTGGTCGACCAACGATCCAAAGCTCAGGAAGCCGATCGTCCCGGGAACCAGGAGCACCGTCGCCGGCTGCTGCAACACCGCATACGGAAGCCGGAGCCGCCGCGACAGGAGGATGCTCGCCGCGGTCGCCGTGAAGGCACCGACGAACGCACCGGCGTTGGAGCCGAGCCACTTGCCGCCCAGGAAGGCGGCCAGCGACGTGATCACGCAGATGAGCATGATCCAGAGCATGTCCTTGCGGCGCGCGTTGAACAGGTGCGTCATCGCCAGCCCCGCCGCCAGCGGCGAGAGGATGCGCACCCACGTCGGGAGGTTGGTCGCCGCCGGCAGCACCAGGCGCGCCTTTTCGGTCGACGCGACCGCCTGCTGTCCCACCACCACGCCAACGATCAGGAGCAGGAGTGTGACCACGCCGGCCAGGAAGCGCCCCGACCCCGCCGTCCAGTGCCCCTGCGCCAGTTCGCTCATCGACACCGTCAGCCGCCACCCGGGAAGGAGGATCACCAGCGACGCCACCAGCACCGGGACGGGACGGATGTCGGCGATGTTGAACCGGTCGAAGCCGAACGCCGCCCCCGACGCGATCGCCGCCAGCAGCACGGTCGCCAGCGGGACCAGCGGCTCGCGCCCGGCCACCAGGTGCAACGCCGCCCCCACCAGCGCCCCGAGCAGCACCACCAATCCGAACTCGGTGAGGTCGGCACGGAGCAGGAGCGCCGCCGACGCGCTCAGCAGCGCGCTGGAGAGCGTGTCCAGCACGATGCTCGACTTGGGGCGCCACGCCAGCAGCGTCGTCAATCGCTCGGCCGCGTCGCGCGGAGTGATCTGGTGCTGCGCCACGCGCTCGAGGACGCGGTGCAGCGCTACGGCCCGCGTGTAGTCGGGGCTGGAGGCGCGCACGCGGATCACTTCGGTCCAGCGTCGCCCCGCCTTCCCCAACGAGATGAAGATCGCCGTCGCCGTCGCCGTGCAGTCGGCGGTGAAGCCGAGTCGGCGCGCCAGGTACTCCAGCCCCTCTTCGGTACGGGCGGGGATCTCGTCCACCGCCGCGTACGCTCTCGCCGCGAGGACGATGAACAGCACCGCGTCCTCGTCCGTGGTCGGCGCCGACGAGGGGGGAGCCTCGTACAACGCCGTCAACGACAGCGAAGGGGTCGGGTTTTCGGCGGTAACCGAGGTGCTCATGGCAGGGGACAGGGGATCCGGACCTTAAGTTGTCACCAACGTCAGGTGAAGGGGACCGCGGAGGCCGTTTCCCCTGCATCTTTCTCCGCTGCGACGCGTAGGTGGCGCCGCGGGGCTTGGTCTCGCGACCTTCCCGTGGACGTGCGCCCCCTCCCGACAGCACCTCACCCCATCAGCGACTTGCGACGCCCCCCACAAACGGGCGATATACCTTCCCATGCTTTCCATTGACCTGACCGGCAAGCGCGTCCTTGTGGCGGGAGTTGCCGACGACAACGGCTTCGGCTTTGCCATCGCCAAGGCCATGGCCGAAGCGGGCGCCAAGGTCTGCGTGGCGACCTGGCCCCCCGCCCTCAACATCTTCCGCAACCTGCTGGACCGCGGGAAGATGGACGACTCCCGCCGGCTCTCGAACGGCGAACTGCTGCAGTTCGAGCGCGTCTACCCGCTCGATGCCGCCTACGACACCCTCGACGACGCCCCCGAGGAAGTCCGCACCAGCAAGCGCTACAAGGACGTCGGCGACTTCTCCATCGCCGGGATGGCGGCCAACATCGAGCGTGACTTCGGTCCCGGCGGGATCGACGTCGTCGTGCACTCGCTGGCCAACGGCCCCGAGGTCAAGAAGCTCCTCGTCGACACCTCGCGCGCCGGCTACCTGGCCGCCATCGGCGTCAGCGCCTACTCGCTCGTCTCGATGGTTCGCACCCTCGGCCCCCTCATGGCGCCGGGCGGATCGTTCCTCTCCCTCTCGTACCCCGCGGCCGAACGCGTGGTTCGCGGCTACGGCCGCAGGAATTCCACCGCCAAGGCCGCGCGCTATTCCGCGGAGGCTCGGGAGTGCGGCGCCGACGGCATTCTCGTGGTGACGCCGTACTATAACAAGCCGCAGGTTTCCGGTCTCGTGCTGCATTACCGGGCGGTGGCCGAGGCGGCGGGAGGCCTTCCCGCGCTCGTATACAACGTTCCCGGCAGAACCGGTTATAATTTATTGCCACGCGACCTGGAGCGGCTCTGGGAGATCCCGGGCATCGCCGGCGTCAAGGAGTCCAGCGGAAACCTTTCGCAGATCGGCGAGATAGCCCGCACCCTCCCCGAGGGGAAAGTCTTGCTGGCGGGCGACGACGCGCTGGCGCTTCCGGCGATAGCCCTCGGGGCGGAAGGCCTGATCAGCGTGGCGGGCAATGCGTATCCGGCTCGGATGAAGGCGTTGGTGGAATACGCGCTCAGCGGAAACAGGGGGGAGGCCGGCAGGGTGCATGCGGCCATGCTGCCTTTCATGGATGCCCTGTTCCTGGAATCCAATCCGGCGCCGCTCAAGACCGCCTTGTTCCTGATGGGCTTGTGCGGCTACTGCACGAGGCTTCCCCTGGTTCCCGCGTCCGAGACCACCCGGGCCCGCCTTGCGGAGCTTATCGCCTCGTTCCAGGCACGCGACGCGCGGGGGGTGGCGTGATGGATTCTTTACAGCTCGAGCGTTTCTATTCCAGGCCGCAGGAAGAATTATTCGCCGCTTCCCTGTTGAGCGAGGCGCACGGATACCTATTGGATGCCCTGGAGTGTGGAAGCATCGCCACGGTTATAATAAAATCAGATGGAGCCTGGGAAGCTGTACTCTGGGTTAAGAGGGCAATTCTTTTGGGTTTCCGTACGGGAATCCTCAGCGTGTACACGGGGCAGGGAGGGGCTATGTTCGATAAGTCCACTTTTCCGCCGCGTGCGTTCTGCCTTGAGGATTCCGTGCGGCTGGTGCCCGGAGGCAGTTCGGTACGGCGGGGAGCCAGGCTCGCTCCCGGCGTGGTGGTCATGCCGCCTTCCTATATAAACGTCGGAGCCACCGTAGGCGCAGGCTCCATGGTGGACAGTCACGTGCTTGTTGGCAGCTGCGCATGGGTAGGCGAGCGCGTCCATCTCTCCGCGGGAGTCCAGGTGGGCGGCGTGCTGGAGCCCCCCCAGGCGCGACCGGTCGTCATCGAGGACGATTGTTTCGTCGGGGCGCTCTCGGGTCTGTTCGAGGGAATCGTGCTCAGGAAAAGGGTAGTGCTTGCGCCGGGGATAATACTCACTTCGTCCACCACCATTTACGATCTCGTGAACGGCAGGGAGTTTCGGGGTGAGATCCCCGAAGGAGCCGTCGTGGTTCCCGGGTCGAGGCCGGCGCGCGGCGCATATGCCGAAAAAAACGGCGTATCCCTGTATGCGCCATGCATCGTAAAATACCGCGACGGCAAAACGGACGCCGCGGTGGTGCTGGAAGAGGCACTCCGGTGATAAAAGCATCACGACTTGATTCCATCGCGGCCTCCATGATCCGCGGAATGAACGAGGGCGCACCCGCCGATTGCATCCAGTTGGGGCTCGGCGAACCCAGCTGGAGTTTGCCGGCTTCCGTCAGGAACACGGTCTCGAGCGCGCTGTCCGCAGTATTCGGCGCGTCGGTTCCCTGCGCTTACGGGCCGAACGCCGGCGTCGCGGAACTCAGGGAAGCGCTTCGGGAGCGATTCAGCGTATCGGACGACGAGCTTCTGGTCTCCGCAGGAAGCCAAGGCGCCCTGTTCGCTTTTTTTCAGGCATGGCTTAACCCCGGGGACGCGGTTTTAATCCCCGATCCGGGATTCCTCGCGTATCCGGCGCTGGCCCGCCTGGCCGGAGCGATTCCCGTAACGTATCCGCTGGGTGAAAACGGCGACCTGGAACCTCTCCTCGTTGAAAAAGCTATGGACGCCAACCCGGGCGCAAAGGCACTCATACTGAACCACCCCGCGAATCCCACAGGCGGCGCAGCCTCGGCGGGGGCTATCGAAGCCGTGGCGGCGCTCTGCGAGACGCGCGGTATATTCCTCGTGTCCGACGAAGTGTATCGGGAATTATACTTAACGGAAAGGCCTGCTTCGCTGCGCGACGTCTCGGGCTACGGAGTGGTGGTATCCTCCATCAGCAAGGCCTGGGGCTCGCCCGGCCTGCGCGTCGGCTGGGCCATGGGCAACGCTCGGGCGCTGGCACCCGCGAGGACGGTGCACAATTTCATGACCAGTTGCGCCGCGCGCCCTTCTCAAGCGGCCGCGGTGGCCCTTCTCGAGGCCTCGGACGTCGTCATCCCCGCCGCGCGCGCGGAATTGCGGCTTCGATGGAACGCGTTTTCCGAAACCTGCGGGCGTTGCCTCGGCTTTACTCCCGATCCTCCCGCAGGAGCTTTTTATTACTGGCTCAAGCTTCCCGGCCATGCGCTTGCCGACCCCCTGGGATTTTGCATGGAAGTTCGCGACGAAGGCCGGGTTATCGTCATTCCCGGCATCGCGTTCGGCGAGAACGGGCGTTCCTTCGCGCGCGTCAGCTTTGCCGCGATGCCGGAAGACATCGTCTCAGGCGTAGAGCGGCTCGCTCTCTTTTGGAAGGCGCATAAAGACGCTCCGGTGAGGAGAAGCGCATGAGCCTTTTTGCATTGGATGGCGCGCAAGCACTGGCGGCGGCGAAAAAATACGGTACGCCGTGTTTTGTGTACAGAAGCGAAATCGCTGAAAAAAACTTCACGCTGCTGCGATCGGCCCTTCCGCCGCGCGTCAGGCTCGCCTATGCGGTCAAGGCAAATCCGCACGGCTCGCTTCTAAGCGTATTCAACCGCCTCGGCGCGTCTTTCGACTGCGCGTCCGGCGGCGAGCTTGAGCGCCTGCGCGGGATGCAAGTGCCCGGCACAAGAATATTGTTCGCCGGGCCGGGAAAGACCGCGCCCGAAATAGCGCTTGCCCTTGCGATGGAGGCGCGCATCCAAGTGGACGGCATAGAGGATCTCGAGAAAATAGAGTCGGTGGCCGAGATCGCGGGATCGATAGTAGGAGTTAATCTACGCATCCATCCCAAGGATATGCCCGACGAAGGCTCGGGAATAATCGGCGGGTCAAGTCCTTCCGCCTTCGGGGTGGATGAAGAGGACATGGCGGAATTTATTATCGTCGCCCGGCGTTTCGCGCATGTGCGTCTGCGAGGTATCCAGGTGTTTTCGGCCAGCAATGAACTGGACGCCGACAAGCTTCTTCTTAAACATAAGGTTACCATGAAAATCGCGCGAGCCGCCCACGATTACGGAATGTCGGTCGATGAAATAGATTTAGGCGGCGGTCTCGGAATCCCCTATTCGCCGGCTGAAACGGATTTCGACGTGGCCAAGCTCGGTATCGGCCTTGGCTCCTTGCTGGGGCAAAACCCGTGGTTCAAGGGTGGGCTCATCGTGGAACCGGGGCGTTTTCTGGCGGGTCCCTGCGGCGTGTACCTTGCGGGCTGCACGCGCGTTAAATCAAGCAGGGGCGTGCAGTTCGCCATACTTGAAGGCGGCATAAACCACCTGGCGCGCCCCTTGCTGGTGGGGCAGGCCTTTCCCATGATGTCGCCGGATGCGCGCGGTCCCTTGTCGCAGGTAACCTTGGCAGGCCCGCTCTGCACTTCGTTGGACAGGCTGGGTACGGTGGAGTTGCCCGGGCTCTCTGCCGGAAATCTGCTGGTTTTCGGGCAGGCTGGAGCTTATGGTTTTACGGAAGCCATGCAGCTGTTCCTGAGCAGAACCCCTCCTCAGGAAATTTGGCTATAGAAAGCAAAGTATCGACCTTCGTATGCTTGACTTACTAAAGGGATTCGGTTATTTTTGATTGAATGACTAGAAATCGATAATAGTCATTCAGTCAATATGGAAGGTTTTCAATGCCCGTACAAAAACTCAAATTGGTTTTCATCGTGGCGCTCGCCGCCCTCGTTCCGTTTTTCTTCAGCTCATGCATGGCCATTTATTTGTATACGAAAACCATTGTCAGAAAAAAGCAGCAGCTGCCCAAGATCGCGAGCAACCCTGGCAAGCCGAGAAAGTGGCAAGGCGCAACGGGACCTTCTTGGATCTCGCAGCAGGCCTACGAGACCATATCGATTCAATCCGACGACGGTCTGAAGCTGGTCGGATATTATCTTTCCGCCGAAGAAAAAAGCCCTTACTTCGTGATACTCGCCCATGGCTACTCGGGCCGAGGATTTCAGATGAGCGAGTTTGCGCGCTTTTATCACGAAGAGCTCGGCTTCAATATCCTGATGCCCGATGCGCGCGGCCACGGCCAATCCGGCGGCGAATACATAGGCATGGGGTGGCCCGAGCGCAAGGATTACCTGAAATGGATATCCTGGGTCATTGATAAAAACGGGATGGATACGCGCTTGGTACTGCACGGAATCTCCATGGGCGGCGCTACCGTGCTCATGACCAGCGGCGAAGCGATGCCTGCAAACATGCAGGTTATAATAGAAGATTGCGGCTATACTTCCGTCGATGCGGAGTTCAGCTATCAGCTGGCCCGCTTGTATAAAATGAAGCGCGAACCCGTGATTCCCGCAGCCAGCAAACTGGCCAAAGCCAACGCGGGCTACAGTTTCGAGGAAGCTTCCGAGCTGGATCAGGTGACAAACTCCGTGACGGCGACTTTGTTTATCCATGGCGTGGCCGATACCTTCGTGCCGTTCGAAATGCTAGGTCCGCTCTATGATGCTTGCCGGGCGGACAAGGCCTTGTTCACGGTGCCCGGAGCCGAGCACGGGGAGGCGTTCTGGACGGATCGTGAGGGCTATAAGGCCGCCGTGCGAGAATTTCTCGTAAAGCATCTTGCCGGTTTCGGTAAATAGGCGATGGGCGAAGACGATAAGAGGAAAAAGCTGCTGGCCGCCGCTTGGGAATTGTTTACGAATTCCGGTTACAAGGCCACGACGATAGACATGATCGCGAAGGCCGCCGGAATGGCCAAAGGGTCATTTTATCTTCACTTTCAGACAAAGGACGATGTGCTGTTCGCGCTGGTCGACGGTGCCGCGACGGCCATGGCAGCCAGTGCCGACGAGCTTCTGGCCGATCCCCGCGCGGACGTACCCGGCGTCATCCAAAAATACCTGGACGGCATCATGGCATATCGGGAAAATTACCGGATGTACCGCAATCTCGTGTTCGAGGCCAAGACCCGGGGTACGGCCTCCGTCGTGGAGGCGGTGTCACGCCTGGACCGCCGTTTCGAGGAAGAGCTTGCCCGAATGTTCCGCGCATTTTCCGAGAGCGGACTCATTGGGCCGTGCGATTGCGAAACCGTCGCGCTGGTGGTGCTCGAGGCTTATTCCGCCCTCATCGAGCGCCGTGACCGCGACGGAAACCCGCTGTCGGCGGAGCGCGTCAAATCTTGCATGACCGCGCTCCTGTACGGCGGGCTTATCAGTCCAGGCGCTCGCGAAGAATGTTGAGCATCCTTCGGAGCGGCTCGGCCGCTCCCCACAGAAGCTGGTCGCCCACGGTAAACGCCGTCAAGTAATCATCGCCCATTTTCATCTTGCGCAGTCGCCCCACGGGAACGGCGAGGGTTCCCGATACCGCCGCTGGCGAAAGACCCCGCAGCGTGCTTTCCTTGTCGTTGGGTATTACTTTTACCCATTGGTTGTCGGCCGCGATCATGGCGGACAGCTCGTCGAGCGGAACGTTTTTCTTGAGCTTCACGGTAAGGCCCTGGCTGTGGCAGCGCATCGAGCCGACTCGTACGCACAGTCCGTCCACGGGTATGGGATTTTGTCCCAAGCCGAGTATCTTGTTCGTCTCGGCGAAGCCTTTCCATTCTTCCTTGGTCTGGCCGTCAGCCACTTGCTTGTCTATCCAGGGTATCAGCGAGGCTGCAAGGGGCGCGCCGAAATTGCCCGTGGGCAGCGACCCGTCGCGCAGGGCGGCCGTAACGGCGCGGTCTATGTCCAGAATGGCGGCCGAGGGCGAGTCGATGAGCGGGGTAGCGGCGTTGCCTATGGCGCGCATCTGCAGTATCAGTTCCTGCATGCTTTTCGCGCCGGCTCCCGAGGCAGCCTGGTAGGTCATCGAGCTGATCCACTCCACGAGTCCATGGTGAAAAAGCGCGCCGACGCCCATGAGCATCAGGGATACCGTGCAGTTGCCCCCGATGAAATTCTTCACCCCGTTCGCGAGCGCGTCGTCTATCACCCGGCGGTTTACCGGGTCCAGTATTATTACCGAGTCCTTGTCCATGCGCAGCGTGGAGGCCGCGTCTATCCAGTAGCCCTTCCATCCTTCCCCGCGCAACGGTCCGAAAATCGAGGTCGTATAATCCCCGCCTTGGCAAGAAATGATTACATCCATGCCCTTGAGCGCGGCGGTGCTGTTCGCGTCGAGAAGCGCGGGTATCGCCGTTCCTATGTCCGGGCCCTTCTGGCCCGCTTGCGTGGTGGAAAAGAAAAACGGCTCGATGCCGGAAAAATCCTTTTCCTGCAGCATCCGCTGCATCAGAACCGAACCGACCATTCCCCGCCAACCGACAAAACCTACACGCACCATGATTACTCCTTGTTGGCTATTATTTTATACTGGGCGGGCAGTCTTGCGCCAGCCCCGTTGTTTTTTTGCACGTCGAGCAGACTCGTTTCATGGTCTTTACGCCCAGAAGCTCCACCTCCGGCGTATAGAATCCTTCCTTGACCGGCTCGTCCCTCATCAGGTCCGTGCTCAGGTATTTTTTATTGTCGTCGGAAAATATCGTGGCCACCACGGCAGCGCCCCCAAGGAGATTCTGGGCCTGGATGGCTCCGATCAGGTTCGCGCCCGAGGATATTCCGACGCCCAGGCCAAGGCGGCGAGAAAGCATCTGCGACATCAGTATCGCGTCCCCGTCGTCCACGCCGATTATGGAGTCCAGTTGGTTAAGTTTTACTATCTCCGGGATGAATTCGTCGGAAATGCCCTGGATGCGGTGCTTGCCTACTTTATAGCCGGTCGTCATCGTAGGCGAGTTGGAAGGTTCAAGGGGATGCACCTTTATCGCGGGGTTTTTCCCCTTGAGGAAACGTCCCATTCCCATTACCGTTCCTCCCGAGCCGACACCCGCCACGAACGCGTCGGGCGCCAGGCCGATACCTTCAAGCTGCCCCCAGAGTTCCGGACCGGTTCCCAGGAAGTGGGCTTCGGAATTGTCCTCGTTGGAAAATTGGCACGGTAAAAAGGAGTTGTCCAGGGTGGCCGCATAATCATTGGCCTTCGCGATGCTTCCCAGAAATCCGCCCTCTTCCTTGCTGACGAGGATGATCTTGGCGCCGAAGCTTCGAATCAAATTCTTTCGCTCGTCGCTCATCCAATCCGGCATGAAAATGACGACTTCGTGACCCAATGCTCGCCCTAAAGCGGCAAAGGCGATGCCGGTATTTCCGCTTGTCGCTTCAATTATAGTGGCGCCATCCCGAAGCTTGCCGCTTGCTTTGGCTTTCAAGAGTATGTGATGAGCCATTCTGTCCTTGATACTGCCGGTTGGATTAAAATTCTCCGCTTTCGCGAAAATGGTTCTTTCTTTTCCCCTGTATTTCAAATGAATCTCCAGCAACGGAGTGTTCCCTATCATTTCCGAAAAGTATTCAAGATTTCTATGGATGTTCGTGGTTTGCATAACGTTCTCCCTTTCTGAATCGCTGACTTGAAGGGTGTTTTTGCAAAAAGCGTGCCAAGTTATTTGCTTCTACTTTTCCCTCGTTTTAATGAGGGCATTAATTTGGTATTTAATTATTTATATTACGTAGAACAAATTAGCATTATTGTTGGTTTGATGATTTTCTTTTTTTGAAATTTGGTTTATTGCATAGGGCTGTAATAATGATTAACTGTATCATAATGAGACTAATAAATTAAAACTTGGTCCGATATTCGCTAATTTACTAGTAGATCTTAATTTTTACAGGTAACTGCTCGCGTGCAATGACAATAGTTGCCTTGAATGATTCATTTTATTTTAAATCAGTGGTTGTTAAAGATAGAATCTACTGCATTTTATTTATTTTTAAGGTAAAAATCTAGTTTGTACTGGAAAATACGTCTCAATATGATACTTTGTTCTCGTTTTGAGACGATTCAAGAGAGTACAGTTTTATTTTTCTATAAATAGTAGCTCGTCCTATATCAAGAACTTCCGCGGCTTTTTCGGGAGTTTCAAACTCCTTCAATGCGGCTCCTATCGCTTCTTTTTCAATCGCTTCCAGGGTGCGAAAAGGATTCGTCGATTCTGCCCTGCTGTGTGCTTCCTTTATCCGGCGCGGCAAGTCATTCATCCTGATGGAATTTTCATTGCACATATTAACCGCGAACTCAAGGGTATTTTCGAGCTCCCGGACATTTCCGGGCCAGTCGTATTCCATGAAAACCTTGTTTACTTCCGGGGCTATCGATGTAATCTTGCGGCCTAATTTTCTGTTGTATTTTTCCAGAAAACAGGAAGCCATCAAGGAAATATCGTCTTTTCTCTCACGCAGGGCCGGCAGGTAGAGGGGAATCACATTAAGGCGGTAATAAAGATCGTTCCTGAATTCGCGTTCGGCCACCATTTCTTCCAGGTCTTTGTTCGTGGCGGCCAATATGCGTATGTCTACCGGGATCAAGGTGTTGCCTCCGACGCGCTCCACCGTATTTTCCTGAAGAACCCGTAAGAGTTTTGTTTGAAGGTTCAAGGGCATGTCGCCGATCTCGTCGAGAAAAA
>CAZLLP010000042.1:0-17286 GCA_964560345.1 uncultured Gemmatimonadaceae bacterium
TCGAGGAGCCCTTGGTCTTGAGGTCCTTGATGACGGTGACCGAGTCGCCGTTGGCGAGGACGTTGCCGTTGGCGTCGCGCCAGACCTTGGCGGTGGCGGCGGACGCGTCGGCGTCAGGCGCGTCGGCGCCCTCCGCGCTGGTGAGCGGCCATTCGTGGGCGCACTCGGGGCAGACGTATTGGAAGCCGTCGGAGTAGGACAGCGTGGAGGTGCAGTTGGGGCAAGGGGGTGAGGCGGTCACGGGCGGGGCGCGGGTCGGGGATGAATGGTGCTGCGCAAGTTAGCGCCCTCGGGAATGTCTCCCGAACTCGAAGCGCAGCATCTCCCCGACCAGCGCCGCTGGCCCCACGTGCAACGACTACTCGCTCGGCTTCGGCTTCGCCTTGCGCCCAGTGCTCGTCCCCTTCTTCTCCGAGTCGGACGAGCTCGCGCGCCCCGCCGAGCCGGAGGAGCTGCCGCCTGACGAGCCGCTGGCGCGCCCCGAGCCTGACCCGTCGTTGCGTCCGGAGACGTAGCCGCGCCCCTTCACCACCTTCCCGTGCTCGTCCTCGGTGTCGCCGCCGGCCGGGCGTTGCACCACGACCACCGGACGCCCGCCGTAGTACCAACCACTGCCGCGGCCGTAGCCATAGCCGTAGGGATCGTAGCCCCAGCCGCCGTCGTAGCCGTCGCCGGCGAAGCCGTCGCCGCGCATCTCGCCGCGCGTGTCGGGGGGGGCATCACCCAGCGCCGTACGATCGAGCGCGAAGACTTCCGGGTACGACAGGGCGACCATCACGTCGATCACCGGCGTGGCCACCCCCGACTGCTCGAGCATCACGAGGCGCTGCGCGTCGAGCCCGAACCCCTGCCGCCGCTCGGCCAGCCACGTCTGCAGCACCCCTACCTCGAGAAAGCGTGAGGCTTCCACCACGTCCGACAGCTGCACGGGGCCCGCGGCCGCCACGCGCGCCGCATACATCCCGCGCGGGCGTCCGCGCAGGGCGGCGGCGACGTCGGCCGGGAGGCGCGCCGAGACGGGGGCTTCGCGGTAGCGGTTGGCGCGCACCCCGACGTTGGAGCCGAAGGCCACGCCGCGCACGTCGAGCCATTCGCCGTCGCGCGTCATCGCCATCACGCTGTTCACCAGGCGATTCTGTTCTCCGCAGCGCAATGTCGTGCGCAGGTACACACGCGCGCCCGTCCCCTGGACGCTCTCGGTGCCGGCGCAGTCGGCTTGCTGCACGTCGCGTTTAGCCGCCGACGCGTCGAGTTGCTGGCGGGAGATGACGCTGTCGCCCGAGAGCGAGACCAGGTCGACCACGGTCGCGCGCTCGGTCGGGACGACGCAGACGCGTTCGCTGCTGGGCGGCGCGTTGTCGCGCGGCACCAGGTCCCAGCAGCCGATCCACGGCGCGAAGGGGGAGCTGTCTCCCTGTGCGCCGGCCGCTGGCGCGATCGTGAGGGCGGCCGAGGCCAGGACCAGTCGTGCGATGCGTCGAACCATGCGTCTACCTCCCGTCGGGACCTGCTCAGAACGTGCTCGGAAGCTGCTCAGACGATCATCAGAACCGCACGAACAATCCGATCGAGGCATCATACCCCGACAGGTCGATCTTGTTGAAGGTGCTGAAGTCGCCGTTCATGGGCGCCTTGGCCCAGAGATATCGCCCTTCCACCGACAGTCCGACACGGGGGGTGAGCGAAATGTCCGCTCCGCCGAACCCGGTTGCCCCCAGCGACCACCCTTTCGACTCGAACGTATCCTCGAAGATGTCGAGCGTTTCGGTATCGACGAACTCGCCTTCCTGGTGGAGCCGATACCAGACCGCCCCGCCCCCTCCTCCAATGAAGGGGACCACCTTGCTGGGGATCCAGGCGTAGCGCCCGATCGCCCGCCCCGGGGCGAGGAGCGAGAGGCGCGCCGTGGCCATCACCCCCACTCGGCTGAGGTTGGTGGTCTGGAGGACGGGGAGGTCGTCTTCGCCCGTGAAGTTGCGCGACTCCGAGCCGACGCTGCGGCCGGCGTAGGAGGTCGTGAGTCCGATTTCGACGCGCGGCGCGACGCGGTAGGCGGCCGTGAGGGCGATGGCCGCCGAGGTGAAGTCGCGGCGTTCGAGGGTGAGTTCTTCGGTGAGGAGGTCGAAGATGTCGCTCTGGCCGCGTGCGGCGGCGACGCCGGCGGAGATCCCCAGCCGGAGGGTGGGGGCGCGGAAGAGGAAGCCTTCGCCGGAGCCCATTTGGGCGTAAGCCGGGAGGGCGGTCAGTGCCAGGAGGGTGGCGGTGGTTGGTGGGGGGGGGGGGGGGGGGGGGGGAGGTCGGGGGGGGGGGGAGGGGGGGCGGGGGGGGGGGGGGGGGGATAGCGGGGGTGGGGGGGGGGGGTGGGGGCGCGCCGGTCTGCGGGAGGGGGGGGGGCACGCCTCGCCGCCGTCCCTCACCGTGGGATCGGGACGCGCAGAGGGATAATCGAATTCGCGCTCGGTATGCATTCCCGAGGAGCGCCGCTACGTGAGTGGTGGTTCTGCTCTCCGCCGGCGTAACCGTCCACAACGCTGGCTTCTGCAGCGGGCGCTCCAACACGATGCGCGCGGAGCGCGCGTCCGAACACACCCGTCTGCAGCAAGCATCGTTAGGCCGGCGCCTCGCGGACATGGCGTCGCAACGGCCCGTCGCGCAACGGGAGCGTGACAGTCTGCGCGCAAGTCGGGCGTATGCTCGGCGCTCCCCGCTCCCGGAGCGCGCATGCCCGACCCGGCGCCGTCGGTGCGCGCTACCGATGCACTGCCGGTCTGGAGTCAAGCAGCGCGCGCGCCGACGCGGTCACCGGGTGATCGGGACCGTAGCCATTGGTCAGCGCCGGGAGCGCCCGCTGCGCCGTGCGTGACGCACCACTCCGGTCACCGAGCGCCTGTTGCACACGAGCACGCAGCAAGTCCGCGTGCCCGACGATCGCGCTCCGCGATTCCGCGAGCGAGTCGACCATCCCCATCGTCCGCACACGAGATGCGACGGTGTCGGCGCCCTGCACATCCCCAGCCGACAGGCGCCACTCGCCGAGTGTAAGCAAGGGGAAGATGAAGTACGCGCGGGGAATCGATGCATCGGGCCACAGCGAGTCGATGGCAAAAGCCAGACGCCTCATCGATGGCACGGAATCACCGTCGTGGCGTGCGCTGCGCAGTCGCACCCACTCGCGGGTGAGCCAGTGCCAGGGATAGAGGGCGCCGGCGCGCGTAGCGCGCATACTGGCCTCGCGCATGCGGCCGCCTTCCAGCGCGGCCCAGGCGGCGTTGACGTCGGCCGTGACCTGTGCGTTCTGGTCGAGGGGGCCCTTCGCTGCTCTCGCCAGCCAGTGACTTGCGGAATCCACCTCCCCGGCGCGCAGCAGGATCGTCCCGTAAAGCAGGGCGAGATACGGCGGCACCGTCCCGGCGCCACCCTGACCTTCCACGCGCCGCACGATAGCAGCAAGGGTGGTTACGGCCTCGCGCATCTCGCCCAGATCGAAGAACATGAGCGACATGGGAGCGGCCACGTTCGGCAGGATGGACGTTCCCTGATACCCCATCGAATCGACCTTGGCGACAATCGCGCGCTGCAACACGAGCGCTTCCCTCGGCCGTCCAGCACGCTGGAGAATCGCCGCGAGGCTGTTCTGTATGGCGAGCCCGTTGAGCGATTGCCGCGACGCACCCTCGCGGCGCTCGCCCTCGTCGAAGACGATAATGGCCTGTTGCAGGCGCGCGATCGCGCGATCGCTGTCGCTGTCCACGAGCGCGAGGTCGCCTTCGGCCTGCAGGCAGAGATAGTCCGCGGCCTTTGGCCCGATCTGCGCCAATGCGGCCTGACCGTGCACTAACGCTGCGCGAGCAGAGTCGACCATCCGCGTCTTGAGAAAGATCTGGGCGCGGGTGCAGGAGATGGCGGCCTCGACGTCAAGTAGTCCCGCCTCGTGCGCGATGTCGCGTGACCGCGCGTCCAACGCGAGCGCACCGGCGGCATCGCCGCGCTCGAACAGCTGTCCCGCGAGGTCTGTCATCACCACGGCGACGGTGCGCGGATTGGCGCTGAACTGCGTCTCCACCACGTCGACCGCGCGCAGCAGCCGTCCTTGCGCATCGAGCGGTTTGCCGTCGGGGCCCGGCGCGTCGTTGGCCAGTACCTGCGCGGCAGCGAGAAATCCCTCCTGATTGCGGAAGTTGCGCTCCGCCGCGTTTCGCTGTCGCTCCGCCTCCAACAATTGGCGATAGGAAACAACCGTCGCGGTGACCAGTGCGGCGCCGACGACGCAGGCGATGGCGACACCAGTGCGGTATCGCTGCACGAACCTGGTGGCGCGATATCCCACAGTATCGGGTCGAGCCGAGACGGGCTCATGGTTCAGCCATCGGCGGAGGTCATCGGCCATCGCGGCGGCCGTCTCATAGCGCTCGCCGGGCATCTTGCGCAGCGCCTTTCGCACAATCGCGTCGAGATCCCCAAGTCCGGTCGGCGCGGGCGCCTGCTGCAGCGCACCCTGCGCGAACTCGGCGCTGCTCCGCGCGCCCTCCGACGTCGGATGACGCCGCGTCAGCAGGACGTACAGCATCACGCCCGCGCTATAGATGTCCGATGCCGGACCAATCGGCTCGCCGCGGAATTGCTCGGGTGAGGCGAAGGCCGGGGTCAGTGCCTGATGCCCCAGCTCTGTCACGTCCGCGGAGCGCTCATCAGCGGCCATGAGGCGCGCGATGCCGAAGTCGAGCAGCTTTACCGTGCCGTCCTGCGTGACGAGCACATTCGACGGTTTGAGGTCGCGATGCACGATCAGGTTGGCATGCGCATGTCCGATCGCGGCGAGGACCTGCAACATGAGTTGCACGCGCTGCGCGGCGCTGCCGGTCGCGCGTGCGGCGTAGGCATCGATTGGTTCGCCGTCTATGTACTCGAGGACGAGGAACGGCTGGCGCAGCTCGCTCACGCCCGCATCGAGGAGGCGCGCGACATTCACATGTGAGAGCCGGGCGAGTGCCGTCCCCTCGCGACGAAAGCGCTCCACCCCCGCGTGTCCTATCAGCGACAGGTTGAGCAGCTTGACCGCTGCCAAGCCCTCGAAGCTGCCGTCGGCACGCGTCGCGAGCCACACGCTCCCCATACCACCTTGGCCGATGGGGCGATCGAGGGTCCAAGCACCAATCCGCACACCGGCCAACGAAGGCTCGCCCTCAGGCAGCGGTGGCAGCGGCGGCAGCGACGCGAGTGGCTCCGAGCCTCCGCCCTTCCACGTGTCGCCCGACAGCAGAATCGCGCTCAGTGCCTGCACGACACTCACGCTCTCGCGCTGCAGGTCATCCACCCAGCGTGTCCGTTCCTCAGGGGGGAGCTCCAATGCCTGATCGAGCAGCGGACTCAGTCGTGCGTACAGCGATTCGGACAGCGATGACATGAATCCGCGCTTGAGGATGTGGTGCGTCTCGCGACCTATGCCACGTCGGCCATAACGGTCTCCCCCAGAATCACCTCTGGCGCGGCGGCCGCCAAGTGCCGAGAGAAGAATGCGCCGACCACGGACTCGTACTCGCGCCCGGCCACACCGAACGACGCGAGATGTCGGTTGCCCGGTGTGATCCATACCGAGCTCTCTCCCGCCAGCGCCAGCGCATGCGCATGGTGAACCGGCACGAACGGATCGCGTTCGGCGTGAATCACAAGCGTCGGTCGACCGCGCAGCTGCAACATGTTGACGGCCGGCGGGTGATGCAGCAGGTGCTCGCCGGTGAGGACACGCGCCGCCATCAACGCACCCGAGAGCACGCACGTCGGGAGGCGCGTCAGCCGCGCAAACTGCGCGTACAAGACCTCATCGAGCCTGGCAAACGCGCTGTCGGTGACCAGCGCGCCGATGGCTGGTTCCTCGGCGGCCGCCGCAATGGCACTCGCACCCCCCATGGACGCTCCCAGGATGCCGATCGATCGCGGCTGGTAGCCGCGCGCCAGAAGGAAGTCGACGGCGCCGAGCACGTCTCGACGCTCGCGACGCCCGAAGGTCAGACGTGCCGCCTCGCTCTCCCCGTGCCCTCGTAGATCGACCAGCATGACACTCAACCCCCGTGCGGCCAGCTCGCGCACCAGTGAGACCGTGGTCCCGCGGAGTTCATCCCCTCGACACGCGTCGCGTCCGTGGACGAGGATCACTGCCCCCGTCGCCCCTGATGTGCGCCGATACGATGCCGCGAGCTGCAACGCCTCGTCGCGAGGCCGGAACTGCACGCGTTCATACATCGTGCCGGCATGCTCAGGCGACAACACGCGCTTCGGCGTCGTGAACCGGTGGGCCACGACGAGTGCCATCACGACATACAGCGCCGCCACACTCACGATCGCGCTCGCCACCATGGCCATGCCCGACATGTTCCCTCCGTCGTCCGCGTGGAACCGAGACTCCCCTGCTGTGGAGATCGGAAACGGCGAGGGAAAGGCGACACATCTGGTGCGACGCCTAGCCGCGAAGGCCGAGCGACTGGGGCGATCCCAGGACGACCCCATGCGTCACGAGGGCCGAACGCCGGGCCGCGTCGTCCAGCTCAGGACGCAGCAGCAACTCCAGCTCT
Source organism: uncultured Gemmatimonadaceae bacterium (assembly GCA_964560345.1). Lineage (GTDB taxonomy): Bacteria > Gemmatimonadota > Gemmatimonadetes > Gemmatimonadales > Gemmatimonadaceae > SCN-70-22. The sequence goes on from CAZLLP010000042.1 coordinate 6,570, forward strand.
CGTACGAGGGTCGGGCAATCGGCGCGCATTTCGTCAAACCAGGCGAGGCGTTCCGCCGGTTCGAGATCGAGCACGCGATTCAGTAGCGGTTGGAGGGCGTTCCACACATGACGCTTGAGCGTGACCATCCTGGGCTCCGATCTCGGGTTGCGCGACCGGGCGTGTCGTCGCGTACCCATGCAATCGAAAACCCGTGCGCAAACCCGACACCGACTGGAACACGTCGGGTGTGAAGATCCGGGATACCTAGGTGTCGTCCTTGTTCGGAACGGATCCCGTGTCCCCCACGTCGTCGCGCATGACGTGGTGCAGCAGCAGGCGCGCCTTTCGCCAGTCGCGCTGCACCGTGCGCTCGGATACGCCGCGCATCGTGGCAATCTCGCCTAACGCGAAACCGCAGAAGAAGTGAAGGTCCACGAGCTCGGCGAGCGGTGGGTCGAGCTTGGACAGTCCTTCCAGCGCCTCACCGAGCGCTTCGAGTTGAGCAGCCCCGCCCGAGTCGGCGACCCCGATCGCGAGGGCGTCGTCGATCGATGTGATGTGAAACTCGCCCCCCCGCTTCTGCGCTCGCCGCTGGCGCCCGTAGTCGATGATCAGGCCACGCATGGCCCGGGCCGCATAGGCCATGAAGTGCGCGCGGTCCGGAAACGACACGCCCGACCGATCGGCAATGTTGATGTACGCCTCGTGCAGCAGGGTGGTCGTACCGAGCGTCAATTGATTCCCGTGGCGTACCAGCTGCCGCTCCGCAAGCCGATGCAGGTCATCGTACAAGGCGGCGAAGAGTCGGTCGGCGGCGGCGCGGTCGCCGGCGTCAGCGTCCCGAAGGAGTGCCGCGATGCTCGTGTCCATGCCGTCGGGATTCGGGGAGGCGATTGAGGAGCGCAGGCAATGTACAGCACCGTAGCGGACCGTCGTGCGTCCGTCAGGTCCGCCTCATCCCGACGTGCCAACGGCCGCCTGGCACCTCTCGCGCCCTGACCGTCAACGCGCCCCGTTCATTCCCTTCGCCGCCTCCACCGCATGCTTCGTGTGCAACAACCGCTGTCCCGTGCGGTTGGTGTCGGCGGTCTGCTCGAGCAGCTGGCGAAGTTCGGCGCCGGAGAGGCTTGGATTGACGGCCAGCACCTTGGCTGCCGCGTTGGTGACGACCGGAGTCGCCATCTCTGAAGATCTCCCGGCTACCTAACTCTCACCTGCCACACGGTCGACTTCCCCTCGATCGTGACGGTCACGGTGAACGCATCGCCGGCCCGGGCAGCCGCCGTCAGGGTGACGACGAAATCGCCTCGGCCCCTCGAGTCGGTGACGGTCGATCCGGCGGCCACGGCGGTCGCGAGCGTGCTATTGCTGACGCTGACGGAGAATGCGCGACCGGGGAGAGCACCGGCGCTATTGGAGATGGCGCGGAACCCCTCGGTGGAACTTCGCCCTGCGCCGGCGCGGAGCGACACGGACGGCGCCGCGCTGGCGGGCATGGACAGGACGGTGTCCACCGGGACGAGCGCGATCGTGGCGGTCGACGTCCCCGTCTTTCCTCCGCTCGTGGCCGTCAGGATGACGACACCGGAGTCGCGCGCGGTGAGAATCGTGGTCGAACCGCTGGCGGTGCTGATGGATGCCTTGGCGTTGCCGAGGCTCCAAGCGATGCTGCGGTTGGTGAGGGGGTTGCCGGCGGAGTCGCGCGGGGTGGCGACGACGGTGACGGTTGCACCCACCAACAGCGACGGGGTCGCGGGGGCGACACTCACCGACGCTACCGGAACCAGGACAACGGTCACCGGGATCGTTGCCGGTCCCACGCCGTCGACCGTGACGCCGATCGTCGCATTGCCCGCGCCGACGGCGGTGATCACACCGGTCGCGGAAACCGAGGCCACGCTGGTCGCGCTGCTCGACCAGGCAATGGTGCGGCCCGCGAGGAGGAGTGCGTTGCCGGCCGCGTCGCGCGCCACGACCGTCGCCTGCACGACGTCGCCCACCATCAGGCTGGAGTCCGGCGCGGTGACACTGACCGACGCCACGGGAACAGGACTCACGGTCAGCGCGATGGTGGCGGGCCCCACGCCGTCGACGGTGACCCTGATCGAAGTCGACCCAGGTGCCACGGCGCTGATCAACCCGGCCGCCGACACCGTCGCGACGCTCGTCACGCTGCTCGACCAGACGACCGTGCGCCCGGTGAGCGGGAGGATGTTGTTCGCCGCGTCGCGCGCCACGACCGTCGCCTGCACGACGTCGCCCACCGTTAGGCTGGAGTCCGGCGCCGTCACGCTCACCGAGGCCACGGGGGCGGGGGCGACGGTCAACGGAATCGTCGCCGGGCCAACGCCGTCCACGGTCACGCCGATGGTCGCGCTGCCGGGTGCCACCGCGGTGATCGTGCCCGACGCCGAGACGGTGGCGATGCCGCTCGCACTGCTCGACCACGCAACCGTCCGCCCGACCATCGAGAGGATGTTACTCGCCGCGTCGCGCGCCACCACGGTCGCCTGCACCGCGGTGCCAGTCGTTAGGCTCGAATCCGGTGCGGTCACGCTCACCGACGCCACCGGGACCGCGCTCACCGTCAGCGGGATCGTGGCCGGTCCCACGCCGTCGACCGTCACCCCGATCGTCGCGCTCCCCGAAGCGACCGCGGTGATGAGCCCTGACGCGGAGACCGTCGCCACGCCCGTCGCGCTGCTCGACCAGGCCACCGAGCGCCCGACGAGCGAGAGCACGCTGCCCGCCGCGTCACGGGCCACCACGGCCGCCTGCACCGCGGTGCCAGTCGTCAGGCTCGAATCGGGCGCGGTGACACTCACCGAGGCGACCGGCACGGCGCTCACGATCAGCGGGATCGTGGCCGGTCCCACGCCGTCGACCGTCACTCCAATCGTCGTGTTTCCTGGAGCGACCGCGGTGATGAGCCCCGATGCCAGGACCGTCGCCACACTCGTCACGCTGCTCGACCAGACGACGCTGCGCCCGGCGAGCGGGAGGATGTTGTTCGCCGCGTCACGCGCCACGACCGTCGCCTGAACCACATCGCCCACCGTTAGGCTGGAGTCCGGCGCGGTCACGCTCACCGAGGCCACGGGGGCGGGGGCAACGCTCAACGGAATCGTCGCCGGGCCGACGCCGTCCACGGTCACGCCGATGGTCGCGCTGCCGGGTGCCACCGCGGTGATCGTGCCCGACGCCGAGACGGTGGCGATGCCGCTCGCACTGCTCGACCACGCAACCGTCCGCCCGACCAGCGAGAGGATGTTGCTCGCCGCGTCGCGGGCCACGACCGTCCCTTGCACCGAGGCGCCCACCGTCAGGCTCGAATCCGGCGCGGTGACACTCACCGAGGCCACTGGCGTAGGCGCGACGCTGAGGGTGAACGTCGCCGGCCCGACGCCATCAACCGTCACGCCGATCGTCGTGGTGCCAGAGCCGACGGCGGTGATCAACCCAGTTGCCGACACTGTGGCCGCGCTCGCGGTACTGCTCGTCCACACCACCGTGCGCCCCACCAGCGGGAGCACGTTGCTTGCCGCATCGCGGGCCTCGACCGTTGCCTGGATCACGGCGCCCGGCGTTAGGCTCGAGTCCGGGGCGGTAACGCTCACCGAGGCGACGGGGACGGCGCTCACGACCAACGGGATCGTCGCCGGTCCGACACCATCCACCGTGACGCCGATCGTCGTCGTCCCCGGTGCGACCGCGCTGATCACGCCGGCCACCGAGACCGTAGCCACGCTCGTCACGCTGCTCGACCAGACGACGGTGCGCCCGGTGAGCGGGAGGATGTTGTTCGCCGCGTCGCGCGCCACCACGGTCGCCTGCACCGCGGTGCCAGTCGTTAGGCTCGAATCCGGTGCGGTCACGCTCACCGAGGCCACGGAGGCGGGGGCGACGGTCAACGGGATCGTGGCCGGGCCGACGCCGTCGACCGTCACCCCGATCGTGGTGCTCCCGGGACCGACCGCGGTGATGAGCCCTGACGAGGAGACCGTAGCCACGCTCGTCACGCTGCTCGACCAGACAATCGCCCGTCCCGTTAGGGTGAGTGTGTTTCCCGCCCCATCCCGCGCGACGACCGTCCCCTGCACCACCGTCCCAGTCGTTAGGCTCGAATCGGGCGCCGTCGCGCTCACCGAGGCCACCGGCGTGGGCGCGACCGTGAGGGCAAACGTCGCCGGGCCGACGCCATCCACGGTGACGCCGATGGTCGTCGTGCCCGGGCCGACAGCGGTGATCAACCCGGAGGCGGAAACTGTCGCGACGTTGGTGGTGCTGCTCGACCACACAACGGTGCGCCCGGCGAGGGCGAGCGCATTGCCAGCGCCGTCCCGCGCAACCACGGTTCCCTGCACGACGGTCCCGGGCGTCACGCTCGAATCCGGCGCCGAGACGCTGACCGAGGCGACGGGAACGGCGCTCACGACCAACGGGATCGTCGCCGGGCCAACCCCATCCACCGTGACCGCGATCGTCGCCGGGCCAGGCGCAACAGCGCTGATCACCCCAGCCGCAGAGACTGTCGCCACGTTCGTCGCGCTGCTCGACCACACCACCGTGCGCCCAGCGAGGGGGAGCGAATTCCCGGCGCCGTCCCGCGCGACGACCGTCCCCTGCACCACCGTCCCAGTCGTTAGGCTCGAGTCGGGCGCGGTCGCACTTACCGACGCCACCGGCGTCGGTGCAACACTGAGCGTGAACGTTGCCGGGCCAACGCCATCGACCGTGACGCCGATCGTCGTGCTCCCGGGACTGACCGCGGTGATCAACCCGGAGGCGGAGACCGTCGCCACGCCGGCCACGCTGCTCGACCAGATCACGTTGCGCCCCGCGAGGGCGAGCGCGTTCCCCGCGCCGTCCCGCGCGACGACCGTCCCTTGCACGACGGTTCCGGGCGTCACGCTCGAATCCGTCGCCGTGACGCTCACCGACGCGACCGGGACCGCCGTCACGCTCAACGGTATCGTCGCCGGGCCAACCCCATCCACCGTGACCGCGATCGTCGCCGGGCCAGGCGCAACAGCGCTGATCACCCCAGCCGCAGAGACTGTCGCCACGTTCGTCGCGCTGCTCGACCACACCACCGTGCGCCCAGCGAGGGGGAGCGAATTCCCGGCGCCGTCCCGCGCGACGACCGTCCCCTGCACCACCGTCCCAGTCGTTAGGCTCGAGTCGGGCGCGGTCGCACTTACCGACGCCACCGGCGTCGGTGCAACACTGAGCGTGAACGTTGCCGGGCCAACGCCATCGACCGTGACGCCGATCGTCGTGCTCCCGGGACTGACCGCGGTGATCAACCCGGAGGCGGAGACCGTCGCCACGCCGGCCACGCTGCTCGACCAGATCACGTTGCGCCCCGCGAGGGCGAGCGCGTTCCCCGCGCCGTCCCGCGCGACGACCGTCCCTTGCACGACGGTTCCGGGCGTCACGCTCGAATCCGGCGCCGTGACGCTCACCGAGGCGACGGAGACCGCAGTCACGCTGAGCGGAATCGTCGCCGGGCCCACACCATCCACCGTCACCGCGATCGTCGCCGTGCCAGGCGCAACAGCGCTGATCACACCAGCCGCCGATACCGTCGCCACGCCCGTCGCGCTGCTCGACCACACCACCGTGCGCCCGGCGAGGGGGAGCGCATTCCCAGCCCCGTCCCGCGCCACAACCGTCCCCTGCACCACCGTCCCAGTCGTTAGGCTCGAGTCGGGCGCCGTCGCGCTCACCGACGCCACCGGCGTCGGTGCAACACTGAGCGTGAACGTCGCCGGGCCGACGCCATCCACCGTGACGCCGATCGTCGTGCTCCCTGGACCGACAGCGGTGATTAACCCGGAGGCGGAGACCGTCGCCACGCCGGTCGCGCTGCTCGACCAGGCCACCGTGCGCCCGGCCAGCGACAGCACCGTATTCGCCGCGTCTCGCGCCACGACCGTCCCCTGCACCACGCTGCCCGGCGTTAGGCTCGAGTCCGGCGCCACGACACTCACCGTCGCCACCGGCACCAGCGACACCGTCAACGGCACGCTGGCCGGGCCGATACCGTCGACCGTCACGCGAAGGAAGGTCCCGCCCACACCAACCGCGGTCACCACCCCCGACGTGGAGACGGTGGCAACACCGGTGGCGCTGCTCGACCACACCACCGTGCGCCCAGCGAGCGAGAGGATCGCTCCCGTGGAGTCGCGTGCCACGACGGTCGCCTGCACGGCCACCCCGATCGTCAGGCTCGAATCGGGGAGGCTCGCGCTCACTGACACCACCGGCGCCGGGACGATCACCGGCGAGGTGACGCTCACCGCCACCGTCGCAGGGCCCACTCCATCCACGGTGACGCTGACGACGGTGTTGCCGACCCCGACCGCGCTTACCAGTCCCGACGACGAGACGCTCACGATGGTGGTCGATCCGCTCGTCCACACCACGCTGCGCCCGCCCAGCGTCAGGACGTTCCCCGCCGCGTCGCGCGCGACGACGGTCGCCTGCATGGTGTTGCCAAGGATGAGCGTCGAGGCCGGGGCGCTCACGCTTACCGTCGCCACCGGCACCGGGACCACGGTGAGCGCGAACACGGCCGGTGCCGCGCTCCCTAACGACGCGCTGATGCTCGTGCTGCCGACCCCGACCGCGGTCACCACCCCCGCGCTGCTCACCGTCCCGACCGCCGCATTGGCCGAACTCCAGCGCGCGATGCGACCGCCTAACGGATCGCCGCCCGACGTGCCGATCACGTTCCCGGCCGAATCGCTGGCGGTCGCGACCAACGCCCGAGTCTGCTGCGGCGTGAGCGTTGCGGCAGTGGGTGATACGCTCACGCTCGCCACCGGGACGAGGTCGGAGTCGATCGTCAGCGTGTCGGACACCACCCCCGTCGCCCCCTGGACGCTGGCGATCACGAGCAGACCGGTCGCCGGCGCCCCCAGCGCGGTCAGCGTTGCGGCACCCGGCGCCGACGGTGCCGGGGCGGCGGTCAGTCGGGCGGGATCGCTGGTGGACCAGGTGATGGTGCGCCCGACTAACAGATTGTTGCTGGCGTCAAACACCTGGGCGCTCAACGGACGGCTATAGAGCGTCCCCACATGGATGGCCCCGCTCACCGGTGCGATGTCGATACGCGCGGCGGGGACCAGGGACACCGTCAGCGTCACGGTGGTCGAGGCCGGCGTCGCCTGCCCCGGCGATGCCGCCGTGAGGGTGACCGTCGTGATGCCAGGACGGATCCCGGTGACAACCCCTGTCGCAGCGATCGTCGCAATCGACGGATCGGCGACCGACCAGGTGAGCGTACGCCCGGTGGGGCTGAGCGTCGTCGCTGGCGCGGCCCCGGTGAGCGTCGCCGTCAGCTGCGCCGGCGTCCCGACGGTGATGGTGGGTGCGGCGGGGACGATGCTCACCGCCGCGACGGGGGCAAAGCTCACCACCACGCTCCCGCTCCCACTCGGCGTCGTGCCACCCACCCCCGCGTTAGGCGCGGACGCCGAGATGGTCGCGGTGCCGGGTGCGACGGCGGTGACGATGCCGGTCGGTGATACCGTGGCCACCGCGGCGTTGTTCGACGCCCACACCAGCGCGCGCCCGACGAGCGGGGCCCCGTTCGAGTCGGCGACCGTCGCAGTGACCGCTTGCAGCTGCCCTTCCACCACCGTGACGGGATTGGGCGAGAGCGTGATGCGCGCGACCGGGACGAGCGACACCGTGACGGTGCCCGTGGCAGTGATCCCGTCGGTCGTGGCGGTGATGCGAGCCGAGCCGACTGTCATGCCGGTCACCAGCCCGCTCACGCTCACCGTGGCCACCGCGCTGTTGCTCGATGTCCAGCGCACGCCGCGCCCCGTGAGCACGTTGCCGTTCGCGTCGCGCGCCGTCGACGTGAACAGCACCGAGCTGTCGGGATTGAGTGACGCGGCGAGCGGCGAGACGGTGACCGACGCGACCAGGGCCAGCGAGGTGGTGAGCGTGGCGGTGGCCCGCTGCCCCTCGCAGGTGGCGATGATGAGCGCCGTCCCCACACCGATGGCGGTCACCACGCCGTTCTGGTCGACGGTTGCAACTGACGGAGCGCCCGACAGCCAGGTCACCACGCGACCGCTCAGCGCTCCCCCTTGTGGGTCCCTCGGCGTCGCCGTGAGCTGCTGTGAACTCCCCACCGTCAGCGCCAACGTGGTGGGGGCCATCGTGAGGCTGGCGACCGGAAACGGGGTCACGTCGATGATGGCGCGCCCCGACTTCCCTTCCGCGGTCGCCGTGATCACCGCCCTTCCCTCGGCCACCGCGGTCATGGTGCCGTCGCTCGCGACCGTGGCAATGTCGGTGCGGTCGCTGCTCCATGTCACGCTGCGCCCGAAGAGTTCCGCTCCGCCGGCGTCGAGCGTGCGTGCCGACAGCTGCACGGTGCGGCCGATCGTCGTCGTGGCAGCGGAGGGGGTGATGATGATCGCATCCACCGGGACGAGCGAGACCGTGAGACGGGCCGTCCCGCTCCGCCCCTCAGTGGTGGCCGTGATCGTCGCGCTCCCCGGCGCGAGCGCACTCACCACGCCGGCGGACGACACGCTGGCGACTGCCGGGGCACTCGACCCCCAGCTCGTCGTCCGACCGGCGAGCGGCGCGCCTGACGAGTCGACGGGAGTCGCCGAGAGCTGCAACGTCTGGCCGACCAGGAGCGTCCCCGTTTCGGGGGAGACCCGCACCGACGCGACGGGGATCGCTTCGATGGTGACCAGCGCCGAACCGACCACCCCATCGATGGTCGCCGAGATCGTGGCGATGCCCGGTGCAATCCCCGTCACGATCCCGGCGGCCGAGACGGTGGCGACCGCCTCGTTGCCCGAGCGCCAGTCGACCGGGCGACCCGGGACCGGCTCGCCGGCAGAGTTTTGCGCGTCGGCCTGCAACGCGACGTTAGCGCCGACGCGGAGGGTCGCCGACGGCGGCGTCACGCGCACCAGCGAGACCGAGCGCGGCGAGACCGTCACCGGAATGATGGCCGACGTTCCCCGGATGCTGACCGCGACGCGTGTGCTCCCCGGCGCCACCCCCGTGACGAGTCCTTGTTGCGACACGGTGGCCACGAGTGGGTTCTCGACCGACCAGAAGGCGCGCGCACCGGAGATCGGATCTCCCGAGGCGTCGATCGCGGTCGCGGCGATCGTGCTCACGCCGCCCACGGTGAGGGCGAGCGTGGAGGGGGACACCGCGATGCGCGCGACCGACGTGTCATCCGGCGAGAGCGGATCGCCGCAGGAGAGCAGCACCAGTACGTAGGCGAGCCCCGCGCGAAGGCGGTGACCGATCCCGTATCGGGCGGACACGCGGCGCGCAGACGACCGAAACGACGGGGACAACGGGGACATCTGATGCCTAACGCGCTGCAGGCGGAGCGGTGGCGCTTTCTATAGGATGCGACCGCGCATCAGGCCAACACGACCGTAGCAGGGATGCGGCCGACGGGCCCACGCGATGTCGGTCGCACAGTGCAGTATTCGAGCCGTTCAGGTGGGGGCGTGGGAGGCGTGCTCGAGCTTGCTGTGTGGGATCGAGATGGGATCCAGCATCAAAGGGGGATCAAGGGGTCAGAGTCCTTGATCCGGGATCAAGCGTTTCAAGGGGTCAGAGTCCTTGATCGATTTCAAGGACTCTGACCCCTTGAACACAAGGACTCTGACCCCTTGAACACCTTGAGCAGATCGCAACGAGAGGGCGCATGGGTCCTGATAGTACTCCCCCCCACGCTTTCTACGTCATCCGACGTATGGGCGGCGATCTCCTGCCCCTCGATGTTGACGGAGCCGAGCACCCATCCCTCCGGGTGTGGCGGCTGACCCGAACCTCACGCGGAGAGACCCCATGTCGAAATGGATGCTGTGCGCCTTGATGCTGTGCTCGTGGCGCGTGCCCCAGGCCCTCTCGGCGCAAGCGGCAAAGCCCGCGGTGAAGCTCGCCGTGAAGCCGGGCGACTATGTCCGACTCGTTTCGTCACCGGATGCGGAGCGATTCGCTGTCGAGCGGCTGACGGCGGATTCCCTCTTCCTTCGCTCCACTGGGCCGGGGGGCAACGTCGTGCGCGTCGCGATCGACTCGCTCTCGACGCTGGAGGTACGACGGAGGCAGTCACGCGGCGCGGGGGCTGTTCGAGGGGCGCTGGTCGGCGGGGCGATCGGCGCCGGTGTGGGCGCCCTGATCGGCCTCGCCTCCGGAGACGACAAGCCTGGCTTCTTCGCGATGAGCGCGGGAGACAAGGCCGCGGTGTTCGGTGCGGTCTTTGGTGTCGCCGGCGTCGGGATCGGTTCGCTGGCTGGTGCGGCGACGGGGGTGCAGACATGGGAGCCGGTCGCACTGCACGGCGGGGTCGGTGTCATGCGCATGCGCGGAGGGGCGATGGCGGTGACGTACTCGGTGGCGTTCAGGTAGGCGGCTCGAGGACTGATCAAGGACTCTGACCCCTTGAAACGTGTGTCAGAACGGCTCGTGAATGGCTAAAAGACTACAGCGCACGCCGCACAGACGACAGTGCGCGCCGGCGAGGTGACACTGCTGACCGACAAGTCGACATTGCTCATCCGCCAGACGGCATTGCTGACCGGCGAGAACGCTGCGCGCGGCGGCAAAACGATTGCGCGAACTGGCAAACTCGCGTTGCACAGCGGCGAAACGACAGCGCGAACTTTCCAACCCGCATTGCACGGCGGCCAAACGACAGCGCGAACTTGCCAACCCGCGTTGCACGGCGGCC
>CAZLLP010000042.1:17386-38199 GCA_964560345.1 uncultured Gemmatimonadaceae bacterium
GACAGCGCGAACTTGCCAACCCGCGTTGCACGGCGGCCAAACGACAGCGCGAACTTGCCAACCCGCGTTGCACGGCGGCCAAACGACAGCGCGAACTTGCCAACCCGCGTTGCACGGCGGCCAAACGACAGCGCGAACTGGCCAACTCGCGTTGCACGTCGGCAAAACGACAGCACGAACTGGCAAGACCGCTGTGCGCGGCGGCCAAACGACAGCGCGAACTGACAAGACCGCTGTGCGCTGGCGCGAAGGCGTCGTGCGAGGTGGCGAGGGGCTGTGTCAGCTGGCCAGGCGACTGTGCGCGCGGGCGAATGCCCATATCTTCACGCGCATCGCCCCCATCTCGAATCCCCAACGGAGCACCCCCCGGATGATCCGGTCCTCCTCGTTGGCGCTGGCCGTTACCGTCGCCGCGTCGGCCTGCGCAGCCCGCACCTCCGCGCGCCCTAACGACGCCCCGCTCCCGGCAGACGTCGTCCAGACCGCGTTCCACGACTTCCGCGTCGTCGAGGTGGCGCGTGGGCTGGTCAACCCATCCGCCCTCGAGTTCACGCCGGAGGGGGACCTGCTGGTGACCGAGCGCCCCGGGCGGCTTCGCATCATCCGCAAGGGAGTCCTCCTCCCGGACTCGGTGGCGGGGCTCCCGCCCATCCAGGCGCTCGGCCGAGGGGCGCGGAAGATGTCGGGGCTCGAGCAGGCCGGGCTGCGCGATGTCGTCCTGCATCCGGACTTCGCGACGAATCGGCTGCTCTACATCAGCTACGTCAAGCCAGGCGCCGACTCGTTAGGCAGCCTGGCCGTCGTCCGCGGGCGCTTCGAGCGTGACCGCCTGACGAATGTGCAGGAAGTCTTTCAGGCGCGCGCCGACGGCAACGGCACCACGCGCGCCTCCATGTGGGGCGGCCGGCTCGCCTTCGACCGACAACGCTACCTCTACATCACGCTCGGCGACCGCCAGTGGCCCTCCACCGGCGACCTCGCGGCGCACCCGGCCCAGCGGCTTGCCGTCCACAACGGAAAGACCGTTCGACTGCACGACGACGGACGCATCCCCGCCGACAACCCGTTCGTGAACACCCCCGGAGCGCTCCCCGAGATCTGGACCTCCGGGCATCGCAACGCACAGGGGCTGGCCGTCCATCCGGTGACGGGCGACGTCTGGAGCAACGAGCACGGCCCGCAGGGAGGCGATGAGGTGAACCTCCTCCGTTCGGGGCGCAACTACGGCTGGCCGGTGGTGGGCTACGGGGTGAACTACACCACCGGACGCGCCATCCATGAGGGGACGTTGCGCGAAGGGATGGAGCCCCCCGCGTTTGTCTGGGTCCCGTCCATCGGCGTGAGCGGGATGATCTTCTACACGGGGAATGCATTCCCCGGCTGGAAGGGCGACATGCTGGTGGGCGGGATGAGCGGCCAGCGACTCGTCAGGCTGCGCCTCAACGGGGCGCGCATCGTGCGCCAGGAGGACCTGCTGCGCGACATTGGGCGCGTGCGCGACGTGGAGCAGGGGCCGGACGGGTTGGTCTACCTAGCGCTCGACGGCGGCACGCGCGACGCGGACGGACCGCCGACGGCGATCGTGCGGCTGGAGCCGGTGGGGAGGCGCTGAGGGGGATACCAGTCGCGCACGGCCAGCTGCGCCATTTCGCCGCGTGTGCACGCCGCCAGCTACAACTAGGTCAGTGCCATCACAAGACGCATGGAGAGCGGAAGTTCGTCCAGCTGAAAGTGCGGCCGCAAATACACAATCGCCTGATAGCAGCCCGGCTTGCCGTGCTCCTCCCGGACTTCAATGTTCGCCTGCCGCAGCGGATAGCGCGCCCGCATTGCAGGCGACGCCTGGTCATCTGTCATCACGTAGCGCGAGAGCCATGAGTTGAGCATCGCTTCCCACTCGCCGCGCGACGCGATGTCCGAGCGATACTCGCGCGCAATGACCTTCACGTAATGTCCAAAGCGCGCTGCCGTCAGCACGAATGGAAGCTGGCAGGCCATGCGTGCCGAGCTACTCGCTGCATCCGAGTCGTACGTTCGCGGTTGCGCGCACGTCATCACGGAGAAGAACACCGCCTGATCGCTGCCCGCCTTGTCCTGCACGAGCGTCGTGAACCCGGCTCGCGCCAATTCGTACTCTCTCCGAGCCGTAACCGGCGCCTCCGTGCATCCACTGCCTCGACCGTCCTCGTCGCCGGGAGACCACTTGGGCAGCCCTTCCACGATCCCGCCGCTCTCGACACCTCTGATTGCAGCGCACCAGCCGTACCGCGCGAATGCATTCGCGATGCAAACGCCGAGCGCATACGCTGCATTGCCCCACAGAAGGTCTCGCGTGGCAACGATCGCCTCGTCATGCTGGGTGGTAGGAACGTCACCAGGGCGCATGCCATACGGGGACCGTAACAGGATGCGCGGGACAGTCAGGACGACATAGCGCGCGCTCTCGCTGGCTCGAAAGCTCTTCCATCTGGCCTTCTCGGTCGACTCGAAGACCCTACTGAGGTCGCGAGGAACATCGAGCTCGGCGAAGGAGTCCAGATTGAACATCCCGGGCGCCGCTGCCGCGATGAAGGGCGCCATGCACGCCTCGGCCACGAACGATATTCCCTCGAGCAGCTCGACATCGCGCGCGCTGCTCGAAAACTCGAAGTCGCCGATCAGCAGCCCGAAGGGCGAGAAATGGTCAACGCCGAAGACTTCCTCATACACTCGCTTGAAGAGCACTGATTGATCCGGCTCGGATGCCCGCTCCAGGTCGCGCAGAAGCTCGGTCTTGCTGACATCAATCAGTCTGATGGGCAGCATCTCGCTGGTCTCGGCTTGCAGCACCAGAAAACGCAGACCTCTCCAGGATGCCTCAAGTGCCTGGAATTCCGGCGCGTGCAGTATTCGATCGAGAAGGCGACGCCGTGCCGCGCGTTCTGTCTCCGTCTGAGGCTCCGGGAGCAATGAGGACGCCGCTACACGTCTGGCGATACCCTCAGGTTCGAAGTCCTCGAGGCAGGTGAACCGGAGGTCGAGGGAGAGCAATTCCCCTGAAGCGCCATGAGGAATCCGAAGCACGAGCCTCGGCTCAAGCGCGGCGATCACTTCATCGAAGTTGTCCGGAGTGACTTCGATGAACCGACGATCTGACCACCGAGGCCGCCCCTCTCGCTCTCCTGCGAAGGCGCCCATCACGCCGATCACGAACGGCAGTTCCTGCTCGCTGACCGCTCCACCGCTTCGCGTTTCGAACGCGATCCTCACCCGCGGGGGGCGCGCCCGCTCGAGTCGTCGCTGCATCGATTCTCTCGGCATACCCGCTCCTCCCATTACTGCGAAATGGCGCCGTTACTTCGCACTGTTCATCGTGAAAAAATGCACGAGTCCCGACCGATCGCCGGCGACGAGCTCACCCCCTTCGAGCGACGTGGCACATGCCATCAGCGGGCTTTCGGCCGAAAAGGTGGCGACCGTCGTGCCGGTCTGCACATCCCACACGCGAAGATCTCCGTCATCCGACGCGGAGGCGATGAGATGAGGACTCGGCAGCACTGCAAGGCCGTTGACCTTGGCATCATGTCCCACGAGCGTGCGCACCAGCTGGCCCGACTCTACATGCCACACGTTTACGGTACGGTCATCGGAACCGGAGAAGAGGAGGACTCCGTCTCGACTGAACGCGACGGCGTTCGTGCGTGCCGTGTGACCACGATACGTGCGGACCTCCTCGCCGGTCAGCAGATCCCAGAGCTTGAGGCTTGCGCCTTCCGCCGCCGTGACGGCGAACCTCGAATCGGGCGTCACCGCCAAAGCGCGAGGCCAGTGCCGCTGCAAATGCACGCACAGCGACTGCTCTCCCGTGACAAGGTCCCAGACACGCAGCGTCGCATCGTCCGCACCGGAGACCACGAACTCACCCGACGGCGCGACTGCGATACAGCGCACCCGATCCTGATGGCGATGGACACGCAGCAACTCCTCGCCAGATGCAAGATCCCAGACGTAGCAACTACCGGCACTCCCGGCCGACACGACGCGCTTACCATCCGGCGCGCAGGCGAACACCCACTGGTGATGTCGGCTCAATGTGCGCCGAACGCTCCTTGAGGCGACATCCCAGACGCGCAGCGTCTGATCGTCAGATGATGAGAGAACGGCATCAGCGTGGGGCACAAAGGCGACGTGTCGAACGCGATCTCCGTGATCGCGCGGCGCCACCGTATCGGCCACACGATGCAGGTCCCACACTTTGAGCGTACAGTCGTCGGAACCCGAGAGGGCGAATCTCCCATCGTGGGTCACCGCCACACTGTTCACCCAATCGGAGTGCCCTTCGAGCTGTCGTGCGCTTCCTGCCTTCACGTCCCACAGATGGATGTCGCAGTCATCCGACGCCGCGACAACGAGGTCCCCGGCCGGCGTCGCGGAGAGGTGCCGAACGCCGTCGACCGTCCAATTGACCAATTGAGACGTCCCGGTGCCATCGAGTTGCCACAAGCGCGCGACGCCGTCCGCTGAGAGAGACGCCAGCCGACTCCCGGCGGCGGCAAGGCCGATGACCCGGGCCTTGTGACCGCGCAAGACCGTTTCGGGCGCGTCCACCGCCAAGTTCCAGATTCGGATCGTCCGATCATCTGAAGCGGAGGCAAGTGTCATCCCGGTTGGCATCACGACCAGGCCGTTGATTGCGCCGGTGTGCCCGCGCAACACGCGCTCGACGACCCCACGTGTCAGGTCCCAGATCTTGATCGTGAAATCATCGGAAGCCGCAGCGACTCGTCGACCGTCCGGAAACGCGGCGAGCACCCGCACGCATTCCACCTGCGTGTGTAGCTGCTGCACTTCAGAGCCCGACCGGATGTTCCACATTCGCAAGGTGTGGTCGTCCGAGGCTGAGACGACCGTCTCTCCATTGGGAAGAGCGACCAGCGCTCGTACGATGTCCCGGTGGCCTGTCATCGTTCGTTCCAACGTGCCACGGTGAAGGTTCCACACCCTGACCGTCTGATCGTCTGATGCGGATACGGCCCACTCGCCCCCTTGGGTAACGGCAACGCTCCTCACGCGCGCAGTGTGCCCTGCGAGCGTGAGGTTGAGCGGACCACCCGGTTGGGTTAGCAGACAACGCAGAGGGCGCAGCCAGGCCGACCCATCGTAGCTCGCCGCCGAAGCGAGCAAGCGGTCGATGGCCGCTGACGATCCCATGGAGAGTCGTCCAAGGAGCTGGCCTGCCAGTTGGTCGTGGTCGACCGCCAGCACGTGCGCGGAGAGACGTATCGACTCGCTGACGCGTCTGGCTTCGTCTGACTTCGTGGAGTGCCACTCGTAATCCGCGAGTAATCCGGCAACGCCCGAAGCGCGGAGCTTCCCGGTCATCCACCTGAAGTCTGTCAGTAAGTGAAGCGCCTCTTCACTCCGTTGCGCGTGACGAAGGTGCCAGATGAGATTCTCGAAGAAGTAGCCGTCTCGCGGCCCATCGGCCCAATGCTGGGGACACTGTCGTCGATAGGACTCCAGGAACAGGTCATGCCTCTCGGTCAAGCGATCGGCACCCACACGTCGTCGGAGATAGTCGAGCAGTAGATCATGCACGCGCAGACGCTGTTCGTCGTCGCGACTTGCGAGCGACAGCTCCACCAATCGATCGATCGCATCCTCCGCGTCGTACCCAGGAACGCCCCACAGGGTACGTATCGCTGCCTCCGGAATCGACACGTCCTCGGGAAACACCGCGAACGCGAGGTACCTGTCTCGCAGTTCGGCGTCCAGCGCCTCCAGACTCACGTCGATGGCACGCAATAGGTCCGGATGGGGGTAATCCGGAAACGACTGCCGAATGCGCGCGAGGTCGGCGCTGCGAAGCTTGTCCAGCGTGTTGGCCCACCGATCCGGTTTCCCCCGCAGTTGCGCCCCAACCATGGCGAGCGCGAGGGGCAGACAGGCGCACTCGCGCACGATGTCATCGCCTTCTGCGGGCAGTTTGTCTGCGGAGAGTCCGGACCAGAGCGCGAGAAGCTGCGTTGACTGGTCCCACGAGAGGACATCGAGCTCCTGCAGGTCCGCATTCAGCGCAACAGCGGTGCGAGCGTCTCTCGTCGTGATCAGCAGGCGGCTGCGAGGTGAATCCACCAAGAAGGGCGCTGCGTCCCGCACGTCCCAGACATCGTCCAGCACGATCAGCACGGAGCGATCACGAAGGCGACTTCGCAAACGGTTGCTGGCCGCCTGTAGCGTTTCGTATCCCTCCGGCGAGTCGCCTACGGCCTTCGCGGCCTCCCGAAAGAGCGGAACGAGGTCGCGCGCATCCTTGCCGATCGTGAGCCAGATGATCCCGTCCGGGAACGCCGCCTGCGTCACTTCGTCGAAGCACAGCGCTTGGGCGAGCACTGTCTTTCCGATGCCAGCCATTCCCTTGAGCGCGGTGAGTGCGATGCGGCGATTGGCGCCGTCGCTCATGATCGATCGACGCAGCGCTTCGAGCTCCAACGGCCTGTCGATGAAGTTGGCTGGAAGCGGCGGCACCGTCAGGTATGTTTGCCTGAACGCAGCGCTAATAGTCGCTCCTTCCCTCCCGCGAATGCTCGCAAGCAGCGCTTCGAGCGTGTCGTCGTAGTTCGCAAGGTCGGAGAAGTCGAGAAAGTGCTTCACCTCCAGGTGAATCGGCAGTTCAACATTCTGGCACGCGAGGAGCGGAATCACACACTTGCCCTTGCGCAGCGCCCGCAGCTGCTCCGCGCGGCACGCGTCCGACAAGTAGGACCCTTCGGACATCAGTGCCAGCACCACGTCACTCCGGTCGAGCGCCTGCTCGACCTCAATGGTCCAGCTTGCACCGCCTCGTTGACGCTCCACGTCGAGCCAGACATCTGTCTCTCGCGCAGCGAGGTCGGCGAGCAGTCGATGCGCGAGCTCGCTGGAGTCTCTGTGCGAATATGAGATGAAGACCTTTGGTCGACTCATTCGAGCACGCTGCTTTCCGTAGCTTGGGAAGACCGACCAGCCGTGCGGCCGACGACGACTCTCAGATCTGCCGCCAAGTGTCTTCGGACGCAAGCGTGTTGGCGGGTGCGCGACTCCCAGAGCGTGGTCCTCGTTGCTTCAACCTGCTGCGCGACGTTGGGCGCGTTCGCGACGTGGAGCAGGGGCCGGACGGGTTGGTCTACCTAGCGCTAGACGGCGGGACGCGCGACGCTGACGGGCCGCCGACGGCGATCGTGCGGCTGGAGCCGGTGGGGAGGCGCTGACGGCGCGCGAGGATCAGCATCGCGTGGGGCGATGAGCGCCCCGCTGGCAACACCGCGTCGCCCCGCTACCCCTCGCCCACCAGCCCCTCGATCCCCGGCCACGCCGGGCGGCTGTAGCGGGCGAGCGTGCGCAGGTAGTGCTCCCCGTCCTCCCCGTGCGCCGCGCGCACCGCGGTCACACCGCGCTGCACGCCTGCGGCATCCGCGTACGGCACCTCGAGTTCCTCGGCGATGTTCCCGTTCTCGTGCGACACGCCGGCCGCGTCGAGGAAGGTGATCTGGATCGCCGGCTCCAGCTGCACGTAGAGCAGGTGCAAGAGGTCGAGCTCGTCCTCGGGCGACTCCGCCCGCGACCGCACGACCTCGCGCGCCAGCTGCGCCACCGGCCACGCCTGGATCGTGACGGCGCGGAAGCCTCCCGCCTTGCGAGCGATCAGTCGCTGGACGTACAGCGCCCGCGCCTCGCGGCTCGACGTGATCTTGTGCGTGACGAGCGCGAGACGCTTCTCGGGGGAGAGGGCGCGGTAGGGGGAGAGCATGGGCGGGGGCGTGGGGTCGAGGGAGGGGGGCGGGGGGAAGTTACTCGCGCGGGAGGCGCATGGGTCAACGCATATCAAGGGCAGGAACCGTCCAGCCACGGGCGATTCGGTACTGCGTGAGATGGAATGGTACGGTAGGCCTGGCCCGCTCACCGAAAGTTGAGGTTGCCGTCGTAGCGCAGGCGGCGACCGGATTGCGCGTATGTACACCGTATGGCAGGTTGCAGCGACGATGCCATCCTGCTCCCTGATCCCGATCATTCGATTGTCGAGGATCGATTCTACCTGCTCGGCGTCAGCTCTCAGCTACGGATACTGGTCGTCGTGCACTGTTATCGCGCCGAAGATGCGGTGATTCGCCTGATCTCGGCGCGCCGAGCCACACCGACTGAGCGCGCCCAGTATGACGCGCGGTGGATCCGATGAAGCGATCGCTGGATTTCTCCAAGGGGGAGCGCAACCCGTACGCGGCCGGCCTCAAACGGTCGGTCACCATTCGCCTCGACCGGTTCACCATCGACTACTTCAAGTCCATGGCGAACGAGAGCGGGATACCGTACCAGACGCTGATCAACCTGTACCTGCGAGATTGTGCCGCCTCGCAGCGGCGCCTCGCGATGGAGTGGCGGAAGGGGAAGGCGGCGGGGTGAGTCACGGTGCCGTCGTCCGCCGAGTGATCAAGGGGTGATCGTGGGGTCAGAGTCCTTGATCGGTTTCAAGGACTCTGACCCCTTGAAACTGAAAGTCACCGCCCCTCACAGTCATACAGCAACCGCGCCATCCGATCGCGCTCCTTCACGCACTGCCCGGCCAGTAACTGCCCCACCTGTCGTCGAATCGTGTCCAGCGTCTGCCGCTGCGCCGCGGCCTCGGCGGCGAAGACGGAGTCCTGACGGGCGTTCGCGCGCTCGATCATCGTCAGTCGACTCGAAGGGGGGAGCGCCTGGAAGCCTAACGCGGCAACCAGGGCACCCAGGAGGCCGACGATCCACCAGCCGTGCTGCAGGTCACGCACGAAGGATTCCCCGCGGGTTGCGGCTGTCGGGACGAGCGCGAGGGGGGCGAGGGGGGCGCGCGCCGGGATGCGTTGGGTGGGACGCCGACGCGGACGGGGGCTCATGGTTGCACCTTCGCGCTTGCGGGCGCGGGGGCGCCGAGTGACACGACGTGGGTGGCGATTGAGGAGATGACGGCGGGTGCATCGGCAGTCAGGCCGGCCACCGACTCGCTGCAGCGAAGCTGTGCGGCATTCCCCAGTTGTTCGCCGAGGCTCGCGGTCATGTGCTCCACCTTGGAAAAGCCGGCGCGCATGGAGCTGACCCCTTCCACCACCTCGAGCGGCGCATCAGGACCGCCGTGCTGGTGCGGGCAGCGCAGCACGATCTCGCCGCGCACCCCACCATTGGCCCACAGGTCGTAGGCCACGGTCACGCTGGGGGCGAGCATGTGGTGGACGGGGTTTTCACGCACGATCGTCCAGCTGGCCCCCGTGCGCGTCTCGACGGCGCGCTCGATGGCCTGGCGCACCTCGATGGGGCGAAGCGGGACGCCGGTCCCGGAGTAGAAGACGGCGATGCGAATGGGATACGACGCGTTCTCGTGCTCGCCCAGTCGCACGACGTACACGCTGTCGTGAAAGAACTTCATCTCGTCCAGGTTCTTCGGCGTCGACACACCGCTGGGCGTGAAGAGCCACCGCTGCGCGGGACGCACGAGGTACACCGCGGCGACAGCGACCACGGTCAACACGACGGCCAGCGTGCGCAGCGGGGTACGCCAGTACTCCCACCGGTCGCGAGTCATGTCCGCGTTCACGTCGCGGCTCATATCGTGGCGCATTGTTCCTCTCCCTTGGCATTCATGTACTTGAACATCCGGTGAGCGGCCGCTCGGCGCGTCCGGCGCCGGCGAGCGCGTTTGGTTCGCCCCTTGCCATCGCTGCCTAACCAGGCGCCGATCAACCCCTCCTGCGCCAGGTCGTCCTCCAGATCGAGATCCCCATCGGCAAGCTGCTCAGCTAACCACCGAGTGAAGGTTGTGAGGTCGTCGTGGTGCGTGAGGAAGCGCCGCAGGCGTCGTCGACGCTGGCTCATGCGACCCTCCGCAGCGCCGCGCGCGGCTCGGGGGCGTCGTACCAGGCGACGAATCGGTCCCCCTGCTCGGGGCGCACCCATTCGCGTTTGAGTTCGGCGGCGGGGCGATCGCCGGGGCGAGGGAGCCCCCAGGCGATGTCGCACTTGATGGCAAAGACGCCGGGGATGTGGATGCGATGCTCCACGTGCACGACGATGCCGATGCGACAGGGGAAGCCATCGTCACCGGTGCGCACCACCAGGTCGCCCGACTCGCCGCGCTCGCGCACGATCCCCCATTGGCAGGCGCGCAGCGCCAGCTCGACGAGCGACGACGATTGGTCGAAGGGCCAGGTGGACGCGCCGATGCGCGCGTTGAAGTGCGACCAGTAGCCGGCGTGTTGCACGAAGCGCATACCGTCCATCGCCCCTTCCACCGGGCGTGCAGGCATTCCGCTCGGGCGGTGCAAGACCAGCGTCGGCCGTGCCACGAGTGCCTGTGCGGCGCCGATGAGCAGGATGGGCGAACGCATGAGTGGTCGCGTCATGGCGTCCCTCCGTTGTCCGACGGTTGCTGCGTGTCACGCGACAGTGCGAAACCGGGGGTGCCTAACGTCCCGTTGCAATCCATCCTCACCGACTGCCCGCCGTTGACCACCACCTGTGTCGGCGTAGCGGTGCGTCGCGGCAACACCACCAGTTGTCCCGTTTGCGCTGTGACCTTGACCTCGCACCGGTTCACCACCTCGACCCTGAAGAGCCCTCCTTGTGAGAGGATGCGAAGGGTGGGGGTCGTGACCCGAATGTCACCCGAGCCGCTCACGGGGCCGGTGACCGAGAAGAAGGACGCGTCGACGTACAGCTCACTCACGGCGTCGAACCAGTCTCCCGTGTTGAGCAGCCCCGGGGTGTGTTCGGCGACGAAATACGGGCCAACGATGAAGAGCCTGACCTGGTGCCGCAGCGTGAGCCTGGCGTCGAGTCCCCCGTCGTCGTGCATGGCCCGCCATCCGGGGGTGAGCGGACTCCAGGGACCAAAGAGCGAGAGGATGTAGACGGAGACCATCAGCAGTGCGAACGCGCCGGCGATGCGCACCGCGATCCGCGCGATGCGTTGACCGCGCTTGCCGGCGGCGTCAGCGGAGCGACGTTTCGCTTCGCCTTCAGCCGACGCGCTTCCATCGCGCGCACCGTCGTCATCATCCGTATCCGATTGCCGCATGCGCTCGCGCAACCGTTGCAGCGCGCGCCGAGCGGCGGGTTCACCGTCTTCGATGGCCTGGTCGTGCTGCTCGCGCATCGCCTGGCGCAGCTGCAACAGCGGCAGCACCAGCGCCTGCAGCTTCTCTTCGTGCGCCATGCGCACCTCGAAGGCGGCGCGTGCTTCCGGCGACAGCGCCGCCGAGACGTAGTCCATGGCGAGGACGACGTCCGGATCGGATTCGTTCAACTGCGCGAGCTCACGCTCGGCGGCCTCGGTCTCGAGGCGCAGTTCCCAGTCGACCGCCGACGGGACTGATGTTGTGGGTTGCACGTCCATCACCCCTCCCCCGCCACCGGCGTAGCGACTGACGCAGCGATGGGCGGCACGACCTGCGCACCGCCGCGGACCAGGCCTAACGACTTGAGTGACTCGCGCATGCGGGCGTGGGCGCGGGCCAGGTGCGCGCGCACGCTGCTGGCGGCGAGGTTGAGGACTGCCCCGGCCTCGCCCTGGGTGAGTCCGTGGGCGTAGACCAGGGTGATGAGTTCGCGTTGCGTCGCGGTGAGCGACTCCAGCGCCTGTTCGATGCGGGGATCGAACTCGGAGCGTTCGATGCGCTGCTCGGGCCACATCCAGCGGCGCACGCCTGAGATGAAGGGAGAGGAGATGTGCGTGGCCCGGTGTGCCGTGACACCGCCGCCGATGCGCGAGAGGGTGCGGCCGCGGCGCTTTGTCGAGCGTTGGCGTTCGCGGACAATGTCGCGCACCAAGGCGAGCAGGTGGCTCCGCACATCGGGGGGGAGTCGGTCGGCCGGTGTGTGCTTCCGCCGGCGCCAATAGCGCAGCAGCGCATCCTGCACCGCATCCTCCGCCTCATCGACGCCGATGAGCGACGTGGCCCAGCACACAAGCTCCGCGTGCATCTGGAGGACGATTGTCGCGACCTGCTCCTCATCGGGGATGGTGGCGCCGCCCGGGCGGGCGAAGGGGAGGACCCCATCGCCCTGCGTGGTGGCGCGCATCGGTCGTTCGTCAGACATGGCTCGGACAGGTCGGACTGGGAGAGTGATGGGGGCCGGGCGCACTATCGATAGCGCGCCCGGGCCCGGTTGGTGAGGGGGGTGCGGCGATGCCACAACGCGACGGTCAGGCAGCGCGCCCATAGGGAGACTGGTTGACCGGCTTGAGGGAGATGCCGAGCTGCGAGGCCTTGTGATGCACCGCCATCGCCGAGCGACCGAGCTTGAAGCCGATCACGCGGGTGGGGGTGTTGCCGGCGGCGAGTTCGCGCAGGCGATCGAGGTCCGTCGACGACCAGGGGACGCCAGCATTGCGCAGGTAGTAGGGACGCTGGTGCGCCGAGCGGTGGCGGGAGGGACCGGACATTGGTGGCAGCTCCTATCCAGAGGTTGGCTGGAGGGGCGGCGGCGGATTCCGCTCGACTCCTCCTATACATAGAGCCGCCACGAGATCTCAAAACGCTGCGATTTTCGCGAAAGTCGTTGAAAGAATCTTCTGGAGCGTGTGGCTGGCGGGGTTCGGCGAAAATTCCCTCTTGACGGGAGTGACTGCGGAAGGACTTGTAGATAGAGAGGGGTGTGAAAGGACTGAAATCGGGTGACGGGTGACTCGGTTCGAGTGCCTGGTCGCGGCGTTTCACTGTTAGGGCGCTGCGCCGGGACTACAGCGGCGCGAGTCTGGCCGACAGTCCGCTGATGTTCGCGGACGCCCCCCCACGTTTCTCCGCCAGCGCCCCGAGTTTCGCGAGCAGCGGGCGGGGTTCCCGGGCGGACCTCCGTGTTTCAGCGACGACATCCTGGGTTTGGATGCGCGCGTCACGAGTCCCGGTGACGAACGCTCGTGTTTCGGCGCCGAGTGGTCGAAGGCGAGTGACAACCGCTCGCGTCTCGTGTGCGGACGAGTCTCGCTGGGTGAAGGCGCGTTGTGACTCGCTGCAAGGGTGCTCGGCGCAGCAGCCCGACGACCGTGTGCAGCTGCCAGACGTCCTTGCCTGTGCGACTCCGGTCCGCGTGCCACCGACAATCATCACGGTGCAGCCGACAGGACACAGCGCCGGGAGCGCAAGTCGCCCGTTGCGGCTGACAACCGTTCGTGCCGCAGTGCCAATCGACAGCAACTCGAGGACGGGGTCCTCGGTGTAGCGAGAGAGACGAGCGGCGCGCCTGCGCAGGTTGCGTGCTCGACTACGCAGCTACTGCGTCGTCGTGCTGGAGGCCACGTCTGGCGTGCTCTCCGCCTCGTCTCGCGGACCAACTACCGCGCTCATCGCGCACACCCCGCGCGTGCGATGCACGAGTCCGTGCGCCTGGCGGCGCAACCGGCTCGTCCGCCGGCATAACGCGTCAATCCCGCGCGCAGACGCGCGTGTTCGCCCTGACACTCGCTGCGACTGTGTTGGCCACGCGCGCGTCTGGCCTGACGTCGCCCGTGTGCGTTGTGGCAATTCGTCGTTTCTCCCCGCGATCTCCGGGCACCGGATCGCGGGGCTTCCTGTTGGTGCCCACAACCATATGTATTGGAGGACAGACCCATGGAACGCTCATCGCAACGCGCCGTACAGCTCTTCCGTCGTACGCGGGACTTCTTGTCGCGGACCGCGCCCAAGGCGGCATACGGCGAGATCGCAACACCAGTGGAGGAGTTGGGGGCGACCGCCGACCGTCTTGTGGCGGCAGCCGTCGAACTCGATACGCGTTCGCGCGCGGCTCGATCGGGAACGCTGCTCATCAAGCAGCAGTCGCGCGCGCTCAAGCTGGAGTTCATGCGACCCGTGGCGCGCATCGCCAAGATCCAGTTCGAGAATGACGCGGCGCTGCGAACGGCGCTGGGGATGCCGCGCAATGTGCGCCAACCCGAGGCACTGGTGGCGGCGGCCAACGCCATGGCCAACACCGCCGAGTCGCACAAGGCGACGTTCGTGGCGGCCGGACTGCCGGACGACTTCGTGGTGCAGCTGCGCAAGGCGGCGAACGAGATCCTGCAACTGATCGACCAGCGGGCACAGGACGTGGCGCGCAGGAGTGCGGCTGCGGCCACGGTTCAGGGGGAGGTGGTGCGTGGGAAGGGATACATGGGGCTCCTGGACTCGCTGGTGGCGCTGCGATTCGAGGGGGACCCAAGCGCGTCGACGGAGTGGCGGTCGCTGATGCGGCAGGGGAGGCTGCGGCGGATGCCGGGGGAGGAGCTCGGCGCGGGGGCTGAGGGGGAGGTGAAGGTGGCGGCGTAGGGCGCCGGCCAGAGGGTAGGAGAAAGGGCGGAGCGCTCCCGGGAGGGGGCGCTTCGCCCTTTTTTTGTTTCTGGCGGTTTCGGTTGGCCGGGGCTGCGGCGGCCATGTTATGGGCTGCGCATAACATGGAGGCGGATGAGGGCCATGTTATCGCGACGCTTGCATATGGATTCAGCGCGCTATCGAAGCGGTCGAGGCGTCGAAGGCACGTCCCCTCCGCACAGGGAGCAGGTCCCGTAGCGGTGCGGGGTGCAGCACGCACGCGTCGTAAACGACGGCGAACGGCACGTCAGTAGCCGAGTCCCATGTCCTGCGCCTGGCGCGTCAGCTCGTCGAGCGCATCCTTCGATCGCTCGTCTTGCAGGCGTCGGTAGGTCGCGAGGTCGGCGAATCGCACGCGTCGGTGCGTGCCGACCTTCTTGAAGGGAAGCGCACCCTTCTCCAGCAGCGACACGAGAAATGGCCGCGAGACGTTGAGCAGGTCCGCAGCCTGCTGCGTGGTCAGTTCGGCATGGACCGGGACGATCGTCACCGCGTTGCCGTTCGCCATCTGCCCCAGGATCTCGAGGAAGAGGTCGAAGGCAATGCGCGGCACCGTCACCGTCGGTGCTTCCGCGCCGTCGGCTCGGAGTGTCACGTGTTTGCTCGCGCGGGGGCGAGCGATTCGCGCCAGCTGGCGCAGGGCGTCCTGTGCTTCCTGGGCGGTTTCCGGGGTCGGGAGTTCCAGCGTCGCAGTCATGGGGTCACCTTACCCGATATACGACACAACCGCAATATACGAAACAAACGAAATGCTGTTGCGATCCGCCATGGCTCTCAGAACGTGGCATCATGCCGATATCGAAGAAAATGCTGCCAATAAATGTGGCATGCTGCTATATATATGGCACGAAGTAGTTCATCCTGACGTATTATGTAAGTAAGTGGCAGGAAGAACCCCATAGGCACCACCGATGCCCCGACGATCGAACCAGCAACACAACGAGCAGCTCAACGCGATCGAGACGATCGTACGGAGCGCGGCTGAGCCGCTCGACGTCGGGGCTATTAAGGCGAAAACCGAAGAGGTGCTAGGCCGAAAGCCTCCCCGACGAACGCTCAATCGATGGCTCGAAGTGCTCGTCGCCCACGGGAGGCTCAAACGCATCGGCGGCGGGCGGCAGACCCGTTACCACTTCGCGGGCGACGACACCTCGATCCGAGAACCCGCCCCGCATGAACCGAAGGACGCCTCGACCGACGAGGAGTTCATCCCCCTCAGCCTCGCGGGCGAGGAACTGCGCGCGCTGGTACGCAAGCCGCTCGGTGCGCGGGTGCCCGTGGGATATCACGAGGCGTTTCTGCGCGACTACGCGCCGGGAAATACCTGGTACCTGAGCGAACCCGTGCGGGCGCGACTGCACGAGCTGGGTCGCACCCCCGAAGATGCGCGTCCCGCCGGGACCTTCGCTCGGCAGGTCTACGAGCGACTGCTCATCGACCTCGCCTGGTCATCGAGCCGCCTGGAGGGGAACACGTACTCGCGCCTGGACACCCAGAACCTGCTCGAACGCGGGATACGCGCCGAGGGGAAGGATGCGGCGGAAGCGCAGATGATCCTCAATCACAAGAAGGCGATCGAGCTGCTCGTGGAGCAGGCCGAGGAGATCGGCTTCAATGCCTACACCATTCGCAACCTGCACGCGGCGCTGTCGGAGAACCTGCTCGACGACCCCATGTGGGAGGGGCACCTCCGCGCGCGCGCCGTGATGATCTCGGGAACGACCTACGTTCCACTGGCCATTCCGCAGCGCATCGAGGAGCTGTTCACCGTGATGCTGGATCGGGCGACGGCGATTCCCGACCCGTTCGAGCAGGCCTTCTTCATGATGGTGCAGTTCCCGTACCTGCAGCCGTTTGTGGACGTCAACAAGCGCACCTCGCGCCTGGCGGCGAACATCTCGCTCATCAAGGGGAATCTGTGTCCGCTGTCGTTCGTTGGAGTCCCCGAGCGCGCATACGTTGAGGGGACGATCGGCGTGTACGAGCACGGAAAGGTCGCGTTGCTGCGCGACGTGTTTGTGTGGGCGTACGAGCGGTCATGCCAGCAGTACAAAGTGGTGCGGGAGTCGATGGGGGATCCGGATCCGATCAGGTTGGCGTACCGGGCAGAGCTGGCGGAAGTGGTGCGGGACGTAGTGATCGCCAGGGATATTCCGGATGAGGAGATCATTCGCGCATACGCGGTCCGAGCGCGGATACCGGGGGAGGATCGGGAGCCCTTCGTGAAGATCGCGCGCAAGTTGCTCTCGGCGCTACACGGGGGAAACATCGCGAGGTATGGAATACAGGGGGTAGAACTTGAGGCATGGAGGCGTATGACGAACAGGTAGAGGGCAGGTGCTGCTGTCGTCGATAGAGCCATCGTACCATATGGTGCCGATGCCCGAACTCAGGAGACCTTTAACCATCTCGCGTCAAACCGGATTGCAGCCGCGCAGCGCGATGAAGCGAGTATGATGATTGGGCCGCATGATAACATCGAACGAATCCACGATTCTCGGCGGCTTTCCACTTCGTAGATCGTCCGTCCACTCGTGCAGCGCCGGCTCGTCACCGGCTACGACTGTATCATGCCAAAGCTGCACTGGAAAAAGAACACAGCCCCCGCCCACAGTAGGGCGGGGGCTGAAGATGGCAGCCCGCACAGCACAATCAGACTTCCACTGTGATCCGAATCACCTGAGCGCCATTCTGCTCCACGTGGTAGACGCGCTTCTTGCCTACCCGTCCCGCAACCAGCGCCTCCAAACGCTGGCGCCGCTGTTTCACAGCCTCCTTTCCACCCCGCTTTTCAGCGAGCTTCTTCGCGACCGACTTCTTCTTGACCAATACAGCGTCGGCTGAGCTCAATGGATTCTCCCTTGGAGTCGTCTTGGGCGACATGCTAAGGAGCAACTGGTGGAGAGTCAATAGCGGAGACTAAAGTGCCTCGCGCCTACTACTGCGAAGACGATCATCCGACTCGGATGGTTTCGGCTCAACAGTGACTCACGCCCCTTGCACAGCCGCCCGGAGGTCCAGAAGAGCGGCGAGGACGGCGTTAAATGGCTGCAGCAGCGGCAATAGATGCACAGTAGGGGTTCGTGATCGGAACATCCCCTCAAGACTGCAATGAATGTTTAGCACACCAACTGATGCGGTTCCATCGTCGATTTCGTGCGCCCGTATCGGCACACAGGCAAAGCTACGAACCGCTCGCCCTTGATCATTCGAGTAGAAATACTCCCGAAGCTTTGCCATGACTGCAGAGGAATATGCCCCTCGATCGCGGCACCAGTCGAAGAGGTCCTCTCGAGACTGAAAGGCCGTCCAAGTTTGCGCTTCACAGAAGCAGAAGGCCCAGGGTGCGCCCGGAAGCACGCGGAATCTTGAGGCCGTACCCGCTTCAACCACTGCGTCCTTCTCGTGGGGTACGTGAAACACCAATGGCGCGAGACCACCGTCTGCAACCACCTCTTGGGGTGTTGCATCCGTCGCTGCCGACAACGCTCGCTCGATGACGAGTACCCCACTGCTACTCTGAAGATCGTGTGCAGGAACTTCCGAGAAAAGCATCCTTTCGTGGAGTTCCGCTCGCGCCTTGTCATCCATCGCCATCACGTCTTCCTTGCTCAGGAACAGAGCGATGTTGGCATGATACACCGCCTCGGCCCGATCACCATCAAACCTCTTGGCCAACCCTGCAACGCAGTGCAGCACTGCGCGAATGGCATCTTCAATCATGTCCTGCGCATCGTGCTCCGAACTCCATGAACTATCATCGAGGGAAAGCACTTGCTCTTGTGCGCTCAGCACTTCCTGCACTGCGATAACGAGCAAGTCCGCGATCAATGGAAGGGTCGTGTCTGGTGGAAGTGTCTGCACCAACTCAGACAATCGAGCGGTTTCCTCCTGAAGCCTACCCGTCAGCTTCAATTGCTCCTCGACTGCAGCGGCGCTTGTCTTCTGGCTCATCTCAAGCTGCGCGGTCAACCTTCGCTCCGCGTCCTCGCGTGCTTTGTGACTGCTGTCTATCGCTTGCTTCAAAGCTGCCTCGGCGTTCTCTCGCGCTGCGTCTATCCTCGTGCGCTCACGCGTGTGTGCGAGTTGAGAGGCGATCGTGAATAGTGGGATGGTCACGACCAGCCCCCAGAATGCGGCAGCGCCCAAGTCGACAGGAGCGCCGAGACTTACATCTCGGACGGCCGCTAGGAGCTCGTCAGAATGACTGTTCCCGTATACACCGAGAGCCGCTGAAACGACCAGGCCAACGAAAGCCAGTACGGGCGACTGGAACCACCGTTCCCACCGAGGAACTACCATTGCGGCTGCCGCTCTTTGTCCCATCCCCACCTCTCGCCACGGCGTGAACCGAGCTACCCACCCACGGCTATCGTCGGAAACAAGTGACGAGTCGCACGAATTGCGGAGCCGAAACTCACGCGACGCAATCGGCTCGTCAAGAGGACTGCGGCCCTCCACCTGCTGTCTCCTCGCTTCGACAGGGGCGAAGGGTCACTACCTAGTGGAAGAACGCTTATGCAGCCGCCGCGAAGGGTGAACCTCCCCAGCTTTGGAGAGTCCTCCCTCTCTTGGGAGATTGGATTCTTCCCAACGACCCGAGATTCAGCGATCGTCTGGCCACAACCACCAACTCGGCGGTGCGTGAGGGGGCGTGCGCTAAGTACTCGACCGGTGGGGCGAGCAAGACTTCCAGCTGGGGCGATCCGTTCCATCGCTGAGAAGTAGGATCACCCATGGAGTTGCGGCTGTCGGTGCGGAACGCTTATCGCATCCGTCGCTAGGTCAGCGGGTTTCCGCTGAATCGGAGTGCGTCCATCCGGTCGACAAAGTACGCGCTGCCCTTCTTCAACGCGACCATCGAGACGAGCGAGGAATTCCACGATGGCGAGCATTCCTGCCAACTGCTGGAGCTTACGCAGTTGCCGTCCCTTTGTCACCGGCAGCAGCAACGTTTTGCTACGCGGCGGTTGCCTCGCGCGACGCCAAGAGATGACTCGCCGGGTCTTCGTGGCGAATCACAACGCGTGCGGTGCGCTGGCGGTCTAGCGGGAGTTAGGGCGCTAGGGGCGATCGTGTCGCGCACCCCAAGGTGGCGCTACTGCATGGCGCGGCGGGTTTGGTGGCGGCTTCCCCGGGTCGGTCTGATGTCTGAGCGAGCGTGGTGGCGCTTCCCAGTGCCGCCGCGATGACCTCGCCGGCTTAGCATTGAGACGTACTCGGAGCCCTGTCGCCCCGCCGCCACACTTCTGGCCAGTGTCCGTCCCCCCGGTTATCGTGGCCCGAGTAGATGCCGAGCACATCCATCTCAAGGTCGATCGGGCTTGGCGCCGACCACCCGACCGTGACCGCGCCAGCAACGCCTCGGGGAAATGCCCAAGCCCTACACCATCAAGATCTTCGTCCCTGCCGGCGACCCCGAGGGAATCCGGATCATCGAGAAGTCGAACTGGAGCGGCGTCGGCCTGGTCATCCCGCGAGCGCTGTTCGGTGAGGGAAAGCAGCGTAGAGAGATGGCGCGCACTGGGGTGTACGTCCTGGTCGGCCCGCCAGAGGAATCCGGGCTGCCGCGCGTCTACGTGGGTGAGGGGGACCCGATTCGCCCGCGGCTGGAGCAGCACGCCGCGAAGAAGGACTTCTGGACGACGTGCTTCGCCTTCACCAGCAAGGACGAGAACCTGAACAAGGCGCACGTGCAGTACCTGGAGGCGCGGCTGGTCGAGCTCGCGGGAAAGGCGAAGCGCTGCACTCTCGACAACGGCAACTCTCCGTCGCTCCCTTCCCTCTCCGAGTCGGACGCCGCGGAGGCGGAAGGCTTTCTCGAGGAAGCACTGATGTGCTTCCCGGTGCTTGGCCTGGGAGTCTTCTCGACGGCCGGGACACCAATGCCGTCCGCGCACCGGCTGTCGATGAGCGGACGCGGCGTCAAGGCACAGGGCTATGAATCCGCGGAGGGCTTCGTGGTTCTCGCGGGGAGTGAAGCCGCGCTTGATGAGGTCTCGTCGTGCTATCCGTACATCATCGAGCTTCGGGCCGCCCTGGTGAAGAACGGGGTGCTGAAGTCTGCGGGCGATCGCTATTCCTTCACGCAGAACTACGTGTTCCCTTCGCCGAGCTCGGCGGCATCGGCGATTCTTGGCCGGAGCGTCAATGGACGCGACGCCTGGAGGGCGAAGGACGGCCGCACACTCAACGAGCTGCAGGCGACCGACGCCAAGGAGTGAATCCGGGGGGTTAGGGATGGGTGGACGACGAGAACAGCGTTCGATCGCGTCAAACGGCGGCGGTGCCGCCTACGCCGTGGCGGTTGCATCATCTCCAGCTACAGTCCGATTGTCGCTGAACGCGTGAGTCCCGCGTTTCGCGACCTCGTGGTGTCCGCGCACTGAACACATCGACCAACGGCAGTCCTGGCGCTGAAAAAGTCCGACCTCTACTCCTCCCTTTGGGCCTCCTGCGACGCGCTGCCCGGCGGCATGG